>NZ_JBHVMS010000007.1:156708-344380 GCF_042796855.1 Streptomyces sp. NPDC057877
ACTGGAGGCGGACCTCGGGATCGACTCGATCAAGCGGGTGCAGATCCTTGGAGCCTTGCAGGAGTCGTATCCGGTGTCCGAGGACGTGGACCCGGAGCGGCTGGCGGAGTTGCGGACGTTGGAGGACATCGCGGGCTTCCTCGCCTCCACCGTGTCCACCAGCACCGGAACCGTCACACCTCCACCCCCACCCCCGACGACCCCCCTCACCATCACCTACCCCACCACCCCCGGCATCGGACGCACCCACGCCACCCTCACCGAACTCCCCGCCCCGCACACGCTCGTCGGTGCCTACGCGGAGCCGCGTACCGCGGTGGTCGTGGACGACGGGTCGGTGCTGACGCGGGCGCTGGCGGGGGCGTTGCGGGGGGACGGCTGGCGGGTGGAGGTCGTGGCGTTGCCCGGGAACGACGCGGTCGTGCCGGAGGCGGACGCCGTGCGGCGGCTGGGGAGCTGGGAGGAGGGGGAGCTGGCCGCGGCGCTGCCGGGCGGGCGGGTCGATCTGGTCGTGCAGATGGTGGCCGCCGCCGGGCCGGAGTGGCGGGAGGGCGTCCAGCGCCTTGCGCACGGTCTGCTGGTCGCCAAGCACACGCTGCCCGCGCTCAGGTCCGCCGCCGCTCAGGGCGACCGGGCCGCCTTCGTCGCCGTGACCCGGCTGGACGGGGCCCTGGGACACCGGGGCGCCGGGGACGCCGCGCCGCTGCTCGGCGGGGTCGCGGGGCTGGTGAAGACGCTGGCGATCGAGGCGCCCGAGGTGTTCGCCCGTACCGTCGACTTCGCCCCGGACATGGCGCCCACGACCGTAGGAGCGCGGTTCCTGGAGGAGATCGGCGATCTGGCGGCGACGCTCACCGAGGTGGCGCACGATGCCTCGGGACGTCGTACCGTCGGGTTGGCGGAGCAGCCCGCCGTGGCGCACGCGGCGGCCGTACCCGAGCTGGCCGCCGACGAGTTGTTCGTGGTGACCGGCGGGGCGCGCGGGATCACCGCCGACTGTCTGCACGCCCTGGTCTCCGCGCGGCCGGTGGGGCTGTTGCTGCTCGGCCGCAGTCGGCTGGTGCCCGAGCCCGAATGGGCCGTGGGGTACGAGGGGCCCGCGTTGCGCGGCCTGATCGCGCGGCGGTCCGCGCAGGGCGGGGGGAAGCCCAGCCCGCGTGCGGTGGAGGCGCGGTTCCGTGAGGTGACCGCCGCGCGGGAGATCGCCGCGAACCTCGAACGGCTCGCCGCGACCGGGGCGCGCGTGGAGTACCTGACCGTCGACATCACCGACCCCGCCGAGGTGCGCCGGGTGCTGACGCCGTACGCCGGTCGGGTCACCGGTGTGGTGCACGGCGCCGGGGTGCTCGCGGACCGGCTGATCGCGCAGAAGGCGCCGGAGGAGATCCGCCGGGTGCTGGGCACCAAGCTGCTCGGTCTCGGGAACGTGCTGGACGTGCTGCGCGGGGTCGCCGAGCTGCGGCATCTGGTGCTGTTCTCGTCCGTCGCCGGGTTCTTCGGCAACCGGGGCCAGTCCGACTACGCCATGGCCAACGAGGCGCTGAACCGGATCGCGGTCCGGCTGAAGCGGGAACTGCCCTCCGCGCGGGTCACCGCGATGAACTGGGGTGCCTGGGACGGCGGGATGGTCTCCGACGACCTGCGGGCGATGTTCGCCGAGCGCGGGGTGGCGCTGGTGCCGCTCGCCACCGGTGCCGGGCTGTTCGCCGAGCAGTTCACGGCGGCGCACGGCCATGACACGGTCGTCGTCACCGGACCGCTCACCCCGCTGTCCGCGCCCGCGGGCTCCCCGGCCCCCGGTGCCTTCGTCGTCGACCGCACCCTGGCCGACCTGGCGGCCGAGCCGCTGCTGACGGACCACACCATCGGCGACCGTCCGGTGCTGCCCGCCACCGCCGCGCTCGGCGCGCTGGTGAACGCGGTGGAGACGGCGACCGGCCGGGCGGTCACCGGCGCCAGCGGCTTCAAGGTCTTCAAGGGCGTCTCCTGGGACGGCGACGAGCCGGGCGGACAGCAGCCGCGGAAGCTACGGCTGTCCGCGGAGCCCGCCCCGGCCTCCCCCGCCGAGGCCGACGTCCTCGCCTCGTCGGTCGACGCCACCGGCCGCAGCCGCCCCGCCTACAGCGCGCGGATCTCCACCGCCGAGGGCACACCCGCCGCCGCCCGCACCGACCTCGTCGCCCTCGCCCGCTCCGCCACCACCGGCCGGGACGCCGCGCCGCTCTACCGCGACGGCACCCTCTTCCACGGCCCCGCGCTGCGCGGGCTGCGCTCGGTCCTGGTCAGCGACGACCAGCGGCTCCTCGTACGGGCCCGGCTGGCCGACGACCGGCCCGCGCACGGCGGTTACCACGGACGGCTGCACAGCCCCGTCCTCGCCGACCTGCTGCTCCAGGCGGTCCTGGTGTGGGTGCGGGAGCGGCGCGGCCGGGCCAGTCTGCCGATGGAGATCGGGCGGACGCGGCTGCTGGCGCCGCTGCCGTCGGACGCCGAGTTCCTGATCGCCGTGGAGGACATCAGGACCGGCCGGACCGGCGTCACCTGCACGGTGACCGCCGTCGACCCCCAGGGGCGGGTGCTGGCGGTGTTCGAGGACGTGGCGGCCGTGGAGGACGCGGAGCTGGAGGGCCGGTTCCGGCAGTCCGGCGGCCGGTTCGCCCCGGTGACGGTCTGACCCCCGGAGGCTGATCCCCATGGGCGCGTACGCGATCGTCGGCCTGTCCTGCCTCTTCCCGGGCGCCGCGACCCCCGACGGCTACTGGCGCAACCTGATCGACGCGGTGGACTCCCGCACCGAGGGCGGTGAGCGCATCTTCGGACACGATCCGCTGGCCGCGGAGCCCGGCCCCGAGGCGCACCGGGACCGGCACCGCATCTACTGCACCCGCGGCGGCTTCCTGGACCCGGAGACCGAGGCCACGGCCGCCGCCCTCGACGGCTACCTGCTGTCCGCCGACCGACTGGCGGGCCTGGACCGCTCGTTCCACTGGGCGCTCAAGGCCGCCGCGAACGCCCTGGCCGACGCGGGTGTATCCCCCGCTGCCGCGTCCGGCGGGGCCGTCGGCCGGAGGACCGGCGTGGTGTTCGGGAACTACCCGTTCCCCACCCCGGCCTCCGGCCGGACAGCGGGGAAACTGTGGGACGCCGCCGTGACCGAGGGGCTCACGGCGGCAGGTTTCCCCGTGGCTGGGCCGCCGTCCCGTGCGGAGGACGGCGGCCCGGCCAGCGAGACGGCGCGGGCCCACGACCTCTGGCCCGGTGGCCTGCCCGCCCACGTCGTCGCCGCCGCGCTCGGCCTCGGCGGACCCCGCCACACCCTGGACGCCGCCTGCTCCTCGGCGCTCTACGCCCTCCAGCTCGCCTGCGCCCACCTGGCCACGGGCCGCGTCGACCTGATGCTCGCGGGCGGGGTCTGCGCGCCCGACCCGACCGTCATCCACCTCTCCTTCTCCGACCTGCGCGCCTATCCGCCGGACGGCGTCAGCCAGCCCTTCGACGCCCGGTCCCGGGGCATCCTCACCGGCCAGGGCGCCGCCATGGTCGCCGTGAAGCGGCTCGCCGACGCCCGCCGTGACGGCGACCGCGTGTACGCCGTCATCGACGCGGTCGCCCTCGGCAACGACGGCCCCGGCAAGCACCTGCTGGTGCCGAACGTCGAGGGCCAGCTCGCGTCGTACGAACTCGCCTACCGGGAGGCGGGCGTCGACCCGCGCGAGGTGCGGTACGTCGAGTGCCACGCCACCGGCACCCCGCTCGGCGACCGCACCGAACTGGACGGCCTGGCCCGCTACTTCGGGCCCGGCGGCCCGCTGCTCGGCTCGGTCAAGGGCAACATCGGGCACCTGCTGACCGCGGCCGGGATCAGCAGCCTCGTCAAGGTCGTCCTCGCCCTGGCGCACGACACCATCCCGCCGACCACCGGAGTGACCGCGCCGCTGCCCGGCACGGTCGCCGACCGGGTGGTACGCGAGCCGGTGCCGTGGCCCGTACCGGCGGACGGCGTGCGCCGGGCCGCCGTCTCGGCGTTCGGCTTCGGCGGCACCAACGCGCACGTCGTCCTCTCCGGGCCGGAGGCCGCCACCGACGGCCCGGACGACCCGCCAGGACGCCAGATCCCGCCGCAGCTCGCCGTCATCGGCATGGGCGCCCACTTCGGCTCCTTCACCACCCTCGACGCGTTCGAACGCGCCGGGTACGACGGCACCAGCGCCGTACGGGACCTGCCGCCGAAGCGCTGGCGCGGCTTCGAGGCCGTCACCGGCGGACCGCTGGACCGCGCCGGGCTCGCCCACGACCGGGTGCCACGCGCCGCCTACGTCGAGGACTTCGACGTCGACGCCACCTCGTACCGCATCCCGCCGAACGACCTCGACCACTTCAACCAGCAGCACCTGCTGATGATGCGGGTCGCCGAGGAGGCCCTGAAGGACGCCGGGTACGAGCGCGCCGGACCCGGCGGGGGCGGACGCCGGGTCGCCGTCGTCCTAGGCATGGAGACGGAGCCCAGCGCCCACGGGCACGCCGCCCGGTACGCGCTCGGGCGCAAGCTCGCCGCCTGGTGCGCGCGGGCCGGACTCGACCCCACGGACGACCAGCTCGCGGCGCTGACCCGGGCCGCCCGCGACGGCATCCACGACTCCATCGAGGCCAACGAGGTCCTCAGCTACATCGGCAACATCATGGCCGCCCGGATCTCCTCCCTGTGGAACCTCACCGGCCCCTCCTTCACCGTCTCCTCGGACAGCGCCGTGGGCGTCGACGCGCTCGACACCGCGCGGCTGCTGCTGCTCGACCCGAGCGTGGAGGCGGTGCTCGTCGGCGCGGTCGACCTGGCCGCCGGGCCCGAGTCGGCGCTGGCCCGCGCACTCCTGCAGCCGGGCGGCGTACGGGTGCTGGGGGAGGGGGCGGGCGCGGTGGTCGTCACCCGGCCCGGCTCGGTCCCGCCTGACCGCACCGTGTACGCCACCGTGGACGCCCTCGCCGTGCGCCACGCGCCGACGCTCTCCCCGGAGCCGGACGCCGACCTGGTCGCCGCCGCGGCGGAGGAGGCGCTGACGGCGGCCGGACTCGTCCCGGCGGACGTCGAGCTGGTCGAGGCCGGGGCGGCGGACGGCGCCGTCCTGACCGGGCTCGGCCGGGTGTGGTCCGCCGAGCGGGCCGGGGGTGCCCTGCGCACCGCGCTGTCGGGCGTCGACTCGGCGGTGGGCGACACCGGCTGCGCCTCCGCCATGGCCCAGCTGATCCGGGCCGCGCTCTGCCTGCACCACGCCTACCAGCCGGTCGCGCCGGGCGGTGTGGCCGCCGACTCCCTCACCGGCTCCGCGTTCTTCCTCGCCACCGACTCGCGGCCCTGGCTGCGGCAGCGCCGGGACGGCCGCCGGGCCGCCTGTGTCGCCGTCACCGGCACCGCGGGCAGCCACGCCCACCTGGTGCTCGGCGGCGCGCAGACCCGCGGCGAGGTGGCCGCCACCGACTGGGTGCGCTCCGGCGGCAGCCTCGTCGTACCCGTCGGCGCCGACGACATCGGCAGCCTGCTGCGGCGGCTCGCGGAACTCCGTGACGCCGTCGAGGGCGGCGGCGACTGGGCGCGGCTGGTGGAGGACCGGCCCGCCGCGCTGAAGGCCGTACTCGTCGCCGACGACGCGGTCGGGCTCGTCCGCCAGCTCGACCGGGCCGTCAAGGACCTGCCGGAGGTCCATCGCGCGGGCGGCGAGTGGACCTCGCCCTCCGGCAGTTGCTTCGCCGCCCGCCCGGCGGGCGGATCGGGCGCGAAGACGGCGCTGGTCTACCCGGGCGCCTTCAACTCCTATCTGGGCCTGGGCAGGGCGATGTTCCGGGCCTTCCCCGGTCTGCTGCCCCGCTTCGAGACCCAGGCCGAGCGTCCCGCCGACATGCTGCGCTCCGCGCTGCTCTACCCGCGCGGGCACGCCCCGCTCGACCGGCGCGAGCTGATGCGCCGGGAGGCCGACCTCATCGAGGACATCCCGCTGATGCTGGCCGTCGGCACGAGCTACGCGCTGCTGTCCACCGACCTGGTCCGCGAGGTCCTCGGCGTGCCGGTGCACGGCGCGTTCGGCTACAGCCTCGGCGAGTCCAGCATGCTGTTCGCGACCGGCGGCTGGCTCAAGGAGGCCCGCGCCACCACCAAGATCGACACCTCGCCCCTCTTCGTCGACCGGCTGCGCGGCCCCAAGCGGACCGTGCGCGAGCTGTGGGGCCTCGGCGACGAGGTGCCCGACCAGGACGTCTGGGCCACCCACGTCCTGCTCGCCCCCTCGGACGAGGTACGGGCGGCCGTCGCGGGCTACGACCGGGTCTTCATCACCCACGTCAACACCCCCGCCGAGGTGGTCGTCGCGGGCGACCCCGCCCAGTGCCGGGCCCTGATCGACGCCCTCGGCTGCCGGAGCGCCCGTTCACCCGCCAACCACGTCATGCACAGCCCCGTCGTCGACGGCGTCCTGCCGGAACTCGCCGACCTCAACCGCTATCCCACCGGCGACACCGGCGACTTGGTCCTCTACAGCAGCCGCCACTACGCCCCCGTCGACGACCTCGACCAGGACACGGTGGCAGCCAACATCGCCGTCACGCTCCGCGAGACCGTCGACTTCCCGCGCCTGGTGCGGCGCGCCTACGAGGACGGCTTCCGGTGCTTCATCGAGGTCGGGCCGTCCAGCACCTGCTCCCGCTGGATCCACGAGACCCTCACCGAGGCCCCGCACCTGTCCGTCCCCGTCGACCGCCGGGGCGCCCGCGGCGCCACCGACATCGCCCGCCTGGTCGCCCGCCTCGCCACGCACGGCATCCCGGTCGACCTGACCCCCTTCCGCCCCCGCACCGCACCCGGCCCGCGTCCCGTGGGGCTGCGCACCTTCACGGTGGGCGGGGAGCCGGTGGCACCGCTGGTGGCGGAGGCGGCGGCACCGGTCGTACGGGCGGTGCGGACGCTACCGGTGAGGACCGAGACGCCGGTGCCGGTGCTCGTCGGGTCCGCCAGCCCCGTACCGGAACCGCCCGCCCCGCGACCTCCGGTACCGGAACCGCCCGCCCCGCAACCCCCCGCCACGGAAGGGGACCCCGCGATGCCGACCCGCCCCGCCGCCGGACCGCCCGTACCCGCGCTGACGCTGGAGCGGGAACCGGTCACGATGCTCCCCGCGACCGACGCGACCGACGCGACAGCCGTACCGGCACCGGAGCCCACCCCCGAGGTGCCCGACGTACCACCCCGCCCCGCCGTCTTCGGCGAACCCCTCCCCGTACCCCCCGAACCCGCCCCCGCCCCCGAGCCCGAACCCGCCCCCACCCCCGTCCGGCGCTCCGACGACAACGCCGCCACCCTGGCCCTCGTCCGCAGCCTGCGCGCCGAGATCCTGGAGGCGCACCGCGAGGTGCTGGACGCCCAGCAGGCGTTGCGGGAGGAGCTGACGGCCGTACTGTCGGCGGCCCCGAAGACGCCCCCGGCCCCCGTCCGCCCGCCCAAACCCGAAGGCGTCGTCTGGGACGAACACGACCTCCTCCAGTTCGCCATCGGCAAGGTCGGCGACGTCTTCGGCCCGCGCTTCGCCCGCATCGACGGCTACCCGCGCCGCGTCCGGCTCCCCGCCCCGCCGTATCTCTTCGCCACCCGCGTCACCCGGCTGGACGCGGAGCCCGGCGAGTTCAAGCCGTCGTTCATCCGCACCGAGTACGACGTCCCACGGGACGCCTGGTACGCCGTCGACGGTCAGGTCCCGCCCGCCGTCACCATCGAGGCCGGGCAGTGCGACCTGCTCCTGATCAGCTATCTCGGCGCCGACTTCACCAACCGGGGCCAGCGGGTCTACCGCCTGCTCGACAGCAGCCTCAGCTTCGTCGGCGACCTGCCCCGCACCGGGCAGACCCTGCGCTACGACATCTGGATCGACCAGTTCGTCCGCCAGGGCGACACCCTGCTGTTCTTCTTCCACTACGACTGCTACGCCGACGGCGAGCTGATCCTCAAGCTCAACAACGCCTGCGCGGGGTTCTTCACGGACGAGGAACTGGAGGCGTCCCCCGGGCTGGTGCAGGGAAGTCGCGCCGCCGTCGCCAAGTCCGCCCCCGACCCGGCGCGTTCGGCGTTCAAGCCGCTCGCCGCCACCCACCGCACCACCCTCACCGGCGCCGATCTCGACGCGCTCGCCGAGGGCCGTGTCACCGACGTCTTCGGCCCCGGGCACGGTCAGCCGCCCGGCTGCAACACCTCCCTCAGGCTGCCCGACGGGATGCTGCGGATGGCCGACGAGGTCACCCTCCTGGACCGCACCGGCGGCAGCCACGGCCTCGGCCGGATCGAGGCCGTCAAACGGCTCCAGCCCGACGCCTGGTACTTCACCAGCCACTTCCCCGACGACCCGGTGCTGGCCGGATCCCTCGTCGCGGAAGGCGCGGTCCAACTCCTCGAGGTGTACGCCCTCTCCCTCGGCCTCCACCTCACCCTCCCCGACGCCCGCTTCCAGCCGGTGCCCGACCTGCGCACCGAGGTCAAGGTGCGCGGCCAGATCACCCCGCGCAACGAGCGCGTCGAGTACCGCGTCGACATCACCGAACTGACCCTGCTGCCCCGCCCCGCCGTCGTCGCCGACGTGGTCGTGCTGCGCGACGGCACCCCGTCGATCGGCGTCACCGGCCTCGGCATCCGGCTGTGCGAGAAGCCCGGCACGCCCTACCGCCCGGAGACCGGCGGCACCGTGCCGCACTTCCTCGGCCGTCTCTCCCCGGCCACCGGCGAGCCCGCGCTGCTCAACGAGTTCCACATGGCGCACGCCGCGAAGGGCGACCTGGCGGTGGCCATGGGCCCCGAGTTCGACATCTACGCCAACAGCCGGGCCCCCTACATCCCCAACGGCGACTTCCTCTTCGTCGACCGGGTGATGCGCCTCGACGGCACCCGCGGCACGCTGAAGCGCGGCGCGGTCATGGTCACCGAGTACGACTCACCGCCCGACGCCTGGTACTACGCCGACAACGGCGACCCGCACATGCCGAACTGCGTCTTCATGGAGTCCAGCCTCCAGGCGGCGATCCTCCTCGGCTACTACCTGGGTGCCACGCTGCCCTTCCCGGAGGAGCGGTTCAGCATCCGCAACCTGGACGGCCGCGCCACCCTCCTCAAGGACGTCGACCTGCGCGGCAAGACCATCCAGCACCGCTCGACGCTGCTCTCCAGCGACCGAATGCCGGGCTCCATCCTGCAGAACTTCTCCTACGAACTCTCCGCCGACGGCGAGGTCTTCTACACCGGCGAGTCCCTCTTCGGCTACTTCAACGAGAAGGCGCTCGCCCGGCAGGTCGGCCTCGACAAGGGCGAGCACGTACTGCCCTGGCTGGACCAGCGGCCGTCGCGCCCCCCGGGCGTCCGCCGCGTCGACCTCGGCGCCTTCCGGGCCAACGGGGCGGGCCCGCGCCTCGCGGGCGGCCATCTCGACCTCGTCGAATGGGTGGACGTGCTGCCGGGCGGCGGCGAGCACGGGCAGGGCTATCTGCGCGGCCACCGCACCATCCGGCCCGACGAGTGGTACTTCTCCCGCCACTTCCACCGCGACCCCGTGATGCCCGGCTCCCTCGGCGTGGAGGCGCTGCTGCAGGGGATGCAGGTGTACGCCGTCGAGACCGGGCTCACCGAGGGGCTGCGCAATCCGCGGTTCGCGCTGCTCAGGGGCAGCGAGACGAGCTGGTCGTACCGCGGTCAGATCCTGCGCGACGACCCCGACATGGAGTTCGACGTGCACCTGAGGGAGGTCCGGCGCGAACCGGGGCGGATCGTCCTCACCGGCGACGGACACGTGTGGAAGTCGACCCTGCGGATCTACCGGCTCGACGGCATCGGCGTCGAGATCCACCACGACTAGCGCCCACCAGCCGTAACTCCACCGACAGGAGCAGCCAGATGACCACCGAGCAGCCGTGGCCGCGGTGGAGCGGGCCCGTGGCACCCGCGGTCGGCGAGACCGGGATCCAGCAGGCGCTGGCCCGGCTGGACGAACCCGTGTACATCGTGCGTGGCCCGCGCGGCCTGGGCGCCGCGACGGGCGGCGGGGTGCGGGCCGACGGGGAGTACGAGGTCGTCGCCGCCGTGCCGCCGCTGGGGCCCGAACGCCTCGGCAGTGCCGCCTTCCTGGCGGCGTACGGAGTGCGGCAGGCGTACATGAGCGGCGCCATGGCGGGCGGCATCGCCTCCCCGGACCTGGTGATCGCCATGGCGCGGGCCGGGTACCTCGCCTCGTACGGCGCGGCGGGCGTGCTGCCGGAGACGGTGGAGAAGGCGCTGGCGCGCTTCACCGCCGAGATCCCGGGCCTGCCGTACGCCTGCAACCTGATCCACGCTCCCAGCGAGGAGCGGCTGGAGCGGACCGCCGTCGAGCTGTACCTGAAGCACCGGGTGCCGTGTGTGGAGGCGTCCGCGTTCCTCGGGCTCACCCCGCACGTCGTGCGCTACCGGCTGGCCGGGCTGCGGGCGGGCGGACCGCACGGGGTGGTCGCGGAGAACAAGGTCGTCGCCAAGGTGTCCCGGACCGAGATCGCGGAGCTGTTCATCCGGCCCGCGCCGGAGGCGATGGTGCGGGCGCTGCGCGAGGAGGGCGCGATCAGCGCGGAGCAGGCGGAGCTGGCCGCGCGGATGCCGCTCGCCGACGACATCACCGTGGAGGCCGACTCCGGCGGCCACACCGACCGCCGCCCGCTGCCCGCGCAACTGCCGGTCGTCATGCGGCAGCGGGACGCGCTGATGCGGGAACTGGGCTATCCGGTACGGGTCCGGGTCGGCGCGGCGGGCGGCATCGGCACCCCCGAGGCCGCCTGGGCGGCGTTCGCGATGGGCGCCGACTACGTCGTCACCGGCTCGGTCAACCAGTCCTGTGTGGAGGCCGGGACGTCCGACCTGGTCAAGGAGATGCTGGCGCGCGCCGACCTCGCCGACTGCGAGATGGCGCCCGCGGCGGACATGTTCGAGATGGGCGTGGAGCTACAGGTCCTCAAGCGCGGCACACTCTTCCCGATGCGGGCCCGCCAGCTGTACGAGCTGTACCGCGACCACGACGGCATCGACGCCATCCCGGCCCCGGTCCGCGCCCGCCTCGAACAGCAGGTGTTCCGCCGCCCGCTGACCGACGTCTGGGACGAGACGGTCACCTACTTCCAGCGCCGCGACCCCGCCCAGCTCGCCCGCGCCGCCGACCACCCCAAGCGCCGGGCGGCGCTGATCTTCCGCTGGTACCTGGGCATGGCCTCCCGCTGGGCGACGACCGGTGAGCCGGACCGCGCGGTGGACTACCAGATCTGGTGCGGCCCCGCGATGGGCAGCTTCAACTCCTGGGTGCGCGGCACCTATCTGGCCGCCCCCCGCAACCGCCGGGTCGCCGACATCGCCCGCCACCTGATGTCCGGGGCCGCCTTCCACCAACGCCTCTCCCTGCTCCGCGCCGCGGGCCTCGCCCTGTCCCCGGCGATCGCCGCCTACCCGGTCCCGGAACAGAGCCCGGCGGACGCGGACGCGCCGGGGGTACGGCCATGACGGCGCCGTCAGCCCCCACGGCACCGCTGGTCGCGCCGCCGCCCACCGGCGCCGCGCCCTTCGCCGCCGCCGCGCGCCTGGACGCGCTGCTCGGGGACCCCTGGCGGCCGGACAACCCCTACGGGTTCACGGCCGGAGTGGTCCGGGACCGCGCGGGGGAGTACCCGGCCGCCTTCGCCGGGCGGCTCGCCTCCGTCGACTTCCCGCTGCTGGGTCTGCCCACGGCGCTCGGGGGCGCGCTGGACGCGCTCGACGACGTGCTGGTGCGGATCCGGGTGGCGGCGCGGCGTGACGCCTCCGTCATGCCCGCCACCCTGCTGTCCTGCTCGGCCGTCATGACCGTGCTCGCGGCGGGCACCGGCGAGCAGGCCGCGCAGGTCGCCCAGTGGGTGCGGGAGGGCCGTACGATCGCGTTCGCGCTGTCCGAGGAGGACTCCGGCAGCGACGTCCTCGCGGGACGGTGCCGCCTCGACGAGGCCGACGGCGGGTACGCGCTCAGCGGGCGCAAGTGGCTCGTGGGCCGGGGCGCCACCGCGGACGCCGTGGTCGTGGTGGCGCGCACCGCGCCGCGCGGTCCCGCCGCCTTCACCGCCGTACTGCTCGGCCCCGCCCACCTGCACGGCGTCTGGCGGCAGGACGCGCAGCCGGTCACCGGGCTGCGCGGCATCGACTTCGCCGACCTGGTCTTCGAGGGCACCGAGGTGCCGCGCGCCGCCGTCGTCGGCACCGTCGGCGGCGGGCTCGCCGCGGCGATGCGGGCCCAGCAGCTCGTACGGCTGCTCAGCACCGCCGCCTGCCTCGCCACCGCCGACACCGCCCTGCGGACCGCCCTGCGCTTCACCCGTGGCAGGCGCGTCGGCGGCGTCCGGGTCGCCGACACCCCGCACGGGGCCCGCGAACTCGCGCTCGCGGCGGCCGAGTTGATCGCCGCCGACGTCGTCACCCTGACCGCCGGGCGCTACGCCCACCTCTCCCCGCGCACCTTCGGGCTCTGCTCCAACGTCGTCAAGCGCACCGCCACCCGCCTCACCGCCTCCGCGATCGCCCGCTCCGGCGCCCTGCTCGGCGCCCGGGGCGTGCTGGCCCGGGGACCCGGCGCCGTCGTCGACAAGGCGCGGCGGGACAACGCGGTCGTGGAGTCCATCGACACCAGCCCCTTCGGAGTCCTGCGCGCCGTCGCACCCCAACTGCCGGGCTACGCCGCCCCCTTCACCCACCCCGGGACCTCGGACGTCGGCCTCCCCGCGCTGTGCGCGTTCGGCGCGCCGCTGCCCGCCCTCGACCCCGCCGCCCTCGACCTGTCCGCCCGCCCCCGGGACCTGGTGCTGCTCGGCTTCGCCGCCCACGCCGAGGACATCGCGGGTCGGCTCACCGAGCGCGGGGAGCGGCGGACCGCGGGCCTGGTGCGGGACGTACGCACCGCGCTGGCCGCCACCTTCGTCGCCGCGTCGGCCGCCCAGCGCGACCGGGGCCGGGGCGCCGCCTCGCCCGAGTCGCTGGACCTGGCCGACCGCGGCTGCCTGCTCTACACGGCCGCCGCGGCGGCCCTGGCCTGGTGGACGCACCCCGAGCACGGGCTCTACGGCGAGGAACCCGGCGGCTCCGGCTGGCTCACCGCCGTACTGGCCGTGCTGCTCGCCCGCGCCGAGGGCCGCGACCCGCGCCAAGCCGCGCCCGACCTCCCGCCCGCCCACCGCGCGCTGACCCGCCTGGACGCGGCACGGCTGCTGTTCACCGCGCACCCGGTCCCGCTGTCCGACGCGCCGCCGGGCCCCGCCGAAGAGGACGTGGACGAGGAGACGACGACATGACCGACCTGATCGCGCTCATGGCCGGTCTGGAGGACCACCTGGGCGACCCGTGGGACGCCTCTGCCCCCATGCCGTACGCCCGGATCCTCGCCCAGGACGAGGAGCAGCGGTATCCGCACGAGTTCGTGGACCTGCTCGCCGGATGGGGCCTGTACGACTGGATCGTGCCCGCGGCCAACGGCGGCCGGGCCGTCAACGTCGAGGACGGCTTCAACCTCTACCGCCTCGTCGGCCGCCGCGACCCGACCTCCGCCACCGCGATGGTGCTGACCAGCCTCAGCTACATGCCGGTGTGGATCGCGGGCAGCCCCGCGCAGCGCCAGCACTTCGCCGACGCCATCCGGGCGGGGCGGAAACTCGCCTGGGGCCTGTCGGAGCGGCGGCACGGCAGCGACGTCCTGGCCAACGAGACCCACGCCCGCCGCACCGACGGCGGCTGGCTGCTCAACGGCGAGAAGTGGACCATCGGCAACGCCACCGTCGCCTCCACGGTGATGGTCTTCGCCCGTACCTCCGACAAGGGCGGCCCCGGCGGCTACTCGGTCTTCGCCGTGGAGAAGGCCGGGATCCCGGACGGACAGCTCCGCCACCTCCCCGACCAGCCCCTGCACGGGCTGCGCGGCCTCGACATGAGCGGCGTACGGCTCACCGACTGCCGGGTGCCGGACGGCGCGCTGGTCGGCCGGGTCGGGCAGGGCCTGGAGATCGCCCTGAAAAGCAGCCAGCTGGCGCGCATCGCCATCGCGAGCATCGCCATGGCCTGTGTGGACACCGCCCTGCGCACCACCCTCGACTTCGCCCTCCACCGGGTCATCTTCGGCGCCACGGTCGCCGAGGTGCCGTACTCGCGGCGGCAGCTCGCCGAGAGCTTCGCGGATCTGCTGGTCGCCGACGCGCTGACCACGGGCGCCGTGCGCTCCCTCCAGGTCGCGCCCGCGCAGGCCAGTGTCTGGTCGTCGGTCGTGAAGTACTTCGTGCCGACGTTCCTGGAGGAGACGCTGGCCCGGCTGACGACCGTCCTGGGCGCCCGCTACTACTTGCGCGCCCACCCCCGGCACGGCGTCTTCCAGAAGGTGCTGCGGGACTTCGCCATCTCCAACTTCGCCGACGGCAACACGGTGGTGAACCTCAAGAACATCGCCCTGCAACTGCCGGGCCTGCTGGGGAACGCGGTCGGGCAGGACCCGGCGGCGGTGGCGCGAGCCGAGCAGACCGTCGCCCGACTCTTCGACCCCGCGGCACCCATGACACCGTACGAGCCCGCCGCACAGCAGCTGTTCAGCCGGGGCGGCGACGACTCGGTGCTGGCGCTGCGGTCGGCGGTCGCGGCACTGCGCCGGGCGGCGGACGCGGAGGAGGGGCGGGAGGCGGCCTGGCTGTCCGCGTGCGCGGACACCGCCGGACGACTGGCCGACGAGGTGCACCGCCTCGCCGACGAGCACGCCAAGCTGCACGCCGAGCAGGGCGGGCGGGCCGCGTCGCAGTCGGCGGAACTGTACGACCTGGCCAAGCAGTACACGGCGGTGGCGGCCGGAGCGGCCTGCGTCCACCTCTTCCTGCACGGCCGCGACAGCTTCGCACCCGCGCTGCGCTCACCGGCCGTGCTGCTGCTCTGCCTGGAGCGGCTGCTGCGCCGCTTCCACCCCACGCGGACGGTGACCGGCCCCGACGACATCGCCGAGGTCGCCCGGATCATGACCGACGCGCACGGTGAGGGACGGCTGTTCGCACACCGGCCGTTCCGGGTGAGGTGGTGAGGGCGGATGACCACGACGACCATGGCCCCGCCGGGCCCGACGACCGAGGACCCGCTCGCCGGGGGCGCGGACGTATGGCTTCTCGCGGAGGAGGACGTCCCCCGCTTCGCCGAGGCGACCGGTGGCCTTGACCTCCTCACCGAGGAGGAACGCGCCCGGCACGACCGGCTGCTGTTCCCCGCCGCCCGCACCCGCTTCCTCGGCGCGCGGCTGCTGTCGAGGCAGGTGCTGTCGCAGTACGCCGACGTGCCCCCGGCGGAGTGGCGCTTCGACAAGGGCCGCTTCGGCCGCCCCTCGATCCACTCGACCCACCAGTCCGACTGGGGCCTGGACTTCAACATCACCCACACCAACGGCCTGATCGCCGCGATCGTGGTACGCGGCCGAACCGCGGGGGTCGACGCGGAGAACACCCCCGCCCGCCCCGAGGCCCTGAAGTTCGCGCCCAAGGTCTTCACCCCGCTGGAGCAGGAGGTCCTGCGCCGCGACCGCGAACAGGGGCACGCCTTCGCCGACTCCTGGGTGGCCAAGGAGGCCTACACCAAGGCCACCGGCATGGGCATGGCCCGCGGCTTCGACGCCTTCTCCGTCCACCGTCTGCGCGGCGGCGGTCTCGCCGTCGTCGACGACGAGATCCCCGAACCCGAACGCCCCCTGTGGCAGATCCAGGTCCTCCAGGTCTGGGACCGCTTCGCCCTCGGCATCGCCATCCGCACGACGGAACACGACGAGGGCCCGGTCCCGGTCCGGCTGCGCTCGGCGATGGCGGAGCTGCTGCCCACCGCGCCCCGGGACCCGGCCCGATGACGCGCGCGTGCCCTCCCCGTCCCTCCGCTGTCCACTCCTGGTATGACCGCTACCTGACATCGCCGCAGGCCCCCGGCCCGTCCCCCCGGTGTGTTGCATGGACCGAGGAACGTGCCGGAGCGCCAGGGGTGTGGTCACGCGGAGGGGCGATGTCGCCGAAGGCGAAGGGGAACGCGGAACTGCTCGCGGGGTGTGCCCGTGGGGAGGCGGAGGCGTGGGACGAGACCGTCGACCGGTTCGGGAGGCTGGTGTGGTCGGTCGCCCGCAGCCATCGGGTCAGTCGCTGTGACGCGGAGGACGTGCGTCAGCTGACCTGGTTCCGGCTGATGCAGAACGTGCACCGGATACGGGATCCGGAGCGGCTCGGGGACTGGCTCGCCACCGTCGCCCGGCGCGAGGCCATCAGGGCCGCCTCCCGGGACCGCCGTCTGGTGATGGTCGGGGACAGCGAGGCCTTGGAGTCCCTCGTCGGTCACCGCGAGGACGGACACCACGAGAGCCCCGAGCAGATCACCCTGCGCGCCGACCGGCGGCGCGAGGTGGCCCGGGCCCTGGAGAGCCTCTCCGAGCAGTGCCGGGGCGTCCTGCTGCACGCCCTCCAGGACCCCCCGCCCTCCTACCAGGAGATCGCCGCCGCGCTGGCCATGCCGGTCGGCTCCGTCGGCCCCATCCGCACCCGCTGCCTACGGCGCCTGCGCCGCGCCCTGGACGCCCAGACCGACGACTGCGCACGCTGCCCCGCCCGCGACGGAACCGAGGTACGCCCGTGACCACCCAGACCCGGACCCCGACCCGGCTGACCAGCCGCGAGATCACCACCGGCGAGGAACTCGGCACCGTCGAGCTGGCCACCCCCGACCTCGTCGCCTCCGCCGCGCGGCGCGCCGCTGCCGCCGCCCCCGGCTGGTCCGCCACCCCCGCCGACCAGCGCGCCGCCCTCGTCGAACGCGCCGCCGACCTGCTGGTGGAACGCACGGGCGCGGCCCAGGACCTGCTGGTCCGCGAGGGCGGCGCGATCCCCGGCAAGGCGTTCTACGAAGTCCTTCTCGCCGCCGAGGAGTTACGGCACGGAGCCCGCCTCGCCCGCGAGTACGCCGACCCGTCCGTGACCGCGAGCGAACCCGACCGCACCGCCTCCGTCAGCCGTGTCCCGCTGGGCGTCGTAGGCGTGATCGTGCCGTGGAACTTCCCGCTGCTGCTCGCCGCCCGCTCGCTCGGCCCCGCGCTCGCCCTCGGCAACACCGTGGTCCTGAAACCCGACCCGCACACCCCGCTCAGCGGCGGCACCCTCTTCGCCGAGGCCTTCGACCGTGCCGGACTGCCGCCCGGGGTGCTGGAGATCGTGCACGGCGACGCCGAGACCGGTTCCGCCCTCGTGCAGGCGCCGGACGTCGCGATGGTGTCCTTCACCGGATCCACGGCCGTGGGACGGGAGATCGGCGCCCAGTGCGGACGCCTCCTCAAGCGGGCCGTCCTCGAACTCGGCGGGCAGAACGCCTTCGTCGTCCTCGACGACGTCGACGTGGAGCGGGCCGCCTCCGCCGGGGCGTGGGGGTCCTTCCTGCACCAGGGGCAGATCTGCATGTCCGCGCGCCGGCATCTCGTCCAGCGCGCCGTCGCCGACGACTACACCCGCGCCCTCGCCCGGCACGCCGCCGCACTGCGGATCGGTGACCCGCACCGCGAGGACGCCCAGATCGGGCCGATCATCGACCGCCGCCAGCTCACCACCATCGCGAACGCCGTCGAGCAGGCCGTCGCCCAGGGCGCCCGGCTGGTCACCGGCGGACGGCCCCTCGGCGCGTACTATCCGCCGACCGTCCTCGCCGACGTCACCGAGCAGATGGACATCTTCCACACCGAGGTCTTCGGCCCCGTCGCCACCGTCACCGCCGTCGCCGACGACACCGACGCCGTACGCCTCGCCAACACCTCCGACCACGGCCTCACCGCCGCCGTCTACACCGCCGACCCCGCCCGCGGCGCGGCCATCGCCCGTCAACTGCGCTGCGGCGTCGCCCACATCGGGGACCAGACCGTCGTCCAGGACGCCGTGCTGCCCTTCGGCGGCATCGGCGCCTCCGGCAACGGCCACGGCTTCGGCGGTCCCGCCGCCCTGGAGGCGTTCACCCGCTGGCGCACCCTCACCACCAGCTCACCCCCGCGCGGCTACCCCTTCTGACCCCCTGACGGCACGGCTCGACCCCCACCCGATCGCCCAGCCGACACCGAAAGAGGAACCCCATGGACCTCAAGGTCATCACCGAGCCGCGGATCGCGGCCCCGCCCGAGGGCACGGTGGTGCTGCTGATCGGCCTGCGCATCAACAAGTTCCGGATGGTGCACCGCTGGATGCCGGTGATCGGCTCGATGATCCCGATGCTCATCGAGCTGCGGAAGAACAAGGACCACGGCTTCCTGTACTCCCGGGCCTGGTTCAACCGCACCGTGATCATGGTCCAGTACTGGCGCAGCATGGACGACCTGATGCGCTACTCGCACCGCGTCGACGGCCGCCACCGCACCATGTGGGCGTGGTTCAACCGGGCCGTGCGCGACGACGGCGCCGTCGGCATCTTCCACGAGGCCTACATCATCTCGCCCGACCGGATGCACTCCGTCTACCGCAACATGCCCCGCTTCGGGATGGCGGCCGCCACCGACTCCGCACCCCAGCGGCAGACCCCTCCGGTGCCGGGCGAGCGACACGGGAAGCGAGCGGCATGACCACCACACCAGGACCCGTACGGGCCGCACAGCACGACGTCCAGTGGCGCCGGTGCGCCTCCTGCGGCAACTTCGTCTACGGCAAACGCCTCGACCGCAACCGCAAGGTGTGCCCGGAGTGCCAGTTCCACTTCCGGATCCCGCCGGACGTACGCGTCGCCCAGCTCGCCGACCCTGGCAGCTTCGAGGCGTTCGCCGACGACTACCCGCCCCGCGACCTGCTCGGCTTCACCGACAGCAAGCCCTACCCGGAGCGGCTGCGGGACGCCCAGGCGCGCACCGGACGCCAGGACGCCGTCCTCACGGGCCGGATGACCATCCGTGGCCGCCCGGTCGTCGTGGCCGTCCTCGACTTCACCTTCATGGGCGGCAGCATGGGCACCGTCGTCGGCGAGAGGGTCACGGCCGCCGCCCGCACCGCCCTCGACGAGCGGCTGCCGCTACTGCTGGTCGCCGCCTCCGGCGGGGCGCGGATGCAGGAGGGGGCGCTGTCGCTGATGCAGATGGCCAAGACCGCGCAGTGGATCGCCCGGCTCCGGGAGGCCCGGGTACCGGTGATCAACCTCAACACCGACCCGACCTTCGGCGGCGTCAGCGCCTCCTTCGCGATGCTCGGCGACGTCATCCTCGCCGAGCCGGGCGCCCTCATCGGCTTCGCCGGGCCCCAGGTCATCCGCAACACCATCCGGCAGGAGCTGCCGCCCGGCTTCCAGAGCGCCGAGTTCCTGCTGGAGCACGGCATGCTCGACGCCGTCGTCCCGCGCGAGAACCAGCGCGAGCACCTCGCCCGGCTGCTGACCCTGCTCGGGCCCTCGGTGCCCGAACTGCCCGCCGCGCCCGACCCGGCCGTGCTCCTGGACCGCCCGATCGTCGCCACCCGCTCCACCCGTGAACTCGTCGCCCTGGCCCGCATGATCGAGCGGCCCACCACCCTCGACTACCTCGGCCAGGTCTTCGACGACTTCGTGGAACTGCGCGGCGACCGCTGCCACGGCGACGACGCGGCGCTGGTCGGCGGGCTGGCCCGGCTCGGCGGGCAGAGCGTGCTGGTGCTCGGCCACCAGAAGGGCCACGACACCGCCGCGCTCGTCCACAGCAACTTCGGGATGCCCGGCCCCGAGGGCTACCGCAAGGCCCTCAGGCTGATGCGGTTCGCCGACCGGTTCGGGCTGCCGGTGATCGCGTTCATCGACACCCCGGGCGCGTTCCCCGGCATCGGCGCCGAGGAGCGCGGCCAGAGCGTCGCCATCGCCGACTGCATCCTCGAACTGTCCCGGCTGCGCGTCCCCGTGGTCTCCGTCGTCACCGGCGAGGGCGGCAGCGGCGGCGCCCTCGCCCTCGGCGTCGCCGACCGGGTGCTGATCCTGCAGCACGCCTACTACTCGGTCATCAGCCCCGAGGGCTGCTCCACCATCCTCTTCGGCACCGCCGAACACGCCGACCGCGCCGCCGAAGCACTCCGGCTCACCCCCTCCGACCTGCTCCGCCTCGGTGTCGTCGACGGCATCGTGCCCGAGCCCCCGGACGGGGCGCACACCGCGCCGCACACCACCGCGCTGACCGTGCGCGGCGCCCTGGTGCGGACCCTGGCCCCGCTGCTCGAACGGTCCGCGGAGCAGCTCGTCGCCGCCCGGCGGCGGCGGTTCGACCGCTTCGGGGATCCCCGACTTCAGCCCGTAGTGGACTGGGAGATGCACGATGAGCACTGAGACCGAGACACAGACGGATTCCGGCGCCGCCGCGATGACGGTGGCGGAGCTACGGACGCAGACGCGCCTGCTGGCCCGTGAACTCCCCGGCACCCTGCGCCGGATCACCCTGCGGGCGGGCGCCCTCAGCGTGGACGTGGAGTGGGAGACGACCCCGGCCGCCCCGGCCGCCGCCCCCGCGCCCGCTGAGCACACCCCGCAGCCCGCCGACCCCCCGCCCTCCACCGACCTCGTCCGCGTCACCGCGCCCCTCGTCGGCACCTACTACCAGGCCGCCTCCCCGGGCGCCGAGCCCTTCGTCAAGGTCGGCGACACCGTGGAGGCCGGGCAGCAACTGGCCGTCATCGAGGCGATGAAGCTGCTCAACTCCATCACCGCCGAGGTCAGGGGCACCGTCCAGGCCATCCATGTGAGCGACGGCGAGGTGGTCGAGTACGCGCAGCCCCTCATCGACCTCGTCCCGGCCGGTTGAGGCGGGTGCCATGTTCGACAAGGTGCTCATCGCCAACCGCGGCGAGATCGCGCTGCGCATCATCCGCACCTGCCGCGACCTCGGCATCCGTACCGTCGCCGTGTACTCCACGCCGGACGCCGACGCCCGCTTCGTGCGCGCCGCCGACGAGGCCGTGCACATCGGGCCGGGCGCGCCCACCCGCAGCTACCTCAACATCCCCAACATCATCGGCGCCGCCGTCAAGACCGGCGCCGAGGCCGTCCACCCCGGCTACGGCTTCCTCTCCGAGGACCCCTACTTCGCCGAGATCTGCGCCGACGACGGCATCACCTTCATCGGCCCGCCGCCGGAGGTGATGGAGAACGTCGGCGACAAGGCGGTGGCGCGCAGGCTGATGACCGCCGCCGGGCTGCCGCTGCTGCCCGGCACCACCGAACCCGTCGACTCGGTGGAGTCCGCGGAGGAGATCGCCCGCGAGATCGGCTACCCGGTCATCATCAAGGCCGCGGCGGGCGGCGGCGGACGGGGCATCACCGTCGTCGAGCGTCCGGAGGACCTCCGGGACGCCTACGCCACCACCCGGGCCGGTGCCCAGGCCGTGTTCAAGAACAGCGCGGTCTACCTGGAGCGCTACCTCCCGCGCACCCGGCACATCGAGATCCAGGTGCTCTGCGACGACTTCGACGGCGCCGTCCACCTCGGCGAACGCGACTGCTCCGTGCAGCGCCGCCACCAGAAGCTCGTGGAGGAGTCACCCGGCCCGGACCTCAGCCCCGCCCTGCGCGAGCGGCTCGGCGCGGCGGCCGTCGCCGGGGCCCGCGCGGTCGGCTACCGAAGCGCCGGGACGGTCGAGTTCCTCCTGGAAGCGGGTGATGAAGAGGCTTTCTGGTTCATGGAGATGAACGCCCGCATCCAGGTCGAGCACCCCGTCACCGAACTCGTCACCGGCGTCGACCTGGTCGCCGAGCAACTGCGGGTCGCCGCCGGGATGCCGCTCACCGTCAAGCAGGACGACATCGAGGTGCGCGGGCACGCCATCGAGTGCCGGATCAACGCCGAGGACCCCGAGCGCGGCTTCGCCCCCACCCCCGGACTGCTGGAGAACTACCGCACCCCGGGCGGCCCCTGGGTCCGCGTCGACACCGACTACGTCCCCGGCTCCCGGGTGAGCCCCTACTACGACTCGATGATCGGCAAACTGATCGTCTGGGGCCCGGACCGCGCCACCGCCCTGGACCGCACCCGGCGCGCCCTCGCCGAATTCGAGGTGTCAGGACCCGGTGTGCACACCACCATCGGGCTGCACCAGGAAATTATCGGCCATCCCGAATTCCGTCGGGGCGGTGTCACCACGGATTTCCTCACCCGGCACTTCTCCCTCTGATGCCCTCACCCAGCCCCACCTGGGCATATGCCCCTCCCCGTCCCTAGAGAACCCTATAGAAAAACTTGATCGCGGCTTTCGGAATTCCGTTCGGTGGGCGCTGTACATTCCCTCCGGCAATTCGAAGAGTGAGGGTATGTCTGCTTACCCGACCCGCACCAGGAAGCTGCGCATCGTGGTTTCCAGCGTCTCCTCCGATGCGCACATGTGGAATCTCGTGTACGTGCAGCTGCTGCTGGAGGAGGCCGGGCACGAGGTCACCAATGTCGGCGTCTGCCCGCCGGACGCCACCGTCATGGCCGCCTGCCGCGGCGCCGACCGCCCCGACCTGCTGGTGCTCAGCACCGTCAACGGCCACGGCCGCCTGGACGGGCTGCGGCTGATCCGCGCCCTGCGCGCCGACCCCGAACTCGCCGCCCTGCCCGTCGTCATCGGCGGCAAGCTCGGCGTGCGCGGCACCGGCGACGCGGCGTCCCTGCGGCAGTTGCTGGACGCCGGTTTCGACGCGGTCTTCGACGAGTCACCGCGCACCACGCCCGAGCGGATGGTCGCCGACTTCCGGGCGTTCCTGGACACGCTGGCCGCCCGACCGCGCCGCGCGGACCCGGAGCGCATACCGGCCGGAGCGAGCTGATGACCCGGTTCGCGGAGTTCGTCCGCGGTGCCGCCACGGCCGGACGGCTCGTCGTCCAGCCGCGGATGGGCTTCGGCGAGCTGGACCGGATGCGGGCCGGTCTGACCGCCGTACGCGACTGCGGGGCCACCACCGTCGGCACCGTCACCCTCGACAGCTACACCCGCGTGGGCGACTACCCCTCCGCCCGGCGCGCCCTCGCCGACGGCGCCGAACTCAACGGCTTCCCGCTGGAGGCGCACGGCACCCGGGCCGTCCGCGCGCTCCTCGCCGAGGTGGCCTGCGACGACTTCCCCGTCCAGGTGCGGCACGGCTCGCCGCTCCCGCTGGAGCTGTTCCGGATCATGGTCGACGCCGGGGTGGACGCCACCGAGGGCGGCCCGGTGTCGTACTGCCTGCCGTACGGGCGGGTCCCGCTGGCGGAGGCCGCCGACAACTGGGCGCGCTGCTGCGAACTCGCCGCGGGCGCCGAACGGCCCATGCACCTGGAGACCTTCGGCGGCTGCATGCTCGGCCAGCTCTGCCCGCCCTCGCTGCTGGTCGCGCTGAGCGTGCTGGAAGGCATGTTCTTCCGCGAGCACGGACTGCGCTCGCTCTCCCTCAGCTACGCCCAGCAGATCCACCTCGGCCAGGACCTCGAAGCCCTGGCCGCGCTGCGCACGCTCGCCGCCGAACACCTCACCGGCGTCGACTGGCACATCACCCTCTACACCTACATGGGCGTCTTCCCGCGCACCCCCATCGGCTCGTTCCGGCTGCTGGAGGACAGCGCGCGGCTCGCCGTGCACAGCGGCACCGAACGCCTGATCGTCAAGACCCCCGCCGAGGCCCGCCGCATCCCCGCCATCGAGGAGAACGTCGAGGCGCTGGAGTTCGCCGACTCCATCGCCGGGCAGGCCGCCGCCGACTGCGCCACCGCGCACTGCCCGCCCACCGCCGACACCGGCCTGCTCGCCGAGGCGCGGACCCTGCTGGGCGCCACCCTCGCACTCGGGCGCTCCACGGGCGCCGCCCTGGTCGCCGCCTTCGCCCGGGGCGTCCTCGACGTGCCGTACTGCCTGCACCGCGACAACGCGGGCGCCGCCCGCGCCGTCATCGACGAACGCGGCATGCTCGCCTGGTCCGCCGCGGGCGCCATGCCCGTCACCGTCCGCCACTCCGACCTGCTGTGCACGGCCCCCGTCACCGCCGCCCGGCTCACCGGCATGCTGGCCTTCAACGAACGCCGCTACGACCGTGAGCACACCGTCGGCGCCCTGCTGCGGAGCCCGGCGTGAACGCCCGGCTGCTCCTCGCCGACACGCTCACCGGGGTGCGGGAGCGCGGCGCCGTACGCGCCCTGGTCTCGCAGGGGCAGCCCGGTCTCTCCGTGCGCACCGAGGACGGCCGGTGGACCGGCCTGGACGCCGATGTCGCACGGGCCGTCGCCGCCGCCGTGCTCGCCGACCCGGAGGCCGTCGACTGGCGGCCCACCGGACCCACCGCCCGGCTCACCCAACTCGCCGCCCGCGAGGCCGACCTGACGGTGTGCAACGTCAGCTGGACCATGGGCCGGGAGGCCGCGCACGGCCTGCTGTTCGCCGGGGTCACCTGCTACGACGGCGAGGGCTTCCTCGTCCCCCAGGCGGCCGGGATCGACGACCCCGCCCAGCTCGCCGGGCAGCGGGTCGCCGTCCACGCGGGCTCCACCAGCCCGAACAACCTGGCCGCCTGGTACCGGCCCCGGGGACTGGCCGTCCAGCCGGTCGCCTTCGACGACCCGCGCGAGGCGCTGGCCGCGTACACCTCGGGGGAGTGCGCCGCCTACGTCCTCGACAAGGTCGCCCTCGCGGGCGCCCGGCGCAGCCTGCCCGACCCGGCCGCGCACCGCATCCTGCCCACCGAGATCTCCCGCGAGCCGATGGCCGCCGTGGTCCGCGACGACGACCCGCGCTGGTTCCGCATCTGCCGCTGGGTGCTCCAACTGCTGTTCGCCGCCGAGTACGAGAGCCACCGGCTCGGCGTCTGGGGCCGCGCCGCCGTCGCCCGGCAGGCCGGAGCGCACGGCCCCGCCGCCGGACTCGACCCGCACTGGGCCGCCCGCGTCCTGGACGCCGTCGGCACCTACGCGGAGCTGTACGAGCGCAACCTCGGCCGCGCCTCCGGCCTCGGGGTGCCCCGCGGCCCCAACGAGCTGTGGACCAGAGGCGGACTGCACTACGCCGTGCCCCTGCACTGACCCCCGAGCGCGAAGGCGAGGTACCCCCCTTGACCACCCCCACCCCGCGGCGGCAGACCAGAGGCGCCGTCGAACTCACCGCCGCCATGGTCCTGTCGGGCACCCTGGGCGTCTTCGTCGTCGAGTCCGGGCAGTCCAGCTTCAACGTGGTCTTCTTCCGCTGTGTCTTCGGCGCCCTCGCGCTCGCCGCGTACTGCCTGCTGCGCGGCTTCTTCACCCCGCACCGCTTCACCCGCCGCACCTTCGCGCTGGCCGCCCTCGGCGGGGTGTGCATCGTCTTCAACTGGGTGCTGCTGTTCAGCTCGTACACCAAGACGTCGATCTCGGTGGCCACGGTCGTCTACCACACCCAGCCGTTCTACGTCGTCCTGCTCGGCCTGCTGCTGTTCAAGGAACGCCTCACCCGCCACCAGGCCGGGTGGATCCTGCTGGCCTTCGCCGGGGTGGTGCTGGTCGCCGACCTGTCCTCCGCCGACGGCGCGGGCGGCGGCTCCTATCTGCTCGGCGTCGGCCAGGCCCTGCTCGCCGCGCTGCTGTACGCCTTCGCCACCGTCATCGCCAAGCACCTGACGTCGGTCCGGCCCGAACTGACCGCCCTCATCCAGGTCTGCGTCGGCATCCCGCTGCTGCTGCCGTTCACCGCGCTCGGCGCCACCGCCTCACTCGGCGCCGACTGGGGCTGGCTGGTCGGCCTCGGCGTGATCCACACCTGTCTGCTCTACATCCTGCTGTACGCCTCGTACCAGAAACTGCCCACCGCGAGGATCGCGGTGCTGTCCTTCGTCTACCCGGCCGTCGCCCTCCTCGTCGACCTGCTCGTCTACGGACACCGCATCACGCCGCTCCAGGCCCTCGGCATCCCGCTGATCGTGGTGGCCGGGCTCGGCGTGAACCTCGGCTGGCGGCTGCTGCCCGGCGCCCGGCGCCGCGCCTCCCGGGACGACGTGCCGCCCACGCTCACCCGGATCGGAGAGAACCGATGACCCACGTCAGCGACCCCAAGGCCCCACGCGTCGCCCTCGTCGGCGCGACCGGGGCGGTCGGCCACACCCTGATCGAGCTGATCGAGACCCGCGGACTGCGCCACCGGGACATCCGGCTGGCCGCATCCGCGCGCTCGGCGGGCCGCACCCTGAAGGTCGACGGCCTCACCCGCACCGTGGAGGACCTCACCGGGTTCGACTTCACGGACGTCGACCTCGCGTTCTTCTCCGCCGGGACCTCCGTCAGCCAGGAGTGGGCGCCGAAGGCCGCCGCGCAGGGCGCGCTGGTCATCGACAACACCAACGCCTTCCGGATGGACCCCGACACCCCGCTGATCGTGCCGCAGGTCAACGCGCACACGGTGACCGGACGGCCGGTCAGCGGCATCATCGCCAACCCCAACTGCTCCACCATCCCGCTGGTGCGCCTCCTCGGCACCGTCGAGGAACGCTGGGGCATCCGCCAGGTCGTCGTCAGCACCTACCAGGCCGCCTCCGGACAGGGCCAGCACGGCATCGAGGAACTCCAGGAGGGCAGCGAGGTCGCGCTGCACGACCCCGACGCCGAACTGCCCTCCGAGCGCTTCCGGCCCGCGCTCGCCTTCAACGTCGTACCGTTCATCGACCGGCTGCTGGAGTCCGGGTTCACCCTGGAGGAGCAGAAGATGCTCCAGGAGTCCCGCAAGATCCTCGGCCTGCCGCACCTGGACGTCACCACCACCTGTGTGCGGGTGCCGGTCGTCAACTGCCACTCCGAGGCGGTGTGGGTGGAGGCCGCCGCCCCCGTCGACCGCGCCGAACTCGTCGAGCGGCTCGCCGCCCTGCCCGAGGTCACGGTGCACGACCGGCACACCCCGGGCGCCTTCCCCACCCCGCTGACCGCGGGCGACCCCGACCACGTCCACGTCGGCCGGATCCGCGTCGCCCCGCACAACCCGCGCGGGTTCTGGCTCTGGCTGGTCGCCGACAACCTGCGCATCGGGGCCGCCCTGAACGCCGTCCAGATCGCCGAGAACATCCTCGAACGGGAGTTGCTGTGACCGACGCGGCCCTCACCGCCCGCCAGGGCGCGACCGACACCGCCGCCGTCCTGAAGTTCGGCGGCTCCACCTTCCGCTCGCACGCCGCCTACGAGCAGCTCGCGGCCGGACTGGAGGAACGGCTGGAGAAGGAGGGGCGGCGCCTCACCGTGGTGGTCAGCGCCATGCAGGGCGAGACCGAGACGATGCGCGGACGCCTGCACGAGGTCAACGCGCACCCCGAGGACGCCACCTCCGCGGGCATGCTCGCCACCGCCGACCTGATCAGCGCCCATCTGCTGGCCACCGCCCTGCACCGCAGGGGCCGCACCGCGACCGTGCTGGCCGGACACCAGATCGGCCTGATCACCAACTCGTCCTTCCTGTGGGCGCGGGTCATCGAGACCGACCCGGGACCGCTCAGCAAGACCCTCGGCGAGTACGAGGTCGTGGTCGTCCCCGGCGGACAGGCCGTGGACGCCCAGGGACGGCCGACCTGGCTCGGCAAGAACAGCTCCGACCTGTCCGCGATCGCCGTCGCCCGCGCGGTCGGCGCGGGCGCCTGCGAGATCCACTCCGACGTCGACGGCATCTACACCTCCGACCCGCACCTGGTGCGCGGCGCCCGGCTGCTGCCGGACGTCTCCTTCAACATGGCCGCCCTGATGTCCCTGTACGGCGCCAAGGTGCTGCACCGCAGGGCCGTCCAGCTCGCCCTGCGGCACGGCATCGAGATCGTCTGCCGCTACAACCGGGCCCCGTTCTCCCGGGGTACGACCATCAGCCGCGAGGGCGCCCAGGTGGCCGCGGTCGTTTTTAACCAGCGCTCGGTGGTCCTCGCCTACGACTCCGACGACAGCGCCGACTGCGCGCACGGCGTCTTCCACGCGGCGGGCATCGACACCGTGCGGCTCACCGAGAAGCCGTGGGTGGCCGTCGTGGGCGGCTTCGTCGACCTGGAGGCCGTCCAGCGCCGCCAGAACCTCAAGCCCGGCTCCTACGTCGGCGTGCCCGTGGCCGAGATCCGCGGCTCCAAGGTCACCACCCATATCGCCGAGAGCGGCGAAGACGCCCTGCACCTGGCCCAGAACCTGCACGACAAGCTCGATCAGCGGGACGCGGACCGCGCCCGCCGCCAGCCCGCCTACGCCGGAGCGTGACCGTGACGTTCGCCGACCTCACCCTGCCCGACGCCGTCCGCGACACCATCGGCGCCGCACTGCGCGGGCTGCCCGACCCGAGCGACGACATCGACCGGGCGCTGGCCCGCTACCACCAGGTCTTCGCCGCGCTGCCCACCGAACTCCTCCAGGACGTCCTGGACTTCGGACGGCACAACGACGCCCCCGGCCTGATGCGGGTGCGCAACCTGCCCCTCGACGACGACCTGCCGCCGACCCCCGCCGACGGCGGCCCGGCCACCGCCAAACCCGGCTTCGTCGCCGAAGGCGTACTGCTCGGGCTCACCGGACTGCTCGGCGAACCCATCGGGGTGCTCACCGAGAAGGACGGCCGCCTCGTCCACGACGTCGTCCCGGTCCAACGGGGCGCCCGCGCCCAGACCAACCAGGGCTCGGCCGTCTTCCTCAACTTCCACAGCGACATCACCTACGACACCATCGGCCGCTACGACCTCGCCAACCCCGACTTCCTGGTCCTCAACTGTCTGCGCGGCGCCCCCGACGACGACGCCGTCACCTACTACGCCGACGCCCGCGACATCTGCCGCCACCTGCCCGAGCCGGTCGTCGACACCCTGCGCAGCCCGCTGTTCCGGCTCAACGCGCCCGGCAGCTACACCCAGGCGCACGGCACCGAGGTGCTCAGCGAACCGGTTCCGGTCGTCAGCGGCGCGGCCCGCTTCCCGGAGATCGCCGTCTCCGCCAACGGGACCCGCCCCCTGACCCGCGGCGCCGAAGCCGCCCTCACCGCGCTCCAGGACGCCTGCCGGGACACCGCCGACGCGGTACGGCTGCGACCCGGCGAGGCCCTGCTGATCAACAACCGCAAGGGCGTGCACGCCCGGTCCACCTTCCGGGCCCGCTACGACGGCACCGACCGCTGGCTCCAGCGCACCTACATCCGCCGCACCCTGTGGCCGGTGCGCTACCGGGCCACTCCGGGGGACCGCCGGGTCCTCTACTGAACGAATTCAAGAGCACGTAAGCGCACGACGAGTTGGTTCCGGCACCGATGGCCTAAACTGGAGCGGCCGCAAAAGGACGGAACAGTTCGCAGCGAAGTGAATTGACGGGGTTGGGGTGAGGAATTGACACACGAGATTCCTCTGCTGGACGAGATCGCGGTGTCCGCGTATGAAATAGCCCTGCGCGACGGACATTTCACCGACGCCGACATCGCCGCCGCCCTCGGCGCCGACCTCGCCCGTGTCGAGGAGGCCCGCAAGGCCCTCCAGGAACTACGGCTGCTCAGCCCCGGCACGGCCGGACGGCCCGTGGTCCCCCTCGACCCGGAGGTGGCGGAGGCGGAGCTGGTCAGCCCGCTGGAAGTGGCGATCGCCCAGCGCCGCCGGGAGATCGCCCGCATCCACCAGGAACTGCGCTCCCTCGCCGCCGACTACCGGGCCCGGCACCGCGGCCCCGCCCTCGACGCGCCCATCACCGTCCTCGACGACGTCGACGAGGTGCGCCGCCAGATAGATCGCGCCCGCTACGACTGCACCGAGGAACGCCTCAGCCTCCAGTCCGGCGGCGGCCGACCGCCCGAACTGCTGGAGGCCGACCGGGAGCACACCCTGGAACTGCTGCGCCGCGGCGTCCGGGTGCGCACCCTCTACCAGCACACCGCCCGCACCAGCCTCGCCACCCGCACCTACGTCCAGGAGATCACCCGCCGCGGCGCCGAGGTCCGCACGGTCGACGAACTCTCCGAACGCCTGATCATCTACGACCGCACGGTGGCCTTCATCCCCAAGGAGCGCCCCGACAGCGGCCCGCCCGGCGCGGCGGTCGTCACCGAGCCCACGGTGGTGGGGTACCTGTGCCGCACCTTCGAGTCGGTCTGGCAGATCGGCCGCCCCTTCGAGACGGACCACCAGCCCGCCGAGTACCAGCACCTCGCGGAGGAGACCCGGCTGTCCGTCATCCGGCTGATGGCGCTCGGCCTCAAGGACGAGGTCATCGCCCGCCGCCTCGGCATGGCGACCCGCACCTGCCGCCGCCACATTTCCGCGATCATGGAGGAAATGGGCGCCGTCAGCCGTTTCCAGGCAGGCCTGATAATCGGCCGTCAAGGGCTGCTTTCCGACGCCGATATTCACCCGGATTCAGAGACGACTGGCCGCTAACTGACGCCTCCTGTCCGTAAGGGGACATCGCGAGAACATGGCGGACACACGGGCCCCGGTGCTTCCCTGAACGAACAAGCCTGAACGAACGAGAAGGCAAATCCAGTGCTCGCCGATACAGGGAGAAGTCCATGGACATCAGGCAGCTGGCGGCGTTCCACAAGGTGGCCACGCTGCTCAGCTTCTCGAAGGCGGCCACGGAGCTGAAGTACGCGCAGTCCAGCGTCACCAGCCAGATCAAGGGCCTGGAGATGTCGCTCGGCGTGGACCTGTTCGACCGCCTCGGCGGCCGTATCCAGCTCACCGAGGCGGGCCAGCGGCTGCTGCCCTACGCCGAGCAGATGCTGACCCTCGCGGGGGAGGCCCGCGGCGCCACCGTCGGCTCCGCGGAGCCCTCCGGCGTCCTCACCATCGGCTCGATGGAGTCGATCACGTCCTACCGCATGCCGCCGCTGCTGGAGTTCTTCCACCACCGCTACCCCGCCCTGCACATCGTGCTGCGGCCCAGCCTGTGCGCCGAGACCTGCCACGCGCTGCGCCAGGGCATGTTCGACATGGGGTTCCTGATGGAGGCGGAGACCCAGCACCCCGGCGTGCAGACGGAAGTCCTCGGCTCCGAGCCGCTGACCGTCGTCGCCGCCCCCGACCACCCCCTCACCCGGCTGCCGAAGGTGACCACCGAGGAACTGCGCCGCACCCAGGTCATCTCGGCCGAGGCGGGCTGCGCCTACCGCGAACTCTTCGAGGCCGAACTGAACGACGGCACCGGCGAGGCGCTGCCGTTCCTGGAGTTCGGCACCATCGAGTCCATCAAACGCGGCGTCGCCGCCGGACTCGGCATCTCGCTGCTGCCGACGGCCTGCATCCAGGACACCCTCGACGCCGGGATCCTCGTCAGGCTCGACTGGGAGATCCCCTTCGAGGTGTTCACCCAGCTCGCCTGGCGCCGCGGCAAGAACCTCACCCGCGAGATGCGGGTCTTCACCGACCAGGCGATGCGGTTCCTGGCCGAGGAGTACGGCCGCTGAACGCTCCGCGAGGTGCTCCGCGCAGAGTGCCGGGCCCTGCCGTCGGTCGTCCGCGACGCCGTCGTGGCCGGTCGCGCAGTTCCCCGCGCCCCTTGCGGGCGCGTGCCGAAGGCCCTCCTCGAAAGCGAGGGGGGCCGGGGTGGGGCGGGTCGGGCGGGAGGTCATTCGCGGGCCACGGACCTCAGTTCGCGCAGCGTGCTGCGGAGCATGCGGGCGTGTTCGTCGGCCGTGGCGAGGCCCATGCCCATGGTGCTCAGGCACAGGTGGGTGGCGCCCAGGTCGCGCCAACCGGCGACGAAGTCCGGCCACTTGGACTCGGGGACGTGGGCGAGGACGAGACGGGCCTCGAAGCCCAGGTCGGCGGGGTCGCGGCCGGACTGCAGGGCGTAGGAGCGCACCCGGGCGACCATCGCGCGGGCCGTCTCGTCGGGCGCCCGCTGCGGGAGCCAGCCGTCGCCGAGTTCACCGGCCCGGCGCAGCACCGGCTCGGCGTTGCCGCCGAACCAGACCGGGATACGGCCGCGGACCGGCCGGGGCAGGATGCCCGCGTCGTCCACCCGGTGCCAGCGTCCGTCGAAGGTCACCGTGGGCTTGGCCCACAACTCCCGGAGCAGTCGCACCTGTTCGGCGCTGCGGGCGCCCCGGTCATGGAAGTCGGTGCCCAGGGCGTCGTACTCGACCTTGTTCCAGCCGACGCCCACCCCCAGCCGCAACCGCCCCCCGCTGAGCACGTCCACCTCGGCCGCCTGCTTGGCGACCAGGGCGGTCTGCCGCTGCGGCAGCACCAGCACCCCGGTCGCCAGCTCCAGCGTGCGGGTGATCCCGGCCAGGTACCCGAACAGCACGAACACCTCGTGGAAGAGGTGCTCGCTCGTGTAGCCGTACCAGCCGGGGCGTGAGGCCGTACCGGCGCCCAGGACATGGTCGAAGGCGACCACATGGTCGAAGCCCGCCTCCTCCACGGCCTGCGCCCAGGCCCGCACGGCGCCGGGGTCCGCGCCGATCTCCAGGTGCGGGAAGACCGCACCGACCTTCAGACTGCTGCGCTGATCCATCGCTCGGCCGCTACTCGTCGCCGACCAGACCCCAGCCGTCGTCGTCCTCATCGGATGTCGTCGGGCCGCCGAAACCGCCGGTGACACTCACCATGGCTACCTCCTTGTGGGTCGCTCGCAGAAGTGGATCCCACCTTTCCCACCAGTCGCGCCGCCCCAGCCGGGACCCACGGACCGCCCCGGCACTCCGTCAGAGGGTGGATGACACTGCGTCAAGTGATCGGTCATGCACAGGCCCGTGGCGGCAGGTGACGCAGTACGGGCCGTGACCTCACGACCGCGCGGCGACCCCGCCCCCGGTCGTTACGGTCCCCCGGAATCGCGCCTTGGGCGCGCACGAGAGGGGAGCACCTCATGAAACTGGACCTCGCGGGCAAGACCGCGCTGATCACCGGCGCCAGCCGGGGCATAGGCCTGGAGATCGCCAGGACCCTCGTCGACGAGGGCGCACAGGTCGTCGGCGGCGCCCGCACCATCAGCGACGAACTGCGGACGACCACGGCGTACACGCTCTCCGTGGACCTCGCCACCGAGACCGGCCCGGCCGAACTGGTCGACTACGCGCTGGCCGAACTGGGCGGCATCGACATCCTGGTCAACAACCTCGGCTTCCCGTACACCCGTCCCGGCGGCTTCCTGTCCGTCGACGACAAGGGCTGGCTGGAGTCGCTGAACATGAACCTCCTCACCACGGTCCGCACCACCCGGGCCGCGCTGCCCAGCATCATCGAGCGGCAGGGCTCCATCGTGAACCTGGGCTCCACCAACGCCCACGCCCCCACCTCCGTGGTCGTCGACTACTCGGCGGCCAAGGCCGCCCTGCGCAACCTCGGCAAGGCGCTCGCGGAGGAGTTCGGCCCGCAGGGCGTCCGCGTCAACACGGTCGCCGCCGGACCGGTGATGACCGACGCCTGGACCGGCCCCGGCGGCATCGCCGACACCCTCGCCGCACAGTCCGGACTCGACAAGGACGCCGTCCTCGGACAGGTGCCGCAGATGCTCGGCAGCTCGACCGGACAGAACACCACCGCCCAGGAACTCGCCGCGCTCGTCGCGTTCCTCGTCGCCCGCAAGGCACCCAACGCCAACGGCGCCGAGTACGTCGTCGACGGCGGGTTCCTGAAGACGTGCTGAGCCTCCCGGGGCCCCTGAACTGACGTAGTACCCGGGCCGACCTCGCACAGTTGGGGGAGGGCGCCCCGCGGTGCCGGGGACCCCGCTGAGGTGCGTCGTTAGCGTCGTGGCGGACACGACCCCGCACCACTCGACGGAGTTGCCCATGAGTTCCGCGGAAGACCGACTCGACGTCATCGAGACCTGCACCAGGATGCTCTGGTACGTCGACCTGCGGCAGTGGGACGCCCTCCCCGCCGTCCTCGCCGAGAAGGTGACCCTGGACTACACCAGCCTCTTCGGCGGTACGCCGGTCACCCGCACGGCGGACCGCGTCATCGCCGACTGGGCCGCCGGACTGGGCCACCTCAAGGCCACCCAGCACCTGATCGGCAACCAGATCGCCGAGGTGAACGGGGACACCGCGGTGCTCACCGCCCACTTCCAGGCCACCCATCTGCTGCCCAGCCCGTACGGCTCCGAGACCTGGACGCTCGGTGGCCGCTACCGCTTCGACCTGGCCCGCACCGCCTCCGGCTGGCGTATCGCCGGGGTGCTGATGACGGCCCTGTGGGCGGACGGCAACCAGCAGATCATGACCGCCCCGGAAGGCCAGAAGGAGACCGAGCAATGAGTGAAGCCACCGAGCAGACCCGGGACGTTGCCAGGCGTTGGTTCGCCGCCCTGACCGGCGGCGACTTCGGCACCGCCCTCGGGCTCCTCGCCGACGACGTGGAATGGATCAACTACCGCCCGGTACCGGGCTACAACGACGACATGAAGTGGATCGGCACCATGCACACCAGCGAGGAGGTCGCCGAGAGCGTCCAGGTCTTCGCCGGGCAGTGCGAGGTGGTCTCCGAGGAACTGCTCGACCTCGTCGTGGAGGGCGAGCGGGCCGCCGGGATCATCCACGAGATCTCGCGGGTCAAGGAGACCGGCGTCGACTTCGAGATCATCTTCACCCACTGGCTGACCGTCCGCGACGGCCGGATCGTCCGCTGGGAGTCGCACACCGACCCCTCCGAGATCATCCGTGCCCTGCGCGGCGACGCCCCGAAGGCCACCGCATGAGCGCCGAACTGATCGCCGCCGTCCGTGCCCGCAAGACCGACGAGACCGAGCGGCTGCTCGCCGCCGGCGCCGACCCCAGCACCCGCGAGACCGCCTCCGGGCTCACCGTGCTGATGATCGCCGCCGGTCAGGCCGACCCCGCCACCGTCGCCGCGCTGATCGCCGCGGGCGCCGACGTGCACACCGCCGACAGCCGCGCCGGAGCGACCGCGCTGCACAAGGCCTGCCAGGGCGGCGACCTGGACGTCACCCGCCAGCTCGTGCGGGCCGGGGCGTTCGTGGACGCCGTGGCACCCACCACCGGGCACACCCCGCTGATGGACGCCCTCTGGTACAAGTACCCGGACCTGGTGGAGTACCTGCTCGCCCAGGGCGCCGGACTCAAGCTGCACACGCACTACGGCTTCTCCCTGGAGGAGCACTTCGCCTACGAGCTGAACGTCAACACCTTCGGCAAGGACAAGCTGCTGCGCGCCGAGCAGCTGCTGAAGGAGCGCCGCGAGAGCGACAGCGAGACCGTCGCCGCGCAGCCCCTGATGGCCGCCGTCTCCGCCGGGGACACCGACCAGGTGCGCCGCCTGCTGGCCGACGGTGCCGAGGTGGACGCCCGCTACCCGATGCTCAACGGCTTCAACGACGCCCACACCCCGCTGCTGGTCGCCGCCCGCGACGGCCACGGCGAGATCGTCCGGCTGCTGCTGGCCGCGGGCGCCGACATCAACGCCGTGGAGCCCTGCTTCGGCGCCGTGCCGCTGCACAAGGCGGTCTACAACGGCCACGCCGACATCACCGCCGACCTGGTCGCCCACGACGGCATCGACCTGGACTTCCAGGGCGCCACCAACGGCTACACACCGCTGCACGACGCGCTGTGGCACGGCTACGCCGACTGCGTGGTGGCCCTGCTCAACGCCGGTGCCGGGCTCGACCTGGTCGGCCACGACGGCAAGACGCCGCTGGACCTGGCCATCGAGGTGTTCGGCGCCGACGACCCGATCACCGAACGGATCGCGTCGCTGGCCGCGGTCTGATCCGAACCGCTCCGCGAGGAGCCCCTTAAGGAGTGAGTCCCGATGCTGTTCTACGTACAGATGCGCTGGAACCACGAGGGCCGGATCACCCTGGACGAGCTGTGGGAGCTGGAGCGCGAGGAAGCCGAACACGCGCAGGAGACCCTCGACTCCGGGTTCGCCGTCGGCCTGTGGAAGGTCGCCGCGCAGAAGCGGGTGATCGGAATCATCGAGTCCCCGAGCGCCGAGGAACTCGACCGCACCGCGCTCGGCCGACTGCCGATGCGCGAGTACCTGGAGTTCGAGGAGGTCTGGCCGCTGCGCGACTACCTCGGCTTCGCGGAAGACGTCAAGAAGGCCTACAAGGTCTGATCGCCTGTGCCCCTCGGGAGGCAGCCATGATCCATCAGTTGATCTTCGCCCACCCCAAGCCCGGAATGACCGAGAAGGAGTTCCAGGACTACTGGGTGGACGTCCACGCGGTCCAGTACGCCAGCAAGATCCCGCAGATCAGGAAGTACCTCATCGACACCCGCATCCCCTTCGGCCCGGAGCCCGACGACCCGCTGTGGAGCGGGATCGCGGAGATCTGGCTGGAGAACGACGAGGAGCAGCTCGCCTCCCTCCAGACCCCGGAGTTCCTCGAGGGCGCCCGGCTCGACGAGCCGAAGTGGGCCGCCTTCTGGCGGACCGTCGTCCTGGACACCGACGCCCAGGTGCTGCGCGCGGGCGACCACCCGGCCCCGCCCGACGGCGTCAAGCTGGTCCTGCTCGTCAAGCGCACCAACGGCACCACCGTCGAGGAGTTCCGCGCCCGCAGCCGCGGCGCGCACGCCGAGCTGATGCTCCAGGTGCCCGGACTGCGCCGCTACCTCCAGTGCTTCACCCGCGACGGCGCCTACGCCGTCGGCGAGGCCCTGCTCGACGCCGCCTACCTGCTGTCCTTCGACAGCCTCCAGGCGCTGGAGACGGCCGCGGCCTCACCGGAGTTCACCCAGGCCATCGATGACCTGACCCGATTCGTCGAGCCCCGCTACCTCCACCGGATGGCGGTTCGCGAGCACTGGGTCATCGGCGACGAGAACAACTAGGTGGTTCATGTGACATCCCCCCTGCGCTCCTCGGGACGGTCCGAGCGGAGCGGTCCCCGTACCGGGTTCGCCCTGGGAACGCTGGCCCTCGGCGCGTTCGTCATGGGCACGGCGGAACTGGTCATCGTCGGCATCCTGAACCTCATCGCCGACGACATGGACGTCTCCGTCGGCACCGCCGGACTGCTGGTGACCGCCTACGCCCTCGGCATCTGCTTCGGCGGCCCGCTGCTCACGGCGGCCACCATCCGCCTGGGCCGCCATCTGCTGCTGTGGTCGGCGCTGGCCGTGTTCCTCGCCGCGAACCTGCTCGCCGCCGTGACCGCCGAGTACGCGGTCCTGCTGGTGGCACGCGTCGTCTCCGGCGCCGTCCACGGCCTGTTCATCGGCGTGGCCTCGGTACTCGCCGCGCAACTGGTGTCACAGGGGCAGCAGGGCCGGGCCGTCGCCATGGTGTTCGGCGGCGTCGCCGTGTCCACCGTCATCGGGGTGCCCCTGGGCACCCTGGTGGGGCAGGGGCTCGGCTGGCAGGCCACCTTCTACGGCATCACCGCCATCACCGCCGTGGCGCTCCTCGCCACCCTCCTGCTCGTGCCACGGGTCGGCGTCACCGGTCCCACCCACCTCGGCTCCCAGGCCCGCTACGCCTTCGCCCCCCGGGTGCTCGGCCAGCTCGGCCTCGGACTGCTCCTGCTGGGCGGCCAGTTCGCGGCCTTCACCTATCTGGCGTCCTACCTGGAAGAGGTCACCGGCATCTCCGGCGGCGCCGTCAGCGCCTTCCTGCTCGTCTACGGCGTCGCCAGCGCCGTCGGCGTGTTCGGCGGCGGCCGGTTCGCCGACAGCGGTGCCGCGCGCACCCTCGTCGTCGCCAACGCCGTGCTCGCGCTGTGTCTGACCGCCCTGTACTTCGTCGGCGAGAACCCGGTGCTGACCGCCGTCGTGCTCGCCGTGTGGGGGCTCGTCGGCTTCGGTCTCGTGCCCTCCTTCCTGCTGCGGGTGATCACCCTGGCCGGACCCGGCGGCGACCTGGCCGCCACCCTCGGCGCGTCCGCCGTCAACGCGGGCATCGCCGGGGGAGCGGCCGTCGGCGCCTGGTCGGTGGAGAGCAACGGCGTCGACTCCGTCGTCGTACTCGCCCTGATCGTCATCCTCGTGGCGCTGCCCGCCACCTGGGCCGCCCAGCGGCTGCGGCCCCCGGCCGAGGCGGCCCCCGCCACCGCGGCCCCCGACCCGGCCGACTCCGTCAAGGCACCGTCGAGCCCCGCCTGACCGAGGCGGAAAGGACCGTCATGACCGCCCTCCAGATCATCGCCAAGAGCACCCTGCCCACCGTCCAGATCAACGGTGAGGCCGCCGCGCACATCCTCAACGCCAGCAAGTACGACGGCCTGAGCGTGTCCGCGTTCATCGTCGACGTCGCCCCCGACGCCGGACCGCCGCGCCACACCCACCCGTACGAGGAGGTCTTCGTCATCGTCGACGGGACCGTACGCCTCGAGGCGGGCGGCGAGAAGATCGACGCCACCGCCGAGGACATCTGCGTCGTCCCGGCCGGGATGCCGCACAAGTTCACCAACCTCGGCCCCGGCCGCGCCCGCATGGTCAACATCCACGCGGCCGTCGACGTCGTCACCGAGTTCGTCCCGGACGACGACGACCACAACGAGTCCTACGCCTACAACCGCCCCGGCAGCTGAGGGAGAGACGTGTCCGTGATGAGGATCGGCATCGTGGGGAGCGGCGAGATCGGCGGGACCATGGCCCGGCTGCTCACCACCGCCGGACACGAGGTCACCCTCGCGAACCGGCGCGGCCCCGCCGCGCTCACCGGGCTCGTCGCCGAACTCGGCGAGCGCGCCCGGGCCGGAACGGTGGCGGAGGCCTGCGCCTTCGCCGACCCGCTGGTGTTCCTGGCCACCCCGTTCGGTGCCCATCCCAGCCTGCCGCCCGACGCGCTGGCCGGGAAGATCATCGTCGACACCACCAACTACATGCCCGCCCGCGACGGCGTCGACCCCGGACTGGCGGCCGACCGCGTCACCTCCTCGGAGCTGATCGCCGCGCGTCTGCCGGACACCCGCGTGGTGAAGGCGGTCAACACGCTCAACTACAAGTACCTGCTCGACCTCAACCGCCCCGGCGCGCCCTGGGAGCAGCGCACCGCGCTGTTCGTCGCGGGCGACGACGCCGAGGCCAACGGGATCGTCGTCCGGCTCCTGGACGAACTCGGCTTCGCGCCCTTCGAGACCGGCCCGCTCGCCGCGGGCGGCCGACGCCAGCAGCCCGGCACCCCCGTGTTCAACCGGCCCCTGCGGGCCGACCAGGTGCGCCTGGACCCCTGACCCCTCCTCCCAACCCTTCTCAGGAGAGGCACACGAGATGACCGTCGTGGAGACCATCCGGTTCAAACTGCGCGCCGACGTCGACGACGCCGCCTTCCAGGACGTGAACCGCACGATGGAGAAGGAGTACATGCGGGTCCGCCCCGGCTTCCTGAGCCGCAGCACGGCCCGCAGCGCGGACGGCGAGTACCTGGTCACCGTGCAGTGGCGCAGCCCGGAGGCCGCCGAGGCCACCATCGGGGCGTTCTTCGCCGCGCCCGAGACGCAGGAGTTCCTCGCCGCCGTCGACCTGGAGACCGTCCAGCCGGGCCGCTACCAGCTGATCGCGCCATAAGGCCCGCCCGCCCCCGAGGCCCCAGACGGAAAGTGGTGGACCCATGGCACCCTCAACGACCTCCCCCGCGTCCGCCGCCGTGCGGGCGCTGCGGACCGCGCTGCGGGGCGGTGTGCTCGCACCGGACGACAGCGCCTACCGGTCCGCGCGGCTGATGTGGAACGGCGCGGTCGACACCCGCCCGGCCGTCATCGCCCGGCCCGCCGACGAGGCGGACGTCCGGCGCGCGGTGGACATCGCCCGCACCCATGAACTCCCGCTCGCCGTCCGCGGCGGCGGCCACGACTGGGCGGGCCGCTCCACCGCCGACGGCGGCCTGGTGATCGACCTGTCCGCGATGCGCGCCGTCACCGTCGACCGCGCCGCGGGCATCGCCGTCGCCCAGGGCGGCGCCCGCGCCGGTGACGTCCTGGAGGCGACCCGCGCGTACGGCCTCGCCCCCGTCACCGGCACCGTCAAGGCCGTCGGGCTGGCCGGAGTGACCCTGGCGGGCGGGTACGGGCTGCTGAACGGGCGGTGCGGGCTCGCCCTGGACAACCTGGCCGCCGCCCGCGTGGTGCTCGCCGACGGCCGCGCCGTCACCGCCAGCGCCGAGGAGAACCCCGACCTGTACTGGGCGCTGCGCGGCGGCGGCGGGAACTTCGGCGTCGTCACCGAGCTGCACTGCCGGCTGCACCCGGTCGGCACCGTGCTCGCCGGGATGATCCTCTTCCCGGCGGACCGGGCCCTCGAGGTGCTGTGCGGCTACCGGGACGTGATCGCGGACGCCCCCGACGAACTCACCGTGATGACCGGCTTCTTCGGCGGCCCCGACGGGCAGCCGCTGATCTTCGTACTGCCGGTGTGGTCCGGCGACATCGAGCGGGGCCGGGACGTCATCGACCGCTTCGACCGGCTGGGCACCCCGCTCGCCGGACGGGTCTGCCCGCAGGAGTACGCCAGCGTCCTCGGCATGTTCGACCAGGTCGTGGTCGACGGGCGGCACAACGAGGTGCGCACCCAGTGGCTGCCCGGACTGACCGACCGGGGCGTGGAGCTGATCGCCGAGGCGGCGTCCGGCGCGACCTCGCCGTACTCCGGCATGTTCGTGCACCACTTCCACGGCGCCGCCGCCCGCGTACCGGCGAGCGACACCGCCTTCGCGCTGCGCCGGGACCATCTGCTCGTCGAGATCGCCGCGGCCTGGGAGCCCGCCGAGGAGGCGGCGCCGCACCGGCGGTGGGCCCGCGAGGTGTCCACCGCGTTCGCGGCGCACGCCCTGCCCGGCGGCTATCCCAACCTGCTCGGCCCGGAGGAGTACCAGCGCGCCATCGCCGCGTTCGGCCCGAACACCGGACGGCTGCTGAAGGTCAAGGAACGCTACGACCCCGGTCACCTCTTCAGCGCGGTGGCGGCGCTCGAACCGACCGAAACGAACCCAGGAGCCTGATCACCATGACCGAAGAGGCGAGCACCCGCACCGTGCGGGACGCGACGCTCGACGTACTGCGTCGGCTGGGCATGACGACCGTCTTCAGCAACCCCAGCCACACCGAGATGAAGCTGTTCGAGTACTGGCCCGAGGACGAGTTCCGTTTCGTCATGGGCCTCCAGGAGGCCTCCGTCGTCGGCATGGCCGACGGCTACGCCCAGGGCACCGGCGAACCCGCCCTCGTCCTCATCAACGGCGGCCCCGGCCTCGGCAACGCCATGGGCAGCGTCTACACCGCCGCCGCCGCGAAGACGCCGATGGTCATCCTCGGCGGGCAGCAGGCCCGCAAGATGCTGCTCGGCGACCCGTTCCTGGTCGCCAAGGACGCCACCCAGCTGCCCAAGCCGTACATCAAGTGGGCCGGTGAGCCCGGGCGCCCGCAGGACGTGCCCGCGCTGATCGCGCAGGCCTACCAGATCGCCAAGCAGGCCCCGCAGGGACCGGTGTTCGTCGCCGTCCCCGAGGACGACTGGGTACGCCCCGCCGACCCCGAGCCCGTGCGCATCCCCGAGGTGACCAGCGCGGTCGTCCCCGACCCGCGGGTGCTCCAGGACATCGCCGCCGCCCTGAACGGGGCCGAGCGGCCCGGGATCGTCGCGGGCGGCCCGGTGGACGCGCAGGGCGCGCGCGGCGATCTGATCGCGCTGGCCGAGAAGCTCAACGCGCGGGTGTGGGGCGCCCCGGTGTGGGCGCGCGGCGCGTTCCCGGAGAACCACCCGCTGTTCGCCGGGGTGCTGCCGCCGATACCCGAGCTGATCAACGAGCGGCTCGGCGCCCAGCACGACGTGGTCGTGGTCCTCGGCGGCCCGGCGTTCACCCTGTTCACGGCGTGGGACCTGTTCTCCACCGCGCCCGCCGAACTGGACCGGACCCCGCGTCCGACGCTCACCGGCGACGTGCGCTTCCTGCACGTCACGGACAACCCGCAGGACGCCGCCGCGACGCTGGCGAACGCCAGCTTCGTCGCCCCGCCCGGCGCGGTCGTCCAGGGCCTGGTGCCGCTGGTGGACCAGCGGGAGCGCGTGGAGCTGGCCCCGGTGCGCGAGCCGGTCCCGGTCCCGGAACCCTCGACGCCCCTCAGCCAGGCGTACCTCTTCCAGATCCTGTCCCAGGAACTCCCGGACAACGCGGCCCTGTTCGAGGAACTGCCCATCGCCCGGGCCGACTTCCACGAGCAGATCCCGCTCGGCGCCGACCACGGCTACTTCGCCACCGCCAGCGGCGCCCTCGGCTTCCCGTTCGCGGGCGCGGTCGGCTACGCGCTGGCCCGCCCCGACCGGCGCGCGGTCGTGGTCGTCGGCGAGGGCTCGGCGCAGTACACGCTGCACGCGCTGTGGACGGCCGCGCAGCACCAGCTCCCGGTCACCTTCGTCATCCCCGACAACTCCGGCTACCTCTCCCTGAAGTACTACCTCCAGGACCAGAAGGCCTGGCAGAAGGGCTGGGACCTGAGCGGGGTCGACATGGCCCAGCTGGCCCGTGGCTTCGGGGTGCGCGGTGAACGCGTCGAGACCCCGGAGGGCCTGCGCGAGTCCCTGCGCTCCGCGCTGACCGCCGACGGCCCCGTCCTGCTGGACGTCGTCGTCGCCGACCCGGGCCTGTTCCGCCTCTGACCCGCGCACCACGCCCACCGGCCCCGGACGCCCCCCGCCCGAGCGCGGGGGGCGTCCGCACGCATCCTCCGTTCATCCGCACGCATCCTCCGTTCAAGGGAGCCCCGAGAGATCACCATGCCCCGCACCCCACCCCGCCCCGGCGACGACCGCTGTCCCGGGAGCCTGCGCTGGGCGGCGGCGGTGGCCAACGCGGACTGGCACATCACCGCGCCCCTGCTGGTGACCCTCGCCGCCGCCCTCGGCACCGACATCCACACGGTCACGGCGGCCCTCGGCGCCTACTCGCTGGGCCACGGCCTCGCCCTGCCCCTGTGGGGCCGCGCGGCCGACCGGTACGGCCCCGCACCCGTCCTGCGCACCGGCCTCGCCGTCGCCGCCGCGGGCTGCGCGGGCAGCGCCCTGTGCACCACGGGCGCCGACTGGGTGGCCCTGCGCGCCCTCACCGGCGCCGCGTTCGCCGCGGTGACCCCGGCCGTCGCCCTCTACTGCCACGAGACCGCCCCCACCCCCCACGCCCGCCAACGCCGCTTCGCCGACGTCCTGGCCGTCTCCGCCGCCAGCGCGGTCGTGGCCCCCCTCTACGCCGACACCGTCACCCGCCTCACCTCCTGGCGCCTGGTCCTCCTGACCCTGGCCGTCCTGGCGGCGGCCACGGCTCTCCAGTCGACGCGCCTGCCCGCCCCGCCCCCCGACCACCGGGGCTTCGGCCCCTGCGCCCCCCTGGCCGCCCGCCGAGCCCCGACCCCCGCGACCGCGTCCACCGTCCGCGAGGCGCCGGGCCCCGCCGCCCGGACGCTCGCCCGCCCCGCCGAGGCCCGCGGCTTCGGACCCGCCGCCCCCTCCCAGGCGCGGCGCGGCTTCCAGCCCACCGCCCCGGCCGCCGTCCGGCGGCGCCTGTGGCTCGTGCTCGGGCTCGGGGCCGCCGAAGGGGCCGTCCTGCTCGCGCTCCCGGCGCTGCTGGCGCCCGCGCTCGCCGCGCAGGGGAGCGCGGGCGGTGGTACGGCGGTGGCGGTGGCGTACGGGGCGAGTGTGCTGGTGGGGAGCGTGGGGCTACGGCGGCGGGGGACGCCGCGGGCTCCGGCCGTGCTGGTCGCCGTGGGCGGGGTGTGCGGGGTCGGCGCCGCGCTCCTGGGCGCCGTACGGACGACACCCGTCACGCTCACCGGCGCCGCCGTGCTGCTCGGTCTGGCGTGGACGTTCCTGCACACCACCCTGCAGACCTGGGTGCCCCGGCTGCTGCCCGCGGGCCGCCGGGCCACCGCCGCCTCGCTGTTCGCCACCTCGGGTGTGCTGGCCGGGGGGCTCGCCGTGGAACTGGCCGCACCGCAGCTCCAGGCGGGGCGTACCCCGGCCGTCTTCCTGACCGCCGCCATCCTGTGCGCCGTACTCACCGCCCCCGTCGCCCTCGCCGCCCGGCACTGGACAACCGGCCGGGTGGTACGGCGATTTGCCGTAGTGCCGTCTGCCACTTCGGGATGTGCGACGGCCGCCCCCGCCCCGTCTGGCAGTGGCCAAACCCTGAAAACTAGACATGAGTTCGGCAGTTCGCGTGTCCGAATTGAACGCCGACCGAGAGGAACCCCCATGAGCAGGCGCATCCTCATCATCCTGTCCGAGTACGGCTACTGGGGCGAGGAACTGATCGGCCCGCTGGAGACCTTCGACAAGGCGGGCTACCACAGCACCTTCGCCACGCCGACCGGCAAGCGCCCCCTCGCCCTCCCGCCCAGCTACGACCCCGACTACATCGACCCGCCGCTCGGCCGCTCCGTCACCACCCCGGAGATGGCCGAGAAGGTCAAGGCCATCGAGGCCTCCGACCGCCTGGACCACCCGCTGGACCTCTCGTCCTGGCTCCCCGACCGCCCCTACCGCTCCAAGCCGTACTTCCTGCGCGACTGGGAGGCGTACAACACCCGGCTGGAGAAGGTCCAGGAGCAGATCGCGGACCGGTACGACGCCCTCCTCATCGTCGGCGGCAGCGGCCCCATCGTCGACCTCGCCAACAACTGGCGCGTGCACGACCTGATCCTCGCCTTCTACGCCCTCGGCCTGCCGATCGCCGCCGAGTGCTACGGCGTGACCTGCCTGGCCTTCGCCCGCGACCAGGGCGACCGCGAGAGCATCATCCGCGGCAAGCACGTCACCGGCCACTGCATCGAGTACGACTACCTCGACGGCACCGGCTTCGTGGGCACCGACTTCAACATGGGCCCGCCCGCCTACCCGCTGGAGTACATCCTCCGCGACGCCACCGCGCCCGGCGGCGCCTACCACGGCAACTTCGGCAAGGTCACCTCGGTCATCGTCGACTACCCCTTCATCACCGGGCGTTCGACCCCCGACTCCTACCTGACCGGCCAGAAGACCGTCGAGGTCCTCGACCACGGCCTGCGCCAGTGGGGCTTCCACCCCACCGCCCAGAGCTGACCCGCACCGGACGACGGAAGGAGCCGAGGACATGGAGAGCAGGCCAGCGCGGGCGGCGTTCCTGGAGCAGCTGGTGGCCGACGGGGTGAGGTACATGTTCGGCAACCCCGGCACGGTCGAGCAGGGCTTCCTCGACGAACTGCGCCACTTCCCCGCCATCGACTACCAGCTGACCCTGCACGAGTCCGTCGCCGTCGGCATGGCGGACGGCTACGCGCGCGCCACCCGCCGCCCGGCCGTCGTCCAACTGCACTCCGGGGTGGGCCTCGGCAACGGCATCGGCATGCTCTACCAGGCCATGCGCGGCCACGCCCCCCTCGTCGTGGTGGTCGGCGAGTCAGGGCTGCGCTACGACGCGATGGCGGCCCAGATGCACGCCGACCTGGTCGCCATGGCCGAACCGGTGACCAAGTGGGCCACCCGTGTCGTCGACCCCGACTCCACCCTGCGGGTCCTGCGCCGCGCCTTCAAGGTCGCGGGCACCCCGCCCTACGGGCCGGTCCTCGTCGTCCTCCCCGCCGACGTGCTCGACCGGCCCACCGGCGAGGAGGCGGTGCCGGTGTCCTATCCCGACACCGCCTCCGCTCCGGACCCGGCCGCCCTGGACCGCGCCGCACGGCTGCTGTCCGACGCCCGCAAGCCCCTCGTCATCGTGGGCGACGGCATCCACTTCTCCGGCGCCCACAGCGAACTCGCCCGCCTCGCCGAGGTGTGGGGCGCCGAGGTGTGGGGCGCGGACTGGGCCGAGGTCAACCTGTCCGTCGAACACCCGGCGTACGCGGGCCAGCTCGGCCACATGTTCGGCGAGAGCAGCCGTCAGGTCACCGGCGCCGCCGACGCCGTACTGCTGTGCGGCACCTACGCGCTGCCGGAGGTCTTCCCGGCCCTGGACGGCGTCTTCGGCGAGGGCGTGCCGGTGGTCCACATCGACCTGGACACCGACGCCATCGCCAAGAACTTCCCCGTCGACATCGGCATGGCCGCCGACCCCAAGCGGTCGCTGGCGCTGCTCGCCGACGCGCTGGCGGCCCGGATGAGCGACGACCAGCGCGACGCCGCGAGCGAGCGGCTGCGCCGGGGGGCCGCCGAACGCGCGGCGGCCCGCGCGAGCGCCGCCCAGCGCGGCCGGGAGCGGGCCGAGGCCGACGACCTGCCGCACATCGCGTTCGCGGAGGAACTGGCCGCGCTGCTTCCCGAGGACGCCGTCCTGTTCGACGAGGCGCTCACCGCGGGCCCCGACCTGTTCGGCCCACTGCCCCCGACCCGGCCCGGCCACTGGCACCAGACCCGCGGCGGCTCCCTCGGCGTCGGCATCCCCGGCGCGCTGGGCGCCCAACTGGCCCACCCGGAGCGCACGGTGGTCGGCTTCACCGGCGACGGCGGCAGCATGTACACCTTCCAGGCGCTGTGGACGGCGGCCCGGCACGGGATCGGCGCCAAGTTCGTCATCTGCAACAACAGCAGCTACAAGCTCCTCGAGGACAACATCGAGCAGTACTGGCGGGAGCAGGGCATCCCCGCGCACGACCACCCGGAGATCTTCGACCTGACCCGGCCCGCGATCGACTTCGCGGCCCTGTCGAAGTCCCTGGGAGTGCCCGCGCTGCGCGTGGAGAAGGCGGGCCAGGCGGCCTCGGCGGTCGCCGAGATGCTGGCGCACTCCGGCCCGTTCCTGATCGATCTGGTGACCGCACGGGGGAAGGGACGGTAGCGGCCGTGCGACTGACGGGGCACAAGATCGCCGTACTGATGGAGAGCGACTTCTACGAACCCGAGATCCTCTACTACCGCCACCGCTTCCCCGAGGAGGGCGCGGAGGTCCACTTCCTGTCCCGGCTGTGGGGCGAGGACGCCATGACCTTCACGGGTCACGAGCACCGGATGCCCTTCACGGTCGACGAGTCCTTCGAGGACGTCGACGAGTTCACGCTGAAGGAGTTCAGCGCGGTCATCGTGCCCTCCGGCATGGTCGCCGACCGGCTCCGCTACACCGAGGACCCCGGGCAACTGCCGCCCGCCGCGCTCTTCTTGCGCCGGGCCTTCGCCGACGAGGCGATCATCAAGGGCGTCATCTGCCACGGCATGTGGCTGGCCGCCCCCATCCCGGGCATGATCCGGGGCCGCCGGGCGGTCGTCCACAACAACCTCCTCGGCGATCTGCGCAACATGGGCGGCGAGTACGTCGACCAGGACGTGGTCGTCGACGACGACCTGGTCACCGCCCGCACCGGCGAGCACTGCCACCTGTTCGCCCGGAAGATCATCGACCTGCTCGCCGTCCGGGCCCGGCCCGCCACGGTGACGCCGCGATGAGCGCCGCCACGACCGGATTCGGGACCGCGGTCGAAGCCCCGGTGAGCCCGCGCCCCCCGGCGGACCCCTCCGCCGGGACGGTGCTCGGCCCGCTGCTGCCCGTCATCGCCCCCTGGCTGGCGACCCGTCGCTGGTACCAGGGGACGAGCGTGAGCGGGCTGCGTCCGCGCGCGGTCACGGTGATCCACGGCGACGGCCTCCCCGACCTCGTCGTCGCGGTGGTCGACGTGACCGCGCGCGGCTCGGCCGCCCGCTACCAGCTGCTGCTCGGCCTCTGCCGCGAACTGCCGCCGCGCCTGGAGGAGGCCGCCATCGGCACCGTGCCCCACGGACGCTGGGCCGGACGCAGGGTGTACGACGCCGTGGCGGACCCGGCGCTGATGGGCCTGCTGCTGCGCGCCCTCGCCGCCCGCCGCGCGGGCACCCTCAGCCTGGCACCGGCCGGGCTGTACCCGCTGCCGGTCGGCCTGGTGCCACGGCCGCTCACCGGGGAGCAGAGCAACAGCGCGGTCGTGTACGGCGACCGGCTGCTGCTCAAGCTCTACCGGCGCCCGGAGCCCGGGCCCAGCCCGGAGGCCGACGTCCTGCGCGCCCTGACCGCCGAGGACTGTACGCGCACCCCACGGCTGTACGGCTCGCTGACCGTCGAGGCGGCGGGCGGCGAGCCGTTCACGCTGGGGCTGATCGAGGAGTTCGTACCCGGAGCCGAGGACGGCTGGCAGCGGGCGGTGCGCTTCGCCCGCGACCACCTCCAAGGCCCGGACGAGGACCCGGAGGCCGCCCAGGACCCGGCTTCGAGCGGCGGCTTCACCCCGCACGCCCACACCCTCGGCCAGGCCGTCGCCGAGGTGCACACGGCCCTCGGCCGGGCCTTCCCACGCCGCCGCCTGGAGGCGCGGGACATCGCCGAGGACGCGGCCCGCATGAAGCGGCGCCTCGCCGCCGCGGTGACGGAGGTCCCCCAACTGGCGCGCTACCGCCCGGCCCTGGCCGCCCTGTTCGACGAGTACGGCCGCCTGGCCGGACGCGGCTGTCCGGTCCTCGCCCAGCGCGTCCACGGCGACCTCCACCTCGGCCAGGCCCTGCACACCGAAAGCGGCTGGTACCTCGTCGACTTCGAGGGCGAGCCCGCCACCCCCGCCGAGGAACGCGCCCTGCCGCAGCCCGTCCTGCGGGACGTCGCGGGCATGCTGCGCTCCTTCGACTACGCCGCCCGCACCGCGGCGGCCGGACTCGACGCCGCCACGGGCCCGGCCCGGCAGCTCAGCCGTCGGCGCCGGGCGGCGGCCTGGGCGCTGCGCAACCGCCGTGCCTTCTGCGCCGGTTACGCCGCGGCGGGCGGCGAGGACCCGTCCTGCCGGGCGGCACAGCTCCACGCCTTCGAGGCCGACCGCGCGGTCTACGAGGCCGTCTACGAGGCCAGACACCGCCCGCACTGGCTGCCGGTACCGCTGGCGGCCGTGCACCGGCTCGCGGGCCGGACACGCTGATGAGGGGCAACGGGGGAGGCATGCCGGACCACGGCGGCGCGTCAGCGCTGGCGCTGACCCGCCAGGGCGTGCGCGGGATCGTACGTCGCGGGCATACCGGAGGCCTGAAGCGCCTGCTCGTACGCCTCCAGGGCCTCCTTGGAGCGGCCCTGCCGCTTCCACACGTCACCGATGTGACGCCATTCCTGCGCCGTCTCGTACGACGGCGGGAAGTGCCGCAGCTGACGGGTCGCCGTGTGCAGGGACTGCAGGCCGTCCTCGCGCTCACCGCGCAGCAGATGCAGCTCGGCGAGCCGGACGCGCGCCCCGACCGCCTCGACCCGCGGGCCGGAACTGAGCAGCCCGAGCGCACGCCGGGCGTGCGCGACGGCGTCGTCCCACTGGCTGAGCCGCATATGGGCGTCCACCAGACAGACCTCGCACCGCGCCTGCTCCACGGCGGTGCCCAGCTCCGCGAGCGTCTGCCCGGCGTCCTGGAGCAGCTCCCGGGCCCGCACCGGGTCCGCGTGGTCGGACTGCAGCTCCAGCCAGCCGACGGTCATCTTGAGCATCGCCACGTGCCGCAGATTGTCGTCGTCTGCCATCATCGCGAGCGCCCGCTCGGTCAGGGCGCGCGCCTCGGGCAACTGCCGCCGCGACAGGGCGACCAGCCCGGCGTTCCAGTACACGGCGCCCCGTCCCGCGCGCCCGCCGTGCTCCTCGGCCACCGGGAGCAGCCGCTGCGCGAGCAGGTGGGCGCGGGTGAGGTCACCGCGCATGAGGTACGAGCCGATGAGCGTGGAGCCGACCTGGATGTGGTCGACGGTGACGTCAAGGCCGAGGGCGTCCAGGGTGGACAGGGCCTGTTCGCCGATCTCGATGCTGAGCGTGGTGTCGCCCATGTTGCGGTAGCAGCGGCTGAGGGCGACCAGCACCCGGCACCATTCGTCGGAGCCCGCGGCCAGCGCCGGGTCCTTGCGCAGTTCCTCCAGGACCGGGATCGCGGCCTCGATGCGGTCCAGCTTCTCCAGCGCCGTGGCCTGCCCGATGCGGACGCGCAGCAGCATCGGGCCGTCCAGGAGTGCCGGTTTGGCGAACAGTTCCCCGAAGGACTGGAGCGCCGCTCCGTTGTCCCCGGTGCGCAGGGCCATTTCGGCGAAAGAGAGCTTCAGCCTGGCGTCTTCCAGCGCGTCGTCGTCACGGCCGGTGCGCAGATGGTCGGGCGAGCATCCGAGTTTCCCGGCGAGCACGGCCAGCACCGTGTCCGAGGGAGCCCTTTTTCCTGATTCGATGAGCGAGATGTAGCTCGCGGAGATGTCCGTGGAAGCCAGGTCCTGCTGCTTCAGACCGAGCTTGACCCGGAGGTTTCGGATACGCCTGCCCACCTGGGCCGGAGATACGGCTTCCACGTGATCCATTTGGCTTCCCGGGGTGCGCGCATGACTTGAGATGTCATAGATCACGGTACCAGCATGACTGGGGCGCGCCAACAGTTCGGTCATGATTTCAAGAATCACGGCCGAAAACGCGCTGCTCGCCGTCCCGGGATCGCGCTCGCGCGAGGACCAGGAAATTCCGATTCCACTTTCGAATTCACTGCCACATTTCACTTGACTTGATCTGTGATTGCCAATAACTATGGCAGTAAATTGAATGCCCGACCGGAAGCCAAGGAAATGGAGACGGGAAATGATGTCAAAATGGGTTCTCTTCCTGGTGGCCGCCCTCTTCGTCGGCGGTCTGATCAGCGGCGGTGTCTTCGTGGCCGCGGGTGATTCCGCGCGCTGGACCGGGGAGTCGAGCGAGGCGAATATAGAAAGCGGATCGCTGGCGGGCGGCTGTTGCAAGCCTAGGTGGTGAAAGTCCGGGCACGCGCCCGCTGCACCACCGGATCCGGCACCGGCACGGAATTCAGCAACGCCCTGGTGTACGGATGACGCGGACGCTCGAAGACCTCGCGCATCCCGCCGGTCTCCACGACGCGACCGGCACGCATGACCGCGACCCGGTCGGCGAGGTGCCGCACCGCCGCCAGATCGTGGGAGACCAGAAGACACGAGGGGCCGTGATCCTCCGTCAGCCGTCGGAGCAGATCGAGGATCCCGGCCCGCACCGACACGTCCAGCGCGGAGAGCGGCTCGTCCAGCAGCAACAGCTCCGGCTCCCCGGCCAGCGCCCGGGCGATGGCGATCCGCTGCCGTTCACCCCCGGAGAACCGGTGCGGATAGGCATCGGCGGCCTCCGGCCCCAGCCCCACCAGCCGCAGCACCTCGGCCACCCGCACGGCCACCCGCTCCCGCTCCACCCGCCGCACCCACAGCGGCTCGGCGACGATGTCCCCCACCGGCATCCGGGGATCGAGGCTCGCCATCGGATCCTGCGGCACGTACTGCACGGCCCCGCGCAACCGCCGTACCGCCTCGCGTGACAGCCCGCCGGTGTCCAGACCGAGCACCTCGATCCGCCCGCACCGGGGCGCCGCCAGGGCCATCACCTCCAGCAGCGTGGTCGACTTCCCGCACCCGGACTCACCGACCAGCGCCACGGTCTCCCCCCGCCGCACCTCCAGGTCCACCCCCGCCGCGGCCCACACCTCGCGCCCCCGGCCGCCCCGCGCGAACGCCTTGCCCAGCCCGCTGATCCGCAGCACGGGCGCGCCCTCGCCCCTCGCGCCGCCCCGCCGCCCCGGCGAGGGCGGAAACAGCTCCGCCGCCCCGCGCCGCTCGGCCACCCCGGCGTGATGACAGGCCGCCAGATGCCCCTCCGCACCCGCCAGTTCGGGCACCCGCGCCTCGCACACCCCGTCCGCCAGCGGACACCGCGGCGCGAAGGCGCACCCCGGCCCCGGGGCGCCGGGCGCGGGCGGGCCGCCCGGCATCGGGGTGGGCGGGGTGTCGCGATCGATCCGCGGCACGGAGCCGAGCAGCCCCTTGGTGTACGGCATCCGGGGCCGCGCGTACAGCGCCTGGGCGCTGCCGGTCTCCACGATCCGCCCGCCGTACATCACCGCGACCCGGTCCGCCGCCCCGGCCACCACCCCCAGGTCATGGCTGACCAGCAGCAGCGCCGCCCCCGTGGCGCGCCGCGCGGTCACCAGCGCCCGCAGCACCCGCTCCTGCACGGTGGGGTCGAGGGCACTGGTGGGCTCGTCGGCGACGATGACGTCCGGCCGGTTCGCCATCGCCATCGCGATCATCGCCCGCTGCCGGGTGCCGCCGGACAGCTGGTGCGGATAGGCGTCGGCGACCCGCCCCGCCTCGGCCACCCCGACGGCGTCCAGCAGCTCGGCCGCCGCCCGCCGCGCCGCCGCCCGCCCGGGACGCGGCTGCTGGTGGATGCGCAGCGCCTCGCCGATCTGGTCGCCGATCCGCAGCACCGGCGTGAACGCGGCCAGCGCGTCCTGGAAGACCAGGGCGATCCGCCGCCCCCGCAGCCGCGCCAGCTCCCGCCCCGGCATCCCGACGATCTCGTGGCCCAGCAGCCGTACCGACCCGGTCACCGTGAGCCCCGGCGGGCCGAGGCCGAGCAGCGCCAGCGCGGTCAGACTCTTCCCGGCGCCCGACTCGCCGACCAGGCCCAGCACCTCGCCCCGGCACAGCCGCAGGTCGACGCCGTGCACCAGGGGCAGCGCGGGGGAGCGCCGGGACGCGGGCCGCTGCACCCGCAGTCCCCGCACCTCCAGCAGCACCTCGCCGGGGCCCGTCACCGCCCGCCCCCCGCCGCCGTCCCGGCCGGGTCCAGGGCGTCCCGCAGCGCCTCGCCGATCAGATGGCACGCCAGGATCAGACAGACCAGCAGCCCGGCCGGGAAGAAGAACATCCACGGATACGTCACCGGCACCTCCGCGGCATCAGCGATCAGCGAGCCCAGCGAGACATCGGGCGGCCGTACCCCGAAGCCGAAGTAGGACAGCCCGGTCTCACTGAGCACGGCCCCGGCCACCGCCACCGTCGCGTCCGTGACCAGGAACCCCGCGAGGTGCGGCAGGATGTGCCGCCGCATCACTCCCACCGGCCCGACGCCCAGGTACCGCGCCACCCGCACGAACTCCCGCTCCCGCAGCGACCGGGTCTGCGCCCGCACCGCCCGCGCCGTGACCATCCACCCGAACACGGCCAGCAGCCCCGCGTACGCGAGCCAGCCCAGCGCGCTCAGCCGGGGCGCGAGGACCACCAGGACGAGAAAGGCGGGCACCACCAGCTGCAGATCGACGCAGAACATCAGCGCCCGGTCGGTCCAGCCGCCGAAGTACCCCGCGCACACCCCGACGGCCGCGCCCAGCACGGTCGCGAAGAACGCCACCAGCACCCCGATGAACAGCGACTTCTGCAGCCCGCGCACACACTGCGCGAACACGTCCTGGCCGATCCGGTTGGTGCCGAACCAGTGGTCGGCGCCGGGCGGGCGGCGCAGCGCCGAGTAGTCGACGTCGGCATGGCCCCACCTCGTCAGGGCCGGACCGGCGAAGGCGAGCAGGAACAGCCCGAGCAGCAGCGCCGTACCCGCGAGGGCCGTGGGGGAGCGCACCAGCCGCCGCGCCACCGCGCGCGACCGCGCCGACCTCACGGGTGCCGGACCCGGGGGTCGAGGGCGGCGTGCAGCAGATCCCCGGCCAGCCCGGCCAGCAGGACCAGCGCGGCCCCGAACACCTCGATGGCGACGACGGCGTTGACGTCGCCCTTCTGCACCGAGTCCACGAACCAGCCGCCCATGCCGTGCCAGCCGAAGATCTTCTCGGTGAACACCGCCCCGGTGAACAGGGTCAGGAAGCCGAAGGAGAAGAACGCCGTCAGCGGGATCAGCGAGACCCGCAGTCCGTGCCGCAGCAGCGCCCGGGTGGGGGTGAGCCCCTTGGCCTGGGCGGCGCGCAGATGCTCGGAGGCCAGCACGTCCAGGGTGGCCGCCCGCTGGTAGCGGCTGTACGCGGCGATCGCCCCCAGGGCGACGGAGAGCGTGGGCAGCACCAGGTGCACGGCCATGTCCCTGAGCTGGGTCAGCGGTCCGCCCGTCAGGCCGGGTGTCCGCGCGCCGGTGTAGCGGATCACCGTACGTCCCGTGGCGTCGTTGACGGTGATCGCCCCGGCCTGCAGCAACAGCCCCAGGACGAACGGCGGCACGGCCAGCACGGCGAAGGAGAACAGGGTGAGCACCCGGTCGGACAGCCGCCCGCGCCGCACCGCCGCCCACACCCCGGCCAGCACCCCCAGCGCCGCCCCCACCACGGTGCCCACCACCAGCAGCCGCGCCGTCACCCCGACCCGGCGGCCGAACTCCGTGGTGACCGGGGTGCCGTCGAGCGTCCGGCCGAGATCGCCGTGCAGGGCCGCCCACGACCAGCGGGCGAACCGCTCGGTGACCGGATCGCCGTCGCTCAGCCCGAGTTCGGCGAGCCGCTGGTCCACCACGGCACGTGGCGGTGGTGGTGTGCGTTGTTCGTAGTAAGCGCGGGGGTCGAGGGCGGTGGCGGAAATCAGATAGGAGAGAAACGTTGAAGCAAGAAGTAAGGCGAGACAGTTTGTCAGGCGTATCGCCGACAATACGAGCATCAAGTGTTCCCCCGGTAGGAACGTCACGATCGTGACATGGCTCAATGTTAGGCTCATCTACCGCGTCCGGAAGGCGAGTTCCGCATTCATCCCCGCCGGCGGTAGTGCAGCGCGAAGAGATTCTCACGAGGGGGAGAGGGCACGCCATGGCGAGATTTTCCGGCTCCGGGAGACGGTTACGGTACCTATTGGCCTGGACCACTCTTGGTGGCCTACTGATCGGATGCACCCATTCCGCCGCGGGTGACACGCCAGAGGAACGGAATTCACGAGCCGCGGTCCCGGCCTACGGACGCACCGACGTCAACCCCCGCCCCCGTGACGCACTGCGCCAGGGCGGCACCCTGACCCTGCCGATCGCCCAGTGGCCCGCCCAGTTCAACCACCACCACGTGGACGGCGCCCTGGACGACGTGTGGACGATCGCCGGACTGCTGGAACCCCGCCTCTTCGCCCGGGACGCCCAGGGCAGGCCCCAGCCCGTGCCCGACTACCTGCGCTCCGCCGCCGTCACCTCCACCTCCCCCCAGACCGTCACCTACCGGCTCAACCCCAAGGCCCGCTGGTCCGACGGACAGCCCCTCGGCTGGCGTGACTTCGACGCGCAGTGGCGGGCCCTCGGCCGCGGCGACGCCCGCTACCAGATCGCCGACCCCAGCGGCTACGAGGACATCGCCGAGGTCCGCCCCGGCCCCGGCGCCCATGAGGTCGAGGTCGTCTTCGAGGAGCCGTTCGCCGACTGGCAGCGGCTGTTCACCCCCCTGTACCCGGCCGCCGCCTTCAGCACCCCCGAGCAGTTCAACGACGCCTGGCGCAGCGAGGTGCCCGTCACCGGCGGCCCGTTCCGGGTCGGCACCCTGGACGCCACCGCCCGCACCCTCACCCTGGTGCCCGACCCCGACTGGTGGGGACGCCGCCCCCTCCTGGACCGCGTCGTCCTGCGCGCCCTCGACCCCGCCACCGCCGTACAGGCCTTCCTCAGCGGCGAGATCGACGCCGTCAACGCCGCCTCCGCCGATGTCTACGACCGACTGAAGGACGCCCGCGAGACCGATCTGCGCACCGGCTCCGCCTGGGACGCCGTCCAGATCGCCCTCAACGGCGCCACGGGCCCGCTGGCCGACGCCGAGGTGCGCCGGGCCGTGCTGCACGCCATCGACCGCGAGGCCCTCGCGGAGGTCGCGGGCGAGGGACTGCCCGTCGGGGTGCCGCTGCTCGGCAACCACTTCTTCATGACCAACCAGCCCGGATACACCGACAACTCCGGCGCCTACGCCACCCGGGACCTCCCGGCGGCCGAACGCATCCTGGGCAGCCGCGGCTGGCACCGCACCGACGACGGCCGCACCCGCGCCAAGGACGGACGCCCGCTGCGGCTGCGCCTGGTGCTGAGCCAGTCCACCACCCGCCTCGGCCTCGACCTGGCCCAGCTCGTCCAGCAGATGCTCGGCGAGGCCGGGATCGCGGTGGAACTCCAGAAGGTCCCCGCCGACGACTACCTCCCGCAGTACCTCAACCAGGGCAACTTCGACCTGGCGATCTTCCGCTTCGTCGGCCTGACCTACCCCAGCTCGCTCTACCCCGTGTACCGGCAGACCGACGGCGAGCAGACCTACGCCAACTACGGCCGGGTCTCCAGCCCGGACGTCGACACCCTGCTCGCCGAGGCGGCCCACACCCTGGACGAAGGGCGCCGCACCCGGCTCTACAACCAGGCCGACGCCCTGATCTGGGAACTGGGCCACGACATCCTTCTCTATCAGCGTCCTCAGGTCGTCGCGGTCCGCGAACACCTCGCCAACTACGGCGTACCGGGCCTCGGCGACATCGACTTCACCGCCGTCGGCTGGGAGAAGTAGCACCGCCCAGCAGCGCGTCGTAGCCGAGCGCCACCGAGGCGAGCGTGACGTGGTGGTGCCAGCCGCGGAAGGAGCGCCCCTCGAAGTCGGCCAGCCCGAAGTCCCGTTGCAGCCGGGCCAGGCTCTGCCCCGACAGGGCCCGCAACTGCGCCAGCGGCATGATGTCGGGCAGCCTGCGGCCGGGCAGGTTGGTCAGCCAGTAGGCGCGCGGCGCGGGACGGCCGTAGGGCCAGTCGGTGACCAGGTGCCGGGGCCGCTGCGCGGGCTGCGTCTCCGCCGACCGCGCCCCCGCACCCCCGCCGTGCGGCGCCTCGGTCAGCAGCAGCGCGGGCATCGACAGCACCTGCGACTGTCGCATCCGCGAGGTGGCCCGGTCCTGCCAGGCGATCGGCAGCCGCTTGCGGTGCTGCGCGGCGTGCACCGCCAGCTCCACCAGCGTGCCGCTGCCGTACGGCGATCCGGCGCAGGGCCGGGGCAGGGTGACGCCGACGGTGGGCGCGACCTCGACGAGATAGGCCAGACCGCGCGCCTCCAGACCGCGCAGCAGCGGCGCCACGTCGCCCTCGCCGCGCCAGTCGACCAGCACCGGCAGCGGTTCGAGGAGCCACTCCTCCAGCATCTCGTCGACGGCCTCCAGGATGTACCGCCAGCGCGGCCGGGTGCGCTCCCCGTCCGGCAGATGCGCCTGACGGCGCAGCTCCTCGTCGCGGTCCCAGCGCTGCGGCAGCAGCAGCCGCCAGCTGACCGGCACTCCGCCGTGTCTGCCGACCAGTGAAGTGGCGAGCGCGAGCTGGCAGTTGACGGTGCGCTCCAGGGAGGGCGCGTACTGCCGGGCGACGCCCACGGACCGGTCGCCGTTCTTGGTGAACACGACCTCGTCGACGCACCAGGCCTCGGTGCCCAGCCGCCGGTCCAGCTGCCCGGCGAGCCGCCGCCGCACCGGCCCGCAGGGCCAGGGGCTCTGGTTGACGAACTGCTGGATCTGCTGGACGGCCCGGCGCCCCAGCACCTGCTCGGAGATCCGGGCCGGGGTCTTGCGCCCGGGCACGTCCAGCAGCCCGCGCACATACACCTCGCCCCAGCGCCGCTGGTCCGACCGGGCCAGCGTGCCGAACAGGTCCTGGCAGTACGCGGAGAAGTCCACCGGCGCGACGGGCACCTCGGCCACCGGCGCGGTGGCCGCCTCGGGGGCGAGGTACGCGGGGGGCAGGGTGGTGGTCACGGGTCAGTCCTCCTCGGCCTCGAGCAGGAAGGCGTCGGTGGCCAGCAGGGCTTCGCGGACCTCCGGCAGCACCGAGCCGACGACGACGAAGTCCACGTCGAGGCCCGCCTTGGTGCGCTGCACGAGCAGTTCGTTCACGGCGGGCCGGCACATCTCGGTGACCTCGCCCAGATGGAACTCCACCCGCTGCGGCCCCGCGGCCATCACCTCGCCCAGCACCCGGCGGAACTTCTCCAGCTCACCGGAGTCCACCGCGCCGCCGCAGCGCACGTGCGCGGTGCCGCCGTCGAACTCACAGCGGATCCGCAGCCGCATCTGGACGGGCTCCAGCTCGACCCGCACCCGCACCGGCACATCGCTCTGCGGGAGCCGGACCGTCAGTTCCTTGGCGTCGAAGTGGTGGTGGGGCTGACCGTCGACCCACACCCGGGTCAGCTCCACGGTGCCGGGCGGCAGCAGATCGGGCGTCACCCGCAGCTCCCGGCCCGGCAGATCGGCGGGGCGCGGCCGGAAGTACAGGCTCAGCGGTTCGTGGCTGATCAGCAGTCCGGTGTAGGCGGCGGCCAGGTAGCACAGCTCCAGCGCGTGGTACCCGGCCATGGAGTGCGAGCCCTTGAACCGCTCGGTGCCGACCAGGTACGGATTGCCGTCGGCGAGCACGTTGAAGTAGACGCCGCCGTCCTGGTGGTCCAGGAAGAAGGCGTTGTAGAAGGCAGCCGCCTCCCGGGCCAGCCGCAGCGAGTCCGGGTCGTGCGAGGCCCCGGCCAGGATCAGATAGGCGAGGATCGCCTGCTCCTGCTGCCACCAGGCCTTGCGGTCGTGCCAGACCATGCGGTGGATGCCGCTGTCCGGGTCGGGCCGCCGCTCCACGACGTCGTACCAGCCGCCGCGCAACTGGTCGCTGCCGACCGCGGGCATGATCTCGCCGATCCTGCGGGCCGTCTCCGCGTACTCGGGCTTGTCGGCGAGGGCCTGGATCCGGGTCAGGTTCCAGGCGATCTTGAGGTTGTGGCCGACGACCGCACGGTCCTGCTGCCAGCCCCAGGTGCGGTCCGGCGTCCAGTCCTCGTGGAACCGCTCCTGTACGAAGGGGCTGTTCGGTTCGTCCGGGAAGCGGGCCACGATGGTGTCGGCCGTCTCCTCCAGCAGCTCGGCGAAGTCCTGGCGGCCGGTGGCGAGATAGGCGTTGATCAGGTACGCCGGGGCGTGGTCGCCGATGGAGTTCCAGTTCTTGCGGGAGCGGTTGCGGCCCAGGGCGTCGTCGCAGGGGCTGAGGTTGATGGGGTCGATGTGCGAGAAGAAGCCCCCGCGCTCCTCGTCGCGGAAGTACCGCTGGAACAGCGCCACCGTCCGGTCGATGTCCTCGATGATCCGCGGGTCGCCGGTCACCCGGTACGTCTGGGTGGGCCCCGCCAGCGCGTAGATCTGCTCGTACATCGGGATGGCGTCGAAGTCGTCGCCGAACTCGGAGGCGTACACCTTGCGCCGCCCGGTCGGGGTGATGTCCATGCCGTGGTACCAGTAGACGATCCCGTCCTGTTTGTCGTCCACGCGCATGTACTGCCGCAAGTACTCGGTGCCGCTCTCGGCCGCGTCCAGGAACCGGTCCTCGCCGGTCAGCAGGTAGGCCGTGGCCAGTCCGTACACCAGCCGGGAGATGGTGTCGGTCTCCTGCCGCACGTTCTGCCCGGCGAACTCCGGCGGCTGGGCCCCGTCGAGCGTCAGGTTGGTGCGGTAGTTGCGCCAGTCGTACTTTCCGTCGGGGAACTGCCCGCGCAGATAGAAGTCGGCGATGGCGGCGGCCTGCTGCACCCACCACCTGGGGTGCTCGAAGACGTACTGCCCGCGGCTCTCCTCGGGGAAGGTGATCTCCTTCGCCTCGAACCGCGACCCGCCCTCCCACTCGTAGAAGATCCCGTACGCGAACAGGAAGCGGCCCGCGCCGAGCATGTCCCGGGTCTGCCCCGTGGTGTCGCGGTAGGAGTCGCCGAGGTTGCGGACGATGCGGGAGACGACGTTGCGGGCCAGGTGCACGGTGAACTCGCGGCCGTCGGAGGTGCGCAGCCCGAACCGGTTCTGGGTGGGGCTGTGGTAGGTGACGTAACCGGCGAGGGTGTCGGAGAAGATTCGGCGTTCGGCGGTGGCACTCATCTCGTCACGTGCCCTTCTCATCGGGTAAGGCCACGAGCAGCACGACGCTGCGGCCGTGGGCGTGGAAGGTCTCCGCTTCGATCGGTTCTTCCTGGCCGGGCGCCAGCAGATCGCGCGGCGCGCCGCAGGCGGTGTCCAGCACCCGGTGCCAGCGGTGGCCGTCGATGACCGGCAGCTCGAAGTCCAGGCCCAGGTGGTACATGTTCATGATCAGATGCAGGTCGGGGTCCCCCTGGAACCCGCCGAGCGTGGCGGCCAGCACCCGGGCCTCGGCGTCGTCCCAGCCGGGGCAGAGCAACTGGGTGCCGTGCCAGGTGACATCGGCGACCCCGCGCTCGTTGCGCCGCTCGGTGAAGAAGCGCGGCTCACGGAAGGTCTGGAACCGTTTGCGCAGACCGATGATCCGCTCCGTGAAGGAACGTATCTCCGTCTCCTTCTCGGCCTGCTCCCAGTCCAGCCAGGAGATCGCGTTGTCCTGGCAGTAGGCGTTGTTGTTGCCCTGCTGGCTGTTGCGGAACTCGTCACCCGCCAGCAGCATCGGCACCCCGCGGCTGAGCATCAGCACGGACAGCAGGTTCTTGGTCTGCCGCACCCGAAGCCGTTCGACCTCCTCGGAGTCCGACGGCCCCTCGACCCCGCAGTTCCAGCTGAAGTTCTCGTGCGCCCCGTCGGCGTTCGCCTCGCCGTTGGCGTGGTTGTGCTTGTGGTTGTAGGACACCAGGTCGTTCAGGGTGAACCCGTCGTGGCAGGTGATGAAGTTGATGCTGTTGGTCGGCAGCACCTGCTGCGGGAAGAAGAGGTCCGCCGACCCGCCGATCCGCGAGGCGATCTCCCCGACCAGCCCGGCGTCCCCGCGCACGAAGCGCCGTACGTCGTCCCGGAACGGCCCGTTCCACTGCGCCCAGCGCTTCCCCGGGAACCGGCCGACCTGGTAGAGCCCGCCGCCGTCCCACGGCTCCGCGATGATCTTCGTCTCGGCGAGCACCTGGGACAGCTCGATCGCCCACAGCGCGGGCGGCACCGCCATCTCGTACCCCATCGGCCCCCGGGACATCTCCGAGGCCAGGTCGAACCGGAAGCCGTCCACGTGGTGCTCGGTGACCCAGTACTCCAGGCACTCCAGGATGAACTTGGTGACCATCGGGTGGTTGGCGTTGACGGCGTTGCCGCAGCCCGTGAAGTCCATGTAGCGGCTGCGGTCCTGCGGCCACAGGTGGTAGTACGCCTCGTTCGCCGCGCCCCGGAAGCTGATCGTCGGCCCGTACTCGTTGCCCTCGCTGGTGTGGTTGAAGACCACGTCCAGGATGACCTCGATCCCGGCCCGGTGCAGCGCCTTGACCATGTCCCGGAACTCGGTGATGTGGTGGGCCAGCTGTGGCCTCGCGCAGTAGCCGGTGTGCGGGGCGAAGAAGCCGTACGGGTCGTAGCCCCAGTAGTTGCGCAACGGGGTGCCGTCCGGTCCGATGCGCAGGATCTGGGTGTCGTCGAAGTCGAAGACGGGCAGCAGCTCCACGGCGGTGACCCCGAGCCGTTGCAGCTCGGGGATCTTCTCCACCAGCGCGGAGAACGTGCCGGGCTGCTCGGTGCGCGCGGTGGGTGAGGCGGTCAGGCCCCGCACATGGGCCTCGTAGATGATCGTGTCCGCCATCGGGATGTTCAGCGGCCGGTCGCCCTCCCAGTCGTAGTCGTCGAGGTCGACGACCAGGCTCCGCATGGAGTGCTCCACGTTGTCGGCGCCGCCGACCGCCCGCGAGCGCTCCCAGCAGGTGTTGATGTTGGCCCGGGCGTAGGGGTCGAGCAGCACCTTGCGGTGGTTGAAGCGGGCCCCGGAGTGCGGGGTGTTGCGCGGGCCGTCGATGCGGTACGCGTACACCTGGCCGGGGCCGATGCCCGCCACATGGCAGTGCCAGAAGTGAAAGCTGCGGTGCTGCTCCGGATGGAGCCGGATGACCCGGGACGGCTGGGGCGCGTCACAGCGGTCGAACAGCAGCAGATCGACCCGGGAGGCGTGCTCCGAGAAGATGGAGAAGTTCACGCCACCGGGGACCACGGTGGCGCCCAGTGGCTGTGGATGCCCCGGGGTGACTCTCGAGACGGCCTCCGGCCGCTGCTCCGTCAACACGCTTCCCTGGCTTTTCACAGAGCTTCACCTCATGTCACCTGGGTTGTCGAGCAACAGTCAAGTCCGCCACAGGCCGCGCATGCGCTGTCGGCAACTGGCCGAGGACCACGCCGGAATCAGTCAACAAGCTCTGTAAGATTGAGTCAAGCGCTGTGTAAAACCGGAGGCGCGGACGAACCGGCCCCGGAACGAGGCAAGGGCGAGGCACCTGGCACTTCCCGGCAGAACGGGATCACTCGGAAAACTTGCGGAACCCGGCGGCGCGGGTCCCGCGCTCGGCCGTTTCGGCCGCGACGGCCCACTTCCGCCGCTGTGCCGCCGCTGATCCGCCGCTGTGCCTCAGCTGATCCGCCGGTGTACGACAAATCCCCCCGGCCGCCTGAGCGGCCGAGGGGATTCGGCTGGTGTCCGAGGGGGGACTTGAACCCCCACGCCCGATAAAGGGCACTAGCACCTCAAGCTAGCGCGTCTGCCATTCCGCCACCCGGACAAGGTGTCTGTCGTGCGGGGTTTCCCCCGCGGCGACGACGTAAACATTACCAGGCTTCCAGCCCGGCCGATCACACCCCCGCCCCGTGTGAACGCCGTGTGACCGACCTGCGCCGGTCTTGGGCCACGACCGGCGGCGGGGGAGGATGAGAGGGCTTCGTCAGCACGTCCATGCAGGTACAGCGGGAGGAAAACAGCGTGAGCCAGACGGACCCGGCCACCAGCGTCACCGGCGAGGACGAGGTCGTGGACCTCTGCCGCGAACTCATCCGCATCGACACCAGCAACTACGGCGACCACTCCGGCCCCGGCGAACGCGCGGCGGCCGAGTACGTCGCCGAGAAGCTCGCCGAGGTGGGACTCGAACCCCGGATCTTCGAGTCGCACCCCGGCCGCGCCTCCACCGTCGCCCGGATCGAGGGCGAGGACCCCTCCCGGCCCGCCCTGCTCATCCACGGCCACACCGACGTGGTCCCGGCCAACGCGGCCGACTGGACCCACGACCCGTTCTCCGGCGAGATCGCCGACGACTGCGTCTGGGGCCGCGGCGCCGTCGACATGAAGGACATGGACGCGATGACCCTCGCGGTCGTCCGCGACCGGCTGCGCAGCGGCCGCAAGCCACCCCGCGACATCGTGCTCGCCTTCCTCGCCGACGAGGAGGCGGGCGGCACCTACGGCGCGAGGTTCCTGGTCGACAAGCACCCCGACCTCTTCGAGGGCGTCACCGAGGCGATCGGCGAGGTCGGCGGCTTCTCCTTCACCGTCAACGAGAAGCTGCGCCTCTACCTCGTCGAGACCGCCCAGAAGGGCATGCACTGGATGCGGCTCACCGTCGACGGCACGGCGGGACACGGCTCGATGACCAACGACGACAACGCCATCACCGAACTGTGCGAGGCGGTCGGCCGCCTCGGCCGCCACACCTGGCCGGTACGGGTCACCAAGACCGTCCGCTCCTTCCTCGACGAACTCTCCGACGCGCTCGGCACCGAGCTGGACCCGGAGGAGATGGACGCCACCCTCGCCAAGCTCGGCGGCATCGCCAAGATGGTCGGCGCCACCCTGCGCAACTCGGCCGCGCCCACCATGCTCGGCGCGGGCTACAAGGTCAACGTCATCCCCGGCCAGGCCACCGCCCACGTCGACGGCCGCTTCCTGCCCGGCTACGAGGAGGAGTTCCTCGCCGACCTGGACCGGATCCTCGGCCCGCGGGTCAGGCGCGAGGACGTGCACTCCGACAAGGCGCTGGAGACCGATTTCGACGGCAAGCTCGTCGACGCCATGCAGAGCGCCCTCGGCGCCGAGGACCCGATCGCGCGGGCGGTGCCGTACATGCTCTCCGGCGGCACCGACGCCAAGTCCTTCGACGACCTCGGCATCCGCTGCTTCGGCTTCGCCCCCCTGCGCCTGCCCCCGGAGCTGGACTTCGCCGGGATGTTCCACGGCGTCGACGAGCGGGTCCCCGTCGACGGCCTGAAGTTCGGTGTGCGGGTGCTCGACCGGTTCATCGACGCGTCCTGACGTGACCCACGGAAACGACACTCCACTAATCGGCCGCACGTACGGTCGTGACTGGAAAGGGTGAATGCGCTCATAGGGTCGTAGCTCTATTAGTTCCTCCTCGTTACTGCTGATGCGATCAGCTTCATGGGATCGCATTGTCAACAAGGAGGAATAATGCTCAAGAAGATCGTCGCCGCTGCCGCCGCCACCGGTGGTCTGGTTCTCGCGGGTGCGGGCGTCGCCGCCGCCGACTCCGGTGCTCAGGGCGCCGCGGTGCACTCCCCGGGTGTCGCGTCGGGCAACGTCGTCCAGGCGCCCATTCACATCCCGGTGAACGTCTGCGGCAACACGATCTCCGTGATCGGCGTGCTGAACCCCGCCTTCGGCAACGTGTGCATCAACAAGTGACGTCGGCACCCCTCAAGAGGGTGTGACCCAAGGGTCCGGACCCGCCCCGTCGGCCCCGGAGCGCGCGCCATGCGCTCCGGGGTCGACCGGTTCCTTTTCGCATACGGCAGGCCGAGGAATTCGGCACAAGGGGAAGGCAGGAATTCAGCACATGCGACAGGTCACCCGCAAGGGCCTGATGACCATGGCGGCGGCGACCGGCGTGATCGCCGCGGCGGGCGCCCAGGCCCACGCCACCTCCGGGGCGGGCGCCAGCGGTTCGGCGTCCGGCTCGCCCGGCGTACTGTCCGGCAACAGCGTGCAGGCACCCGTGCACGCGCCGGTGAACGTCTGCGGCAACACCGTGAACGTCGTCGGCGTCCTCAACCCGGCCGCGGGCAACTCCTGCGGCAACGGCAACGGCAACGGCTCGGGCGGTGGCGCCCACGCGGACGGGCACGCCAGCGACTCACCCGGCGTCGGCTCGGGCAACCACGTCCAGGCGCCGGTGCACGTCCCGGTGAACGTCTGCGGCAACAGCGTCGACGTGGTCGGCGTGGGTAACCCGACGACGGGCCAGGACTGCGCCAACGGCGGCTCACCCGGCGACGGCTCCGGCGGCGGCAACCCCACGCCTCCGCCCGGTGGCGGCAACCCCACGCCCCCGCCCGGCGGCGGCGACGGCACGACCCCGCCGCCCGGCTCGCCGGACGACCCCGGCAGCCCCACCGACCCGGAGACGCCGGGCACCCCCGGCAACCCCGGCACCCCGGACAACCCGGTCGAACCCGACCGCCCGGACACCCCCGGCACCCCGCCCGCCGCCGAGGACGGCGGGACGCCGGACGACTCCCCGTCCGGCAACCGCCCCGGCACCCAGACCGTCACCCAGCCGCAGGCGGACGCCCAGCTCGCGGACACCGGCAGCGGCCTCCCGCTCGGCGCCGCGGTCCCGCTGGGCGCGGGCGCGCTGCTGGCCGGAGCGGTCCTCTACCGCAAGGCGCGCACCGCACAGTGAACCACCGCAAAACCCCCCGTTGAGGACAGGACGCGGAGCGGGCTCCCCAACCCGGGGCCCGCTCCGCCCCCGTCCGTGACCTAGATCACCAAGTGGCCCGTACCTGGCGGATGATCCGCCGCCGCAGCCGCACCCTGCGACTGCCGTCACGCAGCAGGCTCAGACGGTCCAACTCCCAGTGCCCGTACTCCGCATGGTCTGTCAGCAGACGAGCCGCCTCCTTGCGGGAGACCCCGCGCGGCACGTACACGTCGACAAATTCGTATTCCGGCATCGCATCTATTGTGCGGGCAGAGCCCGGGTGCGGATAGCGTCTGCACTATGTCTGATGCTGCGCAGCCCACCGCTGCCGAGGTACGAGCCGCCGCCGAGGCGGTCAAGACCGCGCTCGACCGCCACTTGGCCGCGGTCGAACGCCGGTCGGGTGAGGACGACCCGGGCGTCTACGAGGCGTTCAACGAACTGGCCGCCGCCGCCGAGGCGTACGACGAGCTGCTCTACGACCGCTACGACGAGGTCACGCCCTTCGAGATCCCCGGCGCGGAGGACACCCTGCCGCCGTACACGGGCCCGGAGGAGCCGAACGCGCTGAGTGTGCTGATCCGCCGCGACTACACCGTGGTGGAGCCGCAGCGGCTCATGGCCCAGGCCCAGCGCGTGGAGGCGGCGGACGACGACGGCACGGGCGCGCAGGCGGCGGCCACGGTGCACGGGGCGCTCGGCATCCTCTTCGGCGAGTTCGAACCCGACGAGATCGCCTCCCGGCACAAGGAGTTCGGCCTGGAGGAGGGTGACTCCACGATGTGGGTCACGGCCGCGGACGAACCGGCGGACCCCGGCGAATGGCTGGAGGCCCCGTTCGAGAACGCCGATCCGCAGCGGGTGGTCTGCCGCTTCGACGTGAGCGCGGTCTTCGACGAGGAACTGGGCCACGACATCGACGACGAGGAGGACGACCTCGACGGCGAACTGGAGCTGGACGAGGACGAGGACCTGGAACCGCTGGACGCGGAGCGCTGACACGCAGGACACGGGACGGCGGCCACCGGACCGGTGGCCGCCGTCCCGTTCATCCGTCGAGCTGCGCGCCCAGCAGCACCGGCAGCCGTGTCGTGCGCGGCTTGGCCGCGACCTCGGCGACGGCCCGGGCCAGCGCCTGGTCGACCCCGTGCACCACCGACAGATGCCGCTCGGCCCGCCCGAAGGCCGTGTACACCCAGGGCCGACTGAGCGCCGGGGCGGCGTCACCGGGCAACACCACGACCACGGCGGGCCAGCGCCCCCCGACGGCCTGGTGAGCGGTCAGCGCCCACCCGTGCCGCACCGACCGCTCCACCCGCTCACGCGCCACGACGACCTCCTCGCCCGCGCAGGACAGCCGCAGCCCGTCGGCCTCGCCCCCGACGACGACCCCCGGCAGCACCCGGCCCGGCACGGGGGAGTAGACGACCCGGTCCCCGGCGTCGAACCCACCGAACCGCCCCGGCCCGGGGTTGAGCCGTTCCTTCAACGCGGCGTTCAGCACGCGGGTACCGGCCGCACCGCCATGCCCCGGTGTCAGGACGACGGTCTCCTCCACCGGCACCCCGATCGCCCGGGGCACCGAGTCCGCCACGAGCTGCACGGTCCGGTGCACGGCCTCCCCGGCGTCCCGCACCGGCACGATCACGACCTCCTTGCCGGGCGCCTCGACCTGGTTCAGCTCCCCGACACCGATGCCGGACACCAGCTCACCGAGGGGCCCGGGGTCCGGCGTCCGCGATGCCACCCGCGGACAGGCCCGCACGGTCAGCAGATCCGCGAACACCCGCCCGGCCCCCACGGACCACAGCACCGCCGGATCCCCGGCGAGCACCAGCCGCACCCCGTCCGGCAACGACTCCACCAGCAGCGCCCCGGTCTCGACATCGAGCTGCGGAGCGTCAAGGACGACGAGGAGATCCAGATCCAGCGCCCCGTCGGCATCCCGCCCGGGCCCCTCGGTCCCCCCGAGCAGCCCGGCGACGGTGACCACACCGCCCGCGTCCTCCCCGACCAGCGCGGCGAACCGGGCCCGTCCGCCCGGACTGTGGACGGCCCCCCAGGCCCGCAGCCCCACCCCCCGCGCGGCCCTCAGCAGGGCGGCGGGCTCGGCCCGTGAGGCCTCCCCACCGGTGTGCAGCACCAGCCCGTGCCCGGCCACGGCACGGATCAACTCACCCGCGGCCCCCTCGACCGCCCCGGCGGCCCGCTCCCACACCTCCGCCGAACCGTCCTGCTTGGGCACGGAGTTGATCACCCGGGCCAGCCCGTCGGCGAGACTCTCCTCGGCCAGCGCGTACCGCTCCAGCCCGACGAGCACCCGCACGGGCCGCTCCTCACCCTCCGCCTCCCCGCCGCCCTCCTCCAGGGCGTCCTGGAAGACGAGGGCCTCACCCTCGGCGAGCGCACCCTGCACAGCGTCATCCGGATCGGGCACGCCCCGCTGGCCCAGCGCGGCGGTGAGGGCGGGCAGTTCGAGCACCGTGTGCCCGGCGACCGCCGCCTGCTCCAGCAGCCACCCGACGACGGCCCGCCCCCGCCGCTCGTCGTCGGGCGCGCACTGATCACCCAGCAGCGCCCGCGCGAACCCGTCGGCCTGCTCCGGCCGCACCCCCGGCACCCGCAGCAACAGCCAGGGATCGTCCCGCAGGACCTCAGCGGCACCGTCACCCAGGGCACCCACAACCTCCGGGGCGAGCCCCTCGGGCGCACCCCCCGCCACCAACACCTCACGCACACCGGCGACGCTCGCCGCGTCCGGCAGCACGGGAGCCGCCACCGGCTGCGCCACCCGCCGCACGGGCTCCACCACGGCCGCCCGCCGGGGTTGGACCTCCTCCTCGGCGAAGACGGCGGCGGGCTTCTCCCCGCTCTCCACGGCCCGCACGGCGGCCAGCAGTTCGGCGGCCGTGCCACTGAGCTTGGTACCGCTCTCGATGGGCCCCTGCTTCTCCGCCTTGCGCCGCTCGATCCGCTCCCGCTCGAGGCGCTGCGCCTCCAGCTCGGCCTGCGCCTCGGACACCTCGGCGGCGCCCGCGCCGTCCGGCGTCTCCGGCTCGCCGTCCTTGGTGGTCTCCGGCTCCGTGCTCACAGCGTGCTCCAGTCGTGATCGGGATAGCGATGCACGGGCGCCGACACATCGTCGAGCGCCCGGCAGATCTCGTCAGGAAGACTAAGCGCCTCCACTGACAACGCCGCCGTGAGCTGCTGCGCGTTGCGCGCGCCGACGATCGGCGCGACCACGCCGGGCCGGTCGCGGACCCAGGCGAGGGCGACCTGGAGCGGGGTCACCGCGAGCCCGTCGGCGGCCGTCGCCACCGCGTCCACGATCCGGCTGGCGGTGTCGTCGAGATACGGCTCGACGAAGGGCGCGAAGTGCTCGGAGGCGCCGCGGGAGTCCGCGGGCGTGGCGTTGCGGTACTTGCCGGTGAGCACCCCGCGTCCGAGCGGCGACGAGGGCAGCAGCCCGATGCCGAGATCCAGCGCGGCGGGCAGTACCTCGCGCTCCACGCCCCGCTGCAACAGGGAGTACTCCATCTGCGTGCTGGCCAGCCGGGTGCGCGTGCCGGGCGCCGCGAGCTGCCAGGTGGCGGCCTTGGCCAGCTGCCAGCCGCAGAAGTTGGACACACCGGCGTAGCGGGCCCGACCGCTGCTCACGGCCAGGTCGAGGGCCTGGAGGGTCTCCTCCAGCGGGGTGTCCACGTCGTAGGCGTGGACGTGCCACAGGTCGACGTAGTCGGTACCCAACCGCGCGAGCGAGGCGTCCAACGCGGCCAGCAGGTGGCCCCGCGACCCGTCGAAACGCCGGTCCGGATCGGGCACGCTGCCCGCCTTGGTGGAGATCACCAGGTCCCGTCGCGGGACCAGTCCCTCGATGAGCCGCCCGAGCAGGTACTCCGCCTCACCGTCGCCGTAGACATCCGCCGTGTCGACGAGGTTCCCGCCCGCCTCCCAGAACGTCTTCAAGAGGTCCGCCGCGTCGTGCTCGTCGGGTTCCCGGCCCCAGGTAAGGGTCCCGAGACCAATACGGGACACACGCAGGCCAGTACGGCCGAGATGCCTCTGCTCCATGAACGCCGAGATTACTGGCCAGAACCTATGGCGTGGGTTGCCTGTGGACAACGGTTTCCGCGAACCGGACCACGCCCTGCCCCCGCGGGCATCGCCGCACGCTAAGGTCTCCGCACAAGGGACGTTACTGATCAGTAAGGGGAACGGCCATGCAGCTAGGGATCAACCTCGGCTACTGGGGCGCCGGCATGGACGCCGACAACCTCGCCGTGGCGCAGGAAGCCGACCGCCTCGGATACGACGTCTGCTGGGCCGCCGAGGCCTACGGCTCGGACGCCGCCACCGTACTGACCTGGGTCGCCGCGCAGACCACCCGCATCGACGTCGGCTCGGCCATCTTCCAGATCCCGGCCCGCCAGCCCGCCATGACCGCCATGACCGCCGCCACCCTCGACTCCCTCTCCGGCGGCCGGTTCCGCCTGGGCCTCGGCGTCTCCGGCCCCCAGGTCTCCGAGGGCTGGTACGGCGTCAAGTTCGACAAGCCGCTGGCGCGCACGCGCGAGTACGTCGAGATCGTCCGCAAGGCCATGTCCCGGGAACGCCTCAGCCACGACGGCGACCACTGGACCCTCCCTCTCCCCGGCGGCCCCGGCAAGCCCCTCAAGCTCACCGTCCACCCCACGCGCGAGCACATCCCGCTCTACATCGCCGCCATCGGCCCCAAGAACCTGGAGCAGACCGGCGAGATCGCCGACGGCGCCCTGCTGATCTTCCCCTCCGCCGAGCACCTGGAGGAGACGGCGATCAGGTACGTCCGCGCGGGCCGCGAGAAGACCGGCAAGACCCTCGACGGCTTCGACGTCTGCCCCACCGTCCCGCTCGCCGTGGGCGACGACAAGGACGTCCCCGCCCTCGCCGACACCTTCCGCCCCTACACCGCCCTCTACGTCGGCGGCATGGGCAGCCGCAAGCAGAACTTCTACAACCAGCTCGCCCAGCGCATGGGCTACGAGAAGGCCGCCGCCGAGATCCAGGACCTGTACCTGTCCGGCGACAAGCAGGCCGCGGCCAGCGCCGTCCCGCACGACCTGATCGACAAGACCACCCTGCTCGGCTCCGTGGACCGGATCGCCGACCGCATGGCGGCCTACGCCGCGGCGGGCGTCACCACCCTCACCCTCGCCCCCGCGGGCTTCACCCTGGAGGAGCGGCTCACCGCCCTGCGCGCGGGCACGGAGGCCCTGGAGCGCGCGGGTCTGGCCTGAGAGGCGGGGCCCGAAGAAAGTCCCACGGCCGTGGTGGGGGCTCGGGGGTCTTCCCCGCCACGGCCGTCACGTAGGACAACGCCGCGCGCCCCACGCGGTTACGGCCCCCACATGCCCCCGCGGCGACCGCCGCGTCATCCTTTTGACGGAGTTGTCCGACACACCTGTTGCGGCACCCCTCCCAGCGCATTTGACTCGTTCTTTGCGGAGTCCTGCGGAGGCTGCAGAGAGGTGCCCTCAGATGCTTTCGGCCAAGAGTCTGTTCCAGGAGATCCTCGACAACGACGAGTCGTTCCGCCTGTTCTGCTCCATCGCCGCCAGCGGTGAGGCACAGGGCGGCTGGGAGAACGCCCGCATCGCCGCGCTCGTCCCCGACACCGAGCGCGAACTCGCCCCCAAGATCACCCGCCATGGCGCGGACGAGGACAAACACGGGCGGATCTTCAACGCCCTGATGAAGAAGCGCGGCCTCGAACCGGTCCCGGTCCCCCCGGAGACCGACTACACCATGATCCTCGAGAAGCACGGCATCGGCCTCGCCCACGAGCAGCTCAGGAGCGACCAGCCGCTCACCGTCCAGGACATCGTCACCTACCTCGCCCACAGCAGGGTCACCGAACAGCGCGCCTCCGAGCAGATGGAGCTGCTGCGCAAGCACTTCGCCGACCACCCCGACCTCGGCCGCGCGGTCCGGATGATCTCCGCCGACGAGGACAACCACCTCGCCTACTGCCACGAGGAACTGCTCCGCTTCGCCCACGCCGGACACGGCCGGACCATCCAGCGCACCCTGCGCGAGTGCGCGCTCGCCGAGATCCGCATCTACCGGGACGTCAGCCTCGCCGTCATGGCCCACATGGGCCGCCTCCTCGGCTGGTCCAGGCCGAAGGCGGCGGTCCTGGCGTTCGGCATCCACGCCGTGTACGCCTACGAGCGCCTCGGCGGCTGGCGCCGCATGGTGTCGCTCCGGATGCCGGAACACCGCGACGCGCTCGGCGGCCCCACCCCGCCCCCCGCGCCCGAATTCGCCTAGGGCCTGTCTGACGATCCCGTCGGCGCCCAAGGGGCGGCTCAGCGGCGTCACGTGCGTGCGGTGCGGCGAGAGGGCGTGCATGGCGCCGCTGAGCGGGCGGGAATGGTCAGACAGACCCCCGGGGGCCTCTCAGAGCCACCCCCGCCGCTTGAACAGCCGGAACACCCCCACCTCCATCGCCGCCAGCACACCCAACAGCACCGGGTACGACCACATCCACCTCAGCTCCGGCATGTGGTCGAAGTTCATGCCGTAGATCCCCGCGACCATCGTGGGGATCGCGGCCATGGCCGCCCACGCCGAGATCTTCCGCATGTCGTCGTTCTGCCGCACGCTCATCTGCGCCAGATGCGCCGACAGCACATCCGACACCAGCCGGTCGAGCCCCTCCACCGACTCGTTCACGCGCGTCAGATGGTCCTGCACATCCCGGAAGAAGGGCCGGGCCCGGTCGTCCACGAACCGCGGCGCCCCCGACCCGGAGACGCCGCCCCCGCCCGCCACCAGCCGACTCAACGGCAGCGCCAGCGGCCCCGTGGCCCGCCGGAACTCCAGGATCTGCCGCTTGAAGTGGTAGATGCGCGAGGCGGTGTGCCGCGAGTGCCCGCCCTCCACCGAGAAGACCTCCGCCTCCAGCTCCTCCAGGTCGGTGTGCAACTCGGCCGCGACATCCAGATAGTGGTCGACGACGGTGTCGGCGATCGTGTACAGCACCGCCGTGGCCCCCTTGCCCAGCATCTCCGGCTCCCCCTCCAGCCGCCGCCGCACCGGCCCGAGCGGCAGGCCCTCGCCGTGCCGGACGGTCACCACGAAGCCGTCGCCGAGGAAGGTCATCACCTCCCCGGTGGAGACGGCGTCGCTGCGCGGCTCGTACACCACCGGCTTCAGCACCAGGAAGAGCGAGTCGTCGTAGACCTCCAGCTTGGGCCGCTGATGGGCCTTGAGGGCGTCCTCGACGGCCAGCGGATGCAGCCCGAACTCCTCGGCGATCCGGTTCAGCTCCGGCTCGTCGGGCTCGTACAGGCCGATCCACACGAACCCGCCCGCCGCCCGCGCCCCCGCGAGCGCCTCCGAGAAGTCGGCGGGCCCCTCGGTCCGCCGCCCGTCGCGGTACACGGCACAGTCGACGATCACGAAACGCACTCTCCCGTCGTCGGGCCGCCGCCACGCTTCCCGGTACGCCTACCCTGGGCGGCATGCCCACGCTGATCCTGGTCCGGCACGGACGTTCCACCGCCAACACCGAGGGACTGCTCGCCGGCTGGACGCCCGGCGTCGGCCTCGACGAGCGAGGCGCCGCGCAGGCCGCGGCGCTCCCCGGACGCCTCGCCGAGCTGCCGCTCGCCGAGATCGTCACCAGCCCCCTGCAACGCTGTCAGGAGACCCTCCAGCCCCTCCTCGACGCCCGCCCCGACGTACCCCTGCACACCGACGACCGGATCGGGGAGTGCCACTACGGCGACTGGTCCGGCCGCAAACTGGCCGAGCTGAAGGACGAGCCGCTGATGGAGGTCGTCCAGGCGCACCCGTCCGTCGCGGCGTTCCCCGGCGGCGAGTCCATGCGGTCGATGCAGACCCGCGCCGCGGAGGCGGTACGCGAGTGGAACGCGCGCGTGGAGCGCGACCACGGCCCCGACGCCGTGTACCTGATGTGCTCGCACGGCGACATCATCAAGTCGCTCGTCGCGGACGCACTCGGACTTCATCTCGACCTCTTCCAGCGGATCTCCGTCGAACCGTGTTCCATCACCGCGATCCGCTACACACGACTTCGGCCGTTCCTCGTCCGGCTCGGCGACACCGGCGACTTCGCGTCGCTGGCGCCGCGCGAGGAACCTCCGGGCGGTGACGCCCCGGTCGGTGGCGGTGCGGGCGCACCGTGATCGTCGGCCGCAGTAGGGTGAAGCGATTCCCCTAGCCCCGACCCGCACTCCCGCCCGCAATACCGCCCCCCGATCCCCCCGACTTCAATGGAGACAGGACGTGTCCCGTCAGGTGTTCCTCTACGACCAACCGGACCGCTTCGTGGCCGGTACGGTCGGACTGCCCGGGCGCCGTACCTTCTTCCTCCAGGCCTCCGCGGGCACCCGCACGACCAGCGTGGCCCTGGAGAAGACCCAGGTCGCAGCGCTCGCCGAGCGCATGGACGAACTGCTCGACGAGGTCGTGCGCCGAAGCGGCGGCAGCGCCTCCGTACCGGCCATGGCGCCCTCGGAGATCCACGACACCGCCCCCCTGGACACCCCCGTCGAGGAGGAGTTCCGGGTCGGCACCATGGCCCTCGCCTGGGACGGCGAGGAGCAGCGCATGATCGTGGAGGCGCAGGCCCTGGTGGAACTGGACGCCGACACCGACGAGGACCTCGCCGAGGCCGAGGAACGGCTGCTCCAGGACGAGGAGAACGGACCCCCGATGCTCCGGGTCCGGCTCACCGGCGCCCAGGCCAGGGCCTTCGCCAAGCGCGCCCTCGACGTCGTCAACGCCGGCCGGCCGCCCTGCCCGCTGTGCAGCCTGCCGCTCGACCCGGAAGGACATGTATGTCCGCGCCAGAACGGATACCGCCGCGGAGCGTGATCCCCACGGAACTGCTCACCGCGGGTGAGCTGACGGTCCGCGGACGCATCCGGGACGCCTCCAACGCGGCGCTGTACTGCACGGTGGCGTACGACGGACAGGAGGCCGCCTGCGTCTACAAGCCGGTCGCGGGGGAGCGCCCGCTGTGGGACTTCCCGGACGGGACGCTCGCCGGGCGCGAGGTGGCGGCCTACCTCGTCTCCGAGGCCACCGGCTGGGAGCTGGTGCCGCCGACCGTGCTGCGCGACGGCCCGTACGGCGAGGGCATGGTCCAGCTCTGGATCGAGGCGGCGCCCGGCGCCGAACTGCTGGCCCTGGTGGAGGCGGAGGAGCCGGAGCCCGGCTGGAAGGCCATCGGACTCGCCGACGTCGGGGAGGACCGGACCGCGCTGCTGGTGCACGCCGACGACGAGCGGCTGCGGCGGCTCGCCGTCCTCGACGCGGTGATCAACAACGCCGACCGCAAGGGCGGCCATCTGCTGCCCACCGGCGACGGGCGGCTCTACGGCATCGACCACGGGGTCACCTTCAACGCCGAGAACAAGCTGCGCACCCTGCTGTGGGGCTGGGCCGGGGACCCGCTCACCGAGGAGGCCCTGACCGTCCTCGAACACCTCAGGGAGCAGCTCAAGGCGGGCGGGGCGCTCGCCGAACGCCTCACCGGCCTGATCACCGCCGCCGAACTCGACGCGACACGCGCGCGTGTCGACGTACTCCTCACCTCGAGGACGCATCCGGAGCCCAGCGGCGAATGGCCCGCCATCCCCTGGCCACCGGTGTAGGACACGCGTCGAGGGGCACACGGGCCGGGATCGCGCAAGACCGCCTTCCCGGCCATAAGGCCTGGTCCGGTTCGTATACGGAACTCCAGTCCGGTTAGGCTCGACACATGCATGCCTGGCCCGCTTCCGAGGTCCCCGCCCTGCCCGGTCAGGGCCGCGACCTCAGGATCCACGACACCGCGACCGGCGCCCTGGTCACCCTGGACCCCGGTCCCGTCGCCCGCCTCTACGTCTGCGGCATCACGCCGTACGACGCGACCCACATCGGTCACGCGGCGACCTACAACGCGTTCGACCTCGTGCAGCGCGTGTGGCTCGACAACAAGCGGCAGGTCCACTACGTCCAGAACGTCACCGACGTCGACGATCCCCTGCTCCAGCGCGCGGACCGCGACCACGTCGACTGGGTGGCCCTCGCCGAGCAGGAGACCGCCCTCTTCCGCGAGGACATGACCACGCTGCGCATGCTGCCGCCGCGGCACTACATCGGCGCGGTGGAAGCCATACCCGGCATCGTGCCGCTGGTGGAGCGGCTGCGGGACATGGGCGCGGCCTACGAGCTGGAGGGCGACACCTACTTCTCCGTCGAGTCCGACGCCGACTTCGGCAAGGTCTCCGGCCTGGACGCCGCCACCATGCGGCACCTGTCCGCCGAGCGCGGCGGCGACCCCGACCGGCCCGGCAAGAAGAACCCGCTCGACCCGATGCTGTGGATGGCGGCCCGCGAGGGCGAGCCGAGCTGGGACGGCGGCTCGCTGGGCCGGGGCCGCCCCGGCTGGCACATCGAGTGCGTCGCCATCGCCCTTGACCACCTCGGCATGGGCTTCGACGTCCAGGGCGGCGGCTCCGACCTCGCCTTCCCGCACCACGAGATGGGCGCCTCGCACGCCCAGGTGCTCACCGGCGAGTTCCCCATGGCCAAGGCGTACGTCCACGCGGGCATGGTCGCGCTGCACGGCGAGAAGATGTCGAAGTCCAAGGGCAACCTGGTCTTCGTCTCCCAGCTGCGCCGTGACGGCGTCGACCCGGTCGCCATCCGGCTGGCGCTGCTCGCCCACCACTACCGGGCCGACTGGGAGTGGACCGACCAGGTCCTGCGGGACGCCGAGGCCCGCCTCGCACGCTGGCGCGCGGCGGTGTCCCGGCCCGACGGCCCGCCCGCCGAGGCCCTGGTCGAGGAGATCCGTACGGCCCTCGCCGACGACCTGGACGCCCCGGCCGCGCTCGCCGCCGTCGACCGCTGGGTGGCCCGCCAGGACGAACAGGGCGGCACGGACACCGGCGCCCCCGGCGTCGTGTCCCGCGCGGTGGACGCACTGCTCGGCGTGGCGCTCTAGCCGCTCTGGCACCACACGACGAAGGGGCGCTTCCTCGGGGAAGCGCCCCTTCTCACTCCTCCGAGGAGTCGTCGTCCTCCGCCCCCGGCTTCGGCGGCTTCGGTGGCCGCGTCCGCTCACCCGGGTTGTCCCGCAGATACGGCGGACCGTCACTGCCGTCGGTGGCATGCCCACCGGGCCCACCGCCGGGCCCGCCTCCGGGTCCGCCGCCGTCCCGGCGCCGCAGATACCGCTCGAACTCGCGCGCGATCGCCTCGCCCGACGCCTCCGGCAGCTCCGCGGTGTCCCGGGCCTCCTCCAGCGTCTGGACGTACTCCGCGACCTCGCTGTCCTCCGCCGCGAGCTGGTCCACGCCCACCTGCCAGGCACGCGCGTCCTCGGGCAGCTCGCCCAGCGGGATACGGACGTCGATCAGGTCCTCCAGCCGGTTCAGCAGGGCCAGCGTCGCCTTCGGGTTGGGCGGCTGGGACACGTAGTGCGGTACGGCGGCCCACAGCGACACCGCGGGCACGCCCGCGTGCGTGCAGGCCTCCTGGAGGACGCCGACGATGCCCGTGGGGCCCTCGTACTTGGTCTCCTCCAGATCCATCCGCTGCGCCAGGTCCGCGTCCGACGTGGTCCCGCTGATCGGGACCGGACGGGTGTGCGGGGTGTCGCCGAGCAGCGCGCCCAGGATCACCACCAGCTCCACGCCCAGCTCATGGGCGAAGCCCAGCAGCTCGTTGCAGAACGACCGCCACCGCATGGACGGTTCGATGCCCCGCACCAGCACCAGGTCGCGCGGCTTGTCGCCGCCGACCCGGACCACCGACAACCTTGTCGTCGGCCAAGTGATCTTGCGGACGCCCGCATCCATCCACACCGTGGGGCGGTTGACCTGGAAGTCGTAGTAGTCCTCGGCGTCCAGCGCCGCGAACACCTCGCCCTTCCACTCCCTCTCGAGATGCGCGACCGCGGTGGAGGCGGCGTCGCCGGCATCGTTCCAGCCCTCGAACGCGGCCACCATGACCGGGTCGATCAGCTCGGGAACCCCCTCGAGCTCGATCACCCAGTGCCTCCTTCCGACGTGCCCTCGCTTGACGTCCCAACCTTACGGCGTTCCGCGGGGGCGCCCGCAGCCCCCTTGCACGGGGGAGTGAACGGATCACTGCCCCGATCACGCGCCCGAAACACCAACGGATACATCCGAGCTGTCGAGGCGTGGACCCGCCCAGGGGCGCGGGGAACTGCGCGCCCAGCCACCCCCCACCCGCACTCGCGAACCCCACCGCAACCCCCCACGGCGCCCCCGCAAACCCTCACAACGCACTCCGCAACCACTGCTCCACACTCGCGACATGCACCACCGCCCACGCCCGAGCCGCCTCAGCGTCCCCGTCCCGCAGCGCCCCCACGATCGCCCGGTGCTCCCGCAGCGTCCGCCCCACCGCGTCCTCCTGCGTCAGCCCCCGCCACACCCGCGCCCGCGTCGTGGGCCCGGACAACCCGTCCAGCAGCGACGACAGCACCGAGTTCCCGGACGCCCGCCCGATCGCCCGGTGGAACTCCAGATCACAGGCGACGAGTTCCTCCACCGAGGGCGCGGCCCCCAGCGCGTCCAACTGCGCCTCCAGCGCGTCCAGCTCCGCCCCGCTCACCCGCCCCGCCGCCATCGCGGTGGCCGCCGGTTCCAGGATCCGCCGCACCGCGAGGAACTCGAGGACGGTGTCGTCCCGGTGGAAGTCCACCACGAAACTCAGCGCCTCCAGCAGCAACTGCGGGTCCAGGCTGCTGACATACGTCCCGTCGCCCTGCCGCACGTCCAGGATCCGGATCAGCGACAGGGCGCGCACGGCCTCGCGCAGGGAGTTGCGGGACAGCCCCAGGTCGGCGGCGAGTTCGCTCTCCTTCGGCAGCCGGTCCCCGGGCCGCAGCGCACCGGAGACGATCATGCCCTTGATCTTCTCGATCGCCTCGTCGGTCACTGCCACGGTCGGCCTCCCACGGTCGTACGGTCGTGCCCTGGTCCCACAGACATCCGATGTCTCGGCGCATTATGACCGACGTACGACCGACGTATGACCGAGGCACACGAAAGGGGCGGCTCCGTCGGGGTGGAGCCGCCCCTTTCATCCCCCCGTACCGCTCGACATCACTTGTTGTCGAGCAGGTCCTGTACCTTCGCGCGGACGTCGTCCGTGGCCAGGCCCCTGATCGTCAGGGTGGTCCGGCGGCGCAGCACGTCGTCCGTGGTCTCGGCCCACTCGTGGTCGCGGGCCCAGACGACCTGGGCCCAGATCTCCGGGGCGTCGGGGTGGACGCGCGCGGCGAGTTCGGGGCTCTCGTTGGCGATCCGGGCGATGTCGAAGGCGAGCGAGCCGTAGTGGGTGGCCAGGTGCCGGGCGGTGTCGGGCGCCATCCGCGGGCCCGGCGCCGGGTGGTCGGTGAGCAGCCGGTGGGCGACCGCGCGCGGGTTGGCGATCCCGGGCAGCGGCAGCTTCTTCGGCAGTGTGGAGATCGGCTCGAAGTCGTCGCCCAGCGGGTGGCCCGGCAGCGACTCCAGCTTGCGCATGACCGTGCGGCCGATGTGCCGGAAGGTCGTCCACTTGCCGCCCGCGATGGACAGCATCCCGCCCCGGCCCTCGGTGACCACCGTCTCCCGCTTGGCCTTGGCGGTGTCACCGGGCCCGCCCGGCAGCACCCGCAGCCCCGCGAAGGCGTACGTGATCAGGTCCCGGTCGAGCTGCTGGTCGCGGATCGAGAACGCGGCCTCGTCCAGGATCTGGGCGATGTCCTTGTCGTTGACCGCGACGTCGGCCGGGTCGCCCTCGTACACCTCGTCGGTGGTGCCGAGCAGCAGCATGTCCTCCCAGGGGAGGGCGAAGGTGATGCGGTACTTGTCGATGGGGGTGGCCAGCGCCGCCTTCCACGGCGAGGTGCGCTTGAGCACCAGGTGGGCGCCCTTGGACAGCCGGATGGACGGCGCGGCGTCCGGGTTCTCCATGCGGCGCAGGTGGTCGACCCAGGGGCCGGTGGCGTTCAGCACCAGCCGGGCCGTGACGCCGAACTCCTCGCCGGACAGCCGGTCGCGCAACTCCGCGCCGGTCACCCGGCCCCGGGTGAAGCGCAGCCCGGTGACCTCGGCGTGGTTGAGCACGGCCGCGCCCGCGTCGACGGCCGCGCGGACCGTCATCAGCGCCATCCGCGCGTCGTTCATCTGGTCGTCGCCGTAGACGGCCACGGCCTTGAGGTTCTCGGTGCGCAGCTCGGGCACGTCCGCCTGCGCCCGCGCGGGGGAGAGGAGGTGGCCGACGCCGTCGCCGAACGCGGACAGCGCCGAGTACGCGAAGACACCGGCCCCCAGCTTCGCCGCGCCGTGCGGCCCGCCCTTGTACACGGGGAGGTAGAAGGTGAGCGGGTTCGCCAGGTGGGGGGCCACCTGGCGGGAGACCGCACGGCGCTCGAAGTGGTTCTCCGCCACCAGCTTCACCGCGCCGGTCTGCAGATAGCGCAGACCGCCGTGGAGCAGCTTGGAGGAGGCGGAGGAGGTGGCGCCGGCGAAGTCGCCGGCGTCGACCAGGGCCACCCTCAGGCCGGACTGCGCGGCGTGCCAGGCGGTGGAGATGCCCAGGATGCCGCCGCCGATCACGAGAAGGTCGTACGACGCCTTGGAGAGCTGCTCCCGGACCTCGGCGCGGCCGGGGTTGGCGCCGGAGGCCGGGTGGGTGCCGAGGGCAGGCACGGACTGAAGGGTGGACTGACTGGTCATGTCGGGTTACTACTCCTCATCAGAGCCGTCCGAGAGCGGGGCTCTCGTCAGTTCTCGTCCTCGAGCCAGCCCATGGTCCGCTCGACGGCCTTGAGCCAGTTCTTGTACTCACGTGCGCGGGTGTCCGCGTCCATGCGGGGGGTCCACTCGGCGGCCCGGCGCCAGTTGGCGCGCAGGTCGTCGGTGCTGTTCCAGAAGCCGACGGCGAGACCGGCGGCGTAGGCGGCGCCGAGGCAGGTGGTCTCGGCGACCATCGGGCGCACCACGGGGGCGTCCACGAAGTCGGCGAGGGTCTGCATCAGCAGGTTGTTGGAGGTCATACCGCCGTCGACCTTGAGGGTGGCCAGCTCGACGCCGGAGTCCTTGGTCATGGCGTCGGCGATCTCGCGGGTCTGCCAGGCGGTGGCCTCCAGCACGGCACGGGCGAGGTGCGCCTTGGTGACGTAGCGGGTCAGACCGGCGATCACACCGCGGGCGTCGGAGCGCCAGTACGGGGCGAACAGACCGGAGAAGGCGGGCACGAAGTAGGCGCCGCCGTTGTCCTCGACGGACAGCGCGAGCGTCTCGATCTCCGCGGCGGTGGAGATCAGGCCCATCTGGTCGCGCATCCACTGCACCAGGGAGCCGGTGACCGCGATCGAGCCCTCCAGGGCGTAGACCGTGTCCTGGTCGCCGATCTTGTAGCCGACGGTGGTCAGCAGGCCGCTGTAGGAGTTGATGATCTTGTCACCGGTGTTCATCACCATGAAGGTGCCGGTGCCGTACGTCGACTTGGTCTCGCCCTCGGAGAAGCAGGTCTGCCCGAACAGGGCGGCCTGCTGGTCGCCGAGCGCGGAGGCGACCGGGATGCCGCCGAGCAGGTCGCCGAGCTTGCCGCCGGTGATCTCGCCGTACACCTCGGCGGAGGAGCGGATCTCCGGCAGCATCGCGAGCGGCACGCCGATGGACTCGGCGATCTTCTCGTCCCACTGCATGGTGTGCAGGTTCATCAGCAGGGTGCGCGAGGCGTTGGTGACGTCGGTGACGTGCTTGCCGCCGTTGACGCCGCCGGTCAGGTTCCAGATGACCCAGGTGTCCATGGTGCCGAAGAGGATGTCGCCCGCCTCGGCGCGCTCCTTGAGGCCCTCGACGTTGTCGAGCAGCCAGCGCGCCTTGGGACCGGCGAAGTAGGAGGCCAGGGGCAGGCCCGTCTCGCGGCGGAAGCGGTCCTGGCCGACGTTGCGGCCCAGTTCCTTGCAGAGGGCGTCGGTGCGGGTGTCCTGCCAGACGATGGCGTGGTGGACGGGCTCACCGGTGTTCTTGTCCCACAGCACGGTGGTCTCGCGCTGGTTGGTGATGCCGATGGCCTTGATGTCGTCGCGGGTGATTCCGGCCTTGGCGATGGCTCCGGCGACGACCTCCTGGACGTTGGTCCAGATCTCGGTGGCGTCGTGCTCGACCCAGCCCGGCTTGGGGAAGATCTGCTCGTGCTCCTTCTGGTCGACGGAGACGATCCGGCCGTCGCGGTCGAAGACGATGCAGCGGGAGGAGGTGGTGCCCTGGTCGATGGCGGCGATGAAGGGGCCGGCGGTGTGGGCGTCGGTCACTGTGTGCTCCTGAGAGGTCCGTGCGTACGGGGGGCGGTGCGCGCGCGTGTGCTGGACAGCTTGCGGCTCATGCGGGGTGCTGTGCTCGCCGTGCTGGTCGTCAGACGAAGGCGAGCTTGTAGATGCCCGCCGCTATCGCGCCGCCGATCAGCGGACCGGCGACCGGGACCCAGGCGTAGCTCCAGTCGGAGCCGCCCTTGTTGGGCAGCGGCAGCAGCGCGTGCACGATGCGCGGGCCCAGGTCACGGGCCGGGTTGATGGCGTAGCCCGTCGGTCCGCCGAGGGAGAGGCCGATGCCGACCACGACCAGCGCGGTGATCAGCGCGCCGAGGGTGCCCAGGCCGTTGCCCTCGTCGTTCAGGCCCTGGGTGAGGACCGCGAGCACCAGGACGACGGTGCCGATGATCTCCGTGGCGAGGTTCTGCGCCGCGTGCCGGATCTCGGGACCGGTGGAGAAGACGCCGAGGACCGGGCCCGCGCCCTTCTCCTGGGCCTGCACGGCCTTGGCCTGGGTGGCCTGCGCGCCCGGACCGCCGACGATCTCCTTGTCGGTGAGGTGGGCGTGGAACTGGCCGTAGTAGGCGATCCAGACCAGGGCGGCACCGATCATGGCGCCGAGCAGCTGTCCGGCCCAGTAGGTGGGGACGTCGCCCCACTCACCGTCCTTGATCGCGATGCCGAGCGTGACCGCCGGGTTCAGGTGGGCGCCCGACAGGGGCGCGGTGGTGTAGACGGCCGTGAGGACCGCGAAGCCCCACCCGAAGGTGATCGCGAGCCAGCCGGCGTTGCGGGCCTTGGAGGCCTTGAGCACCACGGCGGCCACCACACCACCGCCGAGGAGGATGAGTATGGCGGTACCGATGGTCTCGCCGATGAAGATGTCGGAGCTGGACACCCGCGACTCCTTTGTCCTTCGTCCAGGGGAAGCCGAACCCCGGTCCCAACTGGGGTTCGCGTGCCCTCGGGGTGAGGGCGATGCCGGCCCTTGGCGTTGTCACACTCTAACGCGTATTGCCGGTAGGTGTTCGACAATGCCGACCGATGGACGGGAGTCTTGCCCGGCGTCGCAGGCGCGTCAAGAGTTCTGTTATGGAAAGTGCGATCGTTATTGATCGCTGCGGATCGCCGCACTTTTGTGTGTGATCGTGTGCGATATGGACACCTTTTGCCGTTATGTCCACCCGGGAAAGGTTCGAGGCCGGAACGTCCTACGACGTTCCGGCCTCGCGTTCGTGTCCTCGCCGTGATCTACGGCGGCGCTCAGAACCGCCCGGCGCCCAGGTCCCGGGAGACCGCCCGGGCGCAGTCGCGGACCGCGGCGATCAGCTCGGGACGCAGCTCGCCGTCCCGGCACACCCGCTCCACGGCCCCCGTGATGCCCACCGACCCGACCGGCATCCGCCGCCGGTCGTGGATCGGCGCGGCGATGGAGGCGACGCCCTCCCAGGTCTCCTCCACGTCGGCCGCGTAGCCCCGCGCGCGCGTGATGTCGAGGATGTGCTCGAAGGCGTCCAGATCGCACACCGTGCGCTCCGTGAACGCCTTGCGGTCGGCCTCCAGCGCCTCGCTGTGCGCGACCGGGTCGTACGCCGAGAGCACCTTGCCCAGCGCCGTCGAGTGCAGCGGCTGCATCGCCCCGATCTCCAGCACCTGACGGCTGTCGTCGGGGCGGAAGACGTGGTGCACGATCAGCACGCCCTGCTGGTGCAGCACGCCGAGGTGGACGCTCTCGCCGCTGGAGCGGGCCAGGTCGTCCGTCCAGACCAGGGCGCGCGCCCGCAGCTCGTGCACATCGAGATAGGTGGTGCCCAGGCGCAACAGCTCCGCGCCCAGCTGATAGCGCCCGGAGGCGTCGTCCTGCTCGACGAAGCCCTCCTGCTGGAGGGTGCGCAGGATGCCGTGCGCGGTCCCCTTGGCGAGCCCCAGGGACGAGGCGATGTCCGACAGGCCCAGCCGTCGTTCGCCGCCCGCGAGCAGCCGCAGCATCGCGGCCGCCCGTTCGAGCGACTGGATGTTCCGTGCCATCGCCGTCCTGCCTCCGTCCCCTTCGGCCGTCGCGCCGTGGCGGCGTACGGCCCCTCGAAATACCGTCGAGCCGCGTCGAGCACCGCCGAGCACCGCTGCGCCAGGCCGCCGCTGCCACTGTTCGGCAATGCCGAACACTACCGGTCGATGCCGACCTGCCGCTAATGGTTGGCCGGTACCCGTTGTGTCACACGCCCTCCTTGAGAGCCGCTCGACATCCTGGTCCGCGTCGTGGACGGCCTGACCACCGGGCCCCGGTCCCGGCTACCCTGGCGGCGTGCGTCCTCCGTGAAAAGGTCCGCGGGTGGGCGCAAAGCCGACAGCCGTCGCACTCCAGGGAGCCCTTACATGGCCTCGTTGCCGCAGAGCCCGTCCGCCGCCGACAGCCGCACCCGCGCGTCCGCCCTCCGCGAGGCCCTCGCCAGCCGGGTGGTGGTCGCCGACGGGGCGATGGGCACGATGTTGCAGGCACAGGAGCCCACACTGGAGGACTTCGAGCAGCTCGAAGGCTGCAACGAAGTCCTCAACGCCACCCGCCCGGACATCGTCCGCTCGGTGCACGCGGCCTACTTCGACGTGGGCGTGGACTGCGTCGAGACCAACACCTTTGGCGCGAACCTGTCCGCGCTGGGCGAGTACGACATCGCCGCCCGCATCCCCGAGCTGTCCGAGGCCGGCGCCCGCATCGCCCGCGAGGTCGCCGACGAGTACACGGCATCGACCGGACAGCAGCGCTGGGTCCTGGGCTCGATGGGCCCCGGCACCAAGCTGCCCACCCTCGGCCACACCACGTACGCCGCGATCCGCGACGCCTACCAGCAGAACGCCGAGGGCCTCCTCGCGGGCGGCGCCGACGCCCTGCTCGTGGAGACCACCCAGGACCTGCTCCAGACCAAGGCCTCCGTCGTCGCCGCCCGCCGCGCGATGGAAACGGCCGGATACGACGTACCGCTGATCGTGTCGGTGACCGTCGAGACCACCGGCACCATGCTCCTCGGCTCGGAGATCGGCGCCGCCCTCACCGCGCTGGAACCGCTCGGCATCGACATGATCGGCCTGAACTGCGCGACCGGCCCCGCCGAGATGAGCGAACACCTCCGCTTCCTCGCCCGCCACTCCCGCATCCCGCTGTCCTGCATGCCCAACGCCGGTCTGCCCGTCCTCACCTCGGACGGCGCCCACTACCCGCTGACCGCGCCGGAACTCGCCGACGCGCAGGAGAACTTCGTACGCGACTACGGCCTGTCCCTGGTCGGCGGCTGCTGCGGCACCACCCCCGAACACCTGCGCCAGGTCGTGGAGCGGGTCCGGAACCTGACCCCCACCGCGCGCGAGCCGCGCCCCGAGCCGGGCGCCGCGTCCCTCTACCAGAGCGTGCCGTTCCGGCAGGACACCTCCTACCTGGCGATCGGTGAGCGCACCAACGCCAACGGCTCGAAGAAGTTCCGCGAGGCCATGCTGGAGGGCCGCTGGGACGACTGCGTGGAGATGGCGCGCGACCAGATCCGCGAGGGCGCGCACATGCTCGACCTGTGCGTGGACTACGTCGGCCGCGACGGCGCCGCCGACATGGAGGAGTTGGCGGGCCGCTTCGCCACCGCCTCGACGCTGCCGATCGTGCTGGACTCCACCGAGGTCGACGTCATCCGGGCCGGTCTGGAGAAGCTGGGCGGCCGCGCGGTCATCAACTCGGTCAACTACGAGGACGGCGACGGCCCCGAGTCCCGTTTCGCCAAGGTCACCGCGCTGGCGCGGGAGCACGGCGCCGCGCTGATCGCGCTGACCATCGACGAGGAGGGCCAGGCCCGCACCGTCGAGAAGAAGGTGGAGATCGCCGAACGGCTGATCGACGACCTCACCGGCAACTGGGGCATCCACGAGTCGGACATCCTCATCGACTGTCTGACCTTCACCATCTGCACCGGCCAGGAAGAGTCCCGCAAGGACGGCATCGCCACCATCGAGGCGATCCGCGACCTGAAGCGCCGCCACCCCGACGTGCAGACCACGCTGGGCCTGTCGAACATCTCCTTCGGCCTCAACCCGGCCGCCCGCATCCTGCTGAACTCCGTCTTCCTGGACGAATGCGTGAAGGCGGGCCTGGACTCGGCGATCGTGCACGCCTCGAAGATCCTGCCCATCGCCCGCTTCAGCGAGGAAGAGGTCACCACCGCCCTCGACCTCATCTACGACCGCCGCGCCGAGGGCTACGACCCGCTGCAGAAGCTGATGGCGCTGTTCGAGGGCGCCACCGCCAAGTCGTTGAAGGCGGGCAAGGCCGAAGAACTGGCCGCGCTGCCGCTGGACGAGCGCCTCAAGCGCCGCATCATCGACGGTGAGCGCAACGGCCTGGAGGCCGACCTCGACGCCGCCCTGGCGGACCGCCCGGCCCTGGACATCGTCAACGACACCCTGCTGGACGGCATGAAGGTCGTCGGCGAGCTGTTCGGTTCGGGGCAGATGCAGCTGCCGTTCGTGCTGCAGTCCGCCGAGGTGATGAAGACCGCGGTGGCCTACCTCGAACCCCACATGGAGAAGGTCGAGGGCGCCGAGGGCAAGGGCACCATCGTGCTCGCCACGGTCCGCGGCGACGTCCACGACATCGGCAAGAACCTCGTCGACATCATCCTGTCCAACAACGGCTACAACGTCGTCAACCTCGGCATCAAGCAGCCCGTCTCCGCGATCCTGGAAGCCGCCGAGGAACACCGCGCCGACGTCATCGGCATGTCCGGACTCCTGGTGAAGTCCACGGTGATCATGAAGGAGAACCTGGAGGAGCTGAACGCCCGCGGCCTGGCCTCCGGTTACCCGGTCATCCTCGGCGGCGCCGCCCTCACCCGCGCCTACGTCGAGCAGGACCTGTACGAGATCTACGAGGGCGAGGTCCGCTACGCCCGGGACGCCTTCGAGGGCCTGCGCCTGATGGACGCCCTGATCGGCGTCAAGCGGGGGGTTCCGGGCGCGCAGTTGCCGGAGCTGCGTCCGCGCCGGGTCCGTGCGGCGGTGGCCGCCGAGGTCGAGGAGCGTCCGGAGGAGGGCCATGTGCGCTCCGATGTCGCCACCGACAACCCGATCCCCGAGCCGCCGTTCTGGGGCACCCGGGTGGTCAAGGGCATCCAGCTCAAGGAGTACGCGAGCTGGCTGGACGAGGGCGCCCTCTTCAAGGGCCAGTGGGGCCTGAAGCAGGCCCGCACCGGCGAGGGACCCAGCTACGAGGAACTGGTGGAGACCGAGGGCCGCCCCCGGCTGCGGGGTCTGCTGGACCGCCTGCAGACGGAGAACCTGCTGGAGGCGGCCGTGGTCTACGGCTACTTCCCGTGCGTGTCCAAGGACGACGACCTGATCATCCTGGACGAGCAGGGCAACGAGACCACCCGCTTCACCTTCCCCCGCCAGCGCCGGGGCCGCCGCCTGTGCCTGGCGGACTTCTTCCGCCCGGAGGAGTCCGGCGAGCGGGACGTGGTCGGCCTCCAGGTCGTCACCGTCGGCTCGCGCATCGGTGAGGAGACCGCGCGCCTGTTCGCCTCCGACTCCTACCGCGACTACCTGGAACTGCACGGCCTGTCGGTGCAGTTGGCGGAGGCGCTCGCGGAGTACTGGCACGCGCGCGTGCGCTCCGAACTCGGCTTCGCCGGGGAGGACCCGGCCGCGATGGAGGACATGTTCGCCCTGAAGTACCGGGGCGCCCGCTTCTCCCTCGGCTACGGCGCCTGCCCCGACCTGGAGGACCGCGCCAAGATCGCGGACCTGCTGCGGCCGGAGCGGATCGGCGTGCAGTTGTCGGAGGAGTTCCAGCTCCACCCGGAGCAGTCCACCGACGCCATCGTCATCCACCACCCCGAGGCCAAGTACTTCAACGCACGGTGACCCGCCACGGCGCCCCCGTGACGCGTCTCACCGCACGCTGATCGGATTCGTCGTACAATGGTCGGTCCACCGCAGGCCGGTTCCCGCTCGGGAACCGGCCTGCTCGTCCCTCAAGGAGGTCCGTGGATGACGACCACGATCCCCGCCCTCGCCATCCGTACGGGTGAAGGCTCCGCCCTCGAGGCGGTGCTGCTCGACATGGACGGCACCCTGGTGGACACCGAGGGCTTCTGGTGGGACGTCGAAGTCGAGGTCTTCGCCGCCCTGGGCCACACGCTCCAGGACTCCTGGCGCCAGGTGGTGGTCGGCGGCCCCATGACCCGCAGCGCGGGCTTCCTCATCGAGGCCACCGGCGCCGACATCACCCTCGCGGAACTCACCGTCCTGCTGAACAAGGGCTTCGAGGAGCGCATCGACCACGCCCTGCCGCTGATGCCGGGCGCCCGTCGGCTGCTCGCCGAACTCACCGCCCACGAGGTGCCCACCGCGCTGGTGTCTGCCTCGCACCGGCGCATCATCGACCGTGTCCTGACCACGCTCGGCCCGCGGCACTTCGCGCTCACCGTCGCCGGTGACGAGGTGCCGCGCACCAAGCCGCACCCCGACCCGTATCTGCTGGCCGCCGCCGGACTCGGCGCGGATCCGGCCAGATGCGCGGTGATCGAGGACACCGCCACCGGCGTCGCGGCGGCCGAGGCGGCGGGCTGCCACGTGGTGGTGGTCCCCTCCGTGACCCCCATCGCCCCCTCCGTCCGCCGCACCGTCGTGTCCTCTCTGGAAGAGGTCGACCTGGCCTTTCTGTGCGGCCTTGTGACGCAAATGCGCTAGGTGTTCACCCACCGTGCAGAGCGGATAGCGTGCGAATTCATCCGCCCCCACGGACCGGCGTACGCAAAGGAATTCGACTCTTCCGGATGGCCGAATTCCGGCTTCTCGCCCCACGGCTGAAAGTGTGACGTTCGCCACGCCAGGGCGGGTCGACAGGTGGTCCGACGTGTGCTTCCCGCCCCCGATCCGGGGGTCTCGTCATGCCCTTGTGTCCCGATTGGTGGGAGGCTGCACGAATCCTTCCCCTGTCGGGTTTTCGGTGTGTCCACGCCCGGTTTCACAGCGTGATGGGGCCTCAACTCCGGTGGCTGTGAACACCGCTGCGGGCGCGGACTAATCTCGTCGCGAGAACGACACCCCCAACCTCGTGGAACGGCTACGCCACCCCTGTATGCCGGATACACGGACTTGACATCTGGAGAAACTCGAGCATGAACCGCAAGACTTTGGTGCTGCCGGCCGTCGTGGGCCTGCTCGCGCCGGTGCTGGTGGCCTGCGGCGGGTCCGACAGCGGAAGCGACTCGGACGCCATCGTCGTCGGCACCACGGACGGGTTCATCGCCTCGAAGGACGCCCCGGCTCCCATCGACCCCGCCTACGCCTACGACGTCGGCACCTGGAACATCCTGCGCCAGACCGTGCAGACCCTGATGATCCAGCCCCGCGGTGACGGTGAGCCGGTCCCCGAGGCCGCCGAGAGCTGCTCCTTCACCGACGCGGGCAACGAGCGGTACGTCTGCGAGCTGCGCAAGGACCTCAAGTTCTCCAACGGCGACGCCATCACCGCCGAGGACGTCAAGTACTCCATCGACCGCGCCCGTTCCATCAAGGCGGACAGCGGCGTCTTCGCGCTGCTGTCCACCATCGACACCGTCGAGACCAAGGGCGACCGTGAGGTGATCTTCCACCTCAACACCGCCGACGCCACCTTCCCGTACAAGCTCTCCACCCCCGTCGCGGGCATCGTCAACCCCGACTCCTACGACGAGGGCAAGCTGCGCGACGGCTTCCAGGTCGACGGCTCCGGCCCCTACACGCTGGACGCGGAGGAGGAGGACGGCAAGCTCGTCAAGGCCGTCTTCACCAAGAACTCCCACTACAAGGGCGCCTTGGAGGTGAAGAACGACAAGGTCGAGCTGCGCTCCTTCGCCGACGCCGAGGCCATGGGCACCGCCCTCGAGGAGGGCGACATCCACCTGATGACCCGCACCATGAACCCGGACCAGATCCAGGAGCTGTCCAGCGGCTCCAACAGCGACATCGACCTCGTCGACATGCCCGGCCTGGAGATCCGCTACCTCGCCTTCAACACCGACGACCCGTCCGTGAAGTCGAAGGCCGTACGCCAGGCGATGGCCCAGATCGTCAACCGCAGCGAACTGGTCACCGAGGTCTACGGCAGCCAGGCCGAGCCGCTCTACTCGCTGGTCCCGGCCAGCATCACCGGCCACACCAACGCGTTCTTCAACGTCTACGGCGACCCGAACCTCACCAAGGCCCGCGACACCCTCACCGCGGCCGACATCACCACCCCGGTCAAGCTGACCCTGCACTACACCACCGACCACTACGGCGCCGCCACGAAGGACGAGTTCGAGGTCCTGCAGAAGCAGCTCAACGACAGCGGCCTGTTCGACGTCAGCATCAAGGGCACCCCCTGGGAGACCTTCCGCCCGGCCGAGAAGGAGGGCGAGTACGAGGTCTACGGCATGGGCTGGTTCCCCGACTTCCCGGACGCCGACAACTACCTCGCGCCGTTCCTCGACGCCGACAACTTCCTCGGCTCGCCCTACGCCAACAGCCAGATCCGCAACACCCTGATCCCGCAGTCCCGGCGCGAGGCCGACCGGATCGCCGCCGTCGAGAGCCTCTCGGAGATCCAGGACATCGTCGCCAAGGACGTCCCCGTCCTGCCCCTGTGGCAGGGCAAGCAGTACGTAGCCGCCCGCGACGGCATCACCGGTGCCGCCTACGCGCTCAACGCCTCCTCCACGCTTCAGCTGTGGGAGCTGGGCCAAGGCGTGAGCGGCTGACGCCAGCCCCAATCCGGGGCCCCTGGGACGGGGCCCCGGATCTGTACCGAAGACAAGGCACAAGCAAGTGAACAAGCGCACCCAGTGGTCCGTACTGCCGATCGTGGCGGGCCTGGCCTCCGGCCTGCTGACCGGATGCGGCACCGACACCGGCAACTCCGGCGAGAGCGGCTCCCACGTCGTCATGGGAATGTCCGACGACGTCCTGGCCACCGACCCGGCGTCCGGCTACGACCCGGGCTCCTGGCTGTTGTTCAACAACGTCTTCCAGTCACTGCTCAGCTTCCCCAACGGCGGCACCGAGCCCCAGCCCGAGGCCGCCGAGAAGTGCCTCTTCACGGACACGCAGACCACCGTCTACAAGTGCACGCTGAAGGACGGCCTGAAGTTCAGCAACGGTGACGCGCTCACCTCCGAGGACGTGAAGTTCTCCTTCGACCGCATGCTGAAGATCGACGACCCCGACGGTCCCGCGGTCATGTTCCCCACCCTCGAAGAGGTCGAGACGCCGGACGAGAAGACGGTCGTCTTCCAGCTGAACGCCCCCGACGCCACCTTCCCCAGCAAGATCGCCTCCGGTGCGGGTTCCATCGTCAACCACCGCGAGTACGACGCCGACGGGCTGCGCACCGACAACCAGGCCAGCGGCTCCGGCCCCTACGAGCTGGAGTCCTTCAGCGAGCACGAGGCCGTCTTCTCGGTCAACGAGAACTACGAGGGCACCGCCGAGGTGCAGAACGAGGGCGTCACCCTCAAGTTCTTCCACGGCGACCAGACAGGCCTGAAGAAGGCCCTCCAGGACCAGGACATCGACATCGCCTACCGCGGTCTGAGCGCGAGCGACATCGCCGAGGTCGAAGCCGCCTCCGACGGCACCGGCATCGAGGTCGTCGAGGGCAGCAGCGCCGAAGTCCAGCACCTGGTCTTCAACATGGACGACCCGGTCGCGGGCCAGCTCGGCGTCCGCCAGGCCATCGCCCACCTCCTCGACCGCGAGGCCCTCGTCCAGGACGTCTACGAGGGCACGGCGACCCCGCTGTACTCGATCGTCCCCGCCGGGATCACCGGCCACAACACCGCCTTCTTCGACACCTACGGCGCCCACCCCTCCAAGGACAAGGCCGCCGAAGCCCTGGCCGCCGAGGGCATCACCGGCAAGGTCCAGCTCACCCTCTGGTCCACACCCACCCGCTACGGCCCCGCCACCGACCAGGAACTCAAGGCCATCGCCGGGCAGCTCAACGCCAGCGGCCTGTTCGACGCCGACGTCAAGTCGGTCGCCTTCGACCAGTACGAGAAGGACATCGCCGCCGGGAAGTACGGCGTCTACGTCAAGGGCTGGGTGCCCGACTACCCCGACGCCGACAACTTCACCTCCCCGTTCTTCGGCGAGGGCAACGTGCTGAGCAACAACTACACCAACAAGACGATCACCGGCACGCTCATCCCGAGCACCGCCGCCGAGAGCGACCGCTCCGCCACCGAACGGGACTTCGGCCGCCTCCAGGACGTCGTCGCCGAGGAAGTCCCCGTCCTTCCGGTCTGGCAGGCCAAGCAGTACGCCGTCGTCGGCGACGGCGTCTACGGCCTCGAGTACTGCCTCGACGCGTCGACGGTCTTCCGCTTCTGGGAGCTGCGCAAGGCCTGACGACAGGCCACCCGGCTCACAGCAACGACGAGGGCGCCCCCATCAGGCCCGAAGGGGGCGCCCTTCCCTTTCGTCGCGACGGCCGTGCCCACGGCGGTGTCGAGTGCTCTGCGGAGGCCCCGACGGACTTCCGCTCCCGGCAGTCACGCGAGGCCCGGCACCCATGACGAGGGCACCCCCGTCAAACCCCGGAGGGTGCCCTTTCCTCTTCCTTGCGACGGCCGCGCCTACGGCTGCGCGCCCGGACGCACCAGGCCGCTCTCGTACGCGTACACCGCCGCCTGCACCCGGTCCCGCAGCCCCAGCTTCGTCAGCACATGGCCGACATGGGTCTTCACGGTCGTCTCACTGACGAACAGATCCGCGGCGATCTCCGCGTTCGACAGACCCCGCGCCACCAGCTTCAGCACCTCGACCTCACGCTCGGTCAGCGTGCCCAGGGTGTCCGGCACCGGCTCGTCCCCCGACGGCAGATGCGTGGCGTACTTGTCCAGCAGACGACGGGTGATGCTCGGCGCCAGCATCGCCTCACCGGCGGCCACCACCCGGATCGCCTGCACCAGCTCATTGGCCGGAGCGTCCTTCAGCAGAAAACCGCTGGCCCCCGCCTTCAGCGCCTCCACGACGTACTCGTCCAGATCGAACGTCGTCAGCACCAGCACCTTCGCCGGACCGTCCCGACCCGGCCCGGTGATCTGCCGGGTCGCCTCCACACCGTCCATCCGCGGCATACGGATGTCCATCAGCACCACATCGGGCTGCAGCGCCCGCACCTGATCGAGTGCCTGGAGGCCGTCCCCGGCCTCGCCCACGACCGCGATGTCCTGCTCCGCCTCCAGAATCATCCGGAAGCCCGTGCGCAGCAGCGGCTGGTCATCGACCAGTAGGACACGGATGGCCACGTAAGTCTCCTTCGCTAGTCCGGCCCCATTCTGCCCTGCGTGCCCCCGCCCGACTCCGCCGCCCTGACCGGCAGCGGATACGGCGGGGGAGTGCCGCCGAATTCCGGGCAGTGCGCCTGGTGATCGCACCAGCCGCACAGCTTCGTGGGCCGGGGCCGCCAGTCACCGGTCTCCGTGGCCTGCCGGATCGCCTCCCACAGCGCCAGCAGCTTGCGCTCCACCCGCTCCAGATCGGCGAGGACCGGATCGTACGTCAGGACGTCACCACTGCCGAGATACACGAGCTGCAGCCGACGCGGGACGACCTTCTTCAGCCGCCACACCACCAGCGCGTAGAAGGACATCTGGAACAGCGCCCCGTCCGCGTACTCCGGGCGGGGCGCCTTGCCCGTCTTGTAGTCGACGATCCGCACCTCACCCGTCGGCGCCACGTCGACCCGGTCGATGATCCCGCGCAGCCGCAGCCCCGAGTCCAGCTCGGCCTCCACGAACAGCTCCCGCTCGGCAGGCTCCAGCCGGGTCGGGTCCTCCAGCGTGAACCACCGTTCCACCAACTGCTCGGCCTGCGCCAGCCAACGGGCCAGCCGCTCACCGTCCGGATCGTCGGCGAACAGCTCCACCACCTCCGGCCGGGAGGCACGCAGCCGCTCCCACTGCGCCGGGATCAGCGACTTCGCCCGCGGCGCGGTCCGCTCCCCGGCGGGCGCGTCGAACAGCCGCTCCAGCACCGCGTGCACCAACGTCCCCCGGGTGGCCGCCTCGCTCGGCTTCTCCGGCAGCTTGTCGATCACCCGGAACCGGTACAGCAGCGGGCACTGCATGAAGTCACCGGCACGCGACGGCGACAGGGACGCGGGCGCGACCGCCACCGCGGGCTCCACGGTGATCGTCGCGCCGGTCGGCTCCGGCGCGGGCTCCGGCTCGGTCACGGCAGGCGGCACGCCCTCGTTCCTCGTCTCCATGTCCACAGACCTTACGGCCCGCCACTGACAGTGACCCGGCCGCCGCCGTCCCTCGTGCGACAGCCGGGAAAACAGAGGGGGTGCCGGGGCGGAACACGCCCCGGCGGACGCATACCATCGACCCCAGACCCTTCCGCCCGGCAGGCGCGGAAGACGCTTCGAACGAGGGGACACCGTGGACGTGAGCGGCGGGAGCGGCAAGCCGCGGTCCGACAGGGACCAGCCGGCCGAGGAACACGCCGACCAGGCGCCCCCGGCCCCGGACCCCCATGCCGACTCACCCACCACGACCAACGGCACCGGCCCGCCCCCGGACCACACCCCCACCAGCGACCCCGAGCCCCCGGCACCCGCCACCCCGGACGAGAACGGGACGCCGACACCCCCCGCGTCCGACGCTCCCCAGCCCCCACCGCCCGCGGCCCCAGGCGGTGAGTGGAACACGACACGGCCCGCCACCACCCCCGGCGCGGACACCCGGGAGCACCGCACCGGCACCCCGCCAGAGCGCCCCGCGCCCACCGGAGGCAAGGGACGCGGCCCCGAACCCCGCGGCGGGCTCCTCATGGGACGCCCCTTCGGCGTACCGGTGTACGTCGCGCCCAGCTGGTTCCTGGTCGCCGCGCTCATCACCTGGGTCTTCGGCGGGCAGCTCGACCGCGTCCTGCCCGAGCTGGGCGGCGCCCGCTACCTCGTCTCCCTCTTCTTCGCCGTCGCCTTCTACGCCTCCGTCCTGGTCCACGAACTGGCCCACACGGTCGCCGCGCTCCGCTTCAAGCTCCCGGTGCGCCGCATCCAGCTCCAGTTCTTCGGCGGCGTCTCCGAGATCGAGAAGGAGGCCGAGACCCCCGGCCGGGAATTCGTCCTCGCCTTCGTCGGCCCCCTGCTCTCCCTCGTCCTCGCGGGCGTCTTCTACGTCGCCCTGCTCGCCGTGGAACCCGGCACCGTCCCCGGCGTCCTGCTGGCAGGCCTGATGATCTCCAACCTGATCGTCGCCGCGTTCAACCTGCTCCCCGGCCTCCCCCTCGACGGCGGGCGCATGCTCCGCGCCGTCGTCTGGAAACTCACCGGCAAGCCCATGAGCGGCACCATCGCCGCCGCCTGGGTCGGCCGCGCCCTCGCCGTCTCCGTCCTCATCGGCCTGCCCCTGCTCACCCAGTCCGGCGCCCTCGGCAGCGACGCCGTCGACAACGTCGGCATGGACACCGTCATGGACGCCCTCCTCGCCGCGATCCTCGCCGCGATCATCTGGACCGGCGCCGGAAACAGCCTCCGCGTCGCCCGCCTGCGCGAACACCTCCCCGAACTGCGCGCCCGCGCCCTCACCCGCCGCGCCGTGCCCGTCCAGACCGACACCCCCCTCTCCGAGGCGCTGCGCCAGGCCAACGCCGCCGGAGCCCGCGCCCTCGTCGTCGTCGACGGCGACGGCAACCCCGTCTCCCTCGTCCGCGAGGCCGCCATCGTCGGCGTACCCGAACACCGCCGCCCCTGGGTCGCCGTCAGCGGCCTCGCCCAGGACCTCACCGACGGCATGCGCGTCTCCGCCGAACTCGCGGGCGAAGACCTCCTCGAAGTACTGCGCGCCACCCCCGCCACCGAATACCTCGTCGTCGAGGACACCGGCGCCATCTACGGCGTCCTGTCCGCCGCCGACGTCGAGCGCGCCTTCGTCAAGGCCATGGCCCGCCCCTCCTGACACCCGGCTCCCAGCCGTGGTCGGCGGCCCCCGCCAGGCCCGGTAGGCTGGTCACATGTCCGAACCGACCGGTGCCGCCCGCCGTCGCGGGCCCTTCAAGGTCGGGGACCAGGTACAGCTGACCGACCCCAAGGGCCGCCACTACACGTTCACGCTCGAAGCCGGGAAGAACTTCCACACCCACAAGGGTTCCTTCCCGCACGACGAACTGATCGGCGCACCCGAGGGCAGCGTTGTCCGCACCACCGGGAACGTCGCCTACCTCGCGCTGCGCCCCCTGCTCCCCGACTACGTCCTGTCCATGCCCCGCGGGGCGGCCGTCGTCTACCCCAAGGACGCCGGACACATCCTCGCCTTCGCCGACATCTTCCCCGGCGCGCGCGTCGTCGAGGCGGGCGTCGGCTCCGGCTCGCTCAGCAGCTTCCTGCTGCGCGCCATCGGCGACCAGGGCATGTTGCACAGCTACGAGCGCCGCGCCGACTTCGCCGAGATCGCGCAGGCCAACGTCGAGCGCTACTTCGGCGGCCCCCACCCCGCCTGGCAGCTCACCGTCGGAGACCTCCAGGACAACCTCTCCGACACCGACGTCGACCGCGTCATCCTCGACATGCTCGCCCCCTGGGAGTGCCTGGAGGCCGTCTCCAAGGCGCTCGTCCCCGGCGGCATCGTCTGCTGCTACGTCGCCACCACCACCCAGCTCGCCCGGACCGTCGAGTCCATCCGCGAGATCGGCTGCTTCAACGAGCCGACCTCCTGGGAGACGATGATCCGCAACTGGCACATCGAGGGCCTCGCCGTCCGCCCGGACCACCGGATGATCGGCCACACCGGCTTCCTGCTCACCGCCCGCCGCCTCGCCGACGGAGTCGAACCGCCCATGCGCCGCCGCCGCCCCGCCAAGGGCGCCTACGGCGAGGACTACTCCGGCCCCAACGCCGACGGAGGCATCGGCCGCTGAGGCGGCCCCGTGCCGCTGACAACGTCACTGCGCCGTGCCCGAGTTCCCGCACCCACCCGGGAACTCGGGCACGGCGCCTTCGTGTTGACGTCAGCAGGTCAACCCGATCGAGTGCCCACCCCGGCGTTCCCCCGCACTGTGACGTGTGGCACGATGCAGCCACCCCCACCGGCACAGCCCTCACAGGAGACACTCCTCGTGCAGCAATCCGCCGTTCCGGAACTGGCACACACCAACACCCGCCCCATCCACTGGGTGGCCACCGCCACGGCCATCGCCGGTGTCGTCGCCCTGTCCTCCCTGCTCCAGCCCGGCCCGGCCACCGCCGCCCAGCCCCCCGGCAGCGAGCCCAGGAACGCCCCGGCCGCCGCCCCGCCACCGGCCACCGACGGCGTCGACTTCCCCCTCGACTGCGGCCCCGTCAAGACCGTCGTCGCCGACCGGGCCTCAGGCGACCTCGACGGCGACGGCCGCCCCGAGACCGTCGCCGTGGTGCACTGCGACGCCGGCATGAGCACCCCACCCGACGGCGTGTACGTCCTCACCCGCTCCGCCGACAAGGCCGAACCGCGCGTGGTCGCCACCCTCGTCGACCCCAAGGACCGAGTCACCGTCAGTGACTTCACCGTCCGTGACGGCGCCGTGCTCGCCACCCTGCACGGCTACTCCTCCGCCGACGTACCCACCTGCTGCCCCGACGAGCACGACGACGCGAAGTGGCAGTGGCGCGACGGCGCGTTCGTCCGCTCCACACCCGCCGGCGCGCGCAGCGTGTGACGCGCGCAACCCTACGATGTGAGAAAACAGACAGTAGTTACGGACCGTGCGGATCCAGTCACTCTGCGTCCGGCCCGAAGACCTCGACCCTGTCCGAAACGCGACGCACATGAATGCACTCGCCCGGACACTCCCGCGCCGAGTCCACCACATCCGTGAGCAGCGGCAGCGGCACCGGCGTGGTCGCCCCCCTGTCCTGCAACAACTCCTCGCCCGCGCCCTTCACATAGGCCAGACCGTCGATGTCCAGCTCGAACACCTCGGGCGCGTACTGGACGCAGATGCCGTCGCCGGTACAGAGGTCCTGGTCGATCCAGACCTCCAGAGCCTCGCCGCCGACTTGGACCTCCTGCTGCACAGCCATGCGCTCCTGCCGTTTCTGCGTCGAGCCGTACGGGAATCCGGCCAGCTCTGACGGGTGTTGAACCCTTCGACCCTACCCGTGGCAGCTTTCCAATCGTGTTCGCTGGGTATTCCCCTGGCGTGAGGGAGAGCGCAAGGGTGAAGATCGGACACACCCCGACAGTCTTTGTGATCTAGGGGTTTCAATCGACACCCACCCAGGTAGGGTCTGGAAGCGTCCAGCTCCCCTTGGAGGAGGTGAGGACCGTGGCAGCCCACGACGACGACATGAACCGCGGCATCCGCCCGGGACGAGGGTCCGAAGACCCGGCCGGGCAGATCGCCTACCTTGAGCAGGAGATCGCCGTCCTGCGACGCAAGCTCGCCGACTCTCCGCGGCACACGAGGATTCTCGAAGAGCGGATCGTCGAGCTTCAGACGAACCTGGCCGGCGTGTCCGCCCAGAACGAGCGACTTGCCAACACGCTCCGTGAGGCCCGCGACCAGATCGTGGCCCTCAAGGAAGAGGTCGACCGGCTCGCCCAGCCGCCCGCCGGATTCGGTGTCTTCCTCACGGCGAACGAGGACGGCACCGCCGACATCTTCACCGGCGGCCGCAAGCTGCGGGTGAACGTCAGCCCGAGCGTCGACCTCGAAGAACTGCGGCGCGGCCAGGAAGTCATGCTCAACGAAGCGCTCAACGTGGTCGAGGCCATGGAGTTCGAGCGCGTCGGCGACATCGTCACCCTCAAGGAAATCCTCGAGGACGGCGAACGCGCCCTGGTGCTCGGGCACACCGACGAGGAACGGGTGGTACGCCTCGCCGAGCCCCTGCTCGACGTCACCATCCGCCCCGGCGACGCCCTGCTGCTCGAACCCCGTTCCGGCTACGTCTACGAGGTCGTCCCCAAGAGCGAGGTCGAAGAACTCGTCCTCGAAGAGGTCCCGGACATCGGCTACGAGCAGATCGGCGGCCTCGGCAACCAGATCGAGGCCATCCGCGACGCGGTCGAGCTTCCGTACCTCTACCCCGACCTGTTCCGCGAGCACGAACTGCGCCCCCCCAAGGGCGTCCTGCTCTACGGACCCCCCGGATGCGGCAAGACGCTCATCGCCAAGGCCGTCGCCAACTCGCTGGCCAAGAAGGTCGCCGAGGTCACCGGCCAGGCCGCCGGCAAGAGCTTCTTCCTCAACATCAAGGGCCCCGAGCTGCTCAACAAGTACGTCGGCGAGACCGAGCGGCAGATCCGCCTCGTCTTCCAGCGGGCCCGCGAGAAGGCCAGCGAGGGCACCCCCGTCATCGTCTTCTTCGACGAGATGGAATCCCTCTTCCGCACCCGCGGCTCCGGCGTCAGCTCGGACGTGGAGAACACCATCGTCCCGCAGCTCCTCGCCGAGATCGACGGCGTGGAAGGCCTCCAGAACGTGGTCGTGATCGGCGCCTCCAACCGCGAGGACATGATCGACCCGGCGATCCTGCGCCCCGGCCGACTGGACGTCAAGATCAAGATCGAGCGTCCCGACGCCGAGGCCGCCAAGGACATCTTCGGCAAGTACCTCACCGAGCGCCTCCCGCTGCACTCGGACGACCTGGGCGAACACGGCGGCTCCAAGGCCACCACCGTCCAGAGCATGATCCAGACCGCGGTGGAACACATGTACGCCGAATCGGAGGAGAACCGCTTCCTCGAGGTGACCTACGCCAATGGTGACAAGGAAGTCCTCTACTTCAAGGACTTCAACTCCGGCGCCATGATCGAGAACATCGTGGGCCGCGCCAAGAAAATGGCGATCAAGGACTTCCTCGAAAAGAATCAGAAGGGCCTTCGCGTCTCCCACCTCCTCCAGGCATGCGTGGACGAGTTCAAGGAGAACGAGGACCTGCCGAACACCACCAACCCCGACGACTGGGCCCGCATCTCCGGAAAGAAGGGCGAACGGATCGTCTACATCCGCACCCTCATCACCGGAAAGCAGGGCGCGGATACGGGACGCTCCATCGACACGGTGGCGAACACCGGACAGTACCTGTAAAAGCCAGGGCGGCTGCGGGTCCCCTCTCCGGGTACCCGCAGCCGACTGCTTTTCCGGGCAGGCTGGAGCAAGGCAATGACGCAAATGATCTCCCCACCGGCGCAGAGGCGTTCTAGGCTCTTTCGTACCGCCGAGTCGCGCAGTGCGGGGACGGGCACCGCACACGCAACCGAGCGCCAGCGGTACTGGAGTGACGCCCACGACCGAGGGCGCCGCCGGGCAAGGAGGGCCGCATGACCGTACGGCGAGTAATGGGCATCGAGACGGAGTACGGGATCTCCGTCCCCGGCCACCCCAACGCCAATGCCATGCTCACCTCATCCCAGATCGTCAACGCCTACGCGGCGGCGATGCACCGGGCCCGCCGGGCCCGCTGGGACTTCGAGGAGGAGAACCCCCTGCGTGACGCGCGAGGCTTCGACCTCGCCCGCGAGGCCGCCGACGCCAGCCAGCTCACCGACGAGGACATCGGCCTGGCCAACGTCATCCTCACCAACGGAGCCCGGCTCTACGTCGACCACGCACACCCCGAATACAGCGCCCCCGAGGTGACCAACCCCCGCGACGCCGTCCTCTGGGACAAGGCCGGCGAACGCATCATGGCCGAAGCCGCCGAACGCGCCGCCGCGCTCCCCGGCGCCCAGCCCATCCACCTCTACAAGAACAACACCGACAACAAGGGCGCCTCCTACGGCACACACGAGAACTACCTGATGAAGCGGGAAACCCCCTTCTCGGACATCGTGCGCCACCTCACGCCCTTCTTCGTCTCCCGCCAGGTCTTCACCGGCGCCGGCCGCGTCGGCATCGGCCAGGACGGCCACGAACACGGCTTCCAGCTCAGCCAGCGCGCCGACTACTTCGAGGTCGAGGTCGGCCTGGAGACCACCCTCAAGCGCCCCATCATCAACACCCGCGACGAGCCCCACGCGGACGCCGAGAAATACCGCCGCCTGCACGTGATCATCGGCGACGCCAACCTCTCGGAGATCTCCACCTACCTCAAACTGGGCACCACGGCCCTCGTCCTCTCCATGATCGAAGACGGCTTCATCGCCGTCGACCTGGCCGTGGACCAGCCCGTCCGCACCCTCCACCAGGTCTCCCACGACCCGTCGCTGAGGCGCCTGGTCACCCTCCGTAGCGGGCGCACCCTCACCGCCGTACAACTCCAGATGGAGTACTACGAACTGTCCCGCAAGTACGTCGAGGAACGCTTCGGAGCCGACGCCGACGACCAGACCAAGGACGTCCTGGGCCGCTGGGAGGACACCCTCAACCGGCTCGAACGCGACCCCATGAGCCTGGCGGGCGAACTGGACTGGGTGGCCAAGAGGGAACTCATGGAGGGCTACCGCCGACGCGACGACCTCGACTGGGACGCCGCCCGGCTCCACCTGGTCGACCTCCAGTACGCCGACGTACGCCCCGAGAAGGGCCTCTACAACCGCCTGGCGGCCCGTGGCCGGATGAAGCGGCTGCTGGACGACGCCGAGGTCGAGCGGGCCAAGGTCAAGCCGCCGGAGGACACCCGCGCCTACTTCCGCGGGCGCTGCCTGGAGCAGTACGCCGACGACGTCGCGGCGGCCTCCTGGGACTCCGTCATCTTCGACCTCCCGGGACGGGACTCGCTCCAGCGGGTCCCAACCCTCGAACCGCTTCGCGGAACGCGTAATCACGTCAAGGAGCTACTGGACCGCTGCCGCACCGCGGAGGACCTGGTCAGGGTGCTGTCCGGCAACTGAACGGGTACACGGACCAGACGCCCGGCCGGGGTGGAAACCGCCCCGGCCGGGAATCATCGAGGTGGCCCTCGTACGTTGTAGTAACGGCAGGGCCATTGTCAGACCGGCCTTGTAGGGTCTGATCAAGACCGAACGGCAGGAAAGCCGTCCTGCCGACCATGTCGGGCGAACCGAGCGGGGTGAGGGTTATGGCGACCAAGGACACCGGCGGCGGACAGCAGAAGGCGACGCGCTCCACCGAGGAGGTCGAGGAGCAGTCGACCGAGGCACAGGGGTCGGAGGACCTCAAGGAGCGCCACGAGAAGCTGAGCGATGACGTGGACTCCGTCCTCGATGAGATCGATGATGTCCTCGAGGAGAATGCCGAGGACTTCGTGCGCTCATTCGTTCAGAAGGGTGGGCAGTAGGGCGCTTTTCCCTTCGGATCGAAGGTTAGCGACAGGGGTGGGGTTGTCCGAGACCGAGGACGCGAAGCGCTGCTCGCGGTGCAAGGAGTACAAGCCGCGGGCAGCGTTCGCCAGCAACAGGGCGGCTCGTGACGGGCTACAGGCCTACTGCCGTGAGTGCTGGGCTGGCTACCACCAGGCCCGGCAGATTGCCAAGGGGAAGAACGTTCGGCCGCGGGTGGAGACACCCGAGGGGTACAAGTACTGTCGCAGTTGTGGGGAGATCAAGCCGCACAGCGAGTGGCACCGGAATGCCACTGCCTCCGATGGCCTCTCCATGAGTTGCAAGACCTGTCGCGCGGCCAAAGGTCGCGCGGATCACTTGAAGCGGCAGTACGGCCTCACCGAAGCCGAGCGCGACCAGATGGTCGCCTCCCAGATGGGCCTGTGCGTGATCTGCCTGAAGGCGCCCGCCGTCCATGTGGATCACTGCCACAAGACGGGTAGGGTCCGTGGCGTACTGTGCTTCAACTGCAATTCGGCCATCGGCAAGTTGGGAGACGATCCCGACGCCGTCCGTCGGGCCGCCGCTTACTTGGAAGGAATCGCGTGGAAGCCAACACTCGTAGCACCGGGCGTCTACCAGCTGCCTTCCTGACGCCAGGGTCCTCCTCCTTCATGGACTTCCTGTCCGAGCACCAGCCGGAGCTGCTCCCGGGCAAGCGCCAACTGCCGCCCACTCAGGGTGTGATCGAGGCGCCGCACGGGACGACGATCGTGGCGGTGACGTTCCCGGGCGGGGTCGTGCTGGCAGGTGACCGGCGCGCCACGATGGGTAATGTCATCGCCCAGCGCGACATCGAGAAGGTGTTCCCGGCCGACGAGTACAGCGCCGTCGGTATCGCGGGCACCGCCGGTCTCGCCGTGGAGATGGTCAAGCTCTTCCAGCTGGAGCTGGAGCACTTCGAGAAGGTCGAGGGCGCCCAGCTGTCGCTGGAGGGCAAGGCGAACCGGCTGTCGACGATGATCAGGTCCAACCTGGGCATGGCCATGCAGGGCCTGGCCGTGGTGCCGCTGTTCGCGGGGTTCGACGTGGACCGGGGCAAGGGGCGGATCTTCTCGTACGACGTCACCGGTGGGCGTTCGGAGGAGCACAACTTCGCCGCCACCGGCTCCGGCTCGATCTTCGCGCGCGGCGCCATGAAGAAGTTGTTCCGTGCGGACCTGACCGAGGGCGACGCCACGACGCTCGTGGTGCAGGCCCTGTATGACGCGGCTGACGACGACTCGGCGACCGGTGGTCCCGATGTCGCCCGCCGGATCTACCCGATCGTCACCGTGATCACCGAGGACGGCTTCCGCAGGCTGACCGAGCAGGAGTCGTCGGAGATCGCCCGCTCGGTGCTGGAGCGGAGGCTGGAGCAGCCGGACGGCCCGCGGGCCGCGCTGCTGTAGGCGGCGGCCGGTTCTTGTGAAGGTGATCCAGTGACTTCGACAGAAAGGGACGGATAACCGGTGTCGACGCCGTTCTATGTCTCACCTCAGCAGGCCATGGCCGACCGGGCGGAGTACGCCCGCAAGGGCATCGCCCGGGGCCGCAGCCTGGTCGTGCTGCAGTACGCCGACGGCATCGTGTTCGTCGGCGAGAACCCGTCCCGTGCGCTGCACAAGTTCAGCGAGATCTATGACCGGATCGGTTTCGCGGCCGCCGGTAAGTACAACGAGTACGAGAACCTGCGGATCGGCGGCGTGCGGTATGCCGATCTGCGCGGCTACACCTATGACCGGGACGATGTCACGGCCCGTGGCCTGGCGAACGTGTACGCCCAGACGCTGGGCACGATCTTCTCCTCGGCGGCCGAGAAGCCGTACGAGGTGGAGCTGGTCGTCGCCGAGGTGGGGGAGACGCCGGACGGTGACCAGATCTACCGGCTGCCGCATGACGGTTCGATCGTGGACGAGCACGGCTCGGTCGCGGTGGGCGGTAATGCCGAGCAGATCAGTGGCTATCTGGACCAGCGCCATCAGGACGGCATGACGTTGGCCGAGGCGTTGAAGCTGGCCGTGCAGGCGTTGTCCCGGGACACCAATGGCACGCAGCGGGAGATTCCCGCCGAGCGTCTTGAGGTGGCGGTGCTGGACCGTACGCGTCCGCAGAAGCGCAAGTTCAGGCGGATCACCGCGGGTCAGCTGTCGCGGCTGCTGGCGGATGACACCGCGGCGGCGGAGTCCGCCGAGTCGGGCGACTCGGGGGAGACGCCCGAAGAGGAGTAGCCCGCTTTCCCGCCCTCTCGCTCTGTGTGCCCCGGTCGCCGCTCGTGCGACCGGGGCACATGCCGTTCAGCGGGCGCGTGGCGGTGCCGTGGAGCCCCGTACCACCAGTTCGACGGGGATGTCCCCACCGTCGGGCTCTCGGCCCTCCAGGACGGCGAGCAGGGCCCGCATGCCGCGTTCGCCGAAGAGTTCGGCGTCGAGGCGGACGGTGGTCAGCTCGGGGTCGATGGCGGTGGCGAGGGCGAGGTCGTCGAGGCCGGTGACGGAGATGTCGTCGGGGACGCGCAGTCCGAGGCGGCGCAGGGCCTTGTAGGCGCCGGCGGCGAGTTTGTCGTCGTCGCAGACGATCGCGGTGGGCCGGGTGCCCGAGGTGAGGGCGGTTTCGGCGGCGGTGCGGGCGCCGTCGATGGAGATGGGCGCGCGGGTGGTGCGCAGGGTGGTGCCGGGGACGGCGCTGAGGCGGGCGGCGAGTTCGCGGGCGCGGACGTCGAAGGTCCAGGAGGGTACGTCGGCGGCGAGGTGCAGGAAGTCGCGGTGTCCGAGGCCGAGGAGGTGGTCGGCGACCTGGTGGACGCCGTCGGCGATGTCGAGGTTGACGGTGGCGGCGCCGAGGCTGCCGTCGGGGTCGCTGTCGAGCATGACGAGGGGGAGCTGGTCGCCGCGGATGGCGGTGAGGGCGTCGGCGGCCATGGAGGAGGCGATGACGCCGTCGAGGGCGGCCTGGGCGGAGTGGAAGGGGTCCTTGGCGGGGCCGATGCCTTCGGGGGAGGGGTAGAGGACGACGCCGAAGCCGTGGGCGGCGGCGACGCGGGCGGCGCCGGTGTAGACCCCGGCGAAGAACTCGGTGGTGAGGGCGGGGACCACGAGGAGGACGGTGCGGGTGTGGCCGAGGCGGAGGTTGCGGGCGGCGAGGTTGGGCCGGTAGCCGAGGTCGTGGGCGGCCTGGCGGACGCGTTGGGCGGTGGGTTCGGAGACCCGGCCGCGCCATTTGTCGCCGAGGACGAGGGAGACGGCGGCCTGGGAGACGCCGGCGGCCTGGGCGACGTCCCGGCTGGTGGGTCGGGTGCTGCCTCGTACCACCGTGGGCCTGCTCTCCTCTGGACTCTGGAACTGGGCACATGGTACGTATGACGAACGACGTTATACGTAAAACGTAGGCGAACCTCGAGAAGGGCGGGTCATGGCCACGGGATACCTGGAGATCCTCCGGGCGAAGCACGCCACCCGGCTGCTGGTCGGCACCCTCGTCGGCCGACTGCCCAACGCCACCGCCGCGATCGCGATCGTGCTGTTCATCCGCGCGGAGGGCGGCACGTACAGCCTGGCCGGGGCGCTGGCGGCGGTGTACGGCGTCGCCAACGCGGTCGGGCAGCCGCTCCTCGGGCGCCTGGTGGATCTGTACGGGCAGCCGCGCGTGCAGTTGCCCGCCGCGCTGCTGTCCGCGCTGGCGACGGTGGCCTTCACGTTCACCGGCACGGGTGAGCTGGCCCTGTCGTATGCCGCGGTGGCCGCCGCGGGGCTGTTCACGCCGCCTCTGGAGGGCGGTCTGCGGGCGCTGTGGCCGAGTGTCCTCCGTAAGGAGGACCAGGTGCACACGGCGTACGCGATGGACGCGGTGGCGCAGGAGGTGATGTTCACGGTCGGCCCGCTGCTGGTGACGCTGTGCGTGTCGCTGTGGTCGGCGCAGGCGGCGCTGATCGCGCTGAACGTCGTCGGGGTGGTGGGCGCGCTGTCGGTGGTGGTGTCGCCGCCTTCGCGCGCGTGGCGGTCGGATCCGCGTGAGGCGCACTGGCTGGGGGCGCTGCGCTCGCGCGGGCTGCTGGTGCTGCTGGGCGCGTTCCTGTTCGTCGGGGTGGCGCTGGGCTCGATCACGGTGGCCGCGGTGTCGTATGCCGACGATCACGGGGGTGATGTGGTGTACGGCTGGCTGATGGCGGGGCTGGGGCTGGGCGCGCTGCTCGGTGGTTCGGTCTACGGGGCGCGGCGGTGGACGGGTGCGCCGGAGCGGCGACTGCGGGTGCTGGTCGCTCTCCTGGCGGTGTGTTACGTGCCGCTGACGCTGCTGCCGGGTCCGGTGGCGATGACGGCGTTGTCGGCGCTGGCGGGGGTGTTCCTGGCGCCCGCGATCGCGTGTGCGTTCGTCCTCGTCGACCGGCATGCGCCGCGGGGCACGGTCACCGAGGCGTTCTCGTGGCTGGTGACGACGTTCACGGTGGGCGCGTCGGTGGGGACGGGGCTGACGGGGCCGGTCGTGGAGTGGGGCGGGGCGCTGTGGGGCTTCGTGGTTCCCGGTGTGGCGGGGGCGGTGTCCCTGCTGGTTCTGCTGGCGGCTCAGGGGGTCCTCGCAGCTCCCGCCAGGACAGCGGTCGTTGCGGCTTCATCGGAAAATGATCCAAATCGTGCCGCCGAACCCCGTTTCAGTTCAGGGGATCGGGCGTAATGTTCAGTCATGGACCGCCGCATTTTCGGGCTGGAGAACGAGTACGGCGTCACGTGCACGTTCAGGGGACAGCGCCGTCTGTCGCCTGACGAGGTGGCGCGGTACCTCTTCCGCCGTGTCGTGTCATGGGGCCGCAGCAGCAATGTCTTTCTGCGGAACGGCGCCCGCCTCTATCTCGACGTGGGCTCGCATCCGGAATACGCGACACCCGAATGTGACAACGTGACCGAACTGGTCACCCACGACAAGGCTGGCGAGCGCATTCTCGAGGGACTCCTGGTGGACGCCGAACGACGCCTGCACGAGGAGGGAATCGCGGGCGACGTCTACCTCTTCAAGAACAACACCGACTCGGCGGGCAACTCCTACGGCTGCCACGAGAACTATCTGGTGGCCCGGCACGGGGAGTTCTCCCGGCTCGCGGACATCCTCATCCCGTTTCTCGTCACCCGGCAGCTGCTGTGCGGCGCCGGGAAGGTGCTGCAGACCCCGCGTGGCGCGGTGTACTGCGTCAGTCAGCGGGCCGAGCACATCTGGGAGGGCGTCTCCTCGGCGACGACGCGTTCCCGGCCCATCATCAACACGCGCGACGAGCCGCACGCGGACGCGGAGCGTTACCGCCGTCTGCATGTGATCGTCGGCGACTCCAACATGTCCGAGACGACCATGCTGCTCAAGGTCGGTGCGACCGATCTGGTGCTGCGCATGATCGAGGCGGGCACGGTGATGCGGGACCTGACGCTGGAGAACCCGATCCGGGCGATCCGTGAGGTCAGTCATGACATCACCGGCCGCCGCAAGGTGCGTCTGGCGAGTGGCCGGGAGGCCTCGGCGCTGGAGGTGCAGCGGGAGTACTACGAGAAGGCGGTGGACTTCTGCGAGCGGCGCGGAATCCGCACCGGCACGGTGGAGCAGGTGCTGGAGCTGTGGGGCCGCACGCTGGACGCGATCGAGACGGAGGATCTCGACCGGATCGGCACCGAGATCGACTGGGTGATGAAGTACAAGCTGCTGGAGCGCTACCGCGCCAAGCACAACATGACCATGTCGCATCCGCGGGTCGCGCAGATAGACCTCGCCTACCACGACATCCATCGTCGTCGTGGTCTGTACTACCTGCTGGAGAAGAAGGGGCAAGCTGCCCGGATCTGCAACGACTTGAAGATCTTCGAGGGCAAGTCGGTGCCGCCGCAGACCACTCGGGCCCGGTTGCGCGGTGACTTCATCCGGCGGGCGCAGGAGCAGCGCCGGGACTTCACCGTGGACTGGGTGCACCTGAAGCTGAACGACCAGGCACAGCGCACGGTGTTGTGCAAGGACCCGTTCCGTTCGGTGGACGACCGGGTGGAGAAGCTGATCGCCGGGATGTGAGGGCCGGCAGGTAAGGGGCGGTTCGGGTTTCGAAAGGAATCCCGGAACGCAACACGGGCGCCGTACGTTTCACGTACGGCGCCCTTCTCACGCCGTAGAGTTGCGCGCACGCCATCAACCAAGATCGACCGATTACGAGGCCCCCACCGTGCGCCGACGCTCACTTCTCATCGCCGTACCCGCCGGATTCGCGACGCTCGCCGCCTGCGGTGACGAGGGTTCTGACTCCGGCAAGGCCAGCGACAGCGCGTCGCCGACGGACGGGGCGACCTCCGCGGCCCCCACCCCGAAGATCGTCGACGGTCCGCTGCCGGCGGTGACGGCGGGTACGAAGTTCGACGAGAAGCCGACGGTGGCCAAGGGCTCGGGGGAGCCGTCGGACCAGCTCGCGGTGAAGACGCTCATCGCGGGTGGCGGGCGTACGGTCGCGGAGGGTGACTACGTCCAGGCGAACTACCTGGGTCAGGTCTGGGACACCGCGAAGGTCTTCGACAACTCCTACGACCGCAAGACGCCGCTGGTGATCCAGCTGGCTCAGGGCAGCATCATCGACGGCTGGCGCTATGCCCTGACCGGGAAGAAGACCGGCAGCCGTGTCCAGTTCTCGGTGCCGCCGACGTGGGGGTACGGCGAGAGCGGCAACGCGAACGCGGGCATCAAGGGCACCGACACGCTGGTGTTCGTGGTGGACCTCCAGGGGACGTTCAACGCGAAGAGTTCGGCGGAGGGCACCGACGTCGCCCAGGACAATGTCGACGTGCCCAAGGTCGGCACCAACACCGACGGCAAGGCGCCCTCGATCGAGATCCCCGACACCGACGCGCCGACGAAGCTGGTGGCGAACTACGTCATCGAGGGCGACGGCGCCGAGGTCGGCGCGGAGGACAGCGTGCTGGTGCAGTACAAGGGCGTGCTGTGGGAGGACGGCAAGGAGTTCGACTCCACCTACGGCCGCAAGGCGCTGACGTCGTTCTCCCTCCAGCAGGTCGTCAAGGGCTGGGCGCAGGGCCTGACCGGCAAGAAGGTCGGCAGCCGGGTGCTGATCGTGATTCCCCCGGCTCTGGGGTACGGCGACGAGCCGCCGAGCGGCAGCGGTATCCAGAAGGACTCCACGCTGGTGTTCTCGGTGGACATCCTCGCCAAGATGTGACGGCCCCCTGGCCCGCCCGTCTGACGGCCCTCTGGCCCGCGCCCGTCTGACCGCCCCCTGGCCCGCCCGTCCGACGGCCCGCGGGACCGGTCCGTCGGTGTCCTGCCGACCGTGCCGCCGCCCTGCCGGGCCGCTGGTGGGCGGGGATGAAAGACTGGGCGCGTTGCCTTGTTCGCATACATGCAGGAGCTAGAGACGTGAGCATCGAGAAGCCCGAGATCGACTTCCCGGGCGGCGAGCCCCCGGCGGACCTCGAGATCAAGGACATCTGGGAGGGCGACGGACCGGAGGCCAAGGCGGGCGACACCGTCTCCGTCCACTATGTGGGCGTCGCGTTCTCCACCGGCGAGGAGTTCGACGCGTCCTGGAACCGCGGTACGCCGCTGAAGTTCCAGCTGGGCATCGGCCAGGTCATCGCGGGCTGGGACCAGGGTGTGCAGGGGATGAAGGTCGGCGGTCGCCGTCAGCTGGTCATTCCGCCGCACCTGGCGTACGGGGACCGCGGCGCGGGCGGCCGTATCGGCCCCGGTGAGACGCTGATCTTCGTCTGTGACCTGGTCGCCGTCTGATCGTCGTGATCGGTCCGACCCGCATACCGGTCTGACCGGAGCCGATCATGTGGGGTCCATGCCTGTCCGGGCATGGGCCCTCGGCTTTTGTCACGGCACCGCGGAGCGGTACGGTCATCGGTCGGAAGCACCTTAGGGAAGGCGAAGGGCGTCGATGGCCATTGCCAAGGCCGAGCGGCTGATGAATCTGGCGCTGTGTCTGCTCGGGACCCGGCGGCCGCTGTCCAAGCGGGAGCTGCGCGAGTCCATCGAGGCCTACCTGGAAGCGGGTTCCGACGACTCCTTCAACCGGATGTTCGAGCGGGACAAGGACGATCTGCGCGAGCTGGGGCTGGTCATCGAGACCGTGGAGAGCCTCGACGGCGAGGTCGGCTATCTCGCGCGCCGCGACAGCAACCGGCTGCCGCCCATCACCCTGGACGCGGAGGAGGCCGCCGCCCTGGGACTGGCCGCCAAGGTGTGGCAGCAGGCCCGGCTCGCGGGCGCGGCCAGCGGGGCGCTGCAGAAGCTGCGCGCGGCCGGGCTGCCCGAGGACGTCGACCCGTACGAGGCGCATGGGGCGCTGGAGCCGCGCATCCCCGTGCACGAGGCGGCGTTCGAGCCGCTGATGCTGGCCTGCCGCGACCGCCGTCCCGTCGCCTTCGACTACCGCAAGGCCTCCGCCGCCCGTCCCGAGCCGCGGCATGTGGAGCCGTGGGCGCTGGAGTGCTGGCGGGGTCACTGGTATCTGGCGGGCTGGGACCGCGACCGGGGCGCCGAGCGGGTCTTCAGGCTGTCGCGGATCACCGGCCGGGTGCGCACCCGCAGCGGCCGCTACAGCGCCCCGGTCCCCGATGTCGTCACCGTGCGGGAGACGGTCGCGAGCTGGGCGGGGGAGATCGCCGACCGGACGGCCCGGATCCGGCTGCGTTCCGGCTCGGGTTACCCGTTGCGGGCGAAGGCCACCTCGGCGCGGGAACTGGGCGACGGCTGGGACGAGTTGGAGATTCCGTACGGGCACGGGCTGGACGCCTGGCTGGTGGAGTTCGGGCCCGATGTGGTGGTCCTGGAGCCCGCCGAGCTGCGGGCCGATGTGGTGGACCGGCTGCGTGCCGTGGCCAAGGGCTGAGGGGGAGCGGAGAAAGACAGTGGCTGGCAAACCGGTCAGGCCCGTGAACGCCATCGACCAGACCCGGCGGATGCTCTCCCTGGTGACCTATCTGCGGGAGCGGCCCGGCGCGCGCGTCGAGGACGTCGCCCGTGCCTTCGGCATCACCGAGGACGAGCTGATCTCGGACCTGGATGTGCTGCCGCTGTGCGGGACGAGCTTCCGTGGCGGTGATCTGCTCGACATCGACACCGACGGTGAGCGGATCTGGTGGCACAACCCGGCCGCGCTCGGCGCGGAGGCCGCCGAGCCGCTGCGGCTGGCCGCCGACGAGGCGACCGCGCTGCTGGTGGCGGCCCGCGCGGTGGCGACCCTGCCGGGGCTGCGCGAGGGCGACCGGCAGGCGTTGCTGCGGGCCACCGCCAAGGTGGAGGCCGCGGCGGGGGAGACGGCCGGGGCCAGTTCCCGGCTCTCGGTGACCTTCGAGTCGGAGGGCGGCGTCTTCGCGGACGTCGACCGGGCGATCTCCGAGCGGCGCAGGCTGTGGATCCGCTACTACTCCCCGGCCCGCGACGAGGTCACCGAGCGGGAGATCGACCCGATCCGGCTGGTCAGCGTCGGCCACACCTATGTGGAGGGCTGGTGCTACCGCTCCGAGGCGCGCCGTACCTTCCGGCTGGACCGGGTCGCCGAGATCAAGGTCCTCGACGAACCGTCCGCGCCGCCGGAGGTGGAGCTGCGGGACCTCTCCGAAGCGCTGGTGCAGCCCGCGGCGGAGGACCCTGAGGTCGTCGTCGAGGTCGGTCCGGGCGGTCGCTGGGTCGCGGAGTACTACCCGCACGACAGCGCCGATGAGCTTCCCGACGGCGGGCTCCGTATCACTTTGCGCACGCCCGATCCGACGTCGCTGCGAAGGCTGGCGCTGCGGCTCGGGCGGGACGGCCGCATCGTCGCCCCGCACGAGCTGGCCGACAGCGCCCGCCGGGCGGCCCGGGAGGCGCTGGCGGCGTACGACGGCGTCGACGCGGACGAGGAGACGCCGCCGGGCGGGGTGCGTGAGCCGCACGACGGCCGGTACGACAGGCAGGAGCGAGGACTGTGAGCGAGTCGGCGACGTCCGGTGCGCGGGGCATGTCGGTGGCCGCCGCGTTCGCCGGGATGCGGAGCGTGGCGCCCGTGGTGTTCAAGGCGGGCTGCCCGGACTGCCGGGGCCGCTTCGAGCTGGCCGCGAGCGCGCTGCGGCTCGCCATCGGCGCCAGCAGCCGTACCACCTTCTACTCCTTCACCTGCCCCGACTGCGGCACCCAGGTCCGCAAGCCCGCCGGTGAGCGCATCGTGGAACTGCTCACCGGCGGCGGTGTCAGCACCCTGCGGCTGCACTCGACCGTGTAGGACCCTCTAGGCTCGCCCTCATGTTCTGGGCGATGTTCGCGGTGGCGCTGGGGTTTTCGGGGCTGTTGGTTCTCGGGGTGCTCGCGGTCCGGGTGTTTCTGGAGGCCGAGCGGCTGGGGAAGCAGGTCGCGGATTCGGCGCGGCGGGTGAACCGGGCCGCGGAGGAGCTGGAGCGGGCGGCGGAGAGCGCGGCGCGGTCGGCGGACGCGCTGTAGAAGGACTGTCGCGTTGTAGAAGGACTGTCCAGGTCCGCTAGGGGCGCGCTGTGAGAGGGCTTGAGCGGCCCTGTGAGTCCGTGCACGCCGGGCGCTCGGAGTCGATTCACCCTGTCAACTTGGCCCATACGGCAGGTACGCTGCTGATCGCGGCCCGGTAAACGAGGCCCGGGTCGCGGCCGGGAGTACGCACAGGGATTGCCTCACGTTCACCCCTGAGCGTTACGATCGCTGACAAGCACGGTGGGTCGGACAGTTGTCCGACCGATCGGACAGCACCCACCCAAGCCGCCTCGGTGAGAAGGTAAAGACTTATGTTCGGAAGGCTCGGAGCCCCCGAGATCATTCTCATCCTCGTCGTCATCATCCTGCTGTTCGGCGCGAAGAAGCTTCCGGACATGGCCCGCTCGCTCGGCAAGTCCGCGCGCATCCTCAAGAGCGAGGCCAAGGCGATGAAGGAGGACAAGTCCTCCGCGCCGGCCGACCCGCCGCAGCCGGACGACCAGCAGGCTCCCCCCGCTCAGCGCATCATCCAGGCCGCGCCCGGTGACGTGACCAGCTCGCGCCCGGTCAGCGAGCCGACGGACACGACCAAGCGCTGACGCAGGGCCGGTGACCTCCGGCCCGCCGCACGAGATGGGAACGTGGGTTGCTGAAGCCTGCCCGCAACAAGGAGAAGGATCCCGAGGGGCGGATGCCCCTCGCGGAGCACCTGCGTGAGCTACGCAACCGGCTCGCGAAGGCGCTGCTGGCGATCGTGCTGGTGACCGTCGTCGCCGCCTTCTTCTACAACGAGATCATCAACTTCTTCACCGAACCGATCCTCGAATCGGTCGGCTGCTCGAAGTCGTTCGAGGAACTGGCACGGTCGGCGGACTCCAGCGAGCCCTGCGCGCAGATCACCATCAACGGTCTCCTCACGCCGTTCACCCTCGCGCTCAAGGTCTCCCTGATGGCCGGTGTGGTGCTGGCCGCGCCGGTCTGGCTGTACCAGCTGTGGGCGTTCGTCGCGCCCGGTCTGCACCGGCACGAGAGGAAGTACGCGTACGCGTTCGTCGCGACCGGCTTCCCGCTCTTTCTCGGCGGCGCCTTCTTCGCCTACATGGTGCTGCCCACCACCGCGAAGGTGCTGATCGAGTTCACGCCGTTCGGCGTCGACAACCTGCTGCCGCTGGACGATCTGCTCGACCTGGTCACGCGCATGGTCATCGTCTTCGGTCTCTCCTTCGAACTGCCGCTGCTGCTGGTGATGCTCAACTTCAGCGGCGCCATCTCCGGCAAGCGCATGCTCGGCTGGTGGCGCGGCATGATCATGGGCATCACCGTCTTCGCGGCCATCGCCACGCCCAGCACCGACCCGCTGACGATGATGGCGCTCGCCGGGCCGATCTGGATCCTGTACTTCGCCGCCGTGGCCATCTCGCTGCTCAACGACCGCCGCAGGCGGCGCCGCGAGGCCCTCGGCCCCGCCGACGACGAGGCCTCCGACCTGGACCTCACCCCCGAGGACATCGGCGAGGTCGAGACGGTCGCCAGCTCGGCGGTGCTGCCCGAGCAGGCGAGCAAGGACCGGGTCAACGGTTATGACGACGTGACCTGAGGAACGGCGCGCGGCTCATAGGGTCACTGCCGTGAGCAGCGAGATCACCATCGTCGTCAATCCCACCGCGGGACGCGGCCGGGGCGCCCACGCGGCGCGGCCGGCCGCTTCGGCGTTCCGGGACGCCGGATTCCAGGTGCGCACGATCGTCGGGGAGAGCGCCGGGGACGCCCTCACGCGCGCGCGTGCCGCCGTCGCGGACGGCACCGGCGCGCTGATCGCCGTAGGCGGCGACGGGATGGTGAACCTGGCGCTCCAGGCCGTCGCCGGGACCCGCACCCCGCTCGGGGTCGTCGCCGTGGGCACCGGCAACGACTTCGCGCGCACCCTGGGACTGCCGCTGCGCGACCCGGCCGCCGCGGGCCGGACCGCGGCCGACGCCCTGAAGGGGGCCCGGCTGCGTGACATCGACCTCGGCCGGGCCGGCGACCGCTGGTTCGGCACCGTCCTCGCCTCCGGCTTCGACTCCCGCGTCAACGACCGCGGCAACCGGATGCGCTGGCCCGCCGGGCGGCTCAAGTACGACCTCGCCATGCTGGCCGAACTGGCCGCGTTCCGGCCGTTCCCGTACCGGATCACCCTGGACGGCGGTGCGACGCGGGAGATCGAGGCGACGCTGGTGGCGGTCGGCAACGGGGCGTCGTACGGGGGCGGGATGCGGATCTGTCCCGGTGCGGACCCCACCGACGGGCTGTTCGACGTCACGGTGGTCGGGGACTGCGGCCGGGCCACGCTGCTGAGGGTGTTCCCGTCGGTGTACCGGGGCGGGCACGTGCGCCATCCCAAGGTGAGCGTGTACCGGGCCGCGCGGGTGGAACTGGCCGCGGCGGGGATCACCGGGTACGCCGACGGGGAACGGCTCGGGCCGCTGCCGCTGAGCGCGCGCTGCGTGCCCGGGGCGGTCCGGGTCGTGGGCCCCTGAACTGGGCGTATCACCGGATTCACGGCAGCTGATCCGGATAATGATCGTCCTGTTGTCGGTGGGGCCCGGTACGCTCGAAAGTACGATGACAGAGGATCTCTCACCGGCCGAGCGGTACGCGGCAGCCCGCAAGCGGGCTGTCGAGCAGGCCACCGCGCTCGCGTCCTTCCGCGAGATGTACGACTTCGGCCTCGACCCGTTCCAGATCGAGGCCTGCGAGGCCCTCGAGGCGGGCAAGGGCGTGCTGGTCGCCGCCCCCACCGGCTCCGGCAAGACGATCGTCGGCGAGTTCGCCGTCCACCTCGCCCTGCAACAGGGCCGCAAGTGCTTCTACACCACCCCCATCAAGGCGCTGTCCAACCAGAAGTACGCCGACCTGTGCCGCCGCTACGGCGCCGACAAGGTCGGCCTGCTCACCGGCGACAACAGCGTCAACTCCGATGCCCCGGTGGTCGTGATGACCACCGAGGTGCTGCGGAACATGCTGTACGCGGGCTCCCAGACCCTCCTCGGTCTGGGGTACGTGGTCATGGACGAGGTGCACTACCTCTCCGACCGGTTCCGTGGCGCGGTGTGGGAAGAGGTGATCATCCATCTGCCCGAGTCCGTGACGCTGGTGTCCCTGTCGGCGACCGTGTCCAACGCCGAGGAGTTCGGCGACTGGCTCGACACCGTCCGCGGCCACACCGAGGTGATCGTCTCCGAGCACCGGCCGGTGCCGCTGTTCCAGCACGTCCTCGCCGGGCGGCGGATGTACGACCTGTTCGAGGAGGGCGAGGGCCACCGCAAGGCGGTCAACCCCGACCTCACGCGCATGGCGCGGATGGAGGCCACCCGGCCGTCGTACCAGGACCGTCGGCGCGGGCGCGCGATGCGCGAGGCCGACCGGGAGCGGGAGCGGCGCCAGCGGTCCCGGATCTGGACGCCGAGCAGACCCGAGGTCATCGAGCGGCTGGACGCCGAGGGCCTGTTGCCCGCGATCACCTTCATCTTCAGCCGGGCCGCCTGCGAGGCCGCCGTCCAGCAGTGCCTGTACGCGGGGCTGCGGCTGAACGACGACGAGGCGCGGGAGCGGGTGCGCTCCCTGGTCGAGGAGCGGACCGCCTCCATCCCGGCCGAGGACCTGCACGTCCTCGGGTACTACGAGTGGCTGGAGGGCCTGGAGCGCGGTATCGCCGCCCACCACGCGGGCATGCTGCCGACCTTCAAGGAGGTCGTGGAGGAGCTGTTCGTGCGCGGGCTGGTGAAGGCCGTCTTCGCCACCGAGACCCTCGCCCTGGGCATCAACATGCCCGCGCGGTCGGTGGTCCTGGAGAAGCTCGTCAAGTGGAACGGCGAGCAGCACGCCGACATCACCCCGGGCGAGTACACCCAGCTCACCGGGCGGGCCGGGCGGCGCGGCATCGATGTCGAGGGCCATGCGGTGGTGCTGTGGCAGCGGGGGATGAGCCCCGAGCACCTAGCGGGGCTCGCGGGCACGCGGACGTATCCGCTGCGGTCCAGCTTCAAGCCGTCGTACAACATGGCGGTGAACCTGGTCGAGCAGTTCGGGCGGCACCGGTCGCGGGAACTGCTGGAGACCTCCTTCGCGCAGTTCCAGGCGGACCGGTCGGTGGTCGGGATCTCCCGGCAGGTGCAGCGCAACGAGGAGGGTCTCGAGGGCTACAAGGCCTCCATGACCTGCCACCTCGGGGACTTCGAGGAGTACGCGCGGCTGCGGCGGGAGCTGAAGGACCGCGAGACCGAGCTGGCCCGGCAGGGCGCGGCGCAGCGGCGTGCCGAGGCCGCGGTGGCGCTGGAGCGGCTGAAGCCGGGCGACGTCATCCATGTGCCGACCGGGAAGTACGCGGGTCTCGCGCTGGTACTGGACCCGGGGCTGCCCGCCGGGCGGTCCAACGGACACCGGGGGTTCGAGCAGCACGACGGGCCCAGACCGCTGGTGCTGACCGCCGAGCGGCAGGTCAAGCGGCTGGCGTCGATCGACTTCCCGGTGCCAGTGGAGGCGCTGGAGCGGATGCGGATCCCGAAGTCGTTCAACCCGCGTTCGCCGCAGTCCCGTCGGGACCTGGCCTCCGCGCTGCGCACCAAGGCCGGGCACATCCCGGCGGACCGGCACCGCAAGAAGCGGTCGCAGGCGGCGGACGACCGGGAGATCGCCCGGCTGCGGGCGGCGCTGCGGGCGCACCCCTGCCACGGCTGCAACGACCGTGAGGACCACGCCCGCTGGGCCGAGCGCTACCACCGGCTGCTGCGGGACACCTCGCAGCTGGAGCGGCGGATCGAGGGGCGCACCAACACCATCGCGCGCACCTTCGACCGGATCGTGGCGCTGCTGACCGAGATGGACTACCTCCGCGACAACCAGGTGACCGAGGACGGCAAGCGGCTCGCCCGGCTCTACGGCGAGCTGGACCTGCTGGCGAGCGAATGCCTGCGCGAGGGCGTCTGGGAGGGGCTCGAGCCCGCCGAACTGGCGGCGTGCGTCTCGGCGTTGGTCTACGAGGCGCGGGTCTCGGACGACGCGATGGCGCCCAAGCTGCCGTCCGGGAAGGCGAAGGCCGCGCTGGGGGAGATGGTGCGGATCTGGGGGCGTCTTGACGCCCTGGAGGAGGAGTTCCGGATCACGCAGACCGAGGGGGTCGGGCAGCGCGAGCCGGATCTCGGGTTCGCCTGGGCCGCGTACATGTGGGCCAGCGGCAAGGGCCTGGACGAGGTGCTGCGGGAGGTCGAGATGCCCGCCGGTGACTTCGTGCGGTGGTGCAAGCAGGTCATCGATGTGCTGGGGCAGATCCAGGCGGCGGCGCCGTCCGGGTCGAGCGTGGTGAAGAACGCCCGCAAGGCCGTCGACGGGCTGCTGCGCGGGGTCGTCGCGTACTCGTCGGTGGGCTGAGGCGGCGCGCCGCACCGGTGCTCGGGTGGGGGTGTCACGTTCCCAGGGGGACGGGCACCCCCACCGGCGTCTTCACTCGTCGCGGTGAGTCGTTTTCGTATGCCTGTACGCCACTACGGTGTGTGTTCCCGTGGTGTCCGTGCGTGCAAATGGGGCCGAGGGTACTGCAGTCGCCGGGGGTGTTTCAGGCGGATGCGGAATATGACACGGCGATGATCCGGTCGGACTAAGCTCGCCCGCAGCGCACCGAGTTGAGGTGTATTCGGGCGTTTGTTCCCCATGAGTCCTGAAGGTTCAGGCTGTTCAGGAACCATCCCCCAGACGATTTGTCTTAGAGGCACACATGGTGCATGTTGAACCCCCTCTCCCACGGCGTGAACTGCCCGAAGCACGCGTGCTGTTGGTGCCGGCCATACTGATGGCGGCGGCGACCGGAGCCGCCGTCGCCCTGGTGGCGTCGTCGGCGCGGATCGTGGTCGGCGTCTGCGGTGCCGTGGCGGTGGTGCTGCTGCTCGCGGTCTCCGCCGTGGCCGTGCGCCGTGGCCGCGTGGTGCGGGTCGTGGAGGCCGAGCACATCGAGTACGCCGCGTATCTGGAGCGCCGCCTCGCCGCCGAGAAGGAGGTGGTGGACTGCTTCGCCGACGAGATCGCGCCCGCCGCCTTCGACCGGATGGCCGGTGGCGTCAACCCCCATCACGCGCTCCGCGAGCTGGCCAAGGTCGACGACCGCCTGGAATTCCTCCCCGCACCGCTGGGAGACCTGCTCGAGCAGGTCATGTTCACCGTCCACACCGAGCAGGCCATCCGGGACTCCCTGGCCCGCTCCTTCGTCGACGTCGCCCGCCGCATCCAGGCGATCGTCCACCAGCAGGCCAAGGAACTGCGGGAGATGGAGGAGGACCACGGCACCAACCCCGGGGTCTTCGACGACCTGCTCCGCATCGACCACGGCACCTCGCTGATCGGCCGTCTCGCCGACACCGTCGGCGTGCTCGGCGGCGGCCGTCCCGGCCGGCAGTGGCCGCTGCCCGTCTCCCTCTACAGCACCCTGCGCGGCGCGATGTCCCGGATCCTGGAGTACCGCCGGATCCAGCTCGACACCATCGGCCGGATCAGCGTCAAGGGCATCTACGTCGAGCCCGTCATCCACGCCTGCGCCGAGCTGTTCGACAACGCCACCCGCTACTCGCCGCCCGGGTCCAAGGTCCACGTCAACGCGGTGGACGTGCAGACCGGCATCGCCATCGAGATCGAGGACTCCGGGGTCAACTTCAACGAGGAGGCCCGCAACCGGGTCGAGGGCCTGCTGGAACTGGCCATGGAGGGCATGGACATCCAGGACCTCGACAAGGCGCCGCGCCTCGGTCTCGCCGTCGTCGGCCGCCTGTGCAAGACGTACAGCATGCAGATCTCGCTGCGCCCCTCCGCGTACGGCGGTGTCCGTGCCGTGCTCGTCGTGCCGCACGCCATGCTCACCACCGAACGCGGTGTCGGACTCGCCCACGGCATCGGCGCCACCTCCCTGCCCATCTCCGCGCCGGAGATTCCGCCGGGCCCCGCCCGCACGCCCAAGAAGCGCCGCCCCACCGCCCCGAAGATCGTGCCGCGCACGGCCATCGAGGAGGAGGAGCAGGGCCCGATCATCACCGAGTGGACGCCGAACGGTCTGCCGCAGCGCCGCAGCCGGGTGCTGATCCCGCCCCACGTCCAGCGCATGCAGGCCTACGCCGCCCAGGAGGCGGCCGAGCGGGCCGAGCGGGAGGCCGCCGAGCAGGCCGAACGCGAAGGGCGACCGCTGCCCGAACCGGAGCCGGAGCCGAAGGACGACCGGCCCCCGCCCGGAATGTGGGTCGAAGAGTTCTTCGAGGGGCTGAAGCACCCTCCGGGTGAGTACAAGCCCAAGGCCAAGAGGACCGAGGAGGCGGCCAGCCCCGTGGCCGAGGACGAGAGGGATTCCCAGTGAAGCCGTACCGACGGAACATGGACTGGTTGCTCACGGACCTGTCCAAGAGCGTGCCCGGCATCCAGATGATCGTGGTGCTCTCCGCCGACGGGCTGCGCATCGCGCGTGAGGGCGGTGACCCCGACGCCGCCGACCGGGTCGCCGCCGCCTGCGCCGGACTCCAGAGCCTCGCCGGTGCCGTCGCCGACGAGATCCTCAGCAGCGACGGGGAGATGCGCATGATCCTCATCGAGGTCAACGGCGGCTACTTCTACCTGATGGCGGCGGGCCCCAACGCCTATCTGGCGGTGCTCTCCGACATCCGTACCGAGCCCGGGATGATGAGCAACCGCATGCAGGACCTCGTCGCCCGGATCGGGCCGCATCTGACCAGTCCGCCGAGGCGGAACGGGAAGGTCGTATGACTCCTCCGAAACGACAGCGGCGCCTCCCCAACCAGGAACCGCCGCCGCCGCCACCCCCGGCGCCCCAGTCCGACGAGGACAAGGAGGGCGCGCGCCCCGACCCGGAACGCCTGTACGTGATCGGGGGGGACGGGGAACGCGCGCCGCTCGACCTCGTCACCTTAGTCGTGGCGCACGCCGAGCCGAAGCCCTCCACCACCCCGGAACAGGCGGCGGTGCTCAGGCTGTGCGCCGCCCCGTTGTCCGTGGCCGAGATCTCGGCCTATCTGGCGCTGCCCTTCACCGTGGTGGCCATCCTGCTGACCGAGATGCTGGCGGCCGAGCTGGTCCAGGCCCGCGCCCCCATCGTCCGCCAGGCGCTACCAGACCGTTCCATCCTCGAAGCGGTGATGCATGGACTTCAAAAGCTCTGACACCATCCCGGGCCCCCGCGCAGAGGACCATCTGCCGCACACGGCGCAGGCCGCCGTGAAGATCGTGATCGTGGGTGGCTTCGGGGTGGGCAAGACCACCATGGTCGGCTCGGTCAGCGAGATCAAACCGCTGACCACCGAGGAGACCATGACGCAGGCCGGGATCGGCGTCGACGACGACTTCGGCTCCGCCTCCAAGACGGCCACCACCGTGGCGATGGACTTCGGCCGCATCAGCCTCACGGACGAGCTGGTGCTGTACCTCTTCGGCACCCCCGGCCAGGAACGCTTCTGGTTCCTGTGGAACGGGCTGTTCGAGGGCGCGCTCGGCGCGGTCGTGCTGGTCGACACCCGGCGCCTGGAGGTCAGCTACGACGTCATGGGGCGGCTGGAGGAAGGCGGTGTGCCCTTCGTGGTGGCCATCAACACCTTCCCCGACGCGCCCCGTTACCCCCTGGACGAACTCCGGCTCGCGCTCGATCTCGCCCCCGACATCCCCATCGTGGAGTGCGACGCGCGGCGCCGCGCCTCCAGCCGCGACACGCTGATGGTCCTGATGCGCTTCCTGCACCACATGGTCACCAAGCGCCAGCTCACCTGACGCGGCACGCCCGCCCCCGTATCCGAGTTTTCGAAAGCGACTCGCCGTGACGTCTGAATCCCCGACCCCGACCGGTACGGACGAACCCCTCCTCAGTCCGCCGCCCGGCTGTCCCGCGCACGCCCTCAGCCCCAACGGAGTGCGCAGGCTCCACGGCCCGGAGGCGGAGGACCTGCGCGCCCTCTACGAACAACTCCGCGAGGAGCACGGGCCGGTGGCTCCCGTGCTGCTGCACGACGACGTGCCGATGTGGGTGGTCCTCGGCTACACCGAGAACCTCCAACTGGTGCGCTCGCCCACGCAGTTCACCCGTGACAGCCGCATCTGGACCCCGCTGCGGGAGGGCATGGTCAAGCCGGACCACCCGCTCATGCCGCACATCGCCTGGCAGCCGATCTGCTCGCACGCCGAGGGCGAGGAACTGCTGCGGCTGCGCGGCGCGGTGAACGGGGCCCTGTCGACCATCGACTTCCGCGGTCTGCGGCAGACCGTCAACCGCTACAGCCAGATGCTCGTCAACCGGTTCTGCCAAGAAGGTGAGGCCGACCTCGTCAGTGAGTTCACCGACCATCTGCCGATGGCGGTGATGTGCGACGTCCTCGGGATGGCCGACGAGTACAGCGACGAGATCGTGCACGCCGCCCGCGACATGCTCAAGGGCACCGAGACCGCCATCGCCAGCAACCAGTACATCGTGGACGCGCTGGGGCGGCTCGCCACCCGGCGCCGGGCCAAGCCCCAGAACGACTTCGCCAGCCACCTCATCACCCACCCGGCCGGGCTGACCGACGAGGAGGTCCGTGAGCATCTGCGGGTGGTGCTGATCGCCGCCTACGAGGCCACCGCCAACCTCCTCGCCAACGTGCTGCGCATGGTGCTCACCGACCCCCGGTTCCGCAGCCGCCTCAACGGCGGTCAGCTGACCGTGCCGGAGGCGGTCGAGCAGTCGCTGTGGGACGAGCCGCCGTTCAGCACCGTCTTCGCCTACTTCGCCAAGCAGGAGACCGAGCTGGGCGGGCACCGCATCCGGCGCGGCGACGGGCTGCTGTTCGCGCCCGCCCCGGGCAACGTCGACCCGCGGGTACGGCCCGACCTCAGGGCCGGGATGCAGGGCAACCGCTCGCACCTCGCCTTCGGCGGCGGGCCGCACGAGTGCCCCGGCCAGGACATCGGCCGCGCCATCGCCGACGTCGGGGTGGACGCGCTGCTGCTGCGGCTTCCGGACGTGGAGCTGGTCTGCTCGGAGGACGAGCTGGAGTGGACGGAGTCCATCGCGTCCCGGCATCTGCTGGAGCTTCCGGTGTACTTCGAACCGCGTGAGCCGCAGAACGAGTTCCAGAAGCCCGCCCTCCACGCGAACGCGCACCAGCGCTCCACCTGGTCGCTCACCGTCGGCGACGCCAAGGCCACCAAGGCCCGGATCCGGCTGACGGACGACCTGGAGCCCGCCGCCGCACCGCCGACCGGGGGCGAGCCGGGAAGGTGGCGGCGGATCGTACGGTGGTGGCGGGGCTACTGACCGCTCCCGTCAGTGGGCCGTCACCCCGGCGGCCCACTCGGCGTACGAGGACCAGGCGCCGAGGGTTCGCCCGGTGCGGAAGCGGTGCGGTGTCCCGGTCACCGGGTCGGTGAACTCCAGCTCCTTCGCGAGGAGTTGCAGGGGGCGGCGGAAGTCGTCGGGCGGGACGGGCCCGGCCACCTCGGGATAGAGGGGGTCGCCGAGGATCGGCAGGCCGAGGGCGTTCATATGGACGCGCAGCTGGTGGGTCTGGCCGGTCGCGGGCAGCAGCCGGTAGCGGGCCAGGCCGTCACCGGTGCGCGCCTCCAGCAGCTCGATGCGGCTGACCGCGTTCGGTTCGCCCCCGACCTCACGGGCGGTCAGCGAGCCGCGCTCCTTCACCATCCGGCTGCGCACGGTCCGGGGCAGGGCGAGCGCGGGATCGTACGGCGCCACGGCCTCGTACTCCTTGCGCACCCGCCGGTCGCGGAACAGCGTCTGGTAGGCGCCGCGTTCCTCGGGGCGCACCGTGAACAGCACCAGCCCCGCCGTCAGCCGGTCCAGCCGGTGCGCGGCGCTGAGCGTGGGCACGCCCAGCTCGCGGCGGAGGCGGGCGAGCGCGGTCTCGGTGACATGGCTGCCGCGCGGGGTGGTGGCCAGGAAGTGGGGCTTGTCCACGACGACGATGTGCTCGTCCCGGTGCACCACCGCCAGCGGGAACGGCACCGGCACCTCGTCGGGCAGCTCCCGGTGGAACCACACGTACGCGCCCGGCGCGTAGGCCGCGTCCTTGGGCACCGGCCGCCCGTCCACCCCGACGATCAGGCCGGAGGCGAGCATCGCGTCGATCGTGCCGGGGCCCGCGCCGGTGAGCCGGGCCACGAGGTAGTCCCGGACGGTGTCCCAGGTGCCGTCGACGGGCATCCGCACCCGCACGGGGTCGACGCCGTCGCGCTGGGGGAGGGGGGAGGGCGGGGCGGGGGTCCTGCGTCTCATCGTCGGCTCGTGGCTGGCGCGCGGTCGTGGGCTACGCGACCGGGGTGCCCTCCTGCTCGGCCTCGATGCGGGCGTTCCACTCGCGCTTGGACTGCTGCCAGCCGTCCTCGTTGTGGCCGAGGCGCCAGTAGCCGGAGATGGACAGGTCCTCGCGGGGCACCTGGTGGTCCACGCGCAGCAGGCCGCGGAGTTCCCTCACCCAGGTCGCCTCGCCGTGCACGAAGGCGTGCACGCGGCCCTCGGGGAAGGGCAGCGCGCGGACGGCGTCCACCAGGGCCTCGCCGATCGGACGGTCACCGCGGTGCAGCCAGACCACCTCCGCGTCGGAGTCGATCTTCTGCTCCTCCTCGGGCCCGGCGATCTCCACCAGGGCGCGGACCTCGGAGCCGTCGGGCAGCGCCTCCAGGGCGGCGGCGATGGCGGGCAGGGCGCTCTCGTCGCCGACGAGCAGATGCCAGTCGGCGTCCGGGTCGGGGGCGTAGGCGCCGCCGGGGCCCATGAAGCGGATGGTGTCGCCGGGGCGGGCGTGGGTGGCCCAGGGCCCGGCCAGGCCCTCGTCGCCGTGCAGGACGAAGTCCAGGGTCAGTTCGTGCAGTTCGGGGTCCCAGGCGCGCACGGTGTACGTGCGGGTCACCGGCCACTGGTCGCGGGGCAGTTCCTCGCGGATCCGCTCCATGTCGAAGGGCTCGGGGTAGCGGACGCCCGCCGCGGGCGGGAACAGCAGCTTCACATAGTGGTCGGTGCAGGAGCCCGCCGAGAAGTCGGCCAGTCCGTCGCCGCCGAGCACCACGCGCTGCATGTGCGGAGTGAGCCGTTCGGTGCGAACGACCTGCGCGGAATGGGCCCTGCGCGGCTTGCGGGCCGGACGTTCTGCCATGGCGGCCTCCCTGCTGTCCCGTGCTTAGGTTTACCTAAGTTAGCACTTCCTTCTCCGGGAGACCTCTTGTGTCCCTCTTCGGGATGTCTCGCGCACGGAACCAATGGATTCACTTCGTGACCGGCTCGCGCGGCGCGTGCGCGGGCCTCGCTACGCCCCGAGCGTGGTGAGCAGGCGTTCCAGGGAACCGCCGAGGTTCCAGTGGGCCGCCAGTTCGGTGAGCCCGGTGGGGTTGCGCGGGGTGCGGGGCAGTGCGGGGTCGACCTCCGGCAGGGGGACGTCGTCGGCGACCTTCACCACCTTCGGCGCGACGGCGACGTAGGGCCGGGCCTCGGTGAGGCGCTTGCGCTGCGACGGGGTGAGTCTGGCCTTCGGGTCGTCGACGGCGGCCATGATCGCGGCCAGGTCGCCGAACTCGGCGAGCAGCTTGGCGGCCGTCTTCTCGCCGATGCCGGGCACGCCGGGCAGTCCGTCGCTGGGGTCGCCGCGCAGCAGCGCGAGGTCGGCGTACCCCGGGCCGTCGACGCCGTACTTCTCGCGCAGCACCGACTCGTCCGTGATCTGGAGGGTGCCGACGCCCTTGATCGGGTACAGCACCCGCACCCCGCGCGCGTCGTCCACCAACTGGTAGAGGTCGCGGTCGCCGGTGACGATGTCGACCGGGGTCTGGGCGTGGGCGGTGAAGGTGCCGATCACGTCGTCCGCCTCGTACCCCGGCACGCCCACCCGCGCGATGCCGATCGCGTCCAGGACGGCCTCGATGACCGGCACCTGCGGGGCGAGGGTGTCCGGCACCTCCTCCGCGTCCGGCCCCGTCTCGCGCTCCTCGGCCACGCGGTGCGCCTTGTACGACGGGATGAGATCGACCCGCCACTGCGGGCGCCAGTCGGCGTCCATGCAGGCGACCAGGTGCGTGGGCCGGTGGTCACGGACCAGCCGGTCGATGAACTCCAGCAGCCCGCGCACGGCGTTCACCGGGGTGCCGTCCATGGCTTTCACGGACTCCGGCACCCCGAAGTAGGCGCGGAAGTAGAGCGAGGCGGTGTCAAGCAGCATCAGTCGTCCGGTCACGCCTCGCATCATGCCGCACGGCACTGACAACGGCCGGTCTCCGGCCCCTTCGCCCGCCGTGCCCCACCCCTGTGAACTGGGCCACTTGCGTGTTTGCCGGTCAGGGGGCCGGGCAGGCGCCGCCGCGGAGCCGCGCCGGTTGCTTGTTCAACTGCCTGCGGCCGGTGGCTCCGTTCCAGCAGTCGAGGCAAGAGGTACGCGTGTCAGCGAGACTAGAGGCCGAGCGTCTTTACAAGGTGTTCGGCAGACGACCGGGGGAGGCAGTCGAGAGGCTGCGGGGCGGAGCCGACCGGGAGGAGCTGCGGGCCGACGGCACCACGGCGGCCGTGATCGACGCCTCCTTCACCGTCGAGCCCGGTCAGATCTTCGTGGTGATGGGCCTGTCCGGGTCCGGGAAGTCCACCCTGCTGCGCATGCTCAACGGGCTGCTGGAGCCGACCGCGGGTCAGGTCCGCTTCGACAGCCAGGACCTCACCGGGCTGGGCGAGCGTGAGCTGCGCGAGGTGCGCGCCCGGAAGATCAGCATGGTCTTCCAGCACTTCGCACTCTTCCCGCACCGCAGCGTCCTGGAGAACGCCGCCTACGGCCTCGCCGTGCAGGGCGTCCCGCGCGCCGAGCGGGAGAAGCGCGCCGCCGAGGCACTGGAGCTGTGCGGGCTGGCCGGGTGGGAGTCCTCCTGGCCCGACGAGCTGTCCGGCGGCATGCAGCAGCGGGTCGGCCTGGCCCGCGCGCTGGCCACCGACGCCGACCTGCTGCTGATGGACGAGTCCTTCAGCGCGCTGGACCCGCTGATCCGGCGCGACATGCAGGACCAACTCCTGCAGCTCCAGCAGACCCTGAAGAAGACCATCGTGTTCATCACCCACGACCTCAACGAGGCCATGCGCCTGGGCGACCGCATCGCCGTCATGCGCGACGGCCGCATCGTGCAGAACGGCACCGCCGAGGACATCCTGCTCCGCCCCGCGAACGACTACGTCGCCTCCTTCACCAAGGACGTCGACCGCTCGCGCGTGCTGACGGCCGCCGCCGTCATGGACACCGGCCCGCGCGGCGACGAGGCCGACTGCGGCTGCGCCACCGCGACCCCCGGCATGCCGTTCGACGAGCTGTGCGCCCTCAGCGCGCGCGTGCCGCACCCCGTTGCCGTACTGGACGCCGACCGCACCGTCGTCGGCGTCGTACCGTCGCGGCGGCTGGTGGGCTTCCTCGCCGAGTGGCCGGGGGACCCGCAGCCCTGCGACGGTGCGGCCACGGACGGGAAGGTGACCGCCCGTGCCTAGGCTCCACCTCGGTGACTGGGTCGACTCCGGCGTCGACTGGCTGCTCACCCACCTGTCCTGGCTGTTCGACGCGGTCAAGTCGGTCCTCGGCGGCCTGTACGACGCCGTGAACGCCGTGCTCACCGCTCCCGAGGCGCTGCTTCTCGCGGGCATCCTCGCGGTGGTCGCCTGGTGGCTGCGCGGCCTCGTCGCGGGCGTCCTGGCCTTCGCCGGGTTCGCCCTCGTCGACTCGCTCGACCTGTGGGACCGCGCGATGTCGACGCTGGCCCTGGTGCTCGTCGCCACCGCCATCGCCCTGCTGATCGCCGTCCCGCTGGGCATCTGGGCCGCGCGTTCCAAGACGGTCAGCGCGGCCGTGCGGCCCGTCCTCGACCTGCTCCAGACGATGCCGTCGATGGTGCTGCTGATCCCGGCGATCCTGTTCTTCGGGCTCGGCACCGCCGCCGGTGTCGTCGCCACGCTGATCTTCGCGATCGCCCCGGGCGTCCGGATGACCGAGCTGGGCATCCGCCAGGTCGACAAGGAACTCGTCGAGGCCGCCGAGGCCTTCGGCACCACCCCACGCGACACCCTGCTCCGGGTCCAGCTGCCGCTCGCACTGCCGACGATCATGGCGGGCGTCAACCAGGTGATCATGCTCGGTCTGTCGATGGTCGTCATCGCCGGCATGGCCGGGACCGGCGGTCTCGGCGGCGCCGTGAACGAGGCCATCGGCCGTCTGGAGATCGGCTACGGCTTCGAGGCGGGCGTCGCCATCGTGGTCCTCGCGATCTACCTGGACCGCATGACCAGCGCCCTGGGCACCCAGATCTCCCCGCTCGGCCGCCGCGCCGCCGCCCGCGCCCGCACGGCCGCCGCCGTCAGGCCGTGGGCCCACCGGCCGCGCCCCGTCGTCGCCGTCGTCGGTGTGGTCGTCCTCGCCCTGGTCGCGGGCGGCGTGAACGTCTTCGGCTCCACCGCGGGCACCGCCGAGGCCTCCGCCTCGAACGTCGGCCGGGGCAAGGAGGTCAAGATCGGCTTCCTGCCCTGGGACGAGGGCATCGCCTCCACCTACCTGTGGAAGGAGATGCTGGAGCGCCGCGGCTTCGAGGTGACCACCACCCAGTACGCCGCGGGCCCCCTCTACACCGGCGTCGCCACCGGCCAGATCGACTTCCAGACGGACGCCTGGCTGCCGACCACACACGGGGAGTACTGGTCCCGGTACGGCGAGCGGCTCGACGACCTCGGCGCCTGGTACGGCCCCACCTCCCTGGAGCTGTCCGTCCCGGCGTACATGGACGACGTGAACTCCCTGGAGGACCTGAGGAACCACGCCGACGACTTCGACGGCAAGATCATCGGCATCGAGCCGAGCGCCGGAATGATGGGCCTGCTCAAGGACAAGGTCCTCAAGGAGTACGGCCTGCAGGACTCCTACCGGGTCGTCGACGGCTCCACCCCGGCGATGCTCGCCGAGTTGAAGCGCGCCTACGCCAACGAGGAGCCCGTCGTCGTCACCCTCTGGTCGCCGCACTGGGCGTACAACGACTACGAGCTGAAGAAGCTCAAGGACCCCAAGGGCGTCTGGGGCAAGGGCGACGGCGTGCACACCGTGGCACGCGACGGCTTCGCCGAGGACAACCCCGAGGTCGCCCGGTGGCTGAAGGACTTCTCGATGACCGAGGAGCAGCTCACCGGTCTGGAGTCGCAGATCCTCAAGGCGGGCCGCGGCAAGGAGCAGGACGCCGTGCGCGCCTGGCTGAAGAAGCACCCGGGCCTGCTGGACAAGTGGGCTCCCGTCGACGGGACGGCCGAGAACCGGGCGGCCGGGTGACCTGACCGGCCCGGGCCGCCGCGCGAGGGGCGGGCACCGCCGTACGGAGCTTTCGTGCGCGGCGGGGCCCGCCCTTCGTGGTGCCGCTCCACGGCCCGCGCGCCTACCAAAAGGATCCGGACAACCACGCAGCGCCATGTCACCCCCCGAACCCGGCCCCAACCGGGTGCCGAGGGCACCGACTTCGCGCTCCGCCTACGGCGGGAAGATGGGGGAACACGGAAGAACGGCCGTGCATTGAACTGTAGAGAGCCGTTTCGTCCGCCGCTGGTCAGGTGCTCCGCTTGGCGATCGCACCGCGGAAGGGGTTACGCGTCCGGTGGTCGGAGCGGGATGATCCAGGTGGCGTGAACTGTGAGGTCGTACCCGACGCAGTGTGTCGTCGATGTGACGGCCATGGGAAACGGTTTGCCGAACATGCGTAGGGTGCAGAGAACTCAACAGGCAGAGTGTGCCGGGCAGCGGCACACGCGTGACGGAGCGAGGACGAGCGAGGGAGGGAGCCGGAGCGATGGGCGACCACAAAGAACAGCCCCTTCGAGTGGGCGCGGCCGTACGGCGGCGGCGCCGGGCGCTACAGCTCACGCTCGCCGTCGTGTCCGAACGCAGCGGCCTGTCGGTGCCCTTCCTGAGCCAGGTCGAGAACGACCGGGCGCGGCCCAGCACCAGCTCCCTGGAGAAGGTGGCCGACGCGCTGCGCACCACCGCCGTGGAACTCCTCGCCGCAGCCGACCCGGCGTGCAGCGTCGACGTCGTGAGAGCGGAGGGCACCGAGCCGGTGCCCGAGCCGCGCGTGCGGTCGCTGGTGCGCGGTCACCATCAGATGCACGCCTCCGAGTTCACCGGCGACCATGACGCGGGCCGTGAGTTCCAGTACCGCAACGACCAGTTGATGTACGTCGCCGACGGCGCCGTGGAGATCGAGGCGGAGGGCCGCGCGTACCGCCTCGGCCGGGGCGACACCCTGTACCTCACCGGCGGGGTGCGGCACCGCTGGCGGGCGACCGTGCCCGAGACGCGCGTGCTGGTGGTCGCCGTGGCGGAGCACATCGAGGCCCTCCACGACCGGCACCGGTAGCGCCGTGCCCCGTGTGGTCTCCCTGGTGCCGTCGCTGACCGAGGCGGTGGCGGTGACCGTGCCGGGCGCCCTCGTCGGCGCCACCGACTGGTGCAGCCGTCCGGCGGACCTCGACGTCACCCGCGTCGGTGGCACCAAGAACCCCGCCGTCGCCCGGATCGTCTCCCTCGCCCCCGACCTGGTCGTGGCCAACGAGGAGGAGAACCGCGCCCCCGACCTGGACGCCCTGCGCGCGGCGGGCGTCGAGGTGCTGGTCACCGAGGTGCGGGACGTGCCGGGTGCCTTCCGCGAGCTGGACCGGGTGCTGGCCGCCTGCGGGGCCGGGGCGCGCCCGGGGTGGCTGGACGAGGCGGAGGCGGCCTGGTCCGGGCTGCCGGTTCCCGGGCGTCGTACGACCGCCGTGGTGCCGGTCTGGCGGCGGCCGTGGATGGTGCTCGGCCGGGACACCTTCGCGGGCGACGTACTGGCCCGGCTCGGCGTCGACAACCACTACGCCGCGCACCCCGACCGCTACCCGCGCGTGCCGCTGCCCGAGCTGTGCGCGGCGGCGCCGGATGTCGTGGTGCTGCCCGACGAGCCGTACCGCTTCACCGCCGAGGACGGGCCGGAGGCCTTCCCGGGGCTGGCCTGTGCGCTCGTCGACGGGCGGCACCTCACGTGGTACGGGCCGTCACTGGCCGAGGCGCCACGGGTGCTGGGCGCGGCCCTGCGAGCAGCGCACCGCTGACCAGGCCGCGCACGGTGGGCACGGCGGCGGCGGTCCAGGCGGCGGCCAGCACGGCGTACAGCCCGGCCGCGAGCCAGCCGAAGGCGGCCAGCGACGTGTGCCGGGCCAGCGACTCCGCGCCGGTCACACAGGTGCCGACGGGGAAGGTGAACGCCCACCACGTCATCGCGAAGCGCATGCCGTGCCGCCGGGCGCGCAGCACATGGGCCGTGGCGAGGCAGCCCCACAGCAGCGCGAAGCCGGTCACGGGAACGCCGTAGAGGACCGCGAGCGCCCTGAAGCCGTCGGCGTACGGGGCGGGCAGCACGCCGGGTGCCACGTCCGCGAACTGCCCGGCCGCCGTCGTGGACTGCCCGAGCGGGCCGAGGACCAGGAACAGCGTCGGGGTGACGGCGAGGGGCAGCGGGCCGCCCGTGAGCAGCCGGGCGAAGACCATCGGCAGCATCAGCAGGGTCGCGAGGAGACTGAGCCCGAACATCGCCACGCACGCCAGCAGCAGGGTCTCCCGGGCCTGCCCGGCGGGCAGCGACGGCACCAGCAACGGCCCGACAGCGGCCGACACCATCGGCGCGACCAGCGGCAACAGCCACACGGGGGACGCGTCTGGCAGCCGTACGCGGTGGTGTACGGCCATCAGGTACGGCACCACGACGGCCGCCGCCAGCCCGACGACCGTACCGGTGCCGAACAGCCCGGCGCCCAGCGCCACCGCCGCCGGACCGGCCCACTCCTGGCCGACGGTGAGGGAGCCGCCGCCGACGGCCAGCAGGGCCATCGCCAGGCAGCCGTAGAAGGGTGCCGTCGCCGGGTCGAGGAGGTGGGCGCGGGCCTGGTCGCGGTGGTGGGTCCAGTGCAGGGCGCGGGCGGTGAGGAGCGCGGCCAGCAGGGCGAGGGAGAGGCACCACACGGCGGCCCACAGGGTGAGCGGGGCCGGGGCGAGGCGGTGACCCGCGGTGGCGAGGATCGCGGTGCCCATGACGGTGGCGTACCAGTTGGGTCCCAGGTGACGGACGGAGGTGACCATGGGATCCACGGTGCGGCGGGGCGGGGGGTGCGACCAGAGGGCTCGTCTCTATCACGGCATAAGCTGGGTTTATGACCGACATGGAGGAACAGGGGCACGGCCACCCCGGCACCCTCGCGCACCGGGTACCCGACCTGGGAGCGCTGGAGCTGCTGCTGGCGGTGGCCCGGCTGGGCAGCCTGGGCGCGGCGGCGCGGGAGGTCGGCATCACCCAGCCCGCCGCCAGCAGCCGGATCCGCTCCATGGAGCGGCAGCTGGGGGTGGCCCTCGTGGACCGCTCGCCGCGCGGCTCGCGGCTCACGGACGCGGGGGCCCTGGTGACGGACTGGGCGCGGCGGGTCGTCGAGGCCGCCGAGGCCTTCGACGCGGGCGCCCAGGCGCTGCGGCACCGGCGGGACTCGCGGCTGCGGGTCGCGGCGAGCATGACCATCGCCGAGTACCTGCTGCCGGGGTGGCTGCTCGCGCTGCGCGCCGAGCGCCCCGACACGGCGGTGTCGCTGCTCGCGGGCAACTCGGCGGCGGTCGTGGAACGCCTCCTCGCGGACGAGGCGGACCTGGGCTTCGTGGAGGGGCTGACCGTGCCGCCCGGCCTGGACTCCACGGTCGTCGCCCATGACCGCCTGATCGTGGTGACCGCCCCCGGCCATCCCTGGGCCCGGCGCCGCCGTCCGCTGTCGGCCGCCGAGCTGGCGGCCACCCCCCTGATCCTGCGCGAGAAGGGCTCCGGCACCCGCCAGGTCCTGGACACGGCCCTCGGCGGCCTGGCCCGCCCCCTGATCGAGCTGTCCTCCACCACGGCCGTCAAGGCCGCCGCGGTCAGCGGCGCGGGCCCCTCCGTCCTCAGCGAACTCGCCGTCCGCGAGGAACTCACCATGCGCCGCCTGGTCAGCGTCCCCCTCGCCGACGTCTCCCTCGAGCGCGCGCTGCGCGCCGTGTGGCCCACGGGGCACCGGCCCACGGGTCCGGCGCGGGACCTGCTGTCACTGACGCGGGGGTAGGCGCGCCCCCGCCGCCGCCCCGACCAGCGCGCCCATGACCCGTACGTCCTCCCCCATCTCCGGATGCCACTGCACCCCCAGCACCCAGCCGCCGTCCTCGGAGGGCGGCAGTTCCACCGCCTCCACGGTGCCGTCGGCGGCGTGGGCGGACGGGACCAGGCCGGTGCCGAGGCGGTCGATGGCCTGGTGGTGGTACGTCGGTACCGAGGCCTCCTCCGGGACGGCACCGGCGTAGAGCGTGCCGGGGACGGGCTTGACGGGGTGGCGGCCGAAGACGCCGACCACCTCGGCGTGGCCGTCGAGGTGCTGGACGAGCGTGCCGCCGAGGGCGACGTTCAGGAGCTGCATGCCGCGGCAGATGCCGAGGAGCGGCACGCGCGCGTCAAGGGCCGCTCGGACGAGGGCGAGTTCCCAGGCGTCCCGTTCCCGGGCGGGCGGGCCGGTGCGCGGGTCGCGGTCGGCGCCGTAGCGGATGGGGTCCACGTCGGGGCCGCCCGCGATCACCAGGCCGTCCAGCCGGGCCACCGTCGCCGCGGCGTGCTCCGGCGCGTCCGGCGGGAGCATCGCGGCCAGGCCGCCCGCCCGCTGCACCAGGCGCGGGTAACCGGCGGGCAGCAGTGCCGCCTCCAGCTCCCACACGCCCCAGCGCGCCCCGGACTCCAGATAGGTGCTGATCCCGATCAGCGGCCTGGCCACCACACACTCTCCCTCGGCTGTCCCGGTCAGTCCCGTGCCAACTCTGCCTCCGCCGCGGCCAGCGCCGCGAACTCCTCCTCCGGCGCCTTCGCCACCAGACGCTTACGGCTGTACAGGCCGAAGTACGCCAGCGCCACGATGTACACCGCCAGCGCGATGAACGCCGCGGTCACGTCGACCAGGAACGTCGCCACCAGCGCCGCGCAGGCCAGCACCAGCGCCACCGACGACGTCAGCACCCCGCCCGGCGTGCGGTAGGGCCGCTCCAGACCCGGCTCGCGGCGGCGCAGCACGATGTGCGACAGGGACATCAGCGCGTACGAGATCGTCGCGCCGAAGACCGCCACGTTCAGCATCCGCGCCCCGTCACCGGTACCCGCCGCCAGGGCGAAGCCGATCGCGCCCGGCACCAGCAGCCCCAGATACGGCGCCTTGCGGCCGCTGGTCAACGACAGGAACCTCGGCAGATAGCCCGCCCGGGACAGCGCGAACAACTGGCGCGAGCCCGCGTAGATGAGGGAGAAGAACGACGCCACCAGGCCCGCGAGCCCCGCGTAGTTGACGATCCGGCTCCACGCCGTCGCCTCGCCGTCCGGCTGGAGCGCCTCCACCAGCGGGTTGCCCGCCTCCTGGATCGCCGCCGAGCCGCGCGCCCCGGCCGCCGTCACGAAGGTGACCACGGCCAGGACGACCAGGATGCCCATGGACCACACGATCGCCCTCGGCAGCGTGCGGGACGGCTCCCTGGTCTCCTCGGCGGCCAGCGGCACGCCCTCGACGCCGAGGAAGAACCACATCCCGAAGGGGAACGCGGCCCAGATGCCGAGCAGGCCCATCGGCAGCCAGGAACTCGAACCGGCCGCGGTCGTGTCCACCGGGATGTCGTCCAGCGTGGAGGCGTCGAAGTGCGGCAGCGCCGCCACCGCGAACACGATCAGCGCCACCACCGCGATACCGGTCACCACGAAGCTGAACCGCAGCGCCTCGCCCACGCCCCACAGATGGATGCCGAGGAAGATCGCGAAGCAGACCAGGTACACCGGCCAGCCCGACTCCAGGCCGAACAGGCCGAGCGACTCGACGTAGTCCCCGATGAAGATGACGATCGCGGCGGGCGCGAGGACGTACTCGATGAGGATCGCCGTACCGGTCAGGAAGCCGCCCCACGGGCCCAGCGCGCGCCGGGCGAAGCCGTAGCCGCCGCCCGCGGTGGGCAGGATCGAGGACAGCTCGGCGAGCGCGAAGACCATGCAGGTGTACATGGCGCCCATCAGCACCATGGCGATGGCCAGCCCGCCGAAGCCGCCCTCGGCCAGGCCGAAGTTCCAGCCCGAGTAGTCGCCGGAGACGACGTACGCGACGCCGAGGCCGGTCAGCAGCAGCCAGCCCGCGCTGCCGCGGCGCAGTGCCCTGCGCCGGAGGTAGTCGTCCGCCGGGTCGGCGGCCTGTGGTGACGAGGGTTCCACGGTCATGCGGCACCTTCCAGGGACTGGCTCAATGGAATGGAGGCATACCTTTGTGGTCCCGGTGGGGGGAAGGCAATACCCGTGCGTTAAGTCGCCGTAAAGTTCACGCGAGGAACCCCCGCAGCAGCGCCGCCGTCCCCGCGCAGTGCTCGCGCATCATCTCCCGCGCGCCGTCCGCGTCCCCGTCGAGCACCGCCTCCACCAGCGCCTCGTGCTGGCGCTGCGAGTGCTCCAGGTTGCGCACCAGCAGCGGGATGCAGTCGAGCAGGTCGTTCACCGTGGCCCGTACCGCCGCGTACTGCGCCGTCAGGCTCGGTGAGCCGCACAGCTCGGCCAGCGTCAGGTGGAGCAGGGTGTCCAGGCGGCGGTACTCGGTCAGCGGCGCGTCATGCGTGGCCGTCAGCGCCCCGCGCAGCCGTGCCGCCCGCGCCCCGGTCAGCCCGTCCGCGGCGCACAGCCCGGCCGCGCCCACCTCGAGCACCTCCCGGAAGCGCAGCATGTCCTCGATGTCCACCCCGGCGATCCGGCGCCGCAGCTCGTCCTCGCCGCCGCCCTCGGCGCGCGGCAGCACGAAGGTGCCGCCGTAGCGACCGCGCCGCGCCTCGACCAGCCCCTGGTCCTGGAGCACCTTCAGCACCTCGCGCAGGGTCACCCGGCTGATGCCGAGCCGCTCCGCCAGGTCCCGCTCCGCGGGCAGCCGCTCACCACCCGCCACCAGCCCGAGCCGCACCACCTGGAGGATCTGCTCCAGCGCCTCCTCGAAGCCGTTGCCCGCCCGCACCGGCCGCAGCACCGGCGCCAGCCGGTCCTCCACCCGGACACCAGCGTCCGCCATGTCGCCGTGCCCCCTTCCCAAGCAAAGGTCTGCCGCAATACCTTATGGCGCAGTCATCGCTCACCTTATGGCTCCCGGCCCCGTCCACGAAGAGTGAGAAGCGCCCCAAGGAGGCCCCTCCGTGGCAGACCGCACACCACCCCTCGGAGTCGAGGAACTGCACGCCCTCGTCGCGGGCGGTGAGATCGACACCGTCGTCCTGGCCTTCCCGGACATGCAGGGACGGCTCCAGGGCAAGCGGTTCGCCGCCCGCTTCTTCCTCGACGAGGTCCTCCAGCACGGCACCGAGGGCTGCAACTACCTCCTCGCCGTCGACGCCGACATGAACACCGTCGACGGCTACGAGATGTCCTCCTGGGAGCGCGGCTACGGCGACTTCGCCATGCACCCCGACCTCGCCACCCTGCACCGGGTGCCCTGGCACCCCGGCACCGCCATGGTGATCGCCGACCTGGCCTGGGACGACGGCTCCCCGGTCGTCGCCGCGCCCCGCCAGATACTCCGCCGCCAGCTGGAGCGCCTCGCCGAACACGGACTGACCGCGCAGGTCGGCACCGAGCTGGAGTTCATCGTCTTCAAGGACACCTACGAACAGGCCTGGGACGCGGGCTACCGCGGCCTCACCCCGGCGAACCAGTACAACATCGACTACTCCGTCCTCGGCACCGGCCGCGTCGAGCCCCTGCTGCGCCGCATCCGCAACGAGATGGCGGGCGCCGGGATGACCGTCGAGTCCGCCAAGGGCGAGTGCAACCCCGGCCAGCACGAGATCGCCTTCCGCTACGCCGAGGCCCTGGTCACCTGCGACCAGCACGCCGTCTACAAGACCGGCGCCAAGGAGATCGCCGCGCAGGAGGGCTGCTCACTCACCTTCATGGCCAAGTACAACGAGCGCGAGGGCAACTCCTGCCACATCCACCTCTCCCTCGCCGACGCCGACGGCACCAACGTCATGGCGGGCGACGGCCCCGGGGGCATGTCCGACGTCATGCGGTACTTCCTCGCCGGGCAGTTGGCCGCGCTGCGGGACTTCGCGCTGCTCTACGCGCCCCACATCAACTCGTACAAGCGGTTCCAGCCCGGCTCCTTCGCCCCGACCGCCGTCGCCTGGGGCCACGACAACCGCACCTGTGCGCTGCGGGTGGTCGGCCACGGCCGCTCCCTGCGCTTCGAGAACCGGCTGCCCGGCGGCGACGTCAACCCGCACCTCGCGGTCGCCGGGATGGTGGCCGCGGGCCTGTACGGCATCGAGCGGCGGCTCGAACTGCCCGAGGCGTGCCCCGGCAACGCCTACACCGCCGAGTACGAGCATGTGCCCAGCACGCTGCGGGAGGCCGCCGAGCTGTGGGAGAACAGCCCGATCGCCAAGGCGGCCTTCGGGGACGGGGTCGTCGCGCACTACCGCAACATGGCCCGCGTCGAGCTGGACGCCTTCGACGCGGCGGTCACCGACTGGGAGCTGCGCCGCTCCTTCGAACGCATGTGAGGCCCCACTTGTCCCACTTGTCCGACCAGCTCCAGGTACTGAACCCGGCCACCGAAGAGATCGTCGCCACCGTCCCGGCCGCCAGCGCCGCCGACGTGGACGCGGCGGTCGTACGGGCCGCCCGCGCCCAGACCCGGTGGGCGGCCCTGGCCCCGGGCGACCGGGCCCGGCAACTGCGCCGGTTCGCCGTGGCCGTCGACGAACACCTCGAGGAACTCGCCGCGTTGGAGGTCCGGGAGGCCGGGCACACCGTCGGCAACGCCCGCTGGGAGGCGGGCAACGTCCGCGACCTGCTCGACTACGCGGCGGGCGGGGTGGAGCGGCTCACCGGACGGCAGATCCCGGTGCCCGGCGGCCTCGACGTCACCCTCCTCGAACCGCTCGGCGTGGTCGGCGTCATCGCGCCGTGGAACTTCCCCATGCCGATCGCGGCCTGGGGCACGGCACCCGCGCTCGCCGCGGGCAACGCCGTACTCCTCAAGCCCGCCGAGACGACTCCGCTGACGGCGCTGCGGCTGGCGGAGCTTGCCCTGGCGGCGGGACTCCCCGAGGGCCTGTTCCAGGTCCTGCCTGGACACGGGCCGGTCGCGGGCAACGCCCTCGTCGAGCACCCGGGCGTGGCGAAGATCGTCTTCACCGGGTCAACGGCCGTGGGCAAACAGGTGGCGGCGAAGGGGTCGGCGCTGCTCAAGCCAGTCACCCTCGAACTCGGCGGCAAGAGCCCCAACATCGTCTTCGCGGACGCCGACGTCGAAACCGCCGCCCAGGCCACCCCCATGTCCTTCCTCGACAACTCCGGACAGGACTGCTGCGCCCGCACCCGCGTCCTCGTCCAGCGGACGGTGTACGACCGCTTCCTGGAGCTGCTGGCCCCGGCGATCGAGGCCGTACGCGTCGGCGACCCGTCCGACGAGACCACCGACATGGGCCCGCTGATCTCCAGGACCCAGCTGGACCGCGTCCGTTCCTACGTCGGCCCCGACGCGACCGGCATCCGCGGCAAGGCCCCCGAGGGCCCCGGCTTCTGGTTCCCGCCCACCGTCCTGACCGGAGTAGACCCGCACGCGCGCGTGGCCGTCGAGGAGGTCTTCGGCCCCGTCGCCGTGGTCCTCCCCTTCGACGACGAGGCCGACGCGATCCGCCTCGCCAACGACACCCCCTACGGACTCTCCGGCTCCCTGTGGACCCGAGACATCGGCCGCGCCCTGCGCGTCTCCCAGGCCGTGCGCGCGGGCAACCTGTCCGTCAACTCCCACTCCAGCGTCCGCTACTGGACCCCCTTCGGCGGGTTCAAGCAGTCCGGCATCGGCCGCGAGCTGGGCCCGGACGCCCTGGCCGCCTTCACCGAAACCAAGAACGTCTTCATCAGCACGGAGGGCCCCGCACAGTGACCGAAGAGACTTCCCGCACCTCCTCCCCGGCCCCGGAGTCCGTCTGCCGCCGACTGGTCGGCCGTACCGCCGTCGTCACCGGCGCGGGCAGCGGCATCGGCCTGGCCACCGTCCGCCGCCTCGCCGCCGAGGGCGCCCACGTCGTCTGCGGCGACGTCGACGAGACCCGCGGCAAGGCCGCCGCCGAGGAGGTCGGCGGGCTGTTCGTGAAGGTCGACGTCACCGACGCCGAACAGGTCGAGGCGCTGTTCAAGGCGGCCTACGACACCTACGGCAGCGTCGACGTCGCCTTCAACAACGCGGGCATCTCGCCGCCCGACGACGACTCCATCCTGGAGACCGGTCTTGAGGCCTGGAAGCGGGTGCAGGAGGTCAACCTCACCTCCGTCTACCTGTGCTGCAAGGCGGCGCTTCCCTACATGCGGCGCCAGGGCAAGGGGTCCATCATCAACACGGCGTCGTTCGTGGCCCGGATGGGCGCGGCCACCTCGCAGATCTCCTACACCGCGTCCAAGGGCGGCGTCCTCGCCATGTCCCGCGAACTGGGCGTGCAGTTCGCCCGGGAGGGCATCCGCGTCAACGCGCTGTGCCCCGGCCCGGTCAACACCCCGCTGCTCCAGGAGCTGTTCGCCAAGGACCCCGAGCGGGCCGCGCGCCGCCTGGTGCACATCCCGCTGGGCCGGTTCGCCGAGGCCGAGGAGATCGCCGCCGCCGTCGCCTTCCTGGCCAGCGACGACTCCTCCTTCGTCAACGCCACCGACTTCCTCGTCGACGGCGGCATCTCGGGGGCGTACGTCACACCCCTGTAGGCCCCGCCCCGCTCACCCCGGGTCACGTCCTACAGTGGCCCGGGTGAGCATGACACCCCCGCCCGGCTGGTACCCCGACCCGCACGCCCCGCACCTGGAGCGCTGGTGGGACGGCACGGCATGGACCGACCACCGGCGCACGCCGGAACAGCCGGTGCCCGCACCGGCCCCGCCGCCGTCGCCGGGCGCGACGAGCGGGACGGGCGTGAAGACCATCGCCCTCACCACCGCCGCGGCCGTCGTGGTCGCCGCGATCGTCACCGGCACCATCCTCCTCGGCAAGGACGACGACCCCACCGGCACGCCGCCGCCCCCCACGGTCGCCACCTCCACCGAGGAGGAGACCAGCGAGCCCCCGTCCCCCTCGCCGTCGCCCTCCGCACCCTCCGCCGACGACCCGTCCGTGGTGGTCGACGAGCTGAACGGCATCACCCTGCCGCTGCTCGGCGGCTGGGTGCGCCCCAAGTACGTCTCCGACGGCAACGTCCTGATGACCACGGACGGCACCTACGACTGCCCCGGCGACGGCGGCCTGTGCCGCCACGGGCAGGTCGTCTCCCAGACCGTCACCGTGAACGACGAGACGTCCCCCGAGGCCCTCGCCAAGGCCGACATCAAGGAGGCCGCCGAGGAGGCCTACGACCGCGACCGCCTCGACCGCCGCCCCTTCGGCGGCATGGAGTCCCACGAGGTCGTGAAGTCGGAGCCGGTCGCGGTGGCGGGCCGCGCCGGTTACCTGGTGCGCTGGCGCGTCAAGACCGCCAAGGGGCCCGGCGGTTACGTCCAGTCGCTGGCCTTCCACTCCACCGTCGGCGTCGAGGCGCCGGTCATCGTCCGCTACGTCTTCGACGCGGGCGAGGACGGCCCGCCGCTCGCCGACATGGACCGGATCACCCAGGGCATCCGGCCGATCGGCGACGCGGACACCGGCGGCGGGGTGGGCAGCAGCATCGGCCCGACCGAGTAGAGACGCTCACAGGAAGGTGTGCCCCTCACCCCGGTACGTCGGCACGGTAGCCGTCACCTCGTCGCCCTCGACGAGATGCAGCACGTCGAACCGCTCGCACAGCTCACCGGCCTTGGCGTGCCGGAACCACACCTTGTCGCCGACCAGCAGATCATCGGCCGGAGACCCGAGCAGCGGCGTCTGCACCTCACCGGCGCCCTCCTGCGGGTCGTAGCGCAGCCCCTCGGGCAGATACGGCACCGGCAGCCGGTCCCGGCCCGCCGCGCCCGACGCGGGATAGCCGCCGCCCAGCACGGTCACCACGCCGACACCGGGCCGCCGTACGACCGGCAGGGCGAAGAGGGCCGCCGGACGCCCCCGGAAGGACGTGTAGTTGTCGAACAGCCGCGGCACGTACAGCCCCGACCCGGCCCCGATCTCGGTGACCGCGTCCTCCGCGGCGGTGTGCTGCACACTGCCGGTCCCGCCGCCGTTGACGAACTCCAGCCCCGGCGCCACCGCCCGCACGGCCCGCACCACCGCCGCCCGCCGCTCGGCGAGTTCACGGCGCGCCGCGGCCTGCATCAGCCGCACCGCCCGCGAGCGCAGCGGACGCCCGTCGACGGCATCGCCGACACCGGCGACATGACCCTCGTACGCCATGATCCCCACGACCTCGAACCCCGGCCGCCGCGCCACGACCCGCGCGAGATCGGCGACCGCGGCGGGGGAGTGCAGCGGGGAACGCCGGGCCCCGATCCGCATCCGCCCCCCGAGCAGCCGCAGCGAGGTGTCCAACTCCAGGCACACCCGCACCACTTCACGCCCCCCGTCCCGTGCCTCGTCGATCAGCCGCAACTGCGCGGGGTCGTCGATCATCACCGTGACGGAGGCGGCGAGCTTGGGGTCGGCGGTCAGTTCCCGGTACCCGGCGCGGTCCGCCGACGGGTAGGCGAGCAGCACGTCGTCGAAGCCGGAGCGGGCCAGCCACAGGGACTCGGCCAGGGTGAAGGACATGACCCCCGCGAAGCCGTCCCGCGCGAGGACGCGTTCGAGCAGCGCCCGGCAGCGCACGGACTTGCTGGCGACCCGGATCGGCTTGCCCCCCGCGCGGCGGACCAGATCGTCCGCGTTGGCGTCGAAGGCGGCCAGGTCCACGATCGCGAGAGGGGCGTCGAGAGGGGCGGTGGCCCGGTCGTAACGGGCCCGGTCGGCGGCGCGCGCAGTCATGAACGAAGCGTGCCAGACCGGGTTACCGCAAGGTAGGGGGATGTTCCGGGCAGATGCCCCGCCGTGCTGGACTGGTTCCCGTTCGACCGGCGGCAACCCGTAGAGTGACGCGCAGGCACGGGGAAGACTCCGGTGGGACATCCGTACATCCACACCGGCTCCGGGCGTACGACGTGACAACGACGGCCCACGCACAAGGAAGCGGCCCGGGCAGACGGAAACGGGGGGTGCATGAGCACAGAAGCCCAGCGCGCCTCCGTCCCACCACGCCCGACGACACCACCGCCCACCCCGGACGAGCCGGGTCTCGACCGGCCCGTCCCACCGGTCCCCTCCAGGAGCCCGGACCAGCCCAGCGTGCAGCCCTCGACCGACGCCCCCGTCCCACGCCTGCCCGGCCCGAGCGCCCCCGCGGACCCGGCCCCCGTCCCACGCCTGCCCGGCCCGAGCGCCCCCGCGGACCCGGCCCCCGTCCCGCCCCCGCCGCCCGCCTCGGCCCGCTTCCCCGACGCCCCGCCCTCGCTCGGGGCGCCGCCGGAGGCCCCCTCGGAGACGACCACCCGGTTGCGGCCGGTACCGGACACCTCCTATGCGTGGGGTGTCATGACCCCGCCCCCCGCTCCACCCACGGCACCCCTCGTCGGCGGCCGACCCGTCGTGACCTTCGGGCAGCCCGAGACCTACGACGACCAGGGGCGGCCCCGGTCGCTCAGGGCCCGGCTGCGCGGCCGTACCCTCGCCGCCGCCGGATGCGTCGTCCTCGGGCTCGGGCTGATCGGGGGCGCGGTGACCGGCAGTTGGCTCACCGGGGACTCCGGCGCGGGCGGCGAGCGCGGTGCCTTCGCCGCCGCCGCGGACCTGTGGCACAGCGTCCCGGTCGACCAGTTGTTCCCGCCCACCGTGCGCGGCGACGGTGCCGGGCCCGGCGGCGCCGACCGCACCTGGACCCGGATCGCCGTCGCCCCCGACAGCGACTGCGCGCGCGCCTTCGACCCGCTGCTGCGCAAGGTCCTCGCCCCGGTCGGCTGCGAGCGCCTGCTGCGCGCCACCTACACCGACGCCACCCAGAGCTACGTCACCACCGTCGGCCTCCTCTTCACCGACGCCGACGTCGACGCCATGCGCTCCCTCGACGACCGGTTCACCACCGAGAACCTCGACCGCCGCACCGACCTCGTGCCCCGCCCGTACGCCGCCAAGGGCACCGTCGCCGCCGACTTCGGCACCGAGCAGCGCGCCAGCTGGACCGTCTCCGTGCTCACGGACGCCCCCGTCGTCGTCTACGCCGTCTCCGGCTGGGCCGACGGCCGCACCGTCGACGAGCCCGAGCCCGCCGAGGTCGCCAGGGCCGACGGCGCCACCTCGGCCCCCGCTCAGTCGGGCCTCGGCCACGAGGCCCAGGGCCTCGCCGACCGCGTGGAGCGGAGCCTGCGCAAGAACGTCACATCACCCACGGAGCGGCCGTCATGACCCGCCTCAAGCGCCGCGGCGGGCTCCTCGGCTGTCTCCTCGCCGCCACCCTCGCCCTCGTCCCGCCCACCACCGCGCACGCCGACGGCATCCGCGCCCGGCAGTGGGCCCTGGACGCCCTGCACACCCAGCAGGCCTGGCAGACCACCAAGGGCGCCGGAATCACCGTCGCCGTCCTGGACACCGGCGTCGACGACCAGCACCCCGACCTCGTCGGCAACGTCCTCGGGACCGAGGACCTGGTCGGCTTCGGCGCGGGGCGCGGCGACGAGCACTGGGCCAAGCACGGCACCGCCATGGCCGGGATCATCGCCGGTCACGGCCATGGCCTCGGCAACGCCGACGGTGTCATGGGCATCGCCCCCGAGGCGAAGATCCTCCCCGTCCGCGTCATCCTGGAGGACAAGGACCCCGCCCGTGCCAAGGCCCGCAAGAGCCGCGGCAACGCCCTCGCGGAGGGCATCCGCTGGGCCGCCGACCACGGCGCCGACGTCATCAACCTCTCCCTCGGCGACGACTCCGCCTCCGCGCACCCCGAACCCGCCGAGGACGAGGCCGTGCAGTACGCCCTCGACAAGGGCGCCGTCGTCGTCGCCTCCGCCGGGAACGGCGGCGAGAAGGGCGACCACATCTCCTACCCCGCCGCCTACCCGGGCGTCATCGCCGTCACCGCCGTCGACCGCTACGGCACCCGCGCCTCCTTCTCCACCCGCCGCTGGTACGCCACCGTCAGCGCCCCCGGCGTGGACGTCGTCATCGCCGACCCCGACGGCAGGTACTACGAGGGCTGGGGCACCAGCGCCGCCGCCGCCTTCGTCTCCGGCGCCGCGGCCCTGCTCAAGGCCGCCCACCCGGACCTGACCCCGGCCCAGATCAAGCGCCTCCTGGAGGACACCGCCCGCAACGCCCCCACCGGGGGCCGCGACGACTCCCGCGGCTTCGGCTTCGTCGACCCCGCCGCCGCCCTCGACCAGGCCGCCCGCCTGAAGCCCGAGGGCCTGCGCTCGGCGGCCTACGGCGAGAAGTACTTCGGCCCCGGCCCCGACACCGCCGCACCCGACGACGACACCTCGGACTGGGCGGGCCCCCTCGCGGGCAGCGCGGGCGGCGTACTGCTGGTCGCCGCGGTCGTCCTGTGGCGCGCGCGCCGCTGGGACGGCGACGTCTGACCCACTACCCGGTGGGGGCCGCCGATGCCGACGCCGGGTCCGCGGTCGCAGCCGTGACCCCCGCCCTCGCCGCCGCCTCGACCAGCTCCACCCCCCGCTTCTTCGTCGAGTTGCCGTCGGACAGCACCGCCAGCAGACAGTCGTGCCCGTCGGCCGTCACCCGCCCGATGCTGTTGATGTCCCACAGCCCCGTCGCGGTGCGCGGCAGCCACCCGTTCTTCAGCGCCCACGACGAGCCGTCCGCGACCGCCGACACCCCCCAGTCCTGACCGGCGGCTATCCGCCCCATCAGCCCTCGGACGTACGACCGCGACTCCGCACTCAGCTCCGAGTCGCCGTCGTCCCCGAACACCTGCCCCAGCAGGGTCAGTTGATCGGCGGCCGTGGTCTGGGTCAGTCCCCACAGCATCCCGTCGCCGCCCTCGGTGCCGGTCAGCCCGAACCGCTCGTTGGCCGCGTCCAGCCCCTTGGCCTTCCCGATCGTCCGCCACAGCGCCGACGCGGAGGCGTTGTCGCTGCTGACGATCATGGCGGTGGCGTACGCCTTCTCCGCGTCGGTGAGCCGCCGTCCCGCGTCCTGCGCCTGGAGCAGCAGCGCCGCCAGGATGTCCACCTTCACGATGCTCGCGGTGTCGAAGGCGCCCTCGCCGTACCCGGCGCGCTCCCCGGTCTCCAGGTCCAGCACGGCCACGGACACCTCGGCCCCGTCCTCGACGCTCACCTCCGCCATGGCCCGCGCGAGGAGCGCGTCACGGTCCACCGCCGGTGCCGCCGGTGCCGCCGGTTCCGCCGGTTCCGCCGGATCCAGCGATTCCGCCACGGGTTCCACGGGCCCCTCCCCAGTCGCCGATGCCGCCGCCGACGCCTCGGGGCGCACCCCGGAATGCGCCCGCGCCTGCACGTAGAACGTCCCCGCCGTCGTACCACCCATGATCACTACGGACGCGACGGCAGCGCAGACGAGCGTACGAGGAGAGGCCATGCCCGCGATGCTGCGGGTGGCCGCTGTGCGGACCGTTAGACGGAGGTTAGATCTGTGTCAGGGATGGCTGAGAATTCGGTGAGCCGTGTCACGCCCGTGTTTCCGGGGCCGCACAAGCGCGGCAGCATCCCCCCGATAGGGTCGGTGACCGTGGCGAACAAGAACATTCCCGACCCCGGCTACTCCGACGACGACGGCTCCGCCGACCCCCGGCTGAGCGCGGCGCTCGCCGCCTGGGCCGAGGACCGCAGCGCCGTGGGCCCGGTCCTCGAGGCGCTCAAGGGCACCCGGCTCCTCGTGCCCGTCGTGGCCGTGCTGGGGGAAGTGGAGGAGGACGAGAACGGCCTGCGCCGCGAGAAGACCAGCGACATGGCCGTACCGACCCTGAAGGCCGGGGGCCGCACCGCGCTGCCCGCCTTCACCTCCACCGACGCCCTGGCCCGCTGGGACCCGCGGGCCCGCCCCGTGGCCGTACCCCTGCACCAGGCCCTCCGGGCGGCGGCGCACGAGAAGGCCGACACGATCGTCCTGGACATGGCCGGGCCGGTGCCGTACGAGCTGACCGGGCACGCGCTGCTCGCCCTGGCCGAGGGCCGCACCAGCACCGACCCGCTCAGCGACCCGGCGGTCCTGGAGGCGGTACGGGCCGCGGTCGCCGCCGAGCCCGCCGTGGTCCGCGCCCACCTCGGCCCCGGACAGGCCGACGGCACCCTGGCCCTCGTCCTCGACCCGGCCGCCGCCCCCGCCGAGGCCGCCCGCGCGGTTGCCGCGCGCATGGCCGCCGACGAGACACTGAGGGCCCGCCTGGTGCGCGGTCTCGACCTGGCGCTGCTGCCAGCCGGGACCACGCCGCCGGGCGAGCCCTTGTACGTACGCGGTTGAAAGTGTGGAGGGGGCTGCCTAGCCGTAGACCGGGCCGGTGTACTTCTCGCCCGGTCCCTGGCCCGGCTCGTCCGGGACCAGTGACGCCTCGCGGAACGCCAGCTGGAGCGACTTCAGACCGTCGCGCAGGGGCGCGGCGTGGAAGGAGCTGATCTCGGTCGCGCTCCCGTCGAGCAGACCGGCCAGGGCGTGGATCAGCTTGCGGGCCTCGTCCAGGTCCTTGTGCTTCGCGCCCTCCTCGGTCAGACCGAGCTTCACGGCGGCGGCGCTCATCAGATTGACGGCGACCGTCACGATCACCTCGACCGCGGGGACCTCCGCGATATCGCGGGTCATGGCGTTGAAGTCGGGCGTCTCTTCACTCATGCCGTTCACCCTAGAGGCAGCTCGGTCCCCGATCCCAGTCGGTCCGAGTTAGCCGTAGTCGGTCGAAGCTGCTAACCTTGTGTAACGACCGGTCGGACCCGCCTGCCTCACGGCCCGCGAGCCCGGCCCACAAGTGGAGGCTTCGAACTCCCACCTGACCGCCCTGTGGGCGGCGGGTCACCGGTCAGGCGGTCCCGTCCACAGTGACGGGCATCCGCCCGAAAGTGCGCCCCGCGGTCGCCGCGGCGGTGCTCCGGTAGTTCGAGGAGCCCCGCCTGTGATCGTCCGGGGCATTTTTTCTGTCTTGGCGCGGTTAGGTCTAACGAACAGAGACGTTACGCGGCTGTCCGCCAGACCGTCGCGTGGTGCTACCGAGGAGGATCCATCAGCGCCGAGCCCCGCATCAACGACCGGATTCGCGTTCCCGAGGTGCGACTTGTCGGTCCCAGTGGCGAGCAGGTGGGCATCGTCCCCCTGGCCAAGGCACTGGAGCTTGCGCAGGAGTACGACCTGGACCTGGTCGAGGTCGCGGCGAACGCCCGTCCGCCCGTGTGCAAGCTCATGGACTACGGGAAGTTCAAGTACGAGTCGGCCATGAAGGCCCGTGAGGCGCGCAAGAACCAGGCGCACACGGTCATCAAGGAGATGAAGCTCCGGCCGAAGATCGACCCGCACGACTATGACACCAAGAAGGGTCACGTCGTCCGGTTCCTCAAGCAGGGCGACAAGGTCAAGATCACGATCATGTTCCGCGGTCGTGAGCAGTCCCGTCCCGAACTGGGCTACCGACTGCTCCAGCGGCTCGCGGAGGACGTCCAGGACCTCGGCTTCGTAGAGTCGAACCCGAAGCAGGACGGCCGAAACATGATCATGGTTCTCGGTCCGCACAAGAAGAAGACCGAGGCGATGGCCGAGGCCCGCCAGGCGCAGGAGGCCCGCAAGGCGGAGGCGAAGGCCAACCCCGGCCGCTCGCAGAACGCCGCGGAGGCCCCCCAGGCGTCGGCTGAGGAGCCTGCCGAGGCGTGATCCCCGGGACCTCGCGTCACCGCGCGTCGTCCCAGGCAGTAACCGAAACACGAGCGACGCTCCACCGTGCCCGGTCGGATGGCCGGGCACCGGAGCGCCACCCACGAGGAGAGAACGGCGCTATGCCGAAGAACAAGTCGCACAGCGGTGCCAGTAAGCGCTTCAAGATCACCGGCTCTGGCAAGGTGCTCCGTGAGCGCGCCGGCAAGCGCCACCTGCTCGAGCACAAGTCGTCCCGCGTGACGCGTCGCCTCACCGGCAACGCCGAGATGGCCCCGGGCGACGCCGCGAAGATCAAGAAGCTTCTCGGCAAGTGACGTCGGGCGCGAGCGTCGCGCCTGATCCCCGACCGGGACCCAATCGAATCCGGGCCGTGTGACGATCACCACGGCCCCGCTACAAGGAGTCAAGAAGTGGCACGCGTCAAGCGGGCAGTCAACGCCCACAAGAAGCGCCGGGCGATCCTCGAGCAGGCCTCCGGCTACCGCGGTCAGCGTTCGCGCCTGTACCGCAAGGCCAAGGAGCAGGTCACCCACTCGCTGGTCTACAACTACAACGACCGCAAGAAGCGCAAGGGTGACTTCCGCCAGCTGTGGATCCAGCGCATCAACGCCGCTGCCCGCGCCAACGGCATCACGTACAACCGCTTCATCCAGGGTCTGAAGGCCGCGAACGTCGAGGTCGACCGCAAGATCCTGGCCGAGCTGGCCGTCAACGACCCGAGCGCGTTCGCCGCGCTGGTCGAGGTGGCGCAGAAGGCGCTGCCGAGCGACGTCAACGCGCCGAAGGCCGCGTGACGCTGGCGCTGGCCTTGAGCCGACGTGACGGGACCCGCAGGTTTGTCCTGCGGGTCCCGTCGTGTCGGCGTACGTAGTCGTCGAGCTGCGGGTTGTCTGTGGCTGGTCGCGCAGTTCCCCGCGCCCCTAGGTCGGACCGGCCCCGCTCCATCAGAAGGTGCCGAAGGTGAAACAGGACATGGCTGGCCCCGAACTCGTCTCTCCCCGTTCCCCCCGCGTCAGCGCCGCTCGGCGGCTGGGCAAGCGGAACTTCCGGGGGAAGGAGCGGCTGTTTCTCGCCGAGGGGCCGCAGGCCGTGCGGGAGGCAGCGGGGCAGGCGGACACGCTGGTCGAGCTGTTCGCCACCGTCGAGGCCGCGGAGCGGTACGCCGACATCGTCGGGCGTGCCCGTGAGGTCGGTGCCCGGGTGCACCTTGCCGACGAGCAGGTCATCGCCGACATCTCCACCACCGTCACCCCACAGGGGCTGGTCGGGATCTGCCGGTTCCTCGACACCCCGTTCGAAGCCATTCTCGCCGCCCGGCCCAAGCTGGTCGCCGTGCTCGCCCATGTCCGGGATCCCGGCAACGCGGGCACCGTGCTGCGCTGTGCCGATGCCGCCGGGGCCGAGGCGGTCGTGCTGACCGATGCCTCCGTGGACCTCTACAACCCCAAGGCCGTACGGGCCTCCGTCGGCTCGCTGTTCCATCTGCCGGTCGCCGTGGGCGTCCCCGTGGAGCGGGCCGTGGCCGGGCTGCGGGAGAGCGGGGTGCGGGTGCTCGCCGCGGACGGGGCCGGTGACCGCGACCTCGACGACGAGCTGGACAAGGGCACCATGGGCGGGCCGACCGCCTGGGTGTTCGGCAACGAGGCCTGGGGGCTGCCGGAGGAGACCCGCGCCCTCACCGACGCCGTCGTGCGCGTGCCCATCCACGGCCAGGCGGAGAGTCTGAACCTCGCGACCGCCGCCGCCGTATGTCTCTACGCGTCGGCCCGTGCACAGCGTGCCCCCGCAGGCTGCCGCTCCGTCACCGAAGGCTAGTAGGGTGACCAGCTCGGGGGCCCACTGGACAAGCCGAGAGGTGGGGTACGGGGATGAGCGTCGGCACGAGCAGCGCACCGGGAGCGCACCGGGAGCGCCCGCCCGCCGGTGCCGATGATCCCGGGGGTCTCGGCATCCACCCCGACGACCTGCCCGACGGCCTCGTGGTCGCCGACCGGCACGGCCGGGTGATCTGCTTCAACGCCGCCGCCGAGCGCATCACCGCGATCCCGGCCGCCGAGGCCCTCGGCCAGCGGCTGGAGAAGGCGCTGCCGTTAGAGGACCTGGAGGGCAGGCGCTGGTGGCAGCTGACCGATCCCTACGGCGGCCTCGCCATCCGGGTCCGGCAGCCCGAGCGGAACCTGCTGCTGCCGGGCGGGCGTGAGGTGCTCGTCGCCGCCCGGTACGTACGCGCCGAGCCCACCGGGCCGGTCCAGCGGGTGGTCGTCTCCCTGCGGGACACCGAGGCCCGCCGCCGCACCGAGCGCAGCCACGCCGAACTGATCGCCACCGTCGCGCACGAGCTGCGCTCCCCGCTCACCTCCGTCAAGGGGTTCACCGCCACCCTGCTGGCCAAGTGGGAGAGGTTCACCGACGACCAGAAGCGGCTGATGCTGGAGACGGTCGACGCGGACGCCGACCGGGTCACCCGGCTCATCGCCGAGCTGCTCGACATCTCCCGCATCGACTCCGGGCGCCTCGAAGTGCGCCGCCAGCCCGTCGACATCGGCGCGGCCGTCGGACGGCACATCCAGGCGTACGTCGCGGCCGGGCTGCCCGCCGACCGGTTCCTGCTGCGCATCGAGCAGCCGCTGCCCGACCTGTGGGCCGACCCCGACAAGATCGACCAGGTGCTGAGCAACCTGCTGGAAAATGCCGTGCGGCACGGCGAGGGGACCGTCACCATTGACATCACGGCCACGGCCTCACCCCGCGAGGGCGAGGACACCGGCACGTCGGTCACCGTGAGCGACGAGGGCCCAGGCATCCCGGAGGAGTCCATGAACCGCGTCTTCACCCGCTTCTGGCGGGGCAGCAAGCGCGGCGGCACCGGCCTCGGGCTGTACATCGTCAAGGGCATCGTCGAGGCCCACGGCGGCACCATCACCGTCGGCCGCGCCCCCGGCGCCGGTGCCGAGTTCCGATTTACGTTGCCCGTGAGCGCTCCGGCGTATCTCGCCTGAGCCGCCCGCGGGCGCATGCGCGTATCCCCACCCCGTTAGACTCGGCCAATGGCACTTTTGTGTCCTGCTCGCGGCCCTTCGAGTCGGTGACGGGGACTCCAGCCAGCCAATCGGAAGCACGGGAAGAGATGTCGGCACCCAATAAGTCGTACGACCCTGTCGAGGTCGAGGCGTTGAAACCGGAAGAGATCGAGCGCATGCGGGACGGGGCGCTCGCCGCCTTCGCCGCCGCGGACTCCCTCGACGCGCTCCACGAGGCCAAGGTCGCGCACACCGGCCCGGCCTCCCCGCTGGCCCTCGCCAACCGCGAGATCGGCGCCCTGCCCCCGCACGCCAAGGCCGACGCGGGCAAGCGGGTCGGCATGGCCCGCGGCGCCGTGAACAAGGCCCTCGCCGCCCGCCAGGTCGAGCTGGAGGCCGAGCGCGACGCCCGCGTGCTGGTCGAGGAGGACGTGGACGTCACACTGCCGTACGACCGCGTTCCCGCGGGCGCCCGGCACCCGCTGACCACGCTCTCGGAGCGCATCGAGGACATCTTCGTGGCCATGGGCTACGAGGTGGCCGAGGGCCCCGAGGTCGAGGCCGAGTGGTTCAACTTCGACGCCCTGAACATCGGCCCGGACCACCCGGCCCGCGGCGAGGCCGACACCTTCTTCGTGCAGGGCCCCCAGGGCGGCACCGAGTCCGGCGTCGTCCTGCGCACCCACACCTCGCCGGTGCAGATCCGCTCCCTGCTCAGCCGTGAGCTGCCGGTGTACGTGATCTGCCCGGGCCGCGTCTACCGCACGGACGAGCTGGACGCCACCCACACCCCGGTCTTCCACCAGGTCGAGCTGCTCGCCATCGACGAGGGCCTGACCATGGCCGACCTCAAGGGCACCCTGGACCACATGGTCCAGTCCCTGTTCGGCGAGGGGATGAAGACCCGGCTGCGGCCGAACTTCTTCCCGTTCACCGAGCCGTCCGCCGAGATGGACATGCTCTGCTACGTCTGCAAGGGCGCGTCCGTCGGCAACCCCGACCGGCCCTGCCGGACCTGTTCGTCCGAGGGCTGGATCGAGCTGGGCGGCTGCGGCATGGTCAACCCGCGGGTGCTGGTCGCCTGCGGCGTCGACCCGGAGAAGTACAGCGGCTTCGCCTTCGGGTTCGGCATCGAGCGGATGCTGATGTTCCGCCACAACGTCGAGGACATGCGAGACATGGTCGAGGGTGACGTCCGGTTCACCCGGCCGTTCGGGATGGAGATCTGATGCGGGTCCCGCTTTCTTGGCTGCGGGAGTACGTCGACCTGCCGGAGACGGAGACCGGTCGTGACGTGCAGGCCAAGCTCATTTCGGCCGGACTCGAGGTCGAGACCGTGGAGCAGCTCGGCGACGGCCTCAAGGGCCCCCTGGTCGTCGGCCAGGTGCTGACCATCGAGGAGCTGACGGAGTTCAAGAAGCCGATCCGCTTCTGCACCGTCGACGTCGGCCAGGCCAACGGCACCGGTGAGCCGCAGGAGCTGATCTGCGGCGCCCGCAACTTCGCCGTCGGCGACAAGGTCGTGGTCGTGCTGCCGGGCGCGGTGCTGCCGGGCGGCTTCGCCATCGCCGCCCGCAAGACCTACGGCCGCACCTCCCACGGCATGATCTGCTCCAGCGACGAGCTGGGCATGGGCGACGACGGCAGCAAGGGCATCATCGTGCTGCCGCCCGAGACCGAGATCGGCAAGGACGCCATCGAGCTGCTCGAGCTGGTCGACGAGGTCCTCGACATCGCCGTCACGCCCGACCGCGGCTACTGCCTGTCGATGCGCGGCGTGGCCCGCGAGGCCGCCATCGCCTACGGGCTGCCGCTGCGCGACCCGGCCCTGCTCGACGTACCGGCACCCAACGCGTTCGGCTACCCGGTCGAGGTCTCCGACCCGCTCGGCTGCGACCGCTTCACCGCCCGCACCGTCACCGGTCTCGACCCCGAGGCCCGCTCCCCGATCTGGCTCAAGCGCCGCCTCCAGAAGGCGGGCATGCGCCCGATCTCGCTCGCCGTCGACATCACCAACTACGTGATGCTCGAACTCGGCCAGCCGCTGCACGCCTACGACCGCGGTCTGGTCCAGGGCACCATCGGCGTGCGCCGCGCCCAGCCGGGCGAGAAGCTCACCACCCTGGACGGCGTCCAGCGCACCCTGGACGCCGAGGACCTGGTGATCACCGACGAGCGCGGCCCCATCGGGCTCGCCGGTGTCATGGGCGGCGCCAACACCGAGATCGCCGATCACGACGACACCGGGAACGCCACGTCCGACGTGGTGATCGAGGCAGCGCACTTCGACACGGTCGCCATCGCCCGCACCGCCCGCCGCCACAAGCTGTCCTCGGAGGCGTCCCGCCGCTTCGAGCGCGGCGTCGACCCGCTGGCCGCGGCGGCCGCCGCGCAGCGCACCGTCGACCTGCTGTCCCTCCTCGCGGGCGGCACCGCCGACGCCGGGGTCACCGAGGTCGCCGCGCCGTCCGCGCCGCGCACCATCAGCATCCCGGCGGACCACCCCGACAAGGTCGCCGGTGTGGTCTACGGCCGGGAGACCGTCGTACGCCGCCTCCAGGAGGTCGGCTGTGACGTGTACGGGCAGGACGAGCTGATCGTCACCGTGCCGTCCTGGCGGCCCGACCTCACCGACCCCAACGACCTCGCCGAAGAGGTCATCCGGCTGGAGGGCTACGAGAACCTGCCCTCCACGCTGCCCAAGCCGCCGTCGGGCCGTGGCCTCACGCACCGGCAGCGGCTGCACCGCCGGGTCGGTCGGGCGCTCGCCGGGGCGGGCTACGTCGAGGCGCCGAACTACCCCTTCCTCAGCGAGCAGGTCTTCGACCAGCTCGGTCTGGAGGCCGGTGACCCGGCCCGCCGGGTCGTGAAGCTGGTCAACCCGCTCAGCGACGAGGAGCCCGCGCTGCGTACGTCGCTGCTGCCGGGCCTGCTCGGCGCGCTGCGCCGCAACGACGGCCGGGGCAGCCACGACCTCGCGCTGTTCGAGACCGGCCTGGTCTTCCTGCCGGGCGAGGAGCGGCGGGTCGCCGCCGCGCTGCCCGTCGACCGGCGCCCCACCGACGAGGAACTCGCCGGGCTCGGCGCCGCGCTGCCCGACCAGCCGCGCCATGTCGCCGTCGTCCTCGCGGGCGCCCGTGAGCAGGCGGGCTGGTGGGGCAAGGGCCGCCCGGCCGACTGGGCCGACGCGATCGAGGCCGCGCGGACCGTGGCCGCCGAGACCGGGGTCGAACTGATCGTCCGCAAGGGCCAGTACGGGCCGTGGCACCCGGGCCGGTGCGCCGAGCTGGCGATCACCGTCGACGGCGCGGACCGCGTCGTCGGCCACGCCGGTGAGCTGCACCCCCGGGTGCTGAAGGCCCTGGGCCTGCCCGAGCGCTCCTGCGCGATGGAGCTGGACCTGGACGCCCTGGAGCGGGTCGCCGAGGGCACCCCGCAGGCGCCGTCCATCTCCACCTTCCCGGTCGCCACGCAGGACGTCGCCCTCGTCGTCGACAGGCCGGTACCGCACACCGAGGTCGAGGCCGCGCTGCGCGAGGGCGCCGGTGAACTGCTGGAGTCCCTCCGGCTGTTCGACGTCTACGAGAACGCCGAGCAGCTCGGCGAGGGGCGCAAGTCGCTCGCCTACGCGCTGCGGTTCCGGGCGGCGGACCGGACCCTGACGGTGGACGAGGCGTCGGCGGCACGGGACGCGGCGGTTTCGCTGGCCGCTGAGCGGACCGGGGCGGTGTTGCGGGGCTAGGTGGTCCCGCCGGGTGCGGGTGCGGGTGCTGGGTGGCTGGGCGCACAGTGCCCGTGCCCCTTGTGTGGGGGGGGCGAGCCCCCCCACCCCCCGTCTCACTCGTTCGGGTGACAAGTCGGGTCCCTTGGCCCATTCGGGTCATGCCGTCGACAGAATCAGACCGGCCTCTCGGGGCCGGTCTGTGCTGTCCGGGCCTGATGGGGGGCCAATCGGCATGATTCGCTTCGGCGCCGGGCGCCGGTCACTCGCGCTCGGACTTCCGCTGGTGTGGGGCGCGGCGGCCGTCACCTACAAGCTGGTGTGCCCGCTCGACGACCAGACCGGGCTAGGGGCACGGATCGTCACCAGCGCCGTCTTCTTCGCCGTGGGCACCGGCCTCGTGCTGCATGTGCGCCGCGGGCCGCTGCGGGAGCTGAAGCAGGCCCGGCGGGTCGCGGGCGTCGCCCAGGACGCGCTGCTGCGGCCACCGCCGCCGCGCGTCGGGGGGCTCGGTGTCGCCGCCGCCCAGCTCTCGGCGGACCGCGGTGCCACCGTGGGCGGTGATCTGTACGAGGTCATCGCCACCGAGTACGGCGTCCGCGTCGTCATCGGTGATGTGCGCGGGCACGGCATGGCCGCCCTCGGCACCGCCTCCGCCGTCCTCGGCAGCTTCCGGGAGGCGGGGCACGACGAACCCGGCCTCGACCGGGTACTGCACAGGCTGGACCGGGCCCTCGCCCGCCGCCTGCGTGAGCGCCAACTCGCCGAGCATGGTGAGGAGTTCGTCACCGTCCTGCTGCTGGAGATCGGCCCCGACGGCGACGTCCGGGCCCTGAACTGCGGCCACCCCTGGCCGTACCGCCTCTGGGAGACCGAGGTCGAGCCGCTCGCCCGGACCGGCCCGCTGCCACCCCTGGGCCTCTTCCCGCTCCCGGCCGACCTGCCCGCCGTGCCCTGCGGCCGACTGCGCCCCGGCGAGGCGCTGTTCCTGCACACGGACGGCGTGACGGACGCCCGGGACGGTCATGGCCGGTTCTTTCCCCTGGAGTTGGTGCTCGCAGGGGCACTGCGGCAAGGCCCGCCGACCCCGCAGTCCGTTCTGGGCACGGTCTTCACCCGGCTGCTGCGCCACACCTCAGGCCGCCCCACGGACGACATAGCCCTGCTGGTCCTGCGCGACGAACGGCTGCCCGCTCACCCCAAAGGGGCGAGAGGAACCGCCCGACCAGCCACGACGCACCCGCAGCCGACGATGCACAGCTAGCGCCGCGACCCGGCGCGCCGTCCCCCCGCCACGGAGTGTCGGGCAGGCGACGGGGCGGACGGCGTGAGATCGGGCCGCCGCACTGTACGAGGGGGAGCCGACGACCCGGCCGGGCCTCTTGCGAGGCATTTCAGTCAACCGACTGGAAACTCTGCGCGACAGCGCGCACACCGTGCGGATTCGGGCACTCCGTTCACACCCCGTGTGAAACCGGATTCACTACGCTGTCGCCCATCGAGCCACCTTGGGGGCATGGATGCAGCCCAACACCCTGCTGGACGCGATCCTGGACGAGGCCGGAATCTCGCACGCCGGGCTGGCGGCGCACGTCAACCAGGCCGGGCGGGCGCGGGGGCTCGCGCTCCGCTACGAACACACGGCGGTGGCCCGCTGGCTGAAGGGCCAGCGACCGCGCGGCCAGGTGCCCGACCTGATCTGCGAGGTGCTCGCCGCCCGGCTGCGACGGCCCGTCACGCTCGACGACATCGGCCTCGGCGTGCCGGGCGAGCCGCAGACCCCGCACGGCACCTCGCTGTCCGGCTTCGTCGAGCGGGCCACCGCGCTGTGGCGCTCCGACGAGCAGCAGCGCCCGCACATCCTCGGCGCGCCCGCCGTCACCGGCACACCCGCCGTGATGCCGGTGTGGGAGTGGGAGAACCCGCCGGAGGACGTGGACGTCTCCCGGGGCGGTCGGCACCGGGTGACCCCGGCCGACCTGGAACTGCTGCGGGCCGCCCGCAGCCACTACGAGCAGATGTACCGCAAGGCGGGCGGGGTGGCGACCCGCGCCCGGATCGTCGGGTTCCTCAACGCCGAGGCGGCGCCGCTGCTGCGCGGCAGCTACACCGACGCGACCGGCCGTCAGGTGCACCGGGCCACGGGCGGGCTGGTGGCGATCGCGGGTATCTGCGCGTACGACTCCGACGCGCACGGTCTAGCGCAGCGCTACTTCCACCAGGCGCTGCGGCTGGCGAAGGCGAGCGGGGACCGGGGGCTCGGGGCGTATGTGATCGGGCTGCTGGTCAACCAGTCGCTGTTCATGAAGGAGTACCGGCAGGCGGTCGCCTTCGCGGAGGCGGCGCTGCGCACCGCGGGCCGGGACATCACCCCGGCGCTCGCCTCCGACCTGTACGCCATGCAGGCGAAGGCGTACGCGCACCTCGGCGACAGCGCGAGCGCGTTGTCCTGCATCCGGCGGGCGGAGACGGCCGCCGAACGCATCCGGCGCGGCCATGAGCCCGATGAGACCGGCTATGTCCAGCCGGGCCTGGTCAATGTCCAGGTGGCGGAGGCGCTGCTCAGCCTGGGGGAGCTGGCGGCGGCGGGGGAGCACGCGGCGGCGGCCGTGGACAACCCGGCGCACGACCGGGGCCGGGTGCACCGGCTGGCGATGCTCAGCACCATCGAGCTGCGCCGGGGCAACGCCGACAAAGCGGTGGCCACGGCGGTGCAGATGGCCGAGCAGGCGCGCGGGATGGAGTCGCAGCGGCTGCGCGACAGACTCCGGGCGGTACGCGACCATCTGGTGCGCAGCGGCGGCGCGGGTACCGCCGAGGCCGCCGAACTCATCGACGGGGCACTGCGCGTACCCCTGTAACCCCCACGGACACCGCCCGGGACCCCCGCGCCGACCGCCGTGCCGCGGGCAGCCCCGCGTGCGCCTGCTGCCGACTCGCTCCTGCTGCGATATTGCCACTGACTCAAACGGAAGGTGGCAGAACCGTGCAGTGGACGAAACTGAACGAACAAACTGTGTATGCAAATCGCTGGTTCAGCGTCAATCTCGCAGATGTCGTCCTCCCGGACGGGCGCCATCTCGACCACTTCCTGATACGGCTGCGGCCCGTCGCCGTGGCCACCGTGGTGAACGAGGCCAACGAGGTCCTCCTGCTGTGGCGCCACCGCTTCATCACCGACAGCTGGGGCTGGGAACTCGCGGCCGGGGTCGTGGAGGACGGCGAGGACATCGCCGTCGCGGCGGCCCGGGAACTGGAGGAGGAGACCGGATGGCGGCCGGGACCCCTGCGCCATCTGATGAGCGTGGAGCCGTCCAACGGGCTCACCGACGCCCGGCACCATGTGTACTGGGCCGACGAGGGAGAGTACGTCGGACACCCCGTGGACGACTTCGAATCCGACCGCCGGGAATGGGTCCCCCTCAAACTCGTCCCCGACATGGTCGCCCGCGGTGAGGTCCCGGCCGCCAACATGGCGGCCGCGCTGCTCTTACTGCACCATCTCAGGCTCGGTCAGGACTTCGTGCCCTGAGACGGCGGCCCAGGGCCTGTCGTCCGGCACTGACCCGATGCCGTCGCCTCCCTGCACCGTGACGCGAACGACAGGCCCTTAGCGCCCCAGCGCCTGCCAGACCGCCACGATCAGCGTGCCCACCGCGGTGACGGCCGCGATCGAGGGCAGCGGCCAGCGGGCGTGTTCCAGGGTGACGAGCCGGGTGTTCAACTCGTCCACCTCCTTGGCGGTCTGCTCCGTGCGATGGGTGAGCAGTGCCAGTCCGCCTTCGAGCCGGGTGTACGCCACATCCAGTCGGCGTCGTAACTCTGCGAGTTCTCCATGGGCGGCGGACTGCTCGGGATCGGCGGTCACGAACCGCTCCTTTCCGTAGTCGTTCCCTATCCCTTGCATGCGCATGATGAGTCAACTCGCCTGTTGGGCCCATGGGGAGAGTGTGAGGGTGGCATATGCGAGCCCGGGGCGCACACGGTGTGTGAATGCTTCGGGCCCGGCACCGAGGAGGTGCCGGGCCCGGAAAACGTAGCGCTGGGTAATCAGCCGTAGGTGTAGAAGCCCGAACCGGTCTTCCGGCCGAGCCGCCCGGCGTCGACCATCCGCTGCAGCAGCGGGGGAGCGGCGTACAGCGGCTCCTTGAACTCGTCGTACATGCTCTGCGCCACCGAGGCGACGGTGTCCAGGCCGATCAGGTCGGACAGCTTCAGCGGGCCCATCGGGTGGGCGCAGCCCATCTCCATGCCGTTGTCGATGTCCTCACGGCTGGCGATGCCCGTCTCGAACATCCGGATCGCGGAGAGCAGGTACGGGATCAGCAGGGCGTTGACCACGAAGCCCGAGCGGTCCTGCGCGCGGATCGCGTGCTTGCCGAGCAGCTTCTCCGTGAACAGCTGCGCCCGGCTCAGCGTGCCCTCGGAGGTGGTCAGCGCCGGGATCAGCTCGACGAGCTGCTGCACCGGGGCCGGGTTGAAGAAGTGGATGCCGACGACCTGGTCCGGTCGGGCGGTGGCGACCGCCAGTTTCACCAGCGGGATCGAGGAGGTGTTGGAGGCGAGGATCGCGTCCGGCCGGGTCACCACCTGGTCGAGCACCTGGAAGATCTCGGTCTTGACCTGCTCGTTCTCGACGACGGCCTCGATCACCAGATCGCGGTCGGCGAACTCGCCGAGATCGGTGGTGAAGCTCAGACGCGCCTGGGTGGCGTCCCGCTCCTCCTCGCTGATCTTGCCGCGCTCGGCCGCCTTGGCGAGGGAGTTGAACAGCCGGGTACGGCCGATCTCCAGGGCCTCACCGGTGGTCTCGGCGACCCTCACCTCGAGGCCCGCGCGAGCGCACACCTCGGCGATGCCCGCCCCCATCTGACCGCAGCCCACCACTCCGACGCGCGCGATATCTCCCGAACTGCCGGTCACATCGTCCCTTTCGCTGATCCACGGCCCGGCGGGCACCGGGTTGCGGCGTCCTGCGGCGGGCCCTGCTCCGATCGTGCACGTTACCCCCAAGTATCGATGATCGATCGACGGGGTACAGGCATGCTGGAGCGCGAGACGATCCGTGATCGAACGGATCCAGAGCGTATGGGGGTGTTGTTCCATGGGACGGCTGTCACGGCGGGCGTTCGCCCTGGTCGCCCTGTCGGCCCTGGCGACGGCCGGGGACGGCTCCGCCGCACCGGCCCGGACCCGCGCGCCCCGCCCGACGGCGGGTGCCGAGCAGGGCGAGATGCGGGGCGTGTGGCTGGCGACCGTGCAGAACCGCGACTGGCCGTCCGCGCCCGGCCTGTCCCCCACCGAGCAGCGCGCCGAGCTGACCGCCCACCTCGACGCCGCGGTCCGGCGCCGCCTCAACACGGTGATCTTCCAGGTGCGGCCCACGGCCGACGCCCTGTGGCCGTCGCCGTACGAGCCCTGGTCGCAGTACCTCACCGGCACCCAGGGCCGCGATCCCGGCTGGGACCCGCTCGGCACCGCCGTCACCGAGGCGCACGCCCGGGGGCTCGAACTGCACGCCTGGTTCAACCCGCTGCGCGTCGCCGCCCACACCGACCCGTCCCGGCTGGTCGCCTCCCACCCGGCCCGCCAAAACCCCGGTTGGGTGGTGCCGTACGGCGGGCAGTTGCACTACAACGCGGGGCTGCCGGAGGTCCGCGCCTTCGTGCGCGAGGCGATGCTGGACGCGGTGGAGAAGTACGCCGTGGACGGCGTCCACTTCGACGACTACTTCTACCCGTACCCGGTGCCCGGCCAGAGCTTCGACGACGACGCCGCCTACGACGCCCACGGCGGCGCCTTCCCCGACCGGGCCGCCTGGCGGCGCGACAACATCGACCGGCTGGTGCGCGACATGGCGGCGGACATCAAGAAGGTCCGCCCGGCGGCCCGCTTCGGCATCAGCCCCTTCGGCGTCTGGCGCAACGCGGACAACGACCCGCGCGGCTCGGACACCCGGGCCCTCCAGTCCTACGACGACCAGCACGCCGACACCCGCAAGTGGGTCAGGGAGAACTGGATCGACTACATCTGCCCGCAGCTCTACTGGCACATCGGCAACCAGGCCGCCGACTACGCCAAGCTGGTGCCCTGGTGGGCGGAGGTGGCCCGGGGCACGGGCACCCAGCTGTACCTGGGCGAGGCGCTGTACCGCGCCGGTGACCCCGCCCAGGGCTCGGCCTGGCAGGACCCGGCCGAGCTGTCCCGGCACCTCACCCTCGCCAAGGACCACCCGGAGGTGCGCGGTCATGTCTTCTTCGCCGCCCGGGAGGTGGCGGCGGATCCGGCCGGGGCGATGGCGCGGGTGGTGGCCGACCACTACCAGCGCCCGGCGGGGACACCCACCGGCTGAGGGGCGCACATCGGCGCCGACGGGCGTCCCCGCGACACCCCGGGCGTGGGCCGGTGGACCCACCGGCCCGCCCCGGTCGGCCCTCGTGACGCCACGGGTCCGGGACCAGACTGGTCGCGTAGGAGACTGGCAGGCCGTAGGAGCTGAGTACCCATGGCTGTACCGGTGGAATTCCCCCAACGCCCGGTTCGCGTCGACGCGGTGCTCGACGCCCCACTGTCCCGGTGGCTGTGGCTGGTGAAGTGGATCCTCGTGGTGCCACACCTCGTGGCGCTGTTCTTCCTCTGGATCGCCTTCACCCTGGTGAGCGTGGTGGCGCTCGTCGCCATCCTGTTCACCGGGCGCTACCCCCGTCGGCTGTTCGACTTCAACCTCGGTGTGCTGCGCTGGAGCTGGCGGGTCGGCTACTACTCGTACGGCGCGCTGGGCACGGACCGGTATCCGCCCTTCAGCCTGGGGGAGGAGCCGCAGTACCCGGCGCGGCTGGACATCGCCCGCCCCGAGCACCTCTCGCGCGGGCTGGTGCTGGTGAAGTGGTGGCTGCTGGCCGTCCCGCACTACCTCGTCATCGCGTTCTTCCTGGGCGGCGTCCAACTGGGCTGGTGGGCCGGGGGGCTCATCGGCGTGCTGACGCTGATCGCGGCCGTGATCATGGCCTGCACCGAGAAGTACCCGGAAGACCTGTTCGACCTGATACTCGGTCTGAACCGCTGGTGCCTGCGCGTGGCCGCGTACGCCGCCCTGATGACCGACGAGTATCCGCCGTTCCGCCTCGACACGGGCGGCTCCGAACCGGCCGGGCGCGGGGTGTCGTCGTGATCACCGCTCTGGTCGCCGCCTTCCTGGTCGTGCACGGACTGCTGCATCCAGGAGTGTGGGCGGCCCCCGTGCAGCCCGGCAGGCAGGCCCCGTTCGAGCCCGGTCACTCGTGGGTGCTGTCGGCGGCCCATGTCTCGGCGGCACCGACGAGGGCGGCGGCCCTGGCGCTCGCCTGGTACACCGCCCTCGCCTACTGCGTCGCCGGTGCCGGGACGGCGGCGGGGGCCGACTGGTGGGCCACGGCGGCGCTCGTCGGGGCGGCCAGCGGGCTCGTCCTCAAGGCGATCTGGTACGACCCGTGGCTCACCGTCGGGGTACTGCTGGACGTGGCCGTCCTGGTCGCCGTCGCCAACTCGTGGCCCCCGTCCCTCTACTGAGGGCAACCCCGCGGTGCCCGTACGCGGATGTCCCGGGCCCTTTCCCAGAGCCTCACCGGGCCGCCGACGGGACCGATCGGCCCTATCGGCGGCCCTGGCTCCTTGGCTTTCCTGGCTCCATGAACGAGACCCCGTTCCGGTACGCCCCCGGTTCGCGTGCGCGCGTCATCGACGGCACGACGGTCGTGGAGCTGAGCGGCGAGATCGACATCCTCGCCGCGCCGCACCTGTGGACGCGTCTCGACCCGCTCACCGCCGGGCCCTGTCCGGACCTGGTGCTGGACCTGCGCCCCGTCTCCTTCATCGATTGCAGTGGCCTCGCGGTGCTGTGCCGGACCCGGAACCGGGTGCTCGACCGGGGCGGGCGGCTGCGGCTGGTGATCAGCAGCCCGCGGATCCTGCGCATCCTGCGCTGCACCGGCCTCGGACACGCCTTCGAGGTGACGCCCGATCTGCCCGCGCACCTGGCCCGCGCACGGGTGCCGCACGGGCCTGGAGCGTGCCGGTGCCGGGGTCCGGGCGGCCCTGCGGCCTGACGCAGGGAAAGCACCAGGTGGAGGGGGGGCGAACAGCCCGTCGGTAGGGCCGGGTTGACCCTCACCGGGCCCCGACGCCACCGCGCCGGGTGAGTGGCGCGGGCCCCGGTCGGCGGGGCCGCCCCCCGTCAGTGGTGCGCGACGACCGCGACGGGGACGGTGGCGTGGTGCAGGACCGCGTGGGTGACGGGGCCGATGTGGGCGCCCAGGGGGCTGCGGCGGATCCGGCGGCCCACGACCACCAGGGACGCGTCGCGGGCCGCCTCGACCAGGACGTCGGCGGCCTTGCCGGGGCGGGACTCCGCCACGGTCGTGACCTCCGGGAACTTGGCCCGCCACGGGTGCAGGACCTCGGTGAGGGCCTCGGCCCGTCGCCGGGTGACCTTCTCGGCGGCGTCGGACGGGATGTCGTGGACGTAGGAGGGCGGCAGGCTCCAGCCGTTGACGACCCGCAGCGGGGCCGAGCGGCGGGCCGCGGCCTCGAAGGCGAACTCGAGCACCGAGGGGTCGGGCGCCGCGGTGTCCAGGCCCAGGACGACGGGCCGGAACGGGGTCGCCTCGGACGGGTTCCCGGCGAGGTCCCTGACGTGCTCGTCGGCGGCCTGCTCCCCGGAGCGCACCAGGACGACGGGCCGCTGCGCGTGGGCGACGACCATCATGCCGACGGAGCCCACCAGGAAGCCCCCGACCCCGCTCAGGCCCCGGGAGCCCAGCACGAGCAGTTCGGTGTCCTCGGCCAGACGGGGCAGGACCTCGTAGGGCCGGCCGGTGAGCTGTTCGGCGCCGACCTCCAGCCCGGGGTGGCGCCGACGGATGCCCGCGGCGGCCTCACGGGGGATCCGTTCGCTCCAGTGCCGGTGGGTGGCGGCGTTGAGCAGCGCGGCCTGCGCGATGGGATCCGGAACCGGCTCCCAGACCTGGACCAGCTTCAGCGGCAGACCGCGCAGCTTCGCCTCGCGCGCCGCCCACTCGGCGGCGGCCCGGCTCTCCGCTGAACCGTCGAGGCCCACGGTGACGATGCGGGGCATGATCTCCACCTCCTGCAGCGGGGGGGGTCCCGGTTCCAACGTCCCGTGCCGGAGGCGGGTGTTGGAGAGGCCGCAGGTCCCTGCGCGGGACCGACCGGCCCTTGCGGCGTCGGCGGGGCGCGGACTGGCGCAGACGAAGGGCCGGTCGGCCCTCACGCCTGCCCGCACAGCCCCTGGGGAGCGGGGACCCCCTGCCGGACGCTGAGGATGCGGGTACTCGCCCGGCCGTCCGGAACGCGCGCCCGCGGCGGGGAGCTGACAGACCGAAGGAAGGCAGCCATGGTCCCTCTCATCCTGATCGCCGCGTCCGTCCTGGGCGCGTGCCTGCTGTTCGGTTACAGCTCCGCCGTGGTCGGCTTCGTGCTGCTGTCGGTCGGCGTCCTCGGGCTCATCGTCTTCGTGGCCACGCCGGGGATGGTCCGGCGCCCCGGTGAGACCGGCACGGTCATCGAGGAACGCCACTACATCGGTGACCTGGACGACCACGACCGTCACCGGCACCATCGCCCGTGAGCACCGCCCCCGGCGCGCACGGGGTGACGGCTTCGGGCGCCGCGTGCGGTGGTGCCGATGGGCAGTCATGAGGGGGCAGGGGAGGGGCCGGACGGCCGTCGGGATCGTCCGGCCCCTCCCACCCGCGCCACCGGTTCCCGGACCGGTCGTGTTCGGCGGTCCGCCCGGTGCGGCCGTGTTCGCCGGTCCGCCCGGTGCGGCTCAGCCCCGCCAGGGCCGGGGCCCGCTGATCACGGCCCGTTCCGCGAGGTGGAGCAGGCCGGGGGGGCACCGAGCCCGGGTGCCTACCGCTGTACCCGCCGCCCGTGTCTGCCGACGACGACCGCCGCTGCGTCCGCCGAGGCGCGGGCCAGTTACTCCACGGGGGTGGCCGCGCACCCGGTCCGGTGGTCTTGTCGCGCGGTGTCCGCTCTGTGCGGGGCGTCTCCCGGGCAGGCCTCCACGCACTCTCGCGCGCGGTACGGCGAGCGCGGCGGCCGAGCGGTTCGGACCAGGGGGCGGGGTCGTTCGGCCCTGGCGGCCGGGGAGGCCGTGTCCCACCGTGGAGACCATGAGGACACACGGCCGGGTCACCGTCACCGGCGTCGGGAACGAGTTCCGGCGCGACGACGGTGTGGCCTGGGCGGTGCTCGCACGGCTGCGGGAACGGTCGCGGCAGCGGCCCCTGCCCCCGGGCACCGAACCCGCCACCTGCGACGGCGACCCCGGACGGCTGAGCGCGCTGTGGGAGGGCACCCACCTCGCCGTCGTCGTGGACCCGGCCCACGCGCACCCGGGCACGCCCGGCCGCGGGCACCGCCTCGGACTCGGCGCCGGGGCCCTCGCGCGGTCGGCCGCCCCCAGTTCCCACGGGCCGGGGCTCGGTGCAGCCGTCGAACTGGCCCGGGTGCCGGACCCGCTGCCGGAGCGCCGGGTCGGGTGCGCCGTGGAGGGGGCCGGGAGCGCCCTGGGCACCGGCCTGTCCCCGGCCGTGGCGGACGCGGTGGCACCGCTGGCCGAGGCCGCCGAGGCGGAGATCGCCCCGGACCGGGACACGTCGGGCGGGAGGCCCACATGACCGTGCGCCGCTTTCACGTGGAGGGCGTCGTCCAAGGCGTCGGGTTCCGGCCGTTCGTCTACCGCACCGCGGCCGAGCTGGGCCTGGACGGATGGGTGGCCAACGTCGACGGCCATGTGGAGGGCGAGGTCGCCGGACCCTCGGGCGCGCTGGAGGAGTTCGCCGCACGGCTGCGCACCGGCGCCCCGGCCCTCGCCCGGGTGCGCCGCGTCGAACTGGCCGACGGCGCGCGGCAGTCGTCGCCCACCCCCGGTTTCCGGGTGCGGCGCAGCGCGCCGGACGGGGCCGGAACGGCACCGCGCGAGATCCCGCCGGACGCGGCGATCTGCGACGCCTGCCTGCGCGAGCTGCGCGACCCCCGCGACCGGCGCCACCGTTACCCGTTCATCAACTGCACCGACTGCGGACCCCGCGCCACGATCATCGAGGACCTCCCGTACGACCGGGACCGTACGACCATGCGCCGCTTCCCGCTGTGCGCCGACTGCGCGGCCGAGTACGCGGACCCCGGCGACCGGCGCTTCCACGCCGAACCCGTCGCCTGCCCGGTCTGCGGGCCGCGGCTGGCCTGGGAGGAACTGCGGGACGAGGAGGCCCTGCGCGCGGCGGTGAAGATCGTCGGTGACGGCGGGATCGTCGCGCTGAAGGGGCTCGGCGGCTACCAACTGGTGTGCGACGCGGGCGACCCGGCGGCCGTGACGGAACTGCGGCGTCGCAAGCGGCGCCCGGTGAAGCCGTTCGCCGTGATGGTCCGCGACCTCGCCGCCGCGGCCTCGCTCGCGCGGATCAGCTCCAACGAGCGGCGGGCCCTGACGTCGCCCGAGCGCCCCGTGGTGCTGCTCGCCCGGCGGCGGCTGCGCGGGCAGGCGTTTGTGCTCGCGCCGCAGGTGCACCCCGGACTGGACCGGGTCGGCCTGTTCCTGCCCACCACCGGCCTGCACCATCTCCTCCTCGACGAACTGGCCCGGCCCCTGGTGGTCACGAGCGGCAACCTGAGCGACGAGCCCATCGCCATCGACGACGGACGGGCCCGCCGTGCCCTGGCGGCCGTGGCCGACGGCTTCCTCACCCACGACCGGCCGATCCGGTCCCGGTACGACGACTCGGTGGTCCAGTTCGCCGGGCAAACCCGGATCACGGTCCGCCGGGCGCGCGGGCTCGCTCCCGCCCCGCTGTCGCTGCCCGTGGGGACGCCGGTCGCCGCGGTGGGAGCCCAGCTGAAGCACACGTTCACGCTGGCGGCCGACGGCCGGGCGCACCTCGGCCCGCACACCGGGGACCTGTCCGACGTGTCGACGTACGACGCGTTCCTCGCGTCGTACCGGCAGCTCAGGGAACTCACCGGCATCGAGCCCGCCGTCCTCGCCCACGACCTGCACCCCGGCTACCTGTCCACGCAGTGGGCGAAGGCGCAGCCGCTGCGCCGGATCGCGGTGCAGCACCACCACGCGCACGTGGTGGCCTGCGCGGCCGAGCACGGTGTGCGCGGCCCCTTCGTCGGTGTTGCCTACGACGGACTGGGGCTGGGCGACGACGGGACGCTGTGGGGCGGCGAGATCCTCGTCGCCGACCGGTGCGGCTACCGCCGCGCGGGCAGGTTCGCGACCGCGCCCCTGCCGGGCGGTGACGCGGCGGTACGCCATCCCTCCCGCACCGCCCTCGGGTACCTGCTCGGCGGGGAACCGCTGGGCTCCCCGGGGCCGGACGCGCGGCTCGTGCGGTCCTTCGGCGACCGGCTGGACCCGGCCGAGGCCGCCGCCGTGCGCGCCATGGTCGGCCGGGACGTCAACTGCCCCCGGGCGTCGAGCGCCGGACGCCTCTTCGACACGGTCGCCGCGCTGCTCGGTCTCGCCGACCGGGTGAGCTACGAGGGTGAGGCGGCCGTCCTGCTCGAAGCGGCGGCGGGCGACGAGCACGCCGTACCGCTCGCGCACCGGGTCGTCCGGGAGCGGGGCCTGTGGGTGTACGACTCCGCGCCGACCCTCGCCGACCTGCTGGCGCGGCGTCTGGGCGGGGAGCCGACCGGCCGGCTGGCGGCGGCTTTCCACCTGACGCTCGGGATCGTCACCGCGGAGGTGGTCGCCCGGGTGGTCGCGGACGGCGCGCCGCGCACGGTGTGCCTCGGCGGTGGCTGCTTCGTCAACCGGCGGCTGCTGACCGAGGTGAAGCGCCGACTGCGTGCCCGGGGGCTGCGGGTGCTGGTCGGCGGTCAGGTGCCAGTCGGTGACGGCGGCATCAGCTACGGCCAGGCCGCGGTCGCCGTCGCACGGCTGGCCGGGGAGGAGTGAGAGCCGTGTGCCTCGGCATCCCGAGCCGGACCCTGGAGGTCCGCGGCGAGGCCGGACTGCGCATGGCGACCGTCGACTTGGGCGGCGTCCGGCGCGGGGCCTGCCTCGACGCACACCGGGGGGCCGTCGGGTCGCGCCAGGGCGGAACAGGCCGTTGGCAACAGCATGGTGGTGGGCCCGCCAGCAGGGCGCCACGGAGATCGTGCCGGGCGGCCGTCCCGAGCGGTTCGAGATCCTCCCGTCCGGGGACCTCGCCCCGGCGCTGGACCTCGTGGGTGCCGCGGTCGAGGACGGCCAGGGCGGGCACCTGCGCCTTATTCCGCGCCGCCGGGTCCGTCCACCTCTGCTCGGCCCGCACGGAGCTGCGGCCGCCTGCCCCCGGGAGCTGAGGCGCGCGGGCCAGCCGTGCGCGGCGAGACGTACGAGGAGGACGGACATGAGTGCACCGGAGCCCCGCGTAGGCACCTCCCACCGGCTCCAGCGGCCACCGGCGTCCCCGGCCCGCCGCGACCCCGAGGCGTCGGGGCTCGTGCGTCTGTACCGGCGCACCGTGCCGACGGGACTCAAGCGGGCCGTCGTGGCCCGTACCACGCCGCGGGCCCGCGCCCGCGTCAAGCAGCGGTTCGCGGAACTGCCGTCCTTACGCCGCCTGTTCGGGCGGCTGCGCGCGGCCTGGCTCGTGCACACACGTCCGGGACGGTACGCCCGGCCGGACACGGAGGTACGGCTCGTGCGCGGCGTACCGAAGGCGGTCCTGCTGCGGCCCGGCCTCTCGCCGCTGACGGTCCGCGCGGCCAACGCGGCGGCAGTCCGCGCGGCCCTCGACGACGTGGGCGTCGACTACTTCTGTGTCCGTGGCCACAGCGACACCGCCGCGGCCGTCGCGGTGCCCGCCGACGACCGGGTCACGGCCCAGCGCGCCCTGGCCGACGCCTGCCGGGCGCGGCCCGGGTACGTCGGCGCCGTCGACGCCCGCGGGCGTCCGCGGCGCACCACCCGACCGGGCTTCCGCCCGCGCACCTGGCGGCGGCTGGCGCGGGCCGACGTACTGCGCGTGACCTGGTACCACGGCGTTGCGCGCGGGCAGTTGACGTACGGCCCCAAGTACGGCTGCGACATCGAGTTCTGGGCCAAGGACGGCGACACCCTCGTGGCACCGCGCCCGAACCGCAGGGCCGAGCGGGTCCCGCGCACCGGCGTCGCCACCTACGCCCCCGACTCCCTGTTCACCGCGCTGGCCGCCGCCGACCGCACGCTGCCGCGGGTGCGCACCCGCGCGGAGTTCGCCCGGCCGGGCTGCGAGGACGTCCGGTTCCCCGTGGACGTCGTGTACACCTGGGTCGACGGACGCGACCCCGAGTGGCGGCGGCGCCGCGCGGCCTGCGCGGGGCGGGCGTACCACGAGGAGGCCGCGAACGCGGCGCGGTACCTCGACCGCGACGAACTGCGCTACTCGCTGCGCTCCCTGACCCAGTACGCCCCCTGGGCGCGCACCGTCTACCTGGTCACCGACGAGCAGGTCCCCGCCTGGCTGGACGAGGGCGCGGGGCACTTGCGCGTCGTCAGCCACAAGGAGATCTTCAGCGATCCGGGCCTGCTGCCGACGTTCAACTCCCACGCCATCGAAAGCCAGTTGCACCACATCGACGGCCTGTCCGAGCACTTCCTGTACTTCAACGACGACGTCTTCCTCGGCAGGCCCACCGTCCCCCAGGACTTCTTCCTCGCCAACGGACTGACCAAGTTCTTCCCGTCGAAGGTCCTCATCCCGCCGGGTGAGCCGACGCCGCTGGACGCGCCGGTCGCGACCGCGGGCAAGAACAACCGGGCCCTGATCGAAGCCGCCTTCGGCACCGTCATCAGCCAGAAGACCAAGCACACCCCGCACGCGCTGCGGCGCAGCGTCCTGTACGAGATCGAGGAGAGGTTCCCGCAGCAGCACCACGCCACCGCCGGTCACCGCTTCCGAAGCGTCGACGACCTGTCGATCGCCTCGTCGCTGCACCACTACTACGCCTTCCAGACCGCGCGCGCTGTCCCCGGCCGCCTCCGCTACGCCTACCTCGACGTGTCCCACCCGGCGCTGGCCACCCGGCTCGCGACCCTGCTGGCGCGGCGCGACAGGCAGGTGTTCTGCCTGAACGACACCGTCTCGGACGAACGGGACCTCGACGCCCAGCAGGCGCTGATCACCGCCTTCCTGGAGTCGTACTTCCCCGTCCCGGGCCCCTACGAGCCAGTCCGCTGCACCGGGGACGCCGTGTCGCGCAGCCCGTGGCGGAGGTGACCACGGGGTCCCGGAGCCGCTCCGGCCGTCCTGTTCTCCCGGCAGCCGCTCCGGTCGTCCCAGGAGGAGCCGCCGGACCGTCGAGGCGGTCGCCGCGGGGCACTGTCAGCCCATGTCCCGCCTGCGCAGGCCCGCCAGGCCGGCCGCTGTCAGAACGGCCGCCACGGCCGTGAGCAGGACCGGCGCGGCGGCGCCGGGGTCGGCCGCGGGCAGGGCGGGGACGTGCTCGAAGGGCGAGGCTTCCGTGACCCACCGGGGCAGGCCGAGGACCTCGCCCAGCAGGCCGATGACGAAGCAGGCGGCCAGCAGCGCCCAGGCCGCGGCCGTGGCCCGGGGCAGGAGTCCGAACAGCAGGGTCGTCACCCCGGTGAGCAGCCACAACGCCGGGGCGTAGGTGAGCGCGGCGCCGACGAGTCGGGGCACCTGCGCGGGGCCGCCGCCGGTGGTGGCGTAGGCGAACCCCGTACCGAGGCCCGCGGCGGCGAGCACGGCCACGCTGCCGACCAGGCTCACCGTCAGGTGGCCGACCGCCCATCGGGCCCGGGAGACGGGGGTGGCGAGCAGCGGCTCGGCCCGCAGGGCGGACTCCTCGCCGCGCATCCGCAGCGCGGACTGGACGGCGAAGCCGCTGCCGATGAGGGCGAGCACGAGCAGGGACTGGGCGAGGTAGGAGTCGGTGAGGTCAGCCGCGCCATACCGGGCGATCATGTCCTGCATGGTCTCGTTGTCGCCCACGAAGTCCTCGACGTCGGCGGCGACCCAGCCGTAGGCGAGGCCGGTGAGGAACACGCCGCAGCTCCAGCCGACGAGGCCGCCGCGCTGGAGGCGCAGGGCCAGGCCGAAGGGTCGGCCCAGGCGGGGTGCCGCCCGGGGCGGACCGGGCCGGGGCGGGACGAGGCCCGCGCCGAGGTCGCGGCGGTTGGTGAGGGCACGCGCCACCGCGACGGCCCCGGCGGCGCAGACGGCGGCGACCAGCAGGGGCCAGAGCCGTTCCCCGGCGAACGGCCGGGCCTTCTGCACCAGGCCGATCGGTGAGAACCACGACGCGGTGCCGTCGCCGATGTCCCCGACGGCGCGCAGCACGAAGCCCGCGCCCAGCACGGCGCCCGCACTGCCGTGCACCACCCGGGTGTTCTCCGAGACCTGGGCCAGGGCGGTGGTGATCCCGGCGAAGAGGAGCCCTAGCAGCACGTAGGACAGGCCGAAGACGAACGACCCCGTGGCGGGCAGGCCCAGGGCGACGAGGCCGAGCGCGACGAGCGTCCCGACGGCCACGTTCATGGCCGCCACGACGAGCAGCGCGGCGGTGGTGTCCGCGTGACGGCCGACGGGCAGGGAGCGGATCAGTTCGGCGCGGCCGGTCTCCTCCTCCGCGCGGGTCTGCCGTCCTGTCATGAAGGTGCTCATCAGGGCGACGAGGACCAGCCCGAGGGTGCCGACCTGGAAGGCCACCTCGCCGCCCAGGGTGTCGAGCGCGAGGGGCGGCCCGTTGAAGGCGATGGCGGCGGCGTTGCCCGCACTGGCCCGGGCCGCCACGTCGAGGTCGTGCTGGGTGGGGTACAGGCCTTTGACACTGGCCGCGGTCAGCAGTACGAGCAGCGGCACGGCCACGATCCAGAGCAGGACGCGCACCCGGTCGCGGCGCAGGATCAGCCGGGTGAGCGTGGCGGTGCCGGTCAGCTCGGGCGGCGGCGTCATCACGGCTCCTCACGGCTGGCGCGCCGGGCGGTTCCGTCGTCGTAGTGCCGCAGGAACAGCTCCTCCAGCGTGGGCGGCCTGCTGGTGAGGCTGCGGATGCCGAATCCGGAGAGACGGCGTACGGCGTCGTCGAGGCGGTCGGTGTCGACGTCGAAGCGGGCCCTGTGGCCGTCGGTGCGCAGGTCGTGCACGCCGGGCAGGGCGTGGAGGCCGTCGGGCGCGCGGACCGTCTCGACGTCGAGCGAGGTGCGGGTGAGGTGCCGCAGTTCGGCCAGCGAGCCGCTCTCCACCGTGCGGCCCGACCGGATGATGCTCACCCGGTCGCACAGGGTTTCCACCTCGGCCAGGATGTGGCTGGACAGCAACACGGTGCGGCCCTCGGCCTTGACCTCCCGGATGCAGTCCTGGAAGACGCTCTCCATCAGCGGGTCGAGTCCCGAGGTGGGCTCGTCGAGGAGCAGAAGCTCGGCACGCGAGGCCAGCGCGGCGACCAGACCGACCTTCTGCCGGTTGCCCTTCGAGTAGGTGCGCGCCATCTTGGTCGGGTCCAGTTCGAACCGCTCCAGCAGTTCGTCGCGCCGGACGGGGTCGAGGTCGCCGCGCAGCCGCCCGAAGACGTCGATGATCTCGCCGCCGGTGAGCCTGGGCCACAGGCTGACGTCGCCCGGCACGTACGCCAGCCGCCGGTGCAGCGCGACGGCGCCGTGCCACGGGTCGCCGCCGAGCAGCCGCGCCTCGCCCGCGTCTGCGCGCAGCAGCCCCAGCAGGACCCGGATGGTGGTGGTCTTGCCCGCGCCGTTGGGCCCGAGGAAGCCGTGCACCTCGCCGGTGGCCACGGTCAGGTCCAGCCCGTCCAGGGCACGGGTCCGCCCGAAGGTCTTCACGAGCCCCGAGACGGAGACCGCGGGCCCCGGCGCGGGGACCGCGGCGGCGCTGCCACGACCGGCCGTCGCCTGGCGCTCGGGTACGGGGACGGCGGACATGGGCACCTCCCGGGTCGGCTCTCTCCCGACACTTCCGTACGACCCGGACACCTCGGCAGGGGCCGAAGGTCCCGGAACGACCGGCCACCGCGGCCCGCGGCGACGGGGGCACGTCCGGTCCCGGCCTGCCCCGCCACCGCGGTCGCGCGGGGACGCCCTCGGGCCGGGGGCGGGTGGGGGTCGCCCTCGTGTGGGCGCGGGCGGGGCCGTCCTCGTGTCTGGGTGGACGGGAGTCGCCCCCGGGGCGTGGGCGCCCCGTGTGGGAGATTCCCGGGCGCGCGTGGGCGGGGGTGTGACCGCGGGCGGGGGCGGGTCGACGCGGGCAGCGGGGGGCGAGTCCGCGCGGGTACGAAGCGCGCGGGCCTGCGGCCGACGACCCACGTGCGGTCGCAGCCCCGGTGCGGGGTCGTCCCCCTGGGCGCGGACGCCGCTCCGTTCCGGTGCGGGACGGGAGGGCCCTGCACGGAAGCCGCGGCGGACCTCCGCGCCTGATTCGATGATCGCTCGTCGGCGGCCGGTACGCGAGGGGCGGACGGTCCCGGAAGAAGGTCACACGGCACCTGGCACCGCACGGCCCAGCCATCGTCGCGGTGGCGTGGGCGTCGGGACGGGTTCGTCACCGGCCCGGAAGACACCCACCGCCCGGATCGCCCACTGCCCGGCAGGCATCCACCGCCCGGATCGCCCACTGCCCGGCAGGCATCCACCGCCCGGATCGCCCACTGCCCGGCAGGCACCCACCGCCCGGCAGGCACCCACCGCCCGGAAGGCCCGGGCCCTACTGCCCGGTGGATTCCCGGTGCCGGATCTCGGTGTCGGGGCCCGGCGAGCAGATGCCCTCGTGACCGTCCTCGAACCGGACGCGGTACGGGGGCGTGCCGTCCTGGCCCATCACCTGGACGATCTCACCGACCTTGTCCTGCTGTCCGACCACCCTGCCGTGCTGGACAAGCTGGTCGCCCACGCTAGCGCGCATCTTCGGGCCTCCTCCGTCTGCGGGAGCAGCGGTCCTTGGCTTACGAGTCTAGGGCGCGGGATGCCGGTCGGGACCGGTGTGTGCGCGCCGTTCAGCCGCGCGCCCGTTGCGTGACGGCGATGCAGACGAGCACCGCCGCGGCCGTCAGCAGGGCGGCCACCGTCAGGTGCTCGCCCAGCAGCAGCACCGACCACACCAGTGTGAGCAGCGGCTGGGCCAACTGCAACTGGCTCGCCTTGGGGATGCCGATGGCCGCCATGCCCCGGTACCAGACGACCAGCCCCAGGAACTGCGACCCCGCCGCCACCCACAGCACACCGGCCACACTGTGCGCGGTGAGCCGGACGGGTTCGTACGACAGCGCCAGCGCGGCGGCGGGCAGCGCGAGCGGCAGACACAGCACCAGCGCCCAGCCGATCACCTGCCAGCCCGGCATGATCCGGGCCAGCCGTCCGCCCTCGGTGTACCCGGCCGCGCACACCAGCAGCGCGGCGAAGAGGTAGAGGTCGGCGGTGCTGAGGGCGCCGCCGCTCTGCCGCACGGTGAAGACGACCACCACGGCCGCGCCCGCGAGCGCCGCGAACCAGAAGGTGCGGGAGGGCCGGGTGCCCATCCGCAGGGCGGAGAACAGGGCGGTGGTCAGCGGGAGCAGGCCGACCACGACGGCCGCGTGGGCGGTGGTCGACGTCTGGAGCGCGAGCGTGGTCAGCATCGGGAAGCCGAGCACCACCCCGGCGGCCACCACCGCCAGGCCCGCCCAGTGCCGCCGCTTTGGCGGCCGGATCCGCAGGGCCAGCAGACAACTGCCCGCGATCAGCGCCGCCAGCACACTGCGCACCGCCACGAGAGACCAGGGCCCGAAGCCCTCCAGCCCCCAGGCCGTCGCCGGGAAGGTGAGGGAGAAGGCGGTGACGCCGAGCGCGGCCATGAGCGTGCCGGACGCCCTGCCGGGCCCGTGAAGCTCCGGGGTGCTGACCGCTATCCGGGTGGGCGCGATAGCGCTACTCTCTGCTCTCATGCATGAGCGTAGCAGCGTGGCTGAACTGGCGGAACAGCTACGGAGAGAGCTGAACCGCTATCCACCGGAGGGAAAGCTCCCGTCCAGCCGGGCCCTCGTCGAGCGGTTCCGGGTCAGCCCGGTGACCGTCTCCCGGGCCCTCGCCCAACTCGCCGCCGAAGGGCTGGTCGTCACCCGCCCCGGCGCGGGCGCCTTCCGTGCCCGCCCCCGCACCGCGACCCCGCCGCCCGCCGGGGACACCTCCTGGCAGGAGGTCGCCCTCAGCGCGGACGGCGCCGCCGACCTCGTACCGCGCTCGGTGGACGCCTCCGGTGTCCTGGTCTCGCTGGCGGCCCCGTCGCCCGGCGTCATCGAGTTCAACGGCGGCTACCTGCACCCCTCGCTCCAGCCCGAGCGGGCGATGGCCGCCGCGCTGTCACGGGCCGGACGCCGCCCCGGTGCCTGGGGACGGCCGCCGATGGAGGGCCTGCCGGAGCTGCGCGAGTGGTTCGCGCGCGGCATCGGCGGCGCCGTCACCGCCGCCGAGGTCCTGGTCACCTCGGGCGGCCAGTCCGCCCTGACCACCGCCCTGCGCGCCCTCGCCCCGCCCGGCGCCCCCGTCCTCGTCGAGTCGCCCACCTACCCCGGCATGCTCGCCATCGCCCGCGCCGCGGGCCTGCGCCCGGTGCCGGTCCCCGTGGACGCGGACGGCGTTCGGCCCGCCCTGCTCGCCGACGCCTTCCGGGCCACCGGCGCCCGGGTCTTCGTCTGCCAGCCGCTGTTCCAGAACCCGACCGGCGCCGTCCTCGCCGCCGACCGGCGCGCCGAGGTGCTGCGCATCGCCCGCGAGGCCGGGGCGTTCGTGATCGAGGACGACTTCGTACGACGGCTGGTCCACGAGGACGCCCCGCCGCTGCCGCGCCCGCTCGCCGCCGACGACCCGGACGGCGTCGTCGTCCACGTCGGCTCGCTCACCAAGGCGACCTCGCCCAGCTTCCGGGTGAGCGCCCTCGCCGCCCGCGGCCCGGTGCTGGAACGGCTGCGCGCCATCCAGGTCGTCGACACCTTCTTCGTCCCCCGCCCCCTCCAGGAGGCCGCCCTCGAACTGGTCGGCTCGCCCGCCTGGCCGCGCCATCTGCGCTCGGTCTCGGCGGAGTTGCGGGCCCGCCGGGACGCGCTGACCGCCGCGCTCCGGCTGGAGCTGCCCGAGCTGACGCTGCCGCACATCCCGTCCGGCGGCTACCACCTGTGGCCGCGCCTGCCCGACGGCGCCGACGACCTGGCCCTGACCGCCGCCGCCCTGCGCGCGGGCGTCGCCATCACCCCCGGCCGCCCCTACTTCAGCGCCGAACCCCCGGCCGCCCACATCCGGCTGAGCTTCGCCGCGGTGGCGTCGACGGGGGAGATCACCGAGGGCGTACGACGGCTGCGGGCGGCCTGCGACGAGGTCCTCCCGCGCGCACGGTAATCCGCTCGACGGCCCCTGCCGCGCCTTGCGAACATCCCCGCATGACCGACGTACCGCGCCTCGCCGAAGGCTACGAGATCTCCACCGACCCCGACCGGATCGACGCCGGACGGGTGCACCGCTGGCTGTCCACCGACGCCTACTGGGCCCTCGGACGGGCCCGGGAGAAGCAGGACAGGGCGATCGCCGGTTCCCTCAACTTCGGCGTGTACGACACGGCCTCCGGCGAACAGGTCGGCTACGCCCGCGTGGTGACCGACCGGGCGACCTTCGCCTGGCTGTGCGACGTGTACGTGGACCCCGCGGTACGGGGCAAGGGCCTCGGTACGGCGCTGGCGGCGGCGGTGCGCGAGGAGCTGCGGCCGTACGGAGTGCGCCGGATCATGCTGGCCACCCACGACGCCCACGAGGTGTACGCGAAAGTGGGGTTCGCGGCGCTGGAGCGGCCCGACCAGTGGATGGCGCTCAGCTTCGAGTGAGTCGCCTGCCCGTTGCCCGTGAGCCGCCTGACGCTGACCCTCCGGTAAGGTTTCGCGCACCCTCGGTAACTCCCAGGTAACACCTCTTGACCTGCGCACTTTCGAGGCTCACGATCCCCGCATGCCACTTCGGGTCACGTTCGTCGCAGCCGCGCGCAGCTCGCCCCTGCTCGCGGAGCGGTTCGAGGACGACCGGCCGCTGGACCAGGCAGGTTGGGAGGAGGTGCAGCATGTCGCCCGGGACCTGCTGCCGCTCGCCGCGGCCGAGCTGCGCTACTGCTCGCCGACCCCGCGCAGCCGGGCCACCGGGGACGCCCTCGGCTACCACCCGCTGGTCCAGCCCGCCCTGCGGGACTGCCACATGGGCCGCTGGGGCGGGATGACGCTGGGGGAGGCGATGGCCCGCGAGCCGGAGGCGGTGGACGCCTGGCTCGCCGACCCGCGCTCCACCCCGCACGGCGGCGAGTCGCTGCTGTCCTTCATCTCCCGGGTCGGCGGCTGGCTCGACACCCGCCCGGTCGACGAGCACGGCCGGATCGTCGCCGTCGCCGAGGCCTCCGTCATCCGCGCCGCCCTCGTCTACGCCCTGCAGGCGCCGCCCGCGACGTACTGGCACATCGACGTCCGCCCGCTGTCGACGACCACCGTCACCGGCCGCGCGGGCCGCTGGCACCTGTGCCTGGACGGGGCACCGGCGCACACCTCATCCGTGTAGTGGGGCCTCGCGGGTGTAGTCGGTGCTGAGCACCAGGTCCTTCGCGGGCCCGCGCACCCGCCACACCGTCCGCCAGTGGTCCGCGTCCCGGACGCTGAACTCGCCCCGGTAGAGGTCGGCCGAGCACGGATGGTCGGCGATGTGCCGTCCGCTCGTCAGATCCAGGCCGTGGAAGGGGCGCCCGTCGGCGAACCGCACGTCGACCGTGCCGGGCGCCGGGCCGGGCAGGAAGCGCAGGGTGCGCTCGGCGGGCCGGGCGACGCCCCGCCAGACGAACGTGCCGGACTCCCGGTGCAGCAGCCCGCCGCCGTCCAGTTGGCCGAAACCGGTGGTCCCGGTGAAGTGCCCCTCCTCGCCCGTCGCGAGATCGCGCACGGACCGCTCCACCCGCCAGCGTCCGGCCAGATACGCCAGCGCGTCCGGCACTGGCCAGAACTCGCCCATCGCCCGCCGCTCCCTCTCCCGTCCGTCGCCCCGCACCCCATTGACGCGTACGCGCCCCCTCCCTATCTTGCCGTTCGAAGTGCTGACCAATGTCCGATATTTCGAACGATGCCCTTCAGGGGCACAGAGCCGCGGAGTATCCATGTCACGCACCACCCCCCGCTCCCGCCGGAGACTGGGCAGACTCGGCCTCACCCTCACCGCCTGCCTGGTGGCCACCACCGCCCTCGCCCCCGCGCCCGCCCACGCCGAGCCCGTCACCGACTACGAGATCACCGTCGACCCGGCCACCCGGGGCGCGCGGATCGACGACACGATGTACGGCGTCTTCTTCGAGGACATCAACCGGGCCGCCGACGGCGGGCTCTACGCCGAGCTGGTGCAGAACCGGTCCTTCGAGTACTCCACCGCCGACAACGGCTCCTACACCCCGCTGACCTCCTGGACGGTCGACGGCGCCGCGCAGGTCGTCGACGACGCCGGGCGGCTGAACGCCCGCAACCGCAACTACCTCTCCCTGACCGCCGGTTCCTCGGTCACCAACGCGGGCTACAACACCGGCATCCGCGTCGAGGCGGGCAAGCGCTACGACTTCTCCGTGTGGGCGCGCACCGCGGGCGCCGCCGCCCTCACCGTCGGCCTCAGGGACGCCGCGGGCACCCTGGCGAGCACCCGGCAGGTCGCCGTCCGGGGCGGCTGGACCAAGTACACGGCCACCTTCACCGCCACCCGCACCAGCAACCGCGGCCGACTCGCCGTGGCCACCACCGCCGACACGGCGCTCGACATGGTCTCGCTGTTCCCGCGCGACACCTACAGGAACCAGCCGGGCGGCCTGCGCCGGGACCTCGCCGAGAAGATCGAGGCCCTGAACCCGGCCTTCGTCCGCTTCCCCGGCGGCTGTCTGGTCAACACCGGCTCGATGGAGGACTACAGCGAGGCCTCCAACTGGCAGCGCAAGCGCTCCTACCAGTGGAAGGACACCATCGGCCCGGTGGAGGAGCGGGCGACGAACGCCAACTTCTGGGGCTACAACCAGAGTTACGGCCTCGGCTACTACGAGTACTTCCGCTTCGCCGAGGACATCGGCGCCATGCCGCTGCCCGTGGTCCCCGCCCTGGTCACCGGCTGCGGCCAGAACCGCGCCACCGACGACGAGGCCCTCCTGAAGCGGCACATCCAGGACACCCTCGACCTGATCGAGTTCGCCAACGGCCCCGCGACCTCGAAGTGGGGCAAGGTGCGCGCCGAGATGGGCCACCCCAGGCCCTTCCACCTCACCCACCTCGGCGTCGGCAACGAGGAGAACCTGCCCGACGCGTTCTTCGCCCGCTTCGAGAAGTTCCGCGCCGCGATCGAGGCCGAGTACCCGGACATCACCATCGTCTCCAACTCGGGCCCCGACGACACCGGCACCACCTTCGACCGCCTCTGGCAGCTCAACCGCGACGCGGACGTGGACATGGTGGACGAGCACTATTACAACAGTCCCCAGTGGTTCCTCCGGAACAACGACCGCTACGACGACTACGACCGCTCGGGCCCCAAGGTCTTCCTCGGCGAGTACGCCTCCCAGGGCAACGCCTTCGAGAACGCCCTCGCCGAGGCCGCCTTCATGACCGGCCTGGAACGCAACGCCGACGTCGTCAAGCTCGCCTCCTACGCCCCGCTGCTCGCCAACGAGGACTACGTGCAGTGGCGCCCCGACATGATCTGGTTCAACAACCGCGCGTCCTGGGGCTCCGCCAACTACGAGGTCCAGAAGCTGTTCATGAACAACGTCGGCGACCGCGTGGTCCCCTCCACCGCCACCGGCACCCCCGACGTCAGCGGCCCGATCACCGGCGCCGTGGGCCTGTCGACCTGGGCCACCAGCGCGGCCTACGACGACGTGCGGGTCACCGCGGCCAACGGCGGCACACTCCTCACGGACGACTTCTCCACCGGGTCCGCGCAGTGGACCCACTCCGGCACCGGAAGCTGGGCCGTCCAGAACGGCGAGTACGTCCAGACCGACGCCGCCGCAGAGAACACCATGGTCACGGCGGGTGACCCGACCTGGCAGAACTACGACCTGCACGTCAAGGCCACCAAGAAGTCGGGCAACGAGGGCTTCCTCGTCGCCTTCGGCGTCAAGGGCACCGGCACCTACTACTGGTGGAACCTCGGCGGCTGGAACAACACCCAGTCCGCCGTGGAACAGGCCGTGGACGGCGGCAAGTCCACACTGGTCTCCAAGCCGCACTCCATCGACACGGGCCGCGCCTACGACATCGACATCAAGGTGCGGGACCGCCAGGTCAGCCTCTACCTCGACGGCGAGCTGTGGGGCAGCTTCACCGACGACAAGCCCGCCGAGCCGTTCCGCCAGGTCGTCACCGAGGACGAGCGCACCGGCGAGCTGATCGTCAAGGTCGTCAACGCCCAGCCCACGGCCGCCCGCACCGCCGTCGACCTGGGGACCGCACAGGTTGCCCCGCGCGCCCGGGTGACCACCCTGGCCGCCGACCCGGACGACGTGAACACCGAGACGGACGCCCCCGTCACCCCGGTGACCTCCACGTTCGACGGCGTCGCGCGGGAGTTCACGTACACCTTCCCGGCGAACTCGGTCACGTTCCTGAGGATCAGGCAGCGGTAGCCGCGTACAAGTGCTGGACGCCCGCTCAGGGCAGGGTGAGCACGCAGAACTCGTGGCCCTCGGGGTCGGCCAGGCACGTCCACGGGACGTCGCCCTGGCCGAGGTCGAGATCGGTGGCGCCGAGGGCCCGCAGCCGGGCGACCTCCGCCTCCCTGTCGTCGCCCGGGTACGGCAGCAGGTCGAGATGGAGGCGGTCCGGCACCGTCTTCACGTCGGGCGTGCGGAGGAACTCGAGATACGGGCCGACGCCCTCGGGGGAGCGCAGCACCGCGTGGTCGTCGGTCACCTCGTGCAGGGGCCAGTCCACCGCCGCACCCCAGAACCGGGCCATGGCCCGCGGGTCCTCGCAGTCGACCACCACCACGGCGATCGGCCCGGTGTCCCGGTGCACGTCCCGGGGCTCCAGCACACAGAACTCATTGCCCTCGGGATCGGCGAGGACCGTCCACGGCACGTCGTCGCCCTGGCCCACGTGGACGGCCCTCGCGCCGAGGGACTGCAGACGCGCGACCAGCTCCGCCTGGTGGGCCGCGGAGGTGGTGGGGAGATCGAGATGGATGCGGTTCTTCGCCGCCGTCTTGGGCTCCGGGACCGGAACGACGTCGATGCCGACGACGACCGGGTCCGGCCACACCAGTCCGCCGCCGGGTCCGACGTAGGTCGTCACCCCCGGGCTGTACGCACTCCAGCCGAGCGCCTCCGCCCAGAACCGGCCGACGGCCGGGGCGTCGAGGGCCTTGATGTTCACCTGAACAGGTCGCAGTGGCATGTCCGTGATCCTATGCAGCCGGGGCGGGCGGGCCCGCATAAGATCACAGGGGATTGCATAAACGTGCAGCGAAACGTATAGTCATGCCATCCAGGAGGAGGCTTTTCCATGACGGTACGTGCCGCGGTGGCCGGGGCGAGCGGATACGCGGGCGGTGAGCTGCTGCGGCTGCTCCTGACGCACCCCGAGGTCGAGATAGGCGCCCTGACCGGCAACTCCAACGCCGGACAGCGGCTCGGCGCGCTCCAGCCGCAGCTGTTCCCGCTGGCCGACCGGGTGCTCCAGGAGACCACCGCCGAGGTGCTCGCCGGGCACGACGTGGTGTTCCTCGCGCTGCCGCACGGCCAGTCCGCCGCCGTCGCCGAGCAGCTCGGACCGGACGTGCTCGTGGTCGACATGGGCGCCGACTTCCGGCTCCGGGACGCCGCCGACTGGGAGGCGTTCTACGGCTCCCCGCACGCCGGGACCTGGCCCTACGGGCTCCCCGAACTGCCGGGTGCCCGCGCCGCGCTGGAGGGGTCCAAGCGCGTCGCGGTGCCCGGCTGCTACCCCACCGCCGTCTCCCTCGCCCTGTTCCCGGCGTACACCGCTGGGCTCGCCGAGCCCGAGGCCGTGATCGTCGCCGCCTCCGGTGCCTCCGGCGCGGGCAAGACGCCCAAGCCCCACCTGCTGGGCAGCGAGGTCATGGGCTCCATGTCGCCGTACGGCGTCGGCGGCGGTCACCGGCACACCCCCGAGATGATCCAGAACCTCAGCGCGGCGGCGGGCGAGCGGGTCGCCGTGTCCTTCACCCCGACCCTCGCGCCGATGCCGCGCGGCATCCTCGCCACCTGCGGCGCCAAGGCCAGGCCCGGCGTCGGCGCCGAGTCGCTGCGCGCCGCCTACGAGAAGGCCTACGCCGACGAGCCGTTCGTCCACCTCCTCCCCGAGGGCCAGTGGCCCGCCACGGCGTCCGTCCAGGCTTCCAACGCCGTTCAGGTCCAGGTCGCGTACGACGCCGCCGCGCACCGCATCATCGCGATCAGCGCCATCGACAACCTGACCAAGGGCACCGCGGGCGGTGCCGTGCAGAGCATGAACCTGGCCCTCGGCCTCCCCGAGGGCCTGGGACTTTCCACGATCGGAGTCGCACCGTGAGCGTCACGGCAGCACAGGGATTCACGGCGGCGGGCATCGCCGCCGGGATCAAGGAGAACGGCAACCCGGACCTGGCCCTCGTGGTCAACACCGGGCCCCGCCGCGCCGCCGCGGGCGTCTTCACCTCCAACCGCGTCAAGGCCGCCCCCGTCCTGTGGTCCGAGCAGGTCCTCAGGACCGGCGAGCTGACCGCCGTCGTCCTCAACTCCGGCGGCGCCAACGCCTGCACCGGCCCCAAGGGCTTCCAGGACACCCACGCCACCGCCGAGAAGACCGCCGACGTCCTCGGCATCGGCGCCGGGGAGGTCGCCGTCTGCTCCACCGGCCTCATCGGCGTACTCCTGCCCATGGACAAGCTGCTCCCCGGCGTCGAGACCGCCGCCGCCCAGCTGTCCGAGCACGGCGGTGAGAAGGCCGCCATCGCCATCAAGACCACCGACACCGTCCACAAGACCTCCGTGGTCACCCGCGGCGGCTGGACCGTCGGCGGCATGGCCAAGGGCGCCGGAATGCTCGCCCCCGGCCTCGCCACCATGCTCGTCGTCCTCACCACCGACGCCGACCTCGACAGCACGGCCCTGGACCGCGCGCTGCGGGACGCCACCCGCGTCACCTTCGACCGCGTCGACTCCGACGGCTGCATGTCCACCAACGACACCGTGCTGCTGCTCGCCTCCGGGGCGTCCGGGATCGCGCCCGGGTACGCGGAGTTCGCCGACGCCGTACGGCAGGTCTGCGACGACCTCGGCCAGCAGCTGATCCGGGACGCCGAGGGCGCCAGCAAGGACATCAGGGTCGAGGTCGTCAACGCCGCGACCGAGGACGACGCCGTCGAGGTCGGCCGGTCCATCGCCCGCAACAACCTCCTCAAGTGCGCCCTCCACGGCGAGGACCCCAACTGGGGCCGCGTGCTGTCCGCCATCGGCACCACCAAGGCCGCCTTCGAGCCCGACCGGCTGGGCGTCGCCATCAACGGCGTCTGGGTGTGCAAGGACGGCGGCGTCGGCGAGGACCGTGACCAGGTCGACATGCGCTACCGCGAGGTGCACATCGTCGCCGACCTCGGCGCGGGCTCCGAGACCGCCACCATCTGGACCAACGACCTCACCGCCGACTACGTCCACGAGAACAGCGCGTACTCGTCATGACCCACACGCCCGCGCGGAAGCACACCGCGCTGCCCAAGGCCCAGATCCTCATCGAGGCGCTGCCCTGGCTGGTCCGGCACAACGGCAAGACCGTCGTCATCAAGTTCGGCGGCAACGCCATGGTCGACGAGGAGCTGAAGGCCGCGTTCGCCCAGGACGTCGTCTTCCTGCACCACGCCGGTCTCAAGCCCGTCGTCGTGCACGGCGGCGGCCCGCAGATCAGCGCCGCCCTCGACCGGCACGGCATCGTCAGCGAGTTCAAGGCGGGCCTGCGCGTCACCACCGAGGACGCCATGGACGTCGTACGCATGGTGCTGGCCGGACAGGTCCAGCGCGAACTGGTCGGCCTGCTCAACCAGCACGGCCCGCTGGCCGTCGGACTGACCGGCGAGGACGCGCACACCATCACCGCCACCAAGCACCTGCCCGAGATCGACGGCGAGTCGGTCGACATCGGGCGGGTCGGCGAGATCACCGCCATCGACACGGGCGCGATCGAGGCGCTGCTCGCCGACGGCCGTATCCCGGTCGTCTCGTCGATCGCCCGTTCCCAGGACGACGGACATGTCTACAACGTCAATGCTGATACGGCGGCTGCGGCACTCGCTGCTGCGCTGGGCGCCGAGACCCTCATGGTCCTCACCGACGTCGAGGGCCTCTACGAGGACTGGCCCCACAGCGACGAGGTGATCAGCCGCCTCACCGCGTCCCAGCTGGAGAGACTGCTGCCGGAGCTGGCCTCCGGGATGGTGCCGAAGATGGAGGGCTGCCTGCACGCCGTACGCAACGGCGTCACCACCGCCCGCGTCATCGACGGCCGGGTCCAGCACTCGATCCTGCTGGAGGTTTTCACGGATGAGGGGATCGGCACGATGGTCGTGCCGGACGAGAAGCAGGGGGACGCCGAATGAGCGGCAACGCCGAACTGACCCAGCGGTGGCAGGGCGCGCTGATGAACAACTACGGCACCCCGCGCCTCCCCCTCGTCCGTGGCGCGGGCACCCGGCTGTGGGACGCCGACGGCAAGGAGTACCTCGACTACGTCGGCGGTATCGCCGTCAACGCGCTCGGCCACGCCCACCCGGCGGTCGTCGAGGCGGTCAGCACGCAGATCGCGTCCCTCGGCCATGTCTCCAACCTCTTCGTCGCCGAACCGCCCGTCGCCCTCGCCGAACGGCTCCTGGAGCACTTCGGCCGGGACGGCAAGGTGTACTTCTGCAACTCCGGCGCCGAGGCCAACGAGGGCGCCTTCAAGATCGGGCGGCTGACCGGGCGGACCCACATGGTCGCCACCGACGGGGGCTTCCACGGCCGCACCATGGGCGCGCTGGCCCTCACCGGCCAGCCCGGCAAGCGCGAGCCGTTCCTGCCGCTGCCCGGCGACGTCACGCATGTGCCGTACGGCGACGCCAAGGCGCTGGCCGCCGCGGTCACCGAGGAGACCGCCCTGGTGATCATCGAGCCGATCCAGGGCGAGAAGGGCGTCGTCGTACCGCCCGCCGACTACCTCAAGGCGGCCCGCGCGATCACCGCGGCCACCGGCGCGCTGCTCGTCCTCGACGAGGTGCAGACCGGAATCGGCCGGACCGGGCACTGGTTCGAGTACCAGGCCCACGAGGGCGTCCTGCCCGATGTCGTCACCCTCGCCAAGGGCCTCGGCGGCGGGCTGCCGCTGGGCGCCACGGTCGCCTTCGGCCGGGCGGCGGAGCTGCTCCAGCCCGGCCACCACGGCACCACCTTCGGCGGCAACCCGGTCGCCTGCGCCGCTGGACTGGCTGTCCTGGAAACCATCGCGGGCGACGGGTTGCTGGCGAACGTCAAGCGGCAGAGCGGCGCGTTGCGCGACGGTATCGAGTCGCTGAACCATGCGTTGATCAGCCATGTCCGGGGTGCGGGCCTGCTCCTGGGTATCGTGCTCACCGAACCGCTCGCGGCGCAGGTGCAGCAGGCGGCTCAGGACGCCGGTTTCCTGGTGAACGCGCCCGCCCCCGATGTCGTACGGCTGATGCCGCCGCTGAACCTCGGCGACGACGAGGTGGACGCGCTCCTCCAGGCGCTGCCCGGCATCCTCGACGCAGTGCACGGGGACGGACGATCCGGAGAATGAGACGACGATGAGCCAGGCGCAGGATCACGGGCCCGCAGTGCCACAGACCCGCACGGCACGCCACCGCCGGATCGTGGACATCCTCAACCGGCAACCGGTGCGCTCGCAGAGCCAGTTGGCGAAGCTGCTCGCCGACGACGGGCTGAGCGTCACCCAGGCGACGCTCTCCCGGGACCTGGACGAGCTGAACGCGGTCAAGATCCGCAACAACGAGGGCGACCTCATCTACGCGGTGCCCAGCGAGGGCGGCTTCCGCACCCCGCGGGCGCCGCTCGGGGAGTCCGCGAAGGAGGAGCGGATGCGGCGGCTCTCCCAGGAGCTGCTGATCTCCGCGGAGGCCTCCGCGAACCTCGTGGTCCTGCGCACCCCGCCCGGCGCCGCGCAGTTCCTCGCCTCGGCCATCGACCAGGCGGAGCTGCACGACATCCTGGGGACGATCGCGGGCGACGACACGCTGCTGCTGATCAGCCGGGACGCGGGGGGCGGGCAGGCACTGGCCGACCATCTGCTGCGGCTGGCCCAGAACGGGCACGGGAACGGGCACGGTCACTGAGGGAGGCGGTTCACGCCTCCCTGGCGGCCCGGCCCAGACGCAGGGCGGATACGAGGAAGAAGACGCCGCCGAGGAAGGCGTAGCCCGCAAGCGCGCTCAGGGAGGCGTCGTCCCTGCCCGCCTGCGCGAAGAAGGACGCACCGGCGAGGGTGGAGATGGCCCCGCTGGCGATCATCGCCCACTGACCGCCGAGCGGGCGGCGGGCGACCCCGACGACGAGCTGGACGACGCCCGCGGTGACGGCCCAGACGCCCCAGACCCGCAGGACGGCCGGGATGCCGGAGGCGGCGGCGACGGCCAGACCGACGCCCGTGAGCGCGCTGAGCGCGATGTTGGCGTACAGACCACGGACGGGGCCGCCGTGTGCCCTGGCGGACCGGACGTCGACGACGGCGCACGCCAGGTCGAACAGGGGGTAGATCACCAGCAGCGTCGCGCTGACCGGTCCCAGTGTGGAGGCGGTCGCGAGGAGCAGGGCGGCCCATCCGGCGGCGAAACCGAAGCGCAGGAAGTAGAGCTTGCGCAGGGCCGCGGGGGCGTTGGTGGTGGGGCTGTCGGCGGTGATGGTGTCCATGGGATGTCCTTGGGTGTCTGCGGATGCCGAGACGTGAGGGAGAACGTTCGGTCTACCTCGCTATCTAAGGCGAGCCCGGCCCTGTCGTCAAGACCGATCGTTCTCCCTCATGGTTCGGTAGCCTGGACGCATGGGCCACAGCACACAGGGCAACAGCACGTCGGAAGCGCGATCACGGCTGCTCGCCACGGCGACGAGGATCTTCTACGCGGAGGGGATCCACTCCGTCGGCATCGACCGGATCATCGCGGAGGCACAGGTCACCCGCGCCACGCTGTACCGGCACTTCACGGGCAAGGAGGAACTCGTCCTCGCCTACCTCGACCTCGCCGACCGGGAGATCCGGGCCCAGGTCGAGACCGCACGGGCGAGTGAGGAGTCGGCGGCCGACCAGGTCCGGGCCGTCGCCCGGTCCATCACCGCGGGTATCCGGTCCCGGGGCTTCCGCGGCTGTGCCTTCCTCAACGCGGCCGCCGAATACCCCGACCCCGCGCACCCCATCCACCGGGCCGTCCTGGCCCACCGGCAGTGGTTCCTCGACACCGTCACGGAGTTGTTGGCACACACCGACGGCCCACCCGCCGACGCCGACGGCCGACACTTCGTCATGCTCCGGGATGGCGCGATGGCCGCGGGCTGTCTCGCCGACGCCGCACTGGTCTCGGAGACCTTCCTGCGGGGCGTCGAGGGACTCCTGCGGGAGCGCTCCGCGTCAGAAAGGGCGTAGGGCCAGGCGCGACGCCTACCCCAGCCGCGCCGCAAGCCCCCGGGTGCACCGCACCTCGTCCCCCGCCGTGATCAGCAGCGCCTCCACGTCGGGCAGGCCCTCCAGCCACGCCAGCGCGGCCCGTGACCCCATCGCGAAGGCCGCCGTGGCCCAGCAGTCGGCCCAGGTCAGCCGGGGGGCGACGACGGTCACGGCGACCAGGTCCGTGACCGCGGAGCGCCCCGTGCGCGGGTCGACGACATGGGCGCCGCGCTCGGCGGAGCCGGAGGTGGCGACGGCCAGTTCGGGCGCCCCGGCGGCGGACACCACCGCCGCGAGCCCACCCGGCCGCAGCGGATCCGCCACGCCGACCCGCCAGGGCCGCCGCACCCCGGGAGTGCCGAGCAACTGCACGTCCCCGCCGCCGTTGAGGTTGACCCCGCTGGCCCCGGCCGCCGCCAGCCGCCGAGCCGCCCGCTCGATCGCCCAGCCCTTGACGATCCCGGTCGGGTCCAGCCGCCCCTCGTACGCCGTGCTGAACCAGCCGTCGCTCACCCGCTCCGCCTCCGCGCCCAGCTCCAGCACCTCGGCGACCTCGGGAGCGCACTCCTCGACGGTCAGCTCGCCGTTGGCCAGCCGGGAGACCTGACTGTCCTCACGGAAGGTGCTGAACACCGCGTCGACCTCGTGCAGCCCGGCGACCGCCTCGCGCAGCGCGGCCCGTACGGCATCGGGGTCCCCGCCGCGGACGTCGAAGGAGAAGACGGTCCCCATCGTCTCCTCCACATGACGCACCGCGGCGGGAGTCTGTGCGGACTCGGCCACCGGCTCAGCCACCGGCCTGGTCCAGGGCCGACTGCAGGGACTGCTGGTATCCCTTGCTGGTGTAGGTGGCTCCGGAGACGGCGTCGATGTCGGCGTTTCCGGCGGTGACGGCTGCCTGGTTGAGCTGGGGGAGGGCGTCGTTGGTGGCGTCGCTGTCGGGTGCCTGGACGGCCTGGGCCTGGGTGATCTTGCCGCCTTCGACGGTGATGCGGACCTGCACGGGCCCGTACTGCGTCTGCGCCACCTCACCGGTGACGGTACGGGCCTGCTGCCCCGAGCCGGGCTGCTCGGCATCCGCCTTCTCCATCTGGTCCACGGCCGACTGCAGGGACTGCTGGTATCCCTTGCTGGTGTAGGTGGCTCCGGAGACGGCGTCGATGTCGGCGCTTCCGGCGGTGACGGCTGCCTGGTTGAGCTGGGGGAGGGCGTCGTTGGTGGCGTCGCTGTCGGGTGCCTGGACGGCCTGGGCCTGGGTGATCTTGC
>NZ_JBHVMS010000007.1:344478-387473 GCF_042796855.1 Streptomyces sp. NPDC057877
GCCGCCTTCGACGGTGATGCGGACCTGCACCGGCCCGTACTGCGTCTGCACCACGCTCCCGGTGAGCGTGCCGCCGTCCGGGGACTGGCCCGCCGCGGTCCGCTGCGGTGCCGCGCCGCCCACCGCCGCCGGGGAGCCCGGGTCGCTGCCCGGCTTCAGCGACAGCAGCAGCACGATCCCGGACACGGTGGCGGCGGTGGTGAGCACGATCCGCCGGAGCGGGTGACTCTTCCTCATCTTGCGGGGCTCCTGATTCGCGAAGGACGTGGGCGGCAGGTGTGGGTGAGGCGGCGTCGCTCACATCTCGAACGACTCGTGATGGATGCGGCGGGCCGGAACACCCGCGCCGCGCAGCGCCTCGTACACCGACTGCGCGAAGCCGGGCGGCCCGCACAGGAAGACGTCGTGGCGTTCGATGTCCGGGACCTTCCGGCGCAGCGACTCCGCGGAGATGTCCGGGCGCGCCCCGTCCGGGCTGTTGACCGCGTACATCAGCCTGGCCCCCCGCTCGTCGGCGATCGCGGCCAACTCGTCCCACAGGGCCAGGTCCTGGGTGCTGTTGGCCCGGTACAGCAGCGTCAGGTCACCGGAGGCGCCCGGCAGCGTCTCGAACAGCGCCCGCATGGGCGTGATGCCGACGCCGCCCGCGACCAGCAGCACCTTGCCGCGGCTGCGCCGGGCGGCGGTCAGGGCGCCGTAGGGGCCCTCGGCCCAGACCTTGGTGCCGGGCTCCAGCTCCCGCAGCCGGGAGCTGTGGTCGCCGATCGCCTTGACGGTGATCCGCAGCATGCCCGGGCGGGGCGCCGCCGACAGCGAGTACGGGTGGGAGCTGAACCGCATGCCCGGCGCGAGGAACCGCCACCGGAAGAAGTGCCCCGCCTCCGCGCCCATCCGGTGCAGCTTGCGCCCGCCGATGAGCACCGACACGATCCCCGGCGTCTCCTCGATCACCGCCTCGACCCGCATCCGGTGCCGCACGTTGAGCCGGATCGGGGTGACGACCCGGTACCAGAGCACCAGCGCGGTGACGGTGCCGTACAGGCCGTACCAGAAGGTCTTCGCCAGCGGCTCCACGGCGAACTCGTGCCCGGCGGCGATCTGGTGCCAGAACGTCAGGAACACCGCCACGTACATCAGGACATGGATGTGGTACCAGGCGTCGTACGGCAGCCTGCGCCGGATGCCGCCGATCGACACCAGCCCGATGAACAGCAGCAGACCGGTCCCGATGCCCGCCTTGCCCACGTCCGGCAGCTCGGTCACCAGGCTGACGAACTGCTGCACGAGATAGCCGAGGTCCCGGCCCGCCTGCAGGGCGTACCCCCAGGTGATGAGGAAGACATGGGCGATGACCAGGCACAGCGTGTAGCGCCCGGTCATCGCGTGCCAGCGGGCCACCCGGTCCGAGCCCACCCGCCGCTCCAGCGCGGGCACCCGCGCCATCTGGAGCACCACCAGCGCCATCAGATACCCGGCGAGCAGCCCGGTGATCCGCCCCGCGCCCAGAACCTGCCCCGTCCGGTCGGCGACGGACGGGGTGTTCTGCCACCACAGCCACAACACCCCGGCCGCCCCCGCCCACAGGCCGAGCAGCAACGGGACGGCGGGGTTCCGGCGCGGGCGAATACGGCGCATCGTCTGACGCCGGGCGGCCCGGCCGCTGGCGAGCGTGCTGGTCACTGTTCCTCCGGGGCGGGGGAAAGGGTGTGTCGTGGTCCCTCGGCCCAGAGATACGTGCGGGGCGGGCCGTGCGTTCAGCCCGCCCGCCGCCGTGTGCCGCGAACGGCCTGGCTACGGGCAGGCGGGGAGACCGGCACCACCGACGTCACCGTGGATCCGGGCCGCACCGCCCGCTCCTCGCCGCCGGTGCGCAGCACCACCCCGCCCGGCCCCGAGCCCAGGAACTCCCCGCACCGCTCCCCGCTGGTGGTCACCACCCGCACGAGACGGTCCGGCGGCGCGGCCGTCGCCGTCCAGACGACCACCACCGCGACGGCGGCCAGCGTCACCCCCGACACACCGCACACGGCGGCGTACCGAAGGGACCGGGTCACCCGGACGCTCTCCTGCCGCGTCCAGTCACGCAGGGCCTGACCCGCCAGCAAGCAGGCACAGCACGGTGCCCTCTCAGTAGCGGACGACGGCGGTCGGCCCGCTCTCCGTCCCGATGGCGATGTGCGGACGCCCCGCCGGATCCGCCCACGCGAGAATCCGCCGCATCGCGTCTGCGGGCACCGACACACACCCCGCCGTCGCCCCGCGCCCGTTGACGTGCAGGAAGATCCCGGCGCCCCGGCCGCGCACCGGGTGGCGGTAGTTGAAGCCGATGACGAGGGCGTGCGCGTACTGGGTGCCGTAGGAGACGAGGTGCTCGGCCTCGGTGGGGCGGCAGTGGGCCGGGCGGGGTTCGGCCCAGCGGTTGTAGGCGGGGGAGTCGTTGTCCTGGCACCACCAGGAGTGCTGGCGTACGGGCCGGTAGGGGTACGTCGTCCCGGGCGGCGCCTTCTTGATGCCGAAGGCGTACGGGAGGTCGTACAGGCCGGTCGGGGTGGTGTGCGTGCCCTGGTGCCGGGAGCGGCCCTCGGCCAGGCCGTTCGCGCCGAAGCGGGCCGGTGCCGAACCGGTGCGCACCCAGCGGCCGTCGGTCAGGTCCCACCAGGTGACCGTGCCCGTCGTGGAGCCCGGCTCCGGTGCCACGGCGGTGATCAGCTGACGGCCGCCGCCGGTGTCCGCCATCCGGTCGGGCAGCGTGCCCGGGTCGGCGGGGGCGGCGCCGGTCAGCAGGAACACGAGGGCCACGACGGCAGCGGTGCGCATGGCACCGACGCTAGCGGGCGGTGGTCGCGCCGCCAGCCCGGCTGCTCCGGACGGGGTCGCTCAACCGCTCCGGGGCGGGAGCGGCAGGGGCAGCCCGGGCAGGCCGTCGATGCTGGTGGCGATGTGCTCCTTCTTGGCGAAGTACTCGCTCAGCGAGGCGTCGTCCTCGCGGGCGAAGCGCCTGGCATGCAGGTCGCGCTCGCTCTCGTACGCCATGAAGGGCACCGCGTAGCCGCAGCTGTCGCGGATGTGGTCGGCGGTGACGAGGATGATCGCGCGCAGGCCGTGCGAGTCCGGGTCGATGTCGGGGAAGCGGGCGAGGAGGTCGCCGAAGCGCGGGTCGTCCAGGAAGACCGGCTCGCCGCGCCCGTGGACGCGGACGATGTTCGGCGGCCCCTGGAAGGCGCACCACATCAGCGTGATCCGGCCGTTCTCGCGCAGATGGGCGACCGTCTCGGAGGTGGAGCCCGCGAAGTCCAGATAGGCGACGGTGCGGTCGTCGAGCACGACGAGGGAACCCTTGAGTCCCTTGGGGGAGAGGTTGACCGTGCCGTCGCCGGAGAGCGGGGCGGTCGCGGTGAAGAAGAGCGGCTGCTCCTCGATGAAGGCCCGGAGCCTGCCTGCTATGCGCTCATGAGTCTTTCCCATGCGGAGCATTATCCAGCTACTTGATTTGTTTGTCTAAAGAAATATTTCCCCCTGGAGGCAGGGGGCTGATTGACGAATCATGCGGGGTACTGCATACTCATGCATGTCAGCGAATGCAGTGTGAGGAGAAACCCCGTGACCGAGCGCGTCGTACTCGCCTATTCCGGCGGTCTGGACACCTCCGTCGCCATCGGCTGGATCGCCGAGGAGACCGGCGCCGAGGTCATCGCCGTTGCCGTGGACGTCGGCCAGGGTGGCGAGGACCTGGACGTCATCCGCAAGCGCGCGCTCGCCTGCGGGGCCGTCGAGGCCGAGGTCGCCGACGCCAAGGACGAGTTCGCCGAGGAGTACTGCCTCCCCGCGATCAAGGCCAACGCGCTCTACATGGACCGCTACCCGCTGGTCTCCGCCCTCTCCCGGCCCACCATCGTCAAGCACCTCGTCGCCGCCGCCCAGAAGCACGGCGCCGACACCGTCGCGCACGGCTGCACCGGCAAGGGCAACGACCAGGTCCGCTTCGAGGCGGGCATCGTCGCCCTCGCCCCCGGCCTGAAGTGCATCGCCCCGGTCCGCGACTACGCCATGACCCGGGACAAGGCCATCGCCTTCTGCGAGGAGAAGGGCCTGCCGATCGCGACCACCAAGAAGTCGCCGTACTCCATCGACCAGAACGTCTTCGGCCGCGCCATCGAGACCGGCTTCCTCGAGGACATCTGGAACGCCCCGATCGAGGACATCTACGAGTACACCCAGAACCCGGCCGCCGCCCGCGAGCCCGACGAGGTGATCATCACCTTCAAGGAGGGCGTCCCGGTCGCCATCGACGGCAAGCCCGTCACCGTCCTGCAGGCCATCCAGCAGCTCAACGAGCGCGCGGGCGCCCAGGGCATCGGCCGCATCGACATGGTCGAGGACCGCCTCGTCGGCATCAAGTCCCGCGAGGTCTACGAGGCCCCCGGCGCGATCGCCCTGATCACCGCCCACCAGGAGCTGGAGAACGTCACCGTCGAGCGCGAACTCGCCCGCTACAAGCGCGGCGTCGAGCAGCGCTGGAGCGAGCTGGTCTACGACGGCCTGTGGTTCTCCCCGCTCAAGCGCGCCCTGGACGGCTTCATCGCCGAGGCCAACCAGCACGTCAACGGCGACATCCGGATGACCCTGCACGGCGGTCGCGCCGTCGTCACCGGCCGCCGCTCGGAGTCGTCGCTGTACGACTTCAACCTCGCCACCTACGACACCGGCGACAGCTTCGACCAGGCCGCGGCCAAGGGCTTCATCGACATCTACAGCCTGTCGTCGAAGATCGCCGCCAAGCGGGACCTGGCGTGAGCGGCTGACGCCCTCTCACACGCACTAGCCTGACAGCCGCCTCCTCACTCGCCGTGGGGAGGCGGTCGCACATCGGCATCTGTCGCACATCGCCATCTTCCGAGGAGCAACGCAAGTGAGCAGCAACAGCGGTGACGTACGGCTCTGGGGCGGCCGTTTCGCCGACGGTCCCGCCGAGGCCCTGGCCAAGCTGTCCGCGTCCGTCCACTTCGACTGGCGGCTCGCGCCCTACGACATCGCCGGATCGCGTGCCCACGCGCGCGTGCTGCACACGGCGGGGCTGCTCACCGAGGACGAGCTGACCCGGATGATCGCCGGGCTCGACCAGCTCGAGGCGGACGTGGCGTCTGGCGCCTTCGTGGGCACGATCGCGGACGAGGACGTGCACACCGCCCTGGAGCGCGGCCTGCTGGAGCGCCTCGGACCCGACCTCGGCGGCAAGCTGCGCGCGGGCCGCTCCCGGAACGACCAGGTCGCCACCCTCTTCCGGATGTACCTGCGGGACCACGCCCGTGTCATCGGCGGTCTGGTCGCCGACCTCCAGGACGCCCTGATCGGCCTGGCCGAGGCCCACCCGGACGTGGCGATGCCCGGCCGCACCCACCTCCAGCACGCCCAGCCGGTGCTTTTCGCCCACCACGTCCTCGCCCATGTGCAGTCCCTCACCCGGGACGCCGAGCGGCTGCGCCAGTGGGACGAGCGCACGGCCGTCTCGCCGTACGGCTCGGGTGCCCTGGCCGGTTCCTCCCTCGGCCTCGACCCGGAGGCGGTCGCCCGCGACCTCGGCTTCGAGCACGGCTCCGCCGCCAACTCCATCGACGGCACGGCCTCCCGTGACTTCGTCGCCGAGTTCGCCTTCATCACCGCGATGATCGGGGTGAACATCTCCCGGATCGCCGAGGAGGTCATCATCTGGAACACGAAGGAGTTCTCCTTCGTGACCCTGCACGACGCCTTCTCCACCGGCTCGTCGATCATGCCGCAGAAGAAGAACCCGGACATCGCGGAGCTGGCGCGCGGCAAGTCCGGCCGCCTCATCGGCAACCTGACGGGCCTGATGGCCACGCTCAAGGCGCTGCCCCTCGCCTACAACCGCGACCTCCAGGAGGACAAGGAGCCGGTCTTCGACTCCATCGACCAGCTGGAGGTCCTGCTCCCCGCCTTCACCGGCATGATGGCCACCCTCACCGTCCACCGCGAGCGGATGGAGGAACTGGCCCCGGCCGGGTTCTCCCTGGCCACCGACATCGCCGAGTGGCTGGTCAAGCAGGGCGTCCCGTTCCGCGTCGCGCACGAGGTCGCCGGGGAGTGCGTCAAGGTCGCCGAGGCCGAGGGCAAGGAGCTGGACGGCCTCACCGACGAACAGTTCGCGAAGATCTCCGCCCACCTCACCCCCGAGGTCCGCACGGTCCTCAACGTCCCGGGCGCCCTGGCCTCACGCGACGGCAGGGGCGGTACGGCGCCGAGCGCGGTCGCCGTACAACTGGCGGAGGTCAGGACGGACGTGGCGGCGCAGCACGCGTGGGCGGACGCGAAGAAGCGCCCTTGAGGGCGGCGCCCCGGGGGCGCGGGGAACCGCGCGACAACCCACGACGCTCCCGCACTCGCCCACGCACCGCGCCAGCCGAGCCCTGAAGCGACGGTCATCGCGGGTTACTTTGGTCGCACGCCTCACCGCAGCGACCGAACGGAGCCCGCGATGCCCTTCGCCCGACTGGCCACAGCCACGACCCCGACCTGCCACATCGGCCTCGGTCTCGCCGCCGTCGGCCGCCCGGGCTACATCAACCTCGGCCGCGACCACGACCTCGGAGAGGACCGCAGCGTCGAGACGCTGCGCACCCGCACCCACGACCTCCTGGACGCCGCCTACGCGCAGGGCGTGCGCTACTACGACGCCGCCCGCTCCTACGGTCTCTCCGAGGAGTTCCTCGCCGACTGGCTGAGCACCCGCCCCGACGTCGACGACGTCGTCATCGGCAGCAAATGGGGCTACACCTACACCGCCGACTGGTCCACCGACGCCGAGCGCCACGAGGTCAAGGACCACAGCCTGGCGGCGTACGAGCGACAGCGCGCGGAGAGCGTGGAACTGCTCGGCGACCGGCTCGACCTCTACCAGATCCACTCGGTGACCCCGGACAGCCCAGCCCTCACCGACAAGGAACTGCACGCCCGGCTCGCCGAGGCCGCCGCCGCGGGGCTGACCGTCGGCTTCTCCACCAGCGGCCCGGCGCAGGCCGACGCGATCCGTGCCGCGCTGGAGGTGACGGTCGACGGCGAGCCCCTCTTCCGTACCGTCCAGTCCACCTACAACGCCCTGGAGACCTCGGCCGCCCCCGCGCTCGCCGAGGCGCGTGACGCCGGGCTCACGGTGATCGTCAAGGAGGGCATGGCCAACGGACGGCTCGCCGGGGAGAACGCCCCCTCCGCCCTGGTGTCGGTGGCCGAGGAGACCACCCTCGGCTGTGACGCCGTAGCGCTCGCGCTGATCCTGCGGCAGCCCTGGGCCGGTGTCGTCCTCTCCGGCGCCGCGACCGTCAGCCAGCTCGCCTCCAACCTGCACGCGCCGGTCGTCGACCTCGACGAGGACCAGCTCGCCCTGCTCGCCACGCTGGCGGAGGAGCCGCGGGTGTACTGGGAGCGGCGCGGACAGCTGCCCTGGCACTGAGACTCACCCGAGTGACTGACCCACGATCCGTGAGTCACGTATGCCCAGCATGAGACATGCACGTCTCATATGGTCTATGGTTGTCTCATGGCTGTCGATCGTGACCACGTACTGCGCACCGCCGCAGCGCTGCTGACCCACAAAGCCACCGCGACCATGGACGAGGTTGCCAAGGCCGCCGGGATCAGCCGCGCCACCCTGCACCGGCACTTCGCCGGGCGGGACGCCCTGGTCCGCGCGCTGGAGGCGCTGGGCATCGCCGAGTGCGAGGCCGCCCTGGACTCGGCCCGGCTGGACGGAGGCAGCGCCAGTGACGCCGTACGGCGGCTGGTGCGGGAGATCGAACCCTCGGCCGGGCTGCTCGCGTTCCTCGTCACCGAGAACCAGCTGTTCGAGGGCGAGGAACAGCACGAGGGCTGGTCCCGCCTCGACGCCAGGATCGCCGCGCTGTTCCGGCGCGGCCAGCAGAGCGGCGAGTTCCGCATCGACCTCACGCCCGCCTGGCTCACCGAGGCGCTCTACGGCCTCGTCGGCTCCGCGGCCTGGGCCGCGCAGAACGGCCGGGTCGCCGCCAAGGACTTCCAGCACATGATCGTCGAGCTGCTGCTCGGCGGAGCGCTCCGAAGAGAGGAACCATGACCAGCACCATGCGGCACGTCGACACGGCCGAGGCGGTGCGGCGCCCGGGCCGCTGGCTCGCGCTGTCCGTGCTCGTGCTCGCCGTGCTGCTGGTGGCCGTCGACGCGACCGTCCTCGGCCTCGCCACCCCGTACATCAGCGAGGACCTCGACCCGACCGGCACCCAACTGCTGTGGATCGGCGACGTCTACTCGTTCGTGATCGCCGGTCTGCTCGTCTCCATGGGCAGCCTCGGCGACCGGATCGGCCGCAAGCGGATCCTGCTCGTCGGCGCCACCGCCTTCGGCGCGGTGTCCGTGCTCAACGCCTACGCCACCACCCCCGAGCTGATGATCCTGGCCCGGGCCCTCCTCGGCGTCGCGGGCGCCACCCTGATGCCCGCCACGCTCGCCCTGATCCGCAACCTCTTCCACGACCCGCGCGAGCGCAGCCTCGCCGTCGGCATCTGGGGCGCCACCGCCTCCGCGGGCACCGCCGTCGGCCCGATAGCGGGCGGCCTGCTCCTGGAGCACTTCTGGTGGGGCTCGGTCTTCCTGATCAACCTGCCCGTGATGGCGGTCCTGGTCCTGGTCGGCGCCAGACTGCTCCCCGAGTCCCGCGACCCCAGCCCCGGCCCCTGGGACCTGCGCGGCGTCCTGCTGTCGCTGGTCGGCATGGTCGCGGTCGTCTACGCCGTCAAGGAACTCGCCGCCCACGGGCCCGGGTGGCAGCCGCTCGCGGTGGGCGCGCTGGGCGCCGCCGCCCTCCACGGCTTCGTCCGGCGGCAGCTCACCCTGCCCGCCCCGCTGCTGGACATGCGGCTGTTCCGGCACCGCGGCTTCAGCGGGGCCGTGCTCGCCGACCTGCTGACCATCCTCGGCCTGTCCGGGCTGGTGTTCTTCCTCTCCCAGTACCTGCAACTCGTCCAGGGCAGGCGCCCCTTCGAGGCGGGCCTCGCCGAACTCCCCGCCGCCGTCGGCGCGGTGGCGGCCGGGCTGGTCGCGGGCCACGCCGCCCGGCGCTTCTCGGTACGGGCCGTGGTCTCCGGCGGACTCGCCGCGGTCGGCCTGGCCCTGGCCGCGCTGACCCTGCTCGACCAGCACACCGGGTACCCGCTGCTCGGGGCCGCCCTGCTGGTCGTCGGCGTCGGCGCCGGGTTCTCCTTCACCGTCACCGCCGACGTCATCCTGACCGCCGTACCGAAGGAACAGGCGGGCGCGGCCTCCGCGGTCTCCGAGACGGCCTACGAACTGGGCGCGGCCCTCGGCATCGCCCTGCTCGGCTCCATCGTGACGGGCGTGTACAAGGGCTTCACCGCCCCCACGGGCACCCCGGCCGCCGCCCACGAATCCCTGGGCGGCGCGGTGGAGGCGGCGACGGAACTGCCCGCGCACACCTCGGCGGTGATGCTGGACGCGGCCCGCCAGTCCTTCGTGGACGGCCTGACGCTGGCGGCGGGCGTAGGGGCAACGGTCCTGCTCATAGCGTCAGCGGCGGCATGGTGGCTGCTTCGCGGCCAACGTCTGGACAGTGCCGCTCAGGGGCGCGGGGAACTGCGCGACTAGCCACCGGCGACCCGCACTCGGCCCCCCGGCCCAGCCACCCCCTTTAAGTACATTTTCGGCTCCGCCTGATGGTCTTGGCTCCACACCCCGACGACCAAAGGAGCCACCGCCCATGACCGAGGGCAAACTCCTCGAAGAGGCCCTCTTCGAGGTCAAGCGGGTCATCGTCGGCCAGGACCGCATGGTGGAACGCATGTTCACCGCGGTCCTGGCCCGCGGCCACTGCCTGCTGGAGGGCGTGCCCGGCGTCGCCAAGACGCTGGCCGCGAAGACGCTCGCGCATGTCGCGGGCGGCCACTTCGCGCGCCTCCAGTTCACCCCCGACCTGGTTCCCTCCGACATCACCGGCACCCGGATCTACCGCCCCTCCCAGGAGGCCTTCGACATCGAACCGGGCCCGGTGATGGCCAATGTCGTCCTCGCCGACGAGATCAACCGCGCTCCCGCCAAGGTGCAGTCGGCGCTCCTCGAGGTGATGGGCGAGCACCAGGTCTCCATCGGCGGCACCACCCTCCCCGTCCCCGAGCCGTTCCTCGTCCTCGCCACCCAGAACCCGATCGAGTCCGAGGGCGTCTACCAGCTCCCCGAGGCCCAGCGCGACCGCTTCCTGCTCAAGGTGGACGTCGCCGCGCCGAGCGAGTCCGAGGAACTCGCCATCCTCTACCGGATGAGCGTCGACCCGCCCCGCCCGCGCCGCGTCCTCACCCCCGAGCGGCTCGTGGCGCTCCAGCGCTCCGCCGACGAGGTGTTCGTGCACCACGCCGTCGCCGAGTACGCCGTACGGCTCGTCGTCACCACCCGGGAACTCGCGGGTCCCGACAGCCGGGTGGCGCACGGCGCGGGCCCGCGCGCCACGCTCGGCCTGGTGGCCGCCGCCCGCGCCCTCGCCCTGCTGCGCGGACGCGGCTACGTCCTGCCCGACGACGTGCACGACCTGGCCCACGAGGTCCTCGCCCACCGGCTGGTCCTCTCCTTCGACGCGCTCGCCGACGGGGTCAGTGCCGCCGCGATCGTCGACGAGGTGCTCGCCGCCGTACCCCGTCCCCTGATCAGCCCGCGCCAGGCGGCCACCGAGGAGGGCGCCGCATGAGCGACAGCACCCCCTCCCTGCGCGAACTCACCCCCGAACAGGCGCTGAAACACCTGGAGTTGCTGTTCACCCGCCGCCCCGACGGCCTCCTCCAGGGCGACCACCCCTCCCTCCTGCCCGGCCCCGGCAGCGAGGTCTCCGAGACCCGTCCCTACGTCATCGGCGACGACGTCCGCCGGATGGACTGGAACGCCACCGCCCGCACCACCGTCCCGCACGTCCGCCGCACCCTCGCCGACCGCGAACTCACCACCTGGATCGTCCTCGACGCCTCCGCCAGCATGGACTTCGGCACCGCCCGGATGGAGAAGCGGGACCTGGCCGTGGGTGCCGCGGCGGCGGTCGCGTTCCTCACCGAGCGCGCCGGGAACCGGCTCGGCGCCCAGCTCACCGGCCCGTACGGGATCCGCCGTATCCCGCCCCGCGGTGGCCGGGGCCAGCTGCTGGCGATCCTGCGGGCCGCGCTGGAGCGGCCCCGGGTGGAACCGGGCGTCCCGGAGCAGAGCCTCGCCGACGCGCTGCACGCCCTGCGGGTGCTGCCGCCGCGCGGCATGGTCGCCGTCATCTCCGACTTCCTGGAGAGCGGCTGGGAGCAGCCGCTGCGCACCACCACCCGCCGCCACCAGGTCCTCGCCGTCGAGACCGTCGACCCGCGCGAGCTGGAACTGCCCGACGTCGGGCTGCTCACCGTGGTCGACCCCGAGACCGGCCGCCGCCGTGAGATCCCCACCCACGCCCGCCGGTTCCGCGAGCGCTACGCCGCCGCCGCGCTGGAGCAGCGGGCCCTGATCCGGCAGTCCATCCGTCACTCCGGCGCCGCCCACCTCCAGCTGCGCACCGACCGGGACTGGGTGCGCGACATCGTCCGGTACGTGTCCGGCCAGCGGCGGCGGGCGGGCGCGAAGGGGGCACCATGAGTCTGCGTTCCCCCGGCTGGCTGGCGCTCCTGCTCCCGCTCGCCGGACTCGTCGCCGCCTATGTGCTGGTCCAGCGCAGGCGCGGTCGCTACGCCGTCCGGTTCACCAACCTCGACCTGCTGGACAAGGTCGCCCCCGCCCGGCCGGGCAGGCGGCGGCACATACCGGCGGCGGCCTTCTGCGGCACGCTCGCCCTGCTGGTCGTGGGCTTCGCCCGGCCGACCACCGAGGTCCAGGTGCCCAGGGAACGGGCCACGGTCGTCGTCGCCTTCGACGTCTCCGCGTCGATGGAGGCGACCGACGTCCAGCCGACCCGGTTCGCCGCCGCCCGCACCGCCGCGCTCGCCTTCGTGGACCAGCTGCCCGAACGGTTCAACGCCGGACTCGTCCCGTTCAGCGGCACCGCCACGGTCGCGGTCCCGCCGACCACCGACCGCGAGCTGCTGCGCGCCGCGATCGAGGGGTTGCAGACCGGCGCGGGCACCGCCATCGGGGACGCCGTGACGGCCGCCCGCGACGCCATCCGCACCCTCGACGAACAGGCCGACACCGAGCCGCCGCCCGCCCACATCGTGCTGCTCTCCGACGGCTCCAACACCACCGGCCGCCCGGTGGAGTCGGCGGCCAGGGAGGTGGCCGCCGACCGGATCCCGGTCTCCACGATCGCCTACGGCACCCAGGACGGCACCATCGACCTGCCCTCCGGCAACTCCGTCCAGGTCCCCGTCGACGGACCCGCCCTGGAGGACCTGGCCGCCGCCACGGGCGGCGACTACCACGAGGCGGCCACCGGAAAGGAACTCGAGGCCGTCTACGACGACATCGGCAGCTCCGTGGGCCATCGCACCGAGGAGCGCGAGATCTGGCAGTGGTTCGTCGCCGCCGCCCTGCTCACCGCGCTCGCCGCCGCCGCGACGTCGCTGCTGTGGTTCTCCCGGTTGCCGTGAACTCGGCTGCCCTGAACCCGGCTGCCGTGAACTCGGTTGCCCTGAACCCGGTTGCCGTGTATCCGGCTGCCTCGAACTCGGTTGCCGTGAACCCGGCTGCCGTGAACTCGGTTGCCCTGAACCCGGTTGCCCTGAGCACGGCCGCGGTGACCCCGCCCCGACCCGCGGTACCCGTCACCGGCCCGTCCACCGCCCCCGGTTCCACCGACCAAGGAGGCACCCCGTGACCGAAGACACCCATCCCGCGGCCCCGGCCCTCGACGGAGCCGTCCCCACCCGGCCGCCCGGCCGTACGGACCCCTCCGGGCCCGGGAGCCCGCTGGACGAACCCGTCTCCCACCCCGGCCTCGGCACCCCACGCGGCCCCGCCTTCCTCGCCGCGCCCCCACCCGCCCCACGGCACCACCCCGCCTCGACCAACCCTGTCGGCAACCCGGTCGTCACCCCCGCCCCGGCCCAGGGGAAGCCCTCGCGGCCCCTCACCGCCACCCTGCTCGCCGCCGTGCTCGCGGGCGGGTTCGCCGGGTACGCGGCCGGGGCGTGGGGGGACCAGGACCCGGCGGCCATCACCACACCGCGGGACGCGGGCGGTGACCTGGAGGCCGTCGCCGCCCGGGTGCTGCCCAGCGTGGTGTCCGTGCGGACGGCCGAGGGACAGGGATCGGGGTTCGTCTTCGACGAACGGGGCCGGGTCCTCACCAACGCCCATGTCGTGCGGGGCAGTTCCGAGGTGACGCTGGAGCTGCAGGACGGGCGGCGGCTGCGTGCCGAGGTGATCGGCGACGACCCCGCCCGCGACGTCGCCGTCCTGGAGCCGGAGACCGCCCGCGGCCTGGACGCCGCCGAACTGGCCACCGGCGTCCGGCCCGCCGTCGGGGACTCTGTGCTCGCGATCGGCTCACCGCTCGGTCTGAGCGGTACGGTCACCTCGGGGATCGTCAGCGCCCTGGACCGCCCGGTCCGCCTCGGCGACGGCGGCGGCCAGCGGCGCGCGGTGCAGACCGACGCGTCGATCAACCCGGGCAACTCCGGGGGACCCCTGGTCGACACCGAAGGCCGCGTCATCGGCATCAACACGGCCATCGCGACGTTGGACCAGCAAAGGGGCGGCTCCATCGGCATCGGCTTCGCGATACCCGTGGGCGACGCGCTGGACGCCGCGGAGACGATCATCGACGGCGGTTAGGGGGCCGTACATGAGACTGCTGGTGGTCGAGGACGAGGAGGACCTGGTCGTCGCCCTCAGGGTCGGCCTGGTCCGGGCGGGCTACGCCGTCGACGTCGCCCCCGACGTCGACACCGCGACCGAGAAGCTCGCGGTCAACGACTACGACCTCGTCCTGCTGGACCTCAACCTCCCCGACGGCGACGGCTTCGCGGTCTGCCGGGACATCCGCGCCACCCCGGGCGGCCCGCGCATCCTGATGCTCACCGCCCGCGACCGGCTCGCCGACCGGGTGCGCGGCCTGGACGAGGGCGCCGACGACTACCTCGTCAAGCCCTTCGCCCTGCCCGAACTCCTCGCCCGCATCCGCGCCCTGCTGCGCCGCGAGGACGGTGGCACCGCCGTGCTCGAGGTCGGCGAACTCCGCCTGGACACCGCCCGCTTCGAGGCCTACCGCGGCGACCGCCGACTCCAGCTCACCCCGAAGGAGTTCGGCGTGCTGCACTACCTGATGACCCGCCCCGGCCGGGTCGTCCCGGCCGAGGAACTCCTCGAACACGTCTGGGACGAGCACGCCGACCCGTTCACCAACACGGTCCGGGTCACCGTCGGCTCCCTGCGCCGCAAGATCACCGGGGAGCAGGAGCCCCTGATCGAGACGGTGATACGGCAGGGCTACCGCCTGAAGGAGACCCCATGCGACTCGTGAGACCGATGAGCCGCATGAGCCTCGTCAGCAGGCTCCGGCCCCGGCTGCCCGCCTTCACCCACACCATCCGCTTCCGGCTGACGGTCCTGTACTCCGGTCTGCTCTTCGTCTTCACCGCGCTCGTCCTCGGCGCCACCTACCTCGCCGTCGAACGCAGCGGCGAGGCCCACCCCGTCAGCAAGGAGTTCCGCGCGGAGAAGTACGTCAACAACGTCTACATGGGTGAGTTCGACGTCGTGAAGCTCCAGGAGGTGGAGGCCGCCGTCAACTACGAGACGCTCGGCAACCTGCGCAACTTCTCCTACGCCGTGCTCGGGGTCCTCGCCGTCGCCAGCCCCGTCATCGGCTGGATCCTCTCCGGCCGCGCCCTGCGCCCGGTCCGCGCCATCTCCCGTACCGCCGCCGACATTCAGGCCACCGACCTCTCCCAGCGCATCCGCCTCACCGGTCCCAAGGACGAGCTGCGCGAGCTGGCCGACACCATCGACTCCATGCTGGACCGGCTCGACGAGGCCTTCCGCGCCCAGCGCCAGCTCATCGACGACGCCTCCCACGAACTGCGCAGCCCGCTCGCCATCATCCGCGCCAACCTCGACGCCGTGCTCACCGCCGAGGACTCCGACGAGGCGGAGCGGCGCGCCGCGGCCCATGGCGTCGACCGGGCCACCACCCGCATGACCCGACTGGTGGAGGACCTGCTCGCCACCGCCCGGCGCAGCGCGCCCGCGCTCGCGGACGCCGACGTCGACCTCGCGGCGGCGGCCGGTGAGGCCTGCGAGGAGTACGCCCCCCTCGCCGCCGAACGCGGCCTCACCCTGCAGCGCCGACTGACCCCCGGCCTGACCGTCATCGGCGACCACGACGCCCTGCGCCGCTCGGTGGGCAACCTGCTCTCCAACGCCGTACGCCTGGCCCCACCCGGCACCCGCATCACGGTCACCGCGGGCCGCAGCGGCGGCTGGCTCTGGACGGCGGTCCGCGATGAGGGCCCCGGCATCCTGGACGACGACCAGACCCGCGTCTTCGACCGCTTCTGGCGAGCCAGGCCGGGCAGCGGCAACCGAGACCGCCACGCCGGACTGGGCCTGGCGATCGTCCGCCAGATAGTGGAGTCCCACGGGGGCCAGGTCCGCCTGTTCTCAAGGGTGGGCGAGGGCTCTACGTTCGTCCTGTGGTTCCCGGCCCCAGGGGAGTCCCACAAAAACGGCGGCCCTCCGGAGACGGCCGGACCCATGCCGACCTAGGGGCGCGCGGAACTGCGCGACAAGCCACAACGAAACCCGCATGCGGCGGAGAACCCGCACCCCCACCCCGTCACCCGGCGGAGCCCTACGCCGCCTTCTTCGCCTTGGTCGCGTACATGTCCACGTACTCCTGCCCGGACAACCGCATGACCTCGGCCATCACAGAATCCGTCACCGCCCGCAGCACATACCGGTCCCGCCCCATCCCGTCATACCGGGAGAACTCCATCGGCTCACCGAACCGCACCGTCACCCGCCCAGGCCGCGGCATCCCCGCCCCACCCGGCTGCAACTTGTCCGTGCCGATCATCGCGAACGGCACCACCGGCGCCCCCGTCATCAACGTCAGCCGGGCGATCCCGGTCCGCCCCCGGTACAGCCGCCCGTCGGGGGAGCGCGTCCCCTCGGGGTAGATGCCGAACATCCGCCCCTCCTCCAGCACCCGCCGCCCGGTCATCAGCGCCGCGACCCCACCGCTGGCCCCGTCCCGGTCGACGGGGATCATGCCGACCCCGGTGAAGAACCACGCCATCAGCCGCCCCTTGAGGCCCTTGCCGGTGACGTACTCGTCCTTGCCGATGAAGAACACCTGCCGCTTGGTGACCAGCGGCAGGACGATGGAGTCGATGAAGGTCAGGTGGTTGCCCGCGAGGATGACCGGGCCCTCACCCGGGATGTGCTCCAGGCCCTCCACCCTCGGGCGGAACATCAGGCGCATGATCGGGCCGAGCACTGCCTTGATGAGCGCGAAGCGGGACAACGGGCCCTCCGGTGTCAAGGGGTCGATATGAGTCTGTGCAGGTGAGGACGATACTCGCGGCCCGGTCGCGGCGCACATCGAGGGCCTTGGGTTCACCGATGTCTTACGCACTGTTGACCCGGCTTTACCTGCGGTGCCGCGCCGGGCGCCGCTCGTAACCCGCACGCCACGATGTGACGGACATCGCGCCCGGGGGACCGCCGTCCGGGTACCCGGCACCGCGACCGGCGAACCGACGGTTCGTCACCTCTTCACTCCCTCACGACATCCAGCGTCACCTCCGTGTTCCCGCGCGGGTCTCCCGCCCGTCATCACGGCACACCTACCATCGGCGCGCATCGAACGGGCGCACGGCAGGAGGGGCACATGGCCAACCAGGAGTCGCACCACAGCGGTCAGGACGGACAGCAGGCCACGGGGCGGCGGGCCCTGCTGGGCGCCGCCGTGCTCGGCGCGGGCGGAGCCGTCCTCGGGCTGTCCGGCACGGCGAGAGCCGCCTCGGACGGGCAGCGCGGTCACGGCGGCGGGCTGGGCAGCCTGCCCGTGCCGACGATCGTCGCCCACCGCGGCGCCAGCGGCTACCGCCCCGAGCACACCTTCGGCGCGTACGAGCTGGCCCTGGACATGGGCGCCGACATCGTCGAGGCGGGCGACCTGGTGGTCACCAGGGACGGTCACCTCGTCTGCCGCCACGAGCCGGAGATCGGCGGCACCACGGACGTGGCGGACCACCCGGAGTTCGCCGACCGCAAGCGGACCAAGACGCTCGACGGGGTCCCCGTCACCGGCTGGTTCACCGAGGACTTCACGCTCGCCGAGCTGAAGACCCTGCGCGCCGTCGAACGCATCCCGGCCAACCGCCCGAACAACACCCTCTACGACGGCCGCTGGGAGATCCCCACCTTCGAGGAGGTGCTGCGCTGGCAGGACGAGCAGAGCCGCAGGCGCGGCAAGCAGGTGTGGATCTACCCCGAGCTGAAGCACCCCACCTACTTCCGGGGGCAGGGCCTGCCTCTGGAGGAGCGGGTCGCGAAGCTGCTGCGCAAGTACCGCAAGGACCGCTTCAACTCGCCGGTCATCCTCCAGTCCTTCGAGCCGACCAGCATCCAGCGCCTGAACAAGCTGGTCGACACCCCGCTCGTGGTGCTGCTGTCCGGCCCCACCAGCCGCCCGTACGACTTCGTCGAGAACGGCGACCCGCGCACGGTCGCGGACCTGGTCAAGCCCGCGGGGCTGCGGGAGATCGCCTCGTACGCGCAGGGCATCGGCCCCACCCTCGACCTGGTCATCCCGAGGGACGCCACCGGACGCCTCACCCGGCCGACGACCCTGGTCGCCGACGCGCACAAGGTGGGCCTCAGGCTGCACCCCTGGACGGTGCGCAACGAGAACCCCTTCCTGCCCGCCGACTTCCGCAAGGGCACCGACGCGGACGCCTACGGTGACGTGTTCGCCGCCTACCGGACCTACTTCGCCACCGGGATCGACGGTGTCTTCACCGACCACCCGGACACCGGCCTGCTGGCCCGCGAGGACTTCGTCAACGGCTGAGTCCCCGCACCCCGTTCGGGTGTAAGCACGGCCGCCCGGGCAACCCTCGCCCGGGCGGTCCTGTCGTGTGGCACATGACGCACGACTTGCTCACGACCTGGCGCCCCCTGCTCGCCCTGCTCGCCGCGGAGGCGTCCGCCGAGGCCGGGGCCGCCGGAACCGAGGCGGGCGACCTCGAACAGGCGGTCTGGCTCCGCCTCCTGGAGCGCCTCGACACGAACGGCCCTCCGCCCGACCCCGAGCGCTGGCTGCGCCGCGCCGTCCGCTCCGAGGCGCGCCGAGGCCGCCGTACCACCCGGCTCGAACGGCCGTACGAGATCGAACCCGTCGCCGACCGCGAGGACGGCCCGGAGCAGCTCGCCCTCGCCGCCGCCCGCCGCCGCGCCCTGCGGGACGCGGTGCGCCGCCTCCCCGGCCGCTGCCCCGGTCTGCTGGAGGCGCTGCTCTCCCCGAGAGACCTCACATACCGGGAGATCGCGGGGGAGTTGGGTATCTCACAGGGCAGTCTTGGGCCGGAACGCTCCAAATGCCTGGGATGTCTGCGCCGATTGCTCACACCGGAGGTTGCGGGGCGGGGAGCACGGGGATAGGAGTGAGGGACAACAGGCGACAGGTGAGCGGGAGGCGTGCACACATGGGCATGAGCGTGACCATCTCCGAGGCGACCGACCAGGACGTCGAGCAGATCTTCAGGCTGCAGTACCTGTGCTTCCAGAGCGAGGCCGCGCTGTACGGCAACTACCGCATCGACCCGCTGGTCCAGACCCTCGACTCCGTACGTACGGAGGTCGCCGAGGACTGCGTCTTCGTCGCCCGGCTCGGCGACGAGGTCGTCGGCTCGGTGCGCGGCACCATCACCGAGGACGGCGCCGCCGCCATCGGCAAGCTCTGCGTCCACCCCCGCCTCCAGGGCCACGGCATCGGCGCCCGCCTGCTGCGCGCCGCCGAGTCCGCCCTCGCCGAACAGCGCGGTGCCGTGACGTTCCGCCTCCACACCGGCCACCGCAGCGAGAGCAACCTCAACCTGTACCGCAAGGTCGGCTACCAGGCGGTGGGCACCTCCCAGGGCGCCGACGGGGTACCGATGATCGTCCTGGAGAAGCAGGGCACCTACGCCGCGACGGCCTAGGCTTCCTGGACCGCCGCCCCGGACCGCGCCCTGCGCAGCCAGTACAGGGCCGAGACAGGCAGCAGCACCGGGATGAACAGGTAGCCCATGCCGTACTCCGACCACACGGTGGCGTCGGGGAAGGCGGACGGGTCGGCCAGGGTCCAGGTGCCGACCACCAGCACGCCCACCAGCTCGGCGGCGCAGCACACCACCGCCGCCCGCCGGGCCGTCTCCCCGCCGCGCACCAGTGTGTAGGTGATGAAGCCGTAGACCAGCCCCGCCAGCGCCGACAGCGAGTAGGCGAGCGGGGCCCGGTCGAACTCGGTGGCGATCTGGTAGACGGAGCGCGACACCGCGCCGACCACCATCACCCCGTACAGCCACACCAGCAGCATCCCCGGCCCGCTGATCAGCCGCGTGCCGTCGCTCCGTGCCGCGGTCATCTCAGCCTCCCCAGATGTCGTAGAGCCGCACCTGGAGCACGGCCAGCACCACACCGCCCGCGGCCACCGTCACCGAGCCCCACCGGGTGCGCTCCGCCAGCGACATGAACCCGGCCGCCGGGACGCACAGGAACGACCCCACCAGATACGACACGAAGATGGCCGTGCCCTGCTCCGGCTCCTCGCCCCGCGCCAGCTGCACGGTCCCGACCACCAGCTGGACCAGCGCCAGCACGCTGACCACGGCCATCCCGATGAAATGCCAGTCCTTCGTCGGCTGGTCGCGGTAGGCGGCCCAGCCGCACCAGGCGGCGAGCAGCAGCGCGGCGACGGCGGTCACCACGGTCAGGGCTACAAGCATGCAGTGACCTTATTACGGGCCTGAACACCCGCTGCCGCCGCCCCCGGGGGCGGTCGCCGGGTCCGTGGCGTCCGCCACAGTCCGTCCAGCATCCGGACTGCGATGTCCGGTCGGTGCCATACGTCTGCTTTACTGATCGCATGACCACGACGAGCTGCCGCACCCTTGCGACCGAGGCGACCATGACGCCCGGTGCTCGTTGTATGTGTCGAATGTGCGCCTTCTAGAGGGCCCCCGCACCACCCCCTGAGCCTCGCGCCCCGAAGCGAGCCGCCGCCCCGGCATGTCCGTACGGCCCATCCCGTACGTGGAGCGTGCCGCCGCGCGCACTCAGGCCTTCTGCCACGGCATCCCCTTGCACCCGCACCCGGGCACACCCACGCCCGCGTACTCGACAGTGACGGATACCCACGTGATCACCACCTCGGGCCTCACCAAGGTCTACCGCTCCCGCGGCCGTGAGGTCACCGCCCTCGACGGCGTCGACCTGCACGTCCGCGAAGGCGAGGTCTACGGCGTCATCGGCCAGTCCGGCGCCGGGAAGTCCTCGCTCATCCGCTGCGTCAACCTCCTCGAACACCCCACCTCCGGCACCGTGACCGTCGCCGGCCGGGACCTCACCGCGCTCGCCGGGCGCGGCCCGCGCGCCGGGCGTGAGCTGCGGCAGGCGCGCAGCCGGATCGGCATGGTCTTCCAGCACTTCAACCTGCTGTCCTCGCGGACCGTCCAGGACAACGTCGAGCTGCCGCTGGAGATCCTCGGCAAGTCGGGGAAGGAACGTTCCCGCAAGGCGCTGGAGCTGCTCGACCTGGTCGGCCTCGCCGACAAGGCGAAGGCCTACCCGGCCCAGCTCTCCGGCGGCCAGAAGCAGCGCGTCGGCATCGCCCGCGCCCTCGCCGGGGACCCCGAGGTGCTCCTCTCCGACGAGGCCACGAGCGCCCTCGACCCCGAGACCACCCGCTCGATCCTGACCCTGCTGCGCGACCTCAACCGCCAGCTCGGTCTGACCGTCCTGCTCATCACGCACGAGATGGACGTCGTCAAGAGCATCTGCGACTCGGCCGCCCTGATGGAGAAGGGCCGCGTCGTCGAGTCCGGCACCGTGAGTGAGCTGCTCGCCACCCCCGGCTCCGAGCTGGCCGCCGCGCTCTTCCCGGTCGGCGGCGAGGCCACCGGCGCCGACCGCACCGTCCTCGACGTCACCTTCCACGGCGAGGCCGCCAGCCAGCCGGTCATCTCCCAGCTGGCCCGCACCTACAACATCGACATATCGATCCTCGGCGCCGCCATCGACACCGTCGGCGGCCTCCAGATCGGCCGGATGCGCCTGGAGCTGCCCGGCCGCTACGAGGACAACGTCGTACCGATCGGCTTCCTGCGCGAACAGGGGCTCCAGATCGATGTCGTGGGCGACGCGCCCGTACTGGTCGAGGAAGGCGCCAAGTGAACTGGTCCGAGATGCAGCCCCTGCTGTCCCAGGCGGGCACCGAGACCCTGGTCATGGTCGGCTGGTCCACCCTGATCGCGGTCGCCGCGGGACTGCCCATCGGCGTCCTGCTCGTCCTCACCGACCGTGGCGGACTGCTGCAGAACACCGTGGTGAACAAGGTCATCGGGCAGATCGTGAACATCGGCCGCTCGATGCCGTTCATCATCCTCATGGTCGCGCTGATGAACTTCACCCGCTGGATCACCGGCACCACCATCGGCAGCGAGGCCGCGATCGTGCCGCTCGCCATCGGCGGCATCCCGTTCTTCGCCCGCCTCGTCGAGACGGCCGTCCGCGAAGTGGACCAGGGGCTCGTCGAGGCCGTCCAGGCGATGGGCGGCAACACCTGGACCATCGTCCGCAAGGTCCTCGTCCCCGAGGCGCTGCCCTCGCTGATCGCCTCCACCACGACCACGGTCATCGCCCTCATCGGCTACTCCGCCATGGCGGGCACGGTCGGCGGCGGCGGCCTCGGCGACCTCGCCGTCCGCTACGGCTACCAGCGCTTCGAGACCGGCCTGATGTGGATCACCGTGGCCGTCCTCGCCGTGGCCATCGCCGTCATCCAGTTCGCCGGTGACTGGGCCGCCCGCTCCCTGCATCGCCGGGGCGCCCGCTCCGGACCGGCCCCGGCCCTGCGCCTGCTGAGGGCGAAGGAGCCCGCGGCGGCCGACGTCGGCAAGGTCGCCTGAGCACCACCCCACCCCCAGACTCCCCGTCCACCCAAGACGGGGCCGCACCACCCCTTCAGGAAAGGCACTTTTCGTGCGTAACACCGCCAAGATCACCGCCGCTGTCCTCGCCACCGGAGCCCTCACCCTCGGGCTCACCGCCTGCGGCTCGGACCAGGACGCCGCCTCCGACCCCTCCGGCCCCCTGGTCGTCGCCGCGACGCCCGTCCCGCACGCCGAGGTCCTCACCTACGTCAAGGACAACCTCGCCGAGAAGGCCGGACTCGACCTGGAGGTGAAGGAGTTCACCGACTACGTCACGCCGAACACGGCGACCGAGGACGGCTCGGTGACCGCCAACTACTTCCAGACCGAGCCCTACCTCGAGGACTTCAACAAGAAGAACGGCACCCACCTGGTGTCCGTCGCCTCGGTCCACCTGGAGCCGCTCGGCCTGTACTCGGAGAAGGCCGACAAGGTCGACGGCCTCAAGGACGGCGCCACCATCGCCGTCCCCAACGACACCGTCACCGAGGCCCGCGCCCTGCAACTGCTGGCCGCCAACGGACTGCTCACCCTCAAGGACGGCGCCGGGACGTCGGCCACCACCGCCGACATCACCGAGAACCCCAGGAACCTCAAGTTCAAGGAGCTGGAGGCGGCCCAGACGCCGCGCTCCCTGAAGGACGTCGACGCCGCGGTCATCAACGGCAACTACGCGCTCGAGGCCGACCTCAAGCCCGCCGAGGACGCCCTCGTCCTGGAGTCCCCCGAGAACAACCCGAACGTCAACCTCCTCGTGGTCAAGGAGGGCGACGAGGACGACCCGCGGGTCAGGAAGCTCGCCGAACTCCTCACCTCCGACGAGGTCAGGAAGTTCATCGAGGACAGCTACGACGGCTCCGTCATCCCCTCGTTCTGACATCCCCGGCCCGGGGTCCGCTCCTGGACAAGGAGCGGACCCCGTGGTGCGGTTGAGTGCTTTCATGCTGCATGCTGGGCAGTTCAGCAGGACCTGACGGCCACGAAGGTTACGGAGCGGCGCATGACGAGCACCTTCCCCAACATCTCCATCAGCACGGAGCGGTTGGTGCTGCGCCCGCTGGACGAGGACGACGTCCCCGCGCTCGCCGACATGATGAACGACGAGCAGGTGGTCGCCTGGACCGACGTCCCCCAGCCCTTCACCGAGGACGGCGCCCGCACCTGGATCACCGGGCACGCCCGCACCGAGCGCGGCTCGGGGCGCGGTCTCGCCCTCGCCGTCACCGAGTTCCTCACCCAGCGCCTGGTCGGTCTCATCCAGCTCACCGCCACCGACTGGCACATCCGCGCCACCCAGCTCTCGTACGTCGTCGCCCCCTGGGCCCGTGGCGAGGGCTACGCCTCCGAGGCCGCGCTCGCCACCGCCGGATGGCTTTTCGGCGACCAGAAGTTCGAACGCGTCGAACTGCGCACCGCCGCCGACAACACCGCCTCCCAGCAGGTCGCCCAGAAGATCGGCTGCATCAGCGAGGGCGTCCTGCGCAACGCCTGTATAGCGCGCACCCGCACCCCGGACGGCGCCTGGACCGAGGTGCGCACCGACTACATCGTCTGGAGCCTGCTCCCCGAGGATCTGGAGGGCGCCGCCGACCCGGGCGGTTTCACCTCCTACTCCGACTGGAACTGACCCCCGGGCCCTATGGCCCCAAGCCGTGGACCGCCCCCACCAGGTACCCTCACGGAGCCCGGCCCTCTCCGGGCGATCCATCCCACGACCTGCGCAAGACCCAGGAGACTGACGACGATGGCCGACCGGGTCACGGTGATCGGCTGGGACGGCTCGCCGCTGACCGCCGCGGCACGCGCCGCCCTGGGCGCCACCACGCTGGTGGCCGGTGCCGCCCACCACCTGGCGCTCCCCGAGGTACCGCCCACCGCCGAACGCATCCGCCTCGGCAGCGTCGCCCTCGCCGCCCGCCGGATCGCCGCCCACCGCGGCACCGCCGTGGTCCTCGCCGACGGCGACCCCGGCTTCTTCGGCGTCGTACGCACCCTGCGCGACCCCGAGTTCGGCCTGGAGGTGGAGGTCGTCCCCGCCGTCTCCTCGGTCGCCGCCGCCTTCGCCCGCGCCGGAATGCCCTGGGACGACGCCCATGTGGTGGTCGCCCACAGGCGCACGCTGCGACGCGCGGTGAATGTATGCCGGGCCCATACGAAGGTGGCGGTGCTCACCTCGCCCGGCGCGGGACCCGCCGAACTGGGCCTGCTCCTCGACGGGATCCACCGCACCTTCGTCATCTGTGAGGAACTCGGCACCCAGCGCGAACAGGTCACCGTCGTCACCTCCGACAAGGCCGCCGACCACACCTGGCGGGACCCCAACGTCGTCATCGTCGTCGGCGGAGCCGTCGCACCCGGCCGCACCGCCGAGGGCGGCGGCTGGATCGCCGGGCGCGACCCCGGCACCGGCCCGCGCGGCTGGACGCTGCCCGCCGAGGAGTACGGCGGCGACCTCGGCGAGGGCGAGACCCAGCCGTTGCGCGCGGCCCAACTCGCCCGCCTCGGACCGCGGACCGGCGACCTCGTCTGGGACATCGGCTGCGGCAGCGGCGCCTTCGCCACCGAGTCCGCGCGCGCCGGAGCCGCCGTCATCGCCGTCGACCGCGACCCCGACGCCTGCGCCCGCACCGTCGCCGCCGCCCGCCGCTTCGGCGTCCAGCTCCAGACCGTCCACGGCACCGCCCCGCACGTCCTGGAGAACCTGCCCGAACCCGACGTCGTACGCATCGGCGGCGGGGGAGCGGCCGTGGTCTCCGCCGTCGCCGACCGCCGCCCCCAGCGCATCGTCACCCACGCCGCCACCCGCGACGCCGCCGAACTCGTCGGCCGCGATCTGTCCGAACACGGGTACGACGTGGAGTGCGCCCTGCTCCAGTCCGTGGAACTGGACACCCGGCACTGGACGGAGAAGGAACGGAGCGTCGCGTTCCTGCTCAGCGGGGTACTTCCGGACCGTCCGGACCGCTCCCCGTGATCTGGTTGTCGTACCGCGCGCGGTAGGCTGGCCGATCGTTGTACCGCACTCGGGCACCCGGCGCTTCGTAGGTCAATGTCCCGAAAACACGCCCCTTTTGGGGTGGGTGTGGTACGGCGGGACCGTGAGGGCGCGCAACGTGGCGCAGTCCACAGCGGGCCGTCGCGGATCAAGCTGTCGCGACGGTGGAACGACCGCGACAATGCCACTCAATGGCTTTGTCGCCTTTTCCGGACGGGCCGTTCGTGCCGCGGGGCACGCACGCTCGTTCTTCACTACGGGACGGTCGGTGCGCCGTTCCGGGTGAGCAGGTCGTAGAGGCACTAACCGATGGGCGAGGGGTACGCATGACCGACACCGGCCAGGTCCCGGGCGAAGGGCTGCCGGAGAACGCAGGCACGGTGGAGCAGCCGGGCGCCGCCGCGCACGGTGCGTACGCCTACCTCTCCGAGAGCCCCGCCGAGGACGAAGACCTCCTGCTGCCGGGCGCCCAGGGCGCCTGGGGGAACGAGGTCCCCCCGCCCGCGCCCGAGCCGGTCGTGGAGGCGGTCCACCAGCCTGGGGCGCATGAGGTGTCCGGGCGGGACAGCGGCTCGGTGGACCTGAGCGGGGTGCGGCTGCATGAGGCGGTGCCCGGGGACGTGGTCGCGGTCGCGGCTGCCGTGCCGATGGCCGGAGAGGTTCCGGTGCCGGTGGCTCCGGTGGCTCCGGTGGTGACAAGCGCCGCGGAGCCGCCCGTGGTGGCCGTGCCCGAGGCTCCGGCGGTCGCTCAGGCGGCGGTTCCGGTGAGCGAGGAGTCGGTGGGGCCGGAAGCCCTTGCCCCGGATGCCCTTGCCCCGGCCCCTGCCCCGGAGGCTCCCGAGGCGGTGGAGCCGGTGGCCATGGAGGTTCCGGACCCGGTGGCACCGGTCGCCGCGGCGACCCCGGTGGCGCCCGTCGCCCCGGCGGTGAGCCCGGAGGCCCCGGCGGCCCAGGCCACTCCCGTCGCCCCCGTCGCCCAGGCGGCGCAGACCGCCCCGGCGCCCCGGCGCCCCCTGCACCTCGGCCCGCCGATCCCGGACGCCTCCGCCAGCCCGGTCCGCTCGCTGGCCGACCGCGGCCCCGCGGGAGCGCCGGTACGGCAGGCCGCCGGTCCGCAGACCAGCGGCCCCGAGTACCTCGACGTCCCGCACCTGCGTGAGATGCCCCCCCAGGGCGCGGCGCCCTGGGGCGCCCAGGGCGCGCAGATGCAGGCCCCGGCCCAGCCGCAGCCGCCGGTCGACGCCGGGGCGTCGCCTGCGGAAACGGTTGTCCCGGCCACGGACGCCCACACCGAGCCGGTCGACGCCGCCCAGGCCGCGGTGGCCCGACTCACCACGGAAGCCGCCGCCGTACCGGCGCCGCAGGCCCCGGAGGCGGAGGCGCCCGCCGCCGAGCCGGTCCCGGAGGCGGTCCAGACACCGGAGGCCGCGCCCGCCGAGGAGCCCCAGCCGACCGAGCCCGCGCCCGCGGCTGAGGCCGAGGTAGAGCCCGCGCCCGTCCAGGTCCTGGAGACCGCGCCCGCACCCGAACCCGTACCGGCCCCGGAAGCCGCCGCACCCGCTGCCGCGCCCGCCCCGGACGCCGCCGCACCCGCTGCCGAGCCCGCCCCCGAGGCGCCGCAGGCCCCGGAACCCGAGCCCGCCGCCGAGGCGCCGCAGGCCCCGGAACCCGAGCCCGCCGCCGAGCCGGAGCCCCAGCAGCCCGCCGCGGACGTGGACCCCGGTCAGCAACTCGCGGAGCCCCTCTCCGGCCCGCAGCTCGCGCCGCCCGCGGAGCAGCCCCAGACCCTGCCCACGGGCCTGCCGGAGCAGCCGCCCGCACCGCTGGACGAGATCGCGGAGCCCGTGGAACCCGTCGGCCCCGTCGGCGAGTTCGTCCAGGTCGACGGCACGGTGCCCACCACCCCGCACCTCGCGCCGACCCCGCCGCACCCCATCGTCCTGCCCCCGCAGGAGCAGCAGCCCGAGCCCGTCGTCGCCACGGTCCCGGCGCCCCGCGAAGCGGACGCCGCCCCCGGACCCGTAGCGGCGGAACCCGCGCAGAACGCCGAGGACCTGGACACCAGGGCCGCCGACCAGGAGGACGGCACGGCCGAAGCGGCACCGGCGGCGCCGTCCGGCCCGGCCGCGCCCCCGTACGACGATGCCGAGCGCGAGGCCGTACTGAAGGTCATGCGCGAGCGCCGCGACATCCGCAACGGCTTCCGCGGCGACCCCATCCCGCACGAGGTGCTGCTGCGCGTCCTGGAGGCCGCCCACACCGCGCCGTCCGTGGGCCACTCGCAGCCCTGGGACTTCGTCGTCATCCGCTCCGCCGAGACCCGGCGCTCGATGCACGAACTGGCCATGCGCCAGCGCGAGGCCTACGCCAAGTCCCTCCCCAAGGGCCGCGCCAAGCAGTTCAAGGAACTGAAGATCGAGGCCATCCTCGACACCCCGGTCAACATCGTCGTCACCGCCGACCCGACCCGCGGTGGCCGTCACACCCTCGGCCGCCACACCCAGCCGCAGATGGCGCCGTACTCCTCCGCCCTCGCGGTCGAGAACCTCTGGCTCGCCGCCCGCGCGGAGGGCCTGGGCGTCGGCTGGGTCAGCTTCTTCGACGAGCGTGAGATGGTGCGGGCGCTGGGGCTGCCGGAGCACCTGGAGGTCGTCGCGTACCTGTGCGTGGGATACGTCGACGAGTTCCCGGACGAGCCCGAGCTGATGCAGGCGGGCTGGTCCAAGCGCCGCCCGCTCTCCTGGGTCGTGCACGAGGAGACGTACGGCCGTCGCGCCCTGCCCGGCGAGGAGCCGCACGACCTGCTCGCGGAGACCGTCGCCCAGATCCGCCCGCTGGACGCCAAGGCGCTCGGCGAGGCCTGGGAGCGGCAGAAGCGGATGACCAAGCCCGCCGGTGCGCTCGGCATGCTGGAGATCATCTCCGCGCAGCTGTCCGGCCTGTCCCGGCAGTGCCCGCCGCCGATCCCGGAACCCGCGGCCGTCGCGATCTTCGCGGGCGACCACGGTGTGCACGCCCAGGGCGTCACCCCCTGGCCGCAGGAGGTGACGGCCCAGATGGTCGCCAACTTCCTCGGCGGGGGAGCGGTCTGCAACGCCTTCGCCAACCAGGTGGGCGCCGAGGTCTGCATCGTGGACGTCGGTGTCGCCGCCGACCTCCCGGCCACCCCGGGTCTGCTGCCCCGCAAGGTGCGCCCCGGCACGGCCGACATGACCACGGGTCCCGCGCTCACCCGCGAGGAGGTCAAGCAGGCCATCGAGGTCGGCATCGACACCGCCCGCGACCTGGTGGCCGCCGGGAACAAGGCCCTGCTCACCGGTGAGATGGGCATCGCCAACACCACCGCGTCCGCCGCCCTGATCTCCGTGTTCACCGGCGCCGACCCGGCCGAGGTCACCGGACGGGGCACCGGCATCAACGACGAGACGCTGGCCCGCAAGACCGAGGTCGTCCGCCGCGCCATCGAGCTGCACCAGCCGGACCCGGCCGACCCCATCGGCGTACTCGCCGCGTTCGGCGGGCTGGAGCACGCCGCGATCGTGGGTCTGCTGCTGGGCGGGGCCTCCCTGCGTACGCCGGTGATCCTCGACGGCGTCAGCGCGGGCGCCGCCGCACTGGTCGCCCGCGCGATCGCACCCGAGGTCCTCGCCGCCTGCATCGCGGGTCACCGCAGCGCCGAGCCCGGCCATGTGGCCGCCCTCAACAAGCTCGGTCTGCGCCCCCTGGTCGACCTCGACCTGCGGCTCGGCGAGGGCACGGGCGCGCTGCTGGCCCTGCCGCTGGTGCAGAGCACGGCCCGGGCGATGCACGAGGTGGCGACGTTCGACTCGGCGGGGGTCACTGAGAAGTAGGCCCGGACCGCCCCTTCCGCGGGGCCCGGGGGCGGAGCCCTCGGTTTCGGGAAGGGGCGGGTTCGGGGAGAGGAAAACCCACCCACCTCGGCCACCCACCGGATCCGCGCATAAAATCCGCACGTCAGGGCCGCTTCAATGCCGCAGTGCGCCCACTGAACCACCGCTGTTCGAGGAGCCGCCCCCTCATGGCCGAACACCCCGCCTACCCCGTAGGCCTCCGCCTCACCGGCCGCCGCGTGGTCGTCCTCGGCGGCGGCCAGGTAGCCCAGCGCCGCCTCCCCGCCCTGATCGCCGCGGGCGCCGACATCCACCTCGTGTCCCCGGGGGCGACGCCCTCCGTCGAGGCCATGGCGGACGCGGGCGAGATCACCTGGTCCCGGCGCCCCTACGCCGAGGGCGACCTCGCCGACGCCTGGTACGCCCTGATCGCCACCGGCGACACCGAGGCCAACACCCGCGCCTCCGCCGAGGCGGAGCGCCACCGCGTCTGGTGCGTCCGCTCCGATGACGCCGACGCGGCCACCGCCTGGACCCCGGCGACCGGCACCAGCGAGGGCGTGACCGTGGCCGTCCTCACCACCAGCGCCAAGGGCCGCGACCCCCGCCACACCGCCGCCATCCGCGACGCGGTCGTTGAGGGCCTGCGCGACGGCACGCTCGTCGCCCCGCACCACCGCACCCGCACCCCGGGCGTCGCCCTGGTCGGCGGCGGCCCCGGCGACCCGGACCTGATCACGGTCCGCGGCCGTCGCCTGCTCGCCGAGGCGGACGTCGTCATCGCCGACCGGCTCGGCCCGCGCGACCTGCTCGCCGAACTCCCGCCGCATGTCGAGGTGATCGACGCGGCGAAGATCCCGTACGGCCGTTTCATGGCCCAGGAGGCCATCAACAACGCGCTGATCGCACACGCCAAGCAGGGCAAGTCCGTGGTACGGCTCAAGGGCGGCGACCCGTTCGTCTTCGGCCGGGGCATGGAGGAGGCACAGGCGCTCGCCGAGGCGGGCATCGCGTGCACGGTCGTACCGGGCATCTCCAGCTCGATCTCCGTGCCCGGCGCGGCGGGCATCCCGGTCACGCATCGCGGGGTGGCCCATGAGTTCACCGTGGTCAGCGGGCATGTCGCTCCCGACGACGAGCGCTCGCTGGTCGACTGGGAGGCGCTCGCGCAGCTCACCGGCACGCTGGTGATCCTGATGGGCGTCGACAAGATCGGCCGGATCGCCGAGACGCTGGTCGCGCACGGCAAGTCCCCCGACACCCCCGTCGCCCTCGTCCAGGAGGGCACCACCGCCGCCCAGCGCCGGGTCGACGCGACCCTGGCGACGGTCGCCGAGACGGTGGTCGCGCGGGAGGTGAAGCCCCCGGCGGTCATCGTCATCGGCGAGGTCGTCGGCGTGGGGCCGGGCACCGTCGCGCCCGCCGCCGAGTAACCGCGGGTAACGGGACCCGTACCGAGCCGTTGGCACCACACCCAGGACAAGGCAGTATCACTCTGTGGCCGATCTCATCACCGTCGAGGACCCCGACGACCCGCGCCTGCGCGACTACACGGGCCTGACCGACGTAGAACTGCGCCGCAAGCGCGAACCCGCCGAGGGGCTGTTCATCGCGGAGGGCGAGAAGGTCATCCGGCGGGCCAAGGACGCCGGGTACGAGATGCGCTCGATGCTGCTCTCGGCGAAGTGGGTCGACGTCATGCGCGACGTCATCGACGAGCTTCCGGCCCCGGTCTACGCGGTCAGCCCCGAACTCGCCGAACAGGTCACCGGCTACCACGTGCACCGCGGCGCCCTCGCCTCCATGCAGCGCAAACCGCTGCCGACGGCGGCCGAACTCCTGCAGACCGCCCGCCGGGTCGTGATCATGGAGTCGGTCAACGACCACACCAACATCGGCGCGATCTTCCGCTCCGCGGCGGCGCTCGGCATGGACGCGGTGCTGCTGTCGCCCGACTGCGCCGACCCGCTGTACCGCCGTAGCGTCAAGGTCTCCATGGGCGCCGTCTTCTCCGTGCCCTACGCCCGTCTGGAGACCTGGCCCAAGGGCCTGGAGTCGGTCCGCGAGGCGGGCTTCACACTGCTCGCCCTCACCCCCGACGAGAAGGCCAGACCCCTCGACGAGGCCGCCCCGCACTGTATGGACCGGGTCGCGCTCATGCTCGGCGCGGAGGGCGACGGGCTGTCCACGCAGGCGCTGGTCGCCGCCGACGAGTGGGTGCGCATCCCGATGGCCCACGGCGTCGACTCGCTCAACGTGGGCGCGGCGGCGGCCGTGGCGTTCTACGCGGTGGCTACGGGGCGGCCGGAGCTGTAGGCACGGCCTCTTCGTGCGTCTGCCCATGGCGGTGGCCGTCGCCGCCCAGGCCCTGTGCCGACTTCTGGCACCCCTGGACCAGGGCGATGCCGAGCGCCACGAGCAGCGTGACGACGACGAACACGAACAGCCGCTGACGCAGCAGCCGCGGGTTGGCGGGACGTCGGCCGCCGGTCCCCGTGCCGGGGTTGCGGGAGGTCGGGCGGCCCGATCCGCCGCGGGGGGCGGTGGAGCGGCCCGTGGTGCCGGGGCGGGCGGTGTTGCGGGACGTGTTCCGGGCGGTGTTGCGGCCGGTCGGGGTGTTCCGCTGGGACGGGGACGGCGGCTGGGAGCTCCTGGGGGCGGGCGCGCCGCCGGTTCGCGCCGGGCCGCGCGACGGGGTCGCGCCGCGGGGTGCGGGGGTGCTGCCGGGCGGCTGCGGGCGTCGCTGGGTGCGCTGCTGGTCCGGGTAGGTGTCGGCGAACCGGCTCGTGGGGCGGTCGGCCTCGGCGCTGCGGGGGGCGGGCGGGCGTCCGTCGAGCAGGATCTGGGTCTCCCGCGCGGAGATCTCCTTCAGCCGCAGGGAGAGGTCGAGGGTGGTGGGCCGCTCCTCGGGGTCCTTGGCCAGGCAGGCCCGGACCAGCGGCGCGAGCGCGTCCGGTACGCCGTGCAGGTGCGGCTCCTCGTGCACCACGCGGTACAGCATCACCTCGGAGCTGCCGTGCCCGAAGGGCGAGTCGCCGGTCGAGGCGTAGGCGAGCGTGGCGCCGAGCGAGAACACGTCCGTGGCCGGGGTGACCGTGGCGCCGCGCACCTGCTCGGGGGCGAGGAAGCCGGGGGAGCCGACCGCGGTGCCGACGTGCGTGAGGGTGGAGGCGCCGGTCGCCCAGGCGATGCCGAAGTCGATGATCCTGGGGCCCTTGGGGGACAGCAGGATGTTCGACGGCTTCAGGTCCCGGTGGACGACCCCGGCCTCGTGCACGGCGACCAGGCCCTCGGAGAGGGCGGCGCCCACCGCGGCGACGTCAGCGGCGACCAGGGGGCCGCCGTCGGCGACCTTGTCGTGCAGCGAGGGACCGGGCACGTACTGCGTGGCGAACCACGGGCGGTCGGCCTCCAGGTCGGCGGCGACCAGGCGCGCGGTGCAGCCCCCGCGGATGCGGCGGGCGGCGGAGACCTCGCGCGCGAAGCGCGACCGGAACTCCTGGTCCTCCGCCAGGTCCGGGCGGATCACCTTCAGCGCGACCCGCTGCCCCTTCTTGTCGGAGCCCAGGTAGACAACGCCCATCCCGCCCGCGCCGAGCCGTCTGTGAAGCCTGAACGAGCCGACGACGCGCGGGTCCTCGCGCCTCAGGCGCATCATCGCCATGTTCATCCCCGCTGCCCGGTCCGTGTGACGAGCCACAGCTTACGTTTCCACGGGCGCCCGCGCGCAGAGGCCGCGCCCTCTTCGACGATGGATTGTCAGTGCCGGGTGGGAGACTTGAGGAGTGGTCAGGGAGCCTGCGGGCAGGGCGGCTTGCGGGTGCGGGTGATCCCAACCGTCCGTCAGAGGAGGGGGATTGGTCCTGTGAAGGGTGACCGGGTGGAGATAGTCGTGGACGCCGGTGACACCACCCGTACGTATGAGGTGGTGGCGAGCAGGGCGGGCCGCAGGGTGGAGACGGTGGTGCGACGGGGGGTGGTCGAAGTGAGCGAAGTCACGCGTCGGGGGACGGTGGTGCGGACGGCCCGCTTCATGGCGAACCGGGTGCTGGCGCTGGTCGAACAGCCGGTACCGCGCCAGCCCCTCCGGGAAGACCCCGAGACCTAGGTCGACTTCTCCAACCAGGGGAGTAGGCGGCGGGGCGTGGCTCATCCTCCGGGAGGCCCGCCAATCGGTACGAGGGCATGACGTGCGGTGGACGCCGCGCGCCTAGATTTGAGGTCAAGCGGCGGGTGCAGCACTCGTCCCCCGAGGTCAGACACCCGCCGCTGCAGACAACATCCGATCGAGGTCAGGAGAGGGACCATGGCCCACACAGCGTCGCGGACGGTCGTCCGCGGGCGGGGTCGCCGCCATCCGCTGGTGGCGACACTCATGGCCCTTCCCCTGGCGGTCCTGCTCCTCGTCGTCTTCGACGGCTGGGAGACAGTGACCCTACAGGCGTCGTCCGTGGGCGAGATGCTGGGGCGCTGAGCGGCGACCCCAGGCCCGGAAGAGCGGTCCGGGCGGGGACATCCACCCATAACCCCGTGGGGACGGGGGTGCGGCGGACGGCAACAATGCGGGCGCAGCTGGGGAGCTGCGCCCGCATTACTTTTACGCGCGGGGTGCCTGCGGCGGCTTGCCGGTGCGGCGCCTTGCGCCGGGGGCGGGTGGGGGCCACGCCGGAGGTGCCCGTAGTGGGGCCGTGCCTCATCAGTTGTGCAACGCCTGTGGGCCGCACCTATCAGCGCCCTTGCTGGCAGCCGCCGTACCCGCCGTAGCTTGCTGGCAGCCGCCGTACTCGCCGTAGCTTGCTGGCAGCCGCCGTATCTGCGGTAGCCGCGGGCAGTCGTGCCGCTGGGGCGATGGGGGTCCCCTGACCGAGCGAAGTCGAGAGCTGGGGGAGGGGCCGCAGCGGCACCCCGCGGCGCCGGGCCGCACGACTCACCGCCGCGCCCGCACCCCACCCGCGCGGGTGGGGTGCGGGATCCGCCCCCGGCCAGCCCTCACGCCGGGCGCCCCCAACCCCGCCGACCACCCCCACGTACCCTCACGGACGGAGAGGAGCGCCCGTTGACACAGACGCCCCTGGCGGTCGCGCTGACCGTCAGAGCCGCCGCGGAGGCACACGCACGCACCCCCGCCTGCCCCTGCGGAGCGACCGGCACGCTGGCCCACCGCCCAGACGCCACCGTCGTCCGGCACGCGGAAACGGTCGCCAAGGCACACGCCCCCGGCACCAAGGCCAGCGACCTCACCCCCCGCCTCCACACGGCCGACGCCCTCCCCGCCCTGCTCCTCCCCCCACTCACCCCGACGCCGGTCCCCCTGCACGACCGCCTCGTCACGTTCTGGCCGTACGGCACCCCCGTGGACCCGGAAGACCCGGACGCGGCCCCCTGGGAGGCCGCCGCCACCCTCCTCGCCCACCTGCACCGCACCCCACCCCCGACCCTCCTGCCCCCGATGCGCGGCCCGGAGAAGGCCGCCCAGGCCGTGGCCCGACTCAAGGGCCAGGACAGCACCGCCACCGCGACCGTGGAGCGGGCCTGGGTCACGCTCCCGCCCTGGGCCCGCGCCGAGAGCCCCATGCCGGACACCACCACCCTGTGCCACGGCGACCTGCACCTCGGACAGCTCGTCCGGCACCCCACCCCGGACGGCCCCTGGCGCCTCATCGACGTCGACGACCTGGGCGTGGGCGTCCCGGCCTGGGACCTCGCCCGTCCCGCCGCCTGGTACGCGTGCGGCATCCTCCCGCCCGAGGAGTGGGACCGCTTCCTGACCGCCTACCGCGCGGCCGGAGGCCCGGCCGTCCCACCGGACGGCGACCCCTGGCCCGACCTGGACGTCCCCGCCCGCGCCCTCACCGTGCAGAGCGCGGCCCGGGCACTGGTGAAGGCGGGGGAGGCCGGGCGTGCGCTGGACGACGTAGAGCAGGCCCTCGTCGACGCCTGTGACCGTATGGCCGCCGTCCCCCCGGAGTTGACCCCGCACCGGGCGAAGTAGTGTGCAACCGACCACAGCCGGACAGAGTCTGTCCTGGCGATAACCGAAGCAGGACCGACCGGCGAGGAGTTGACCCGACCATGCAGTGTCCGAAGTGCCACGGGCAGATGAACACGTACAACCGGAATGGTGTCCAGATAGAGCAGTGCAACAACTGCCGGGGCATTTTTCTCGATTACGGCGAACTCGAGGCGCTGACCCGTCTGGAGTCCCAGTGGACCCAGCCCGCCCCGCCGCCCCCGGCCGCCCCGCAGGCATACCCGGCGCAGCCCGCCCCCCAGGCGTATCCGGCCCAGCCCGCCCCCCAGGCGTACCCGGCCCAGTCCGCCCCGGCCTGGGGCGCCCCGCACGGTGGCCACCACGGCCGCCGCGGCAAGAAGGGCTTCGGACACATGCTGTTCAGCAGCTGAGCGGTACGGACATGAGAAAACCCCCGGCCGCGGGGTGCGGCTGGGGGCTTCGGTGTGTGGACGATACTGGGATTGAACCAGTGACCTCTTCCGTGTCAGGGAAGCGCTCTCCCGCTGAGCTAATCGTCCTCGGGGTGCGATCGGCCGCTACGAGGAGAAACCGATCGTGTGTGCTGCGTGCGCGATACTGGGATTGAACCAGTGACCTCTTCCGTGTCAGGGAAGCGCTCTCCCGCTGAGCTAATCGCGCGGGGGATCCGGAGATCCAGTGGACGATACTGGGATTGAACCAGTGACCTCTTCCGTGTCAGGGAAGCGCTCTCCCGCTGAGCTAATCGTCCTTGGAGGTGGAGACGGGATTTGAACCCGTGTAGACGGCTTTGCAGGCCGTTGCCTCGCCTCTCGGCCACTCCACCAGGAGTGTAGGGGACCGGGAAGATCCCCCGCGTTCCTTCGAGCGGACGACGAGGTTCGAACTCGCGACCTCAACCTTGGCAAGGTTGCGCTCTACCAACTGAGCTACGTCCGCCTGTCGTTTCGGTCGGCGCTTCCGCGTCCCGGCGACGTGTTGAACTCTAGCGGATTCCGGGGCCAGTACAAAAACGCGTTTGTGCAGCGTGCTGCGTTGCACCTGCGGGGAGGCCAGGTCCGGGCAGGTGGCGGGAGAGGGCCGGGCCGTCCCCGAGGTGGCCGCCCTAGACTCGACAGCGTGCTCGACCTCCCTCCCCTCGCCCGCTTCGGTGACCGTCTGGCCACCGGTCTCCTCGACGTCACGGACGATCCCGCCGCCCTCGACTCCGACGGCTTCTGGGCCGTCTGCGCGGACTTCGAGGGGCGTCTGACCTGCGCTCGCTTCGCCGAGGTCCGCGAGGAGCCGGTGCCCGCGCCCGTGCCGGGAGCATGGCGCGGACCGGCGGCCGGTGACTGGTCGTCGTCCCTCGACCGCGCCGCGTACACCGCGGGCGTACGGCGGATCCGTGAGCACATCGCGGCCGGTGAGGTCTACCAGGCCAACCTCTGCCGGGTGCTGTCGGCACCCATGGCGCCCGGCGCCGACATGGACGCGCTGACCGCACTGCTGGCACGCGGCAACCCGGCACCGTACGCGGGAACGATTCGGCTGCCCGGTCACGGGGTGGAGATCGCCACCGCGTCGCCTGAGCTGTTCCTGCGCCGGGACGGGCGGGTCGTGGAGTCCGGACCGATCAAGGGCACCGGGCGGACCGAGGCGGACCTGCTGCAGAAGGACTACGCCGAGAACGTGATGATCGTCGACCTGGTGCGCAATGACATCGGGCGCGTGTGTGAGACCGGCAGCGTGACCGTGCCCGATCTGTGTGCCGTGGAGAAGCATCCGGGGCTCGTTCATCTCGTGTCCACGGTGCGGGGTGAGCTGCGGGCCGACGCCGGGTGGGCCGAACTGCTGGCCGCCGCCTTTCCGCCCGGGTCGGTCACCGGGGCGCCGAAGTCGAGCGCGCTGCGGATCATCGACGCCCTGGAGACCGCGCCGCGCGGACCCTACTGCGGCGGCATCGGCTGGGTGGACGCCGACCGGGGCGTGGGCGAGCTGGCCGTCGGCATACGCACCTTCTGGCTCGACCGGGGGGAAGCCGCGCTGCGTTTCGGGACCGGCGCGGGGATCACCTGGGGATCGGACCCCGAGGGGGAGTGGCGCGAGACCGAGCTGAAGGCGTCCCGGCTGCTCGCGGTAGCGTCGGGGACGTACTCGGGGACGTACGAGGACAGTGGAGAGGGACTCTGACGTGAAGATATGGCTCGACGGCGGACTGCAGGACCTTGAGGCCGCCCGTGTCTCCGTCTTCGACCACGGGCTCACCGTGGGCGACGGCATCTTCGAGACCGTGAAGGCCGTCGACGGGCGGCCGTTCGCCCTCACCCGGCACCTCGACCGGCTGACGCGCTCCGCCCGCGGCCTCGGCCTGCCCGACCCCGACCACGACGAGGTCCGCCGCGCCTGTGCCGCCGTCCTCGAGGCCAACCCGATGCCGCTGGGACGACTGCGCATCACGTACACCGGCGGGCACGGTCCGCTCGGTTCCGACCGTGGCGAGCACGGCCCGACGCTGGTGGTGGCGGTCGGGGCGACCGTACGGCGGCCCGACTCCACGGCCGTGATCACCGTGCCCTGGACGCGCAACGAGCGTGGCGCCCTGACGGGGCTGAAGACCACCTCCTACGCCGAGAACGTCGTCGCCCTCGCCCGTGCCCACCAAGAGGGCGCTTCCGAGGCGCTGTTCGGCAACACGGTGGGGCGCCTGTGCGAGGGCACCGGGTCCAACGTCTTCGTCGTCCTCGACGGTGAGATCCACACTCCGCCGGTCGCCTCCGGGTGCCTGGCGGGCATCACGCGCGCGCTCGTCGCCGAGTGGACCGGCGCCAAGGAGACCGACCTGCCGCTGGACGTGCTGGAGCGGGCCGAGGAGATCTTCCTGACGTCGACCCTGCGGGACGTACAGGCCGTGCACCGCGTCGACGGGAGGGAACTGGCCGGTGTCCCGGGGCCGGTGACCGCCAAGGCCATGCGCGTCTTCGAGGAGCGGGCCGGGGACGACCTCGATCCCTGAGGCCTGGCGAAACCCGGCTGACTGGGGGGACGGCATCGGGTAGAACACCCCTGATGACCACGACCCTGCGGCCGACCGAGCCGCTTCAGCGCGCCGCCGACGGGACCCGTTCACGCCGCTACCAGGTGTGCGTGAACAGCAGGCCCGTCGGGGTGATCCACCTGGGCGACTCGCCCACCCTCGGTGCCGCCGTGGCCCGGATCCGCGGCCTGCACATCGAGGAGCCGGACCGGCGCCGCGGCCGGGGCACGGTGGCCGCGCTCGCCGCGGAGGAGGTGGCGCGCGGCTGGGGCTGCCGACAGATCGAGGCCGCCGTCCCCGCGGACGCCACCGCCGGGCTGCGCCTTTTCGAGAGCCTCGGCTACGTCCCGCGCAGCCGGGGCATGGAGAAACGACTCGGCGCCGTCCCGCCCGAACTGCCCGCCGGGAGCGTCGGGCGGCCCATGTCCGAGGCGGAGTTCGGGCCCTGGTACGCGCATGAGGTGGAGCAGTACGTCCGTGCGTGGACGGAACGGGGCGTGCCCGAGGCCGACGCCCGCGCCAAGGCCCGGCGCGATCACGACAAGCTGCGGCAGGGACTCGCCAGCGAGAACATGGTCTTCAGCGTCCTGGAGCACGAGGGCACCCGGGTGGGCACCCTGTGGGTGGCGCTGGAGGAGGAGAGCGCCTACGTCTTCGACGTCGAGGCCGACGCCGCCCATCGCGGCCGCGGGCACGGCCGCACGCTGATGCTGCTGGCGGAGGCGCAGGCCGTCGCCGCGGGGAAGGCGGTCCTGGGGCTCAACGTGTTCGCCGGGAACGTCCCGGCCGAGCGGCTGTACGAGTCGCTCGGGTACGAGACCCAGGGGCGCGTCCTGTACAAGCCGCTGCTCTGAGCCGTGGACGGGTGCCTGGTCGCGGGTGCCTCGTTGCGGGTGCCCGGCGCGGGTGGCTGGTCGTCGGTGCCCGGTCGTGGGTGCCGGGTCGTGGGTGCCCGGTCGCGTGGCCGGGTGCGTCCCCGGTTAGCGCTCGGCGAGCAGGCGGTCCGCGATCTCCTCGATGCGCTCCCGCAGGCCCTCCTGGCTCTTGCCGCCGTCGAGACGTTCGCCGCCGATGACGTACGTGGGGGTGCCGGTGATCCCGATCGCCTTGCCCTCGGCCTGGTCGGCGTCCACGATCAGGATGTGCCGACCGTCGATCAGAGCGGTGTCGAACTCCTCGGCGTCCAGACCGAGTTCCCCGGCGATCTCGACCAGGAAGGGTTCTCCCTTACGGTCCAGCTCCTCGACCCGGCCCAGCACCGCCTCGACGTACGCCCAGCCCTGCCCCTGCTCCGCGGCCTCCTCGGCGGCCTGGGCGGCGGCGAAGGCGTGCTTGTGCTTCTCCAGCGGGAAGTGCCGCAGCCGCAGTTCCAGACGGTCGCCGTAGCGGGCGCGCAGGGCGCGGATGTCGTCCAGGGCGCTACGGCAGTCCGGGCACTGGAGTTCGCACCAGACGTCCAGGACGGGGGCGGGGGAGGAGTCGTTCATGCGCCCAGTCTCCCAGCCCCTGGTCGCGCGGCCCAAACGGGACCCTGACAGCTCCGGCGGGGTGGGCGGTCAGGGACCCGTGAGGGTACGGCGGTGACCGGCACCTGCGGAGGAGACGACCCGGAGATGTCCCTGATGTCCGGCCGGAGCATGGCCTGGCGGGGGGCGGGCGGTGCAGGATGGAAGGGGCGAAGCACCCGCTGCCCGACCGAGCCCGCCTGGAGGACCGGATGATTGCCGAGACCGTCTGTTCCGCTGTCGCCGCGGCGGGCCTGGGCATCGCCGCGGTCACCGCCTACCGCAAGCGATTCCTCGCGGCGGCCCGTATCGCCGCCTACTCCCTCGTGCCGCTCGGCCTGGTCATGACCGGCATCGTGGAATGGGCCGCCGACACCGCCTTCAGCCCCACGGCCTGGGCCGGTTTCGGGGTGCTCGGCGGAGCCTGGGCGCTGTTCGCCACCACCCGCGCCGTGGAGCGCCGCCGCGGAGGCACCCGCGGGGAGCGCAAGGCCGCCCGGGCGGCGGCCCGGAGCGGAGCCGTGGAGCCGAGCGCCTCGGCGCCCTCCCTGGGCGCGGGCACCCGCCAGACGGCGCGACCCCAGACCGGGGGCGGGTCCAAGTCCCGTGCGGACTCCGGGGACGACTTCAGCGACATCGAGGCCATCCTCAAGAAGCACGGCATATGAGGCCGCAGGGCATATGAAGCCCGGCATATGACGCCCGCCTGAGCTGAGTGTGGGCAGGTCGGGCTGTCACGGATTCCAGCGAACTCCCCCGGGAAGTGGGCGTGTTGATCGCGTAGGAGGTGGTGGTTACGTCATCATCGCCGCGAGATGCTGGACACTACCCAGAGCGATGCCGCGCCGCCTCAGGACGAGCCGCGTGGATGCCTCTTCGCCCTTTCCCAGCCACCGCTCATGATCTTCCTTGCGGTGATCGGGTGTCTGCTGCTTACAGCCGCGTTGCACGATCTGCTGTTGCTGTAAGCCGTACCCGCGGCCCCCGGCGCCACCCGCCGGGGCCCGCGTCGACGGTCACCCGTCGGTCCAGCGTCCGTCCGCCGGTGTCCTCGCCCGCTCAGCTCGCCGCTTCCTTGCGGCGGGCCCGGTAGGCGGCCACATGGAGACGGTTTCCGCAGGTGCGGCTGTCGCAGTAGCGGCGGGAGCGGTTGCGGGAGAGGTCGACGAAGGCGCGTCGGCAGTCCGGGGCCTCGCAGCGCCGCAGCCGCTCGCGCTCCCCGGCGACCACGAAGAAGGCCAGCGCCATCCCGCAGTCGGCCGCCAGATGGTCGGCGACCGAGGCGCCCGGTGCGAAGTAGTGCACATGCCAGTCGTAGCCGTCGTGGTCCGTGAGCTGGGGTGTGGTGCCCGCGGCGGCGACCAGATCATTGATCATCCCGGCCGCGACGCGGGAGTCCGAGGCCGCGAAGATCCCGGCGAACCGGCTGCGGATCTTGCGCACCGCGGAGAGATCGAACTCCGAGAGCACACCGACATCGCTGATTTCGTGCGTTCGTACGAACTCTTCGAGCGCGGCGACGTCCGGCAGCGCGTCCGGAGTCGCATCGTCCTCCGGCGAGGTGTTCACCAGATCCACCACGGTGTCGAGGGCGCACCGGGTGTCGTGGGTGATCAGCACGTTTTGCTCCCTGGCCTGGTGGACGGGCGGGCGCCCGCCGATGCTGGCCGATGGTAGTGGCTTCCGGACGTGCCGTACCGGTCCGGATCCGCTCCGGCCTGTGGTTGCCGTTACAACGCCAGGGGCGCGGCCGTGGTTCCCCGAGCGCGCCAGGGGCGCGGAGCGGCTCCCCCGGGCGCGACAAAGGCGGGGCGTGGCTCTCCGGGGCGCGACAAGGGCGGGGCCTAGTTCTCCGGGGCGTGGCAAGGGGTGGGGCGCGGCCTTTCCGGGCGTACGCGCACCGGCGCCGTCGGCCGCGGTGGTCCGCGGCGCGACGGCGCCGGTGTGTGCCGTATGCGGTTGTCCTGGCCCGAGCCGTCTCCCCGAGTGGACGGCGCCGGGCGGCTTGGTGGGGGCTGCCCTCCTGGCTTTCCTGGCTTTCCTAGCTTTCCGCCAGGATGTGCGACAGCTCCTGGTCGAGGTCGAAGTGCCGGTGTTCCGTGCCGGGGGGCACAGCGGCGTCGGTTCGCTTGAGGAACGACTCCAGGGCCCGCGCCGGGGCCTCGAGCAGGGCCTCGCCCTCCGGGGAGCTGAGGGCGATGCACACGACGCCCTGACCGTGACTGCGCGACGGCCAGACGCGGACGTCGCCGGTGCCGGTGGGACGGTGAAGCCCTTCGGCGAGGAGGTCGCGGGCGAACACCCACTCGACGGTCTCCTCGGCTCCGGTGTGGAAGGTGGCGTGCACGGCGTAGGGGTCGGCCGTGTCGTACCGCAGGCCTGCGGGGACAGGCAGGGAGGACTCGCTCGACACAACGAGGCGCAGGTGCAGCTCGCAGCTGACCGTGGTGTTCATAAGCGCCAGGGCCTTTCGCTCAGTGTGCGCTCGGGGATTCGCACGTCGGCGAAATCGACATGCCACCTACGGTGCCGTTGTAAACCCCTCTGAGGGTTTTGCGTGGCTTTACGTAACTCTTCCGGCGGAGAACCCGTTCGCCGGGTACGACCATTTCGGTGACGGGAATCATTCCGGTAGGGTTTGGCCGTATGAACACGGGGAGTGACGAGCCGGGCGAGGTCGCCGTGGCGTCGGGAGAGATGAAAGTGGATGGTGCGCAGGAGGAGCGCGCGCTCGGTTCACGGGCGCCGGCGTTCATCAAGGCGCGCCGTGTGCTGCATCTGAGTTGGCAGGTCGGCGTCTTCATCGTCGGTCTGGCGGTGGTGGTCACCGGGGTGATCATGCTGCCGTTGCCCGGACCGGGCTGGGTGGTGATCTTCGGCGGCATGGCGATCTGGGCGACCGAGTTCGTCTGGGCCCAGCTGGTGCTGCGCTGGACCAAGCGCAAGGTCACCGAGGCCGCCCAGCGGGCCCTTGATCCCAAGGTGCGGCGGCGGAACATCATCCTGACGTCGATCGGCCTGGTGATCGTGGCCGTGCTCGTCGGGGTCTATCTGTGGAAGTTCGGGTTCGAGATGCCGTGGAAGATCAAGGATCAGTGATCCACGGGTGCGGAAGGGCGTCCGGCGTGGGGCGGCACTGACGGCGGTGCCGGTCACAGGCACCTCCTGACATGCGGTAATGTTCTTCCTGCGCCCGGGCGATTAGCTCAGTGGGAGAGCGCTTCGTTCACACCGAAGAGGTCACTGGTTCGAACCCAGTATCGCCCACCCGGAACACCGGCCCGCCTGCGATAACCGCAGGCGGGCCGGTGTCGTCTCGCCGCGGGGATGGTTCTGTACGTCTCCCGCTCTGGGCGCATTGGCGACCCTCGCGGCCCCGGGGCCGTTGCGCTCGCCAGCTCGCCAGCTCGCCAGCTCGCCAGCTCGCCAGCTCGCCAGCTCGCCAGCTCGCCAGCTCGCCAGCTCGCCAGCTCGCCAGCTCGCCA
>NZ_JBHVMS010000007.1:387572-578800 GCF_042796855.1 Streptomyces sp. NPDC057877
GCTCGCCAGCTCGCCAGCTCGCCAGCTCGCCAGCTCGCCAGCTCGCCAGCTCGCCAGCTCGCCAGCTCGCCAGCTCGCCAGCTCGCCAGCTCGCCAGCTCGCCGTCGCCGTACCGCCATCGTCGCGCCGCCACGCTCCCGACGGCCACCAGCCCGCCGTCGCCGTCGCGCTGTCGCCGTACCGCCGTCGTCGCGCCGCGCCCCGTCCCCGACGCCCACGGCCACCAGCCCGTGGGCGACAGCCGTGCGCCCGCCACCTTCCCCGGCGAAGGCGACTCACGTTGCCTCTGGGGCGGCTGTGGCCCTCGATGGTGAGGGGCGAGCCGGGGTGAGCCATAACGCCCGCGAGGCCCCCCAGCGCGCCCCCAGGGCCCTCTGCGCCCCATGACGCTACCGATGCCCCGACCCCGCCCCGATGGCTGCCTGGGGTGGCGTCGCGCCAAGTGGTGTAGCCGGTCGGTCCTCGCGGCTCGCAGGTCGCGGCCAGGGTCCGCCCGGCGCCCCAGAGCCGGGCGGGCCCGCGGCGCGCTGGCCCGCTCCGCACCGGCTCGTGCAGCGGCGCGCCTGTGGCCGGGCCAGCCGATCGCAGGTCACTGGGTGCGGTGTGGTCCGGGTCGCTCTACACCACTTGGCGGGACGCCACCGCTGCCTGGGACCCAAGGGCCGATGACAGACAGTTCACCCCCGCCGCCGCGCCTCGTACCCCGCCCCGCCCCGCTCCCAAGAGCCGCCCCCGTCACCCCGCCCCACCACCGCCGATTTCCAGCCGCACGCCCCGTCCCCACTCCACCCCGCCACCCGTTCGACCCGCCGAACCCACCCCTCTCACCTGCACACTCGTCCAGAACGCCCACGCCACAGCCCCTCCCGGCCCCGCCGTCGCCCCCGCCCCCGCCGCGAAAAATTCCTGTCCGAATCATTGACGCACCCCCGACCCCTCCGTAATTTGTGCCAGCAAGCGCTTACTTGAAACGATTCATGCAGGCGGCAACGACGCTGCGGGGAGAGGGCAAAACCATGCGAACCAGCAGGAATGTGGAGAGGCGTACGATCCTGAAGGTGGCCGGGGCATCCGCGGCCGCGCTCGGGCTGGGGGCGACGACCGCGTGCGGTGGCGGCAGCGGCTCCGGCGGCGACGGGACAGTGACACTCCGTTACGCATGGTGGGGTGGCGAACCCCGCACCATCGCCATCAAGAAGACGATCGCGCTCTTCGAGAAGAAGTTCCCGAAGATCAAGATCAAGCCCGAATTCACGGACTACGAAGCGTTCTGGGAGAAGTTCCAGACGCAGGCTTCCGGCGGAAATCCGCCGGACGTTTTCCAGAATGCGGTCGGCTTCCTGCGCAAGTACGACAAGCGTGGCATCCTGCTCGATCTCAAGTCGCAGGCGGACGCCGGGAATCTGAGCCTGGACAACTTCCGCAACGGCGTGCTGGCGAACGGTCAGGTCGACGGCAAGCAGATCGCCGTCCCCGTCGGCGCCAACACCATGGCGCTCGTGATCGACCTCAAGGCCTTCCAGAAGGCGGGCGTCGAGGCGAAGTTCGGCTGGACCTGGGACGAGTACTTCGACGCGCTCCAGACCATCCAGGACAAGCTGAAGATCGCCGGTGACACCGGCTACTTCAGCATCATGTACCTCTACGACCTCTACCTCCGCCAGAACGGCAAGGCCTTCTTCACGGACAGCGATCTCGGCTTCACCGAGGACGATCTGACGCAGTGGTGGGAGGACGGCTACAAGCGCGTGAAGTCCGGGCTGGTCGCCGACCCGAAGAAGGTCGAGCAGGTCAAGCCCAAGTCCGCGCTCTCGGCGGGCCTCGCGGCGTCCGAGTTCACCTGGGACAACTTCTCCATCCGCTACGAGGGCGAGGGTGAGTCGGACTACGGCCTCGCGCCGATCCCCACCATGGACGGCAAGCAGACCGGCCAGTACCTCGGCTCGCTGATGCTCAGCGCCTTCTCCGGGACCAAGCACCCCAACGAGGTCGCCCAGTTCATCGACTTCATGGTCCATGACCCCGAGGTCGGCGAGATCATGGGCTACGACCGCGGCATCCTCGCCACCACCGAGCAGTACGAGGCGTTCACGCCCACCGACGACACCAACAAGGGCGTCAGGGCGTACGAGGAGGAGGTCGCCGACGCCGGGGTCCTGGGGAAGATCACCCCGCACCCGTCCGGCGCCGATGTCATCGAGGCGGCGTTCCTGCGCCTCGGCGGCGAGGTCGCCCAGGGCGCGACCAAGCCAGCCGATGCCGCGAAGGCGCTGTTCAGCGAGGCCAAGGCCGCGTTCGCGGGCTGAGGGGACGTACCACCATGACGCTCGTCAAGGAAGCGCCCGCGCGCCCGGCCGGGAAGCGGCCCGCCGCTCCCGCCGCCGGGCGGCGCGGGCGGCGCCGCGAGAACCTCGTCGGCTATCTGTTCATGTCGCCGTGGCTCGCGGGGTTCCTGCTGCTCACGGCGGGGCCGATGATCGCGTCGCTGTACTACGCGTTCACCAGCTACAACCTGTTCACGCCACCCCAGTGGGTGGGGCTGGACAACTTCACGACGATGTTCCAGGACCCGCGCTGGCAGAAGTCGGTCGAGGTCACGCTGAAGTACGTCGTCGTGGCCACACCGCTGAAGCTGCTGCTCGCGCTCGGTGTCGCGCTGCTGCTCGCGCAGAGCAGGCGCGGACAGGGCCTGTACCGGGCCGCGTTCTACATGCCCTCGCTCATCGGAGCCAGCGTCTCCGTCGGCTTCGTATGGCGGGCGCTGTTCTCGGACGACGCGATCGTGGACCGTACGCAGAAGATCTTCGGTGTGGACGTGGGCGGCTGGATCGGGAACCCCAGCTACGTCATCTACGCCCTGGTCGCCCTGAGCATCTGGCAGTTCGGCGCGCCGATGGTCATCTTCCTGGCCGGTCTCAAGCAGGTCCCGCGGGAGCTGTACGAGGCCGCCGAGGTGGACGGGGCCGGTCCGCTCAGGCGGTTCTGGAACATCACGCTGCCGATGATCTCCCCGGTGCTGTTCTTCAACGTGCTGCTGGAGTCGATCCACGCGTTCCAGGTGTTCGGCTCCGCCTATGTCGTCTCCGACACCCGGTGCGGACCCGCCGACGCCACGCTCGTCTATACCTGCTACCTCTACCAGAAGGGCTTCAAGGAGGCCCAGATGGGCTTCGCCTCCGCGATGGCCTGGACGCTGGTGATCGCGGTGGCGCTCGTCACGGCGGTCCTGTTCTGGTCGCAGAAGAAGTGGGTGCACTACGAGGAGGCCGCCAAGTGACCAGTGTCGTCAGCCCCGCCACGCGCAGCGCGAACGAGCGGCGGCGCCTCGGATCGATCGCCTGGCACGTGGGCGCGCTCCTCGTCCTCGCGATCGTGCTGTATCCCGTGATCTGGGTCGTCGGTGCCTCGTTCAAGCCGAGCAAGGACATCATCGCCAGCCTCGACCTGCTCCCCACCGAACCGGTCTGGGCGAACTTCTCCGGGCTCGCCGACGGCATCTCCGGCATCTCCATCGGCAGCTTCTTCTGGAACTCGCTGATGTACGCGGTCCTCGCCGTGATCGGTGTGGTGCTGTCCAGCTCGCTGACCGCGTACGCCTTCGCCAAGATCCGGTTCGCCGGGCGGAACCTGCTGTTCACGCTGATGATCGGCACGCTGCTGCTGCCGTACCACGTGCTGCTCATCCCGCAGTACGTGCTGTTCCGCAACCTCGAACTCACCGACACCCTGGTGCCGCTGGTCGCGGGCAAGTTCCTGGCGACGGAGGCCTTCTTCGTCTTCCTGATGGTGCAGTTCATGCGCGGGCTGCCCAGGGAACTGGACGAGGCCGCCAAGCTCGACGGCTGCGGGCATCTGCGCACCTACTGGTCGATCGTGCTGCCGCTGAGCCGTCCGGCGATCATCACCAGTGCGATCTTCACCTTCATCAACGCCTGGAACGACTTCATGGGGCCGTTGATCTACCTCAACACCCCCGAGAAGTACACCGTCTCGCTGGGCCTGATGATGTTCCGCGACCAGGAGGGCGTCGCCAACTACGGCAGCATGATCGCGATGTCGCTGGTGGCGCTGGTGCCGGTCATCGCCTTCTTCATGGCCTTCCAGCGCTATCTCATCGACGGCATGGCGACCTCCGGACTGAAGGGCTGAGGCGGTCACCATGGCGCAAGCACGCGTGAAGGCCCGTACCGGGCGCGGGGAGTCCTTCTTCGGTGAGCGCTTCGCGGTCTTCGCCGAGGCCCTGCTCACCGGCGTCTGGATCACCGTGGCGTGCCTCGGGGTGGTCACCTACCCCGCGGCGTTCGCCGCCGGTGCGCGGCATCTGCGGCGCCGTACCTCCCATGAGGCCGGTGGGCTGCGGGAGTTCGTCGCGGACTTCCGGGCGGCCGTGCGCCGTGGGTGGGCCGTCGGGCTCGCCGGGTGGGCGGTGGCCGTCGCGGTCTGGGTGGACGTCCTGGCCGCGCGGGCGGGGCTGCCCGGGGGGCCACTCGTCGGGGCCGTCGGCATCCTCGCGCTGATCGGGGTCGCCGTGGCCCTGCTGCGGGCCGCCGCCGTCTGGACGCCGGACGCCGTCTGGCGGGCGCTGCTCGCCGACGCCGGGCGGCGCACCGTGCTCGATCCCGCCGGATCGTTCCTGGTCGTCTGCGGGCTGGGCGTCGTAGTCCTGTCCGCGTCGTTCGTGCCGCCGCTGGCGGTCCCCGTCCTGGGGGCCGTCGCGGCGGCGGCCGTCGCCGTCGAGGAGCGGTACCGGCACCGCTGAGGCCCTGAACGGAACACCAAGGTCGGCGCCCCGCGCGCCGCACCTCTCTCTGTCATGCCCCTGACCACCTGCACCCGCACGGAAAGGAAAGGCCATGTCCCCCATCCCCCGCAGGTCCGTACTCAGAGCGGCCGCCGTCGCCGGAGCCGCCGCGCAGTTCAGCTGGGCCCTCGGCGCCCAGCACGCGCAGGCCGCCCCCGGCGCCGCGCCCGCCGACGCGGACCCCGTCACCCTGGACTGGCTGGAGGACGGCGGCCTCGGCGCCGCCCCCGGCTCCACGGTCGGCGTGCCCTGGCCCATGGGCGCCTACGACAAGGACCAGGCCTTCGCCCTCACCGACGGCGGCGGCAAGGCCGTGCCCGTCCAGTCCTGGCCGATCGCCTACTGGCCCGACGGCTCCCTGAAGTGGACCGCGCACGCCGTGGGTTCCGACGGCGGCTCCGGCAAGCTCACCCTCGCCCCCGGGGAGCCCGCCGCCCCCGCCAAGAAGATCAGCGTCAGCCGGAGCGGCGGCACGGTCGACATCTCCACCGGCGTCATCACCGTGAAGGTCGGCAAGTCCGGCTCCACCCTCGTCAAGTCCGTCACCCGCGGCGGCACCGAGATCGCCAGGAACGGACGGCTCGTCCTGCTGCGCCAGCCCGAGATCGAGGACGGCGACCAGGGCACGGTCAAGTACGAACGCTTCGAGAGCGCCATCGCCGAGACCGTCGTCGAACAGGACGGACCGGTACGGGCCGTGGTCCGCGTCGACGGCAAGCACCGCAGGGGCGACCGCGCCTGGATGCCGTTCTCCGTCCGCCTCTACCTCTACGCGGGCGCCGACTCCTTCCGCATGATGCACACCGTCACCTACGACGGGACACAGGAGCCCGGCAAGGCGAGCGGCGACTTCGTCCGCGGCCTCGGCGTCCGCTTCACCGTCCCGATGCGCGACGCGGCCTACGACCGGCACATCCGCATCGGCGGCGAGGGCACCGGCCTGCTCCGCGAGGCCGTCAAGGGCATCACCGGACTGCGCCGCGACCCCGGCGCCGCCATCCGCACCGCCCAGTTCGAGGGCAAGAAGCTCCCCGACCCCGCCACCTGGGACCAGCGCGTCACCACCCGCCTCCAGTACATCCCCGAATGGGGCGACTACACCCTCTCCCAGCTCTCCGCCGACGGCTTCGGCGTCCGCAAGCGCACCAAGAAGGGCCACGGCTGGATCCCCGCGGGCGGCGGACGGCGCGCCAGCGGCTTCGGCTACGTCGGCGGCGCGAGCGGCGGCTTCTCCTTCGGGCTGCGCGACTTCTGGGAGAAGTTCCCCGCCCAGCTCGACATCCGCGACGCCCACACCGACGCCGCCGAGGTCACCCTCTGGCTCTGGTCACCCGAGGCCCAGCCCATGGACCTGCGCTTCTACCACGACGGCATGGGCCAGGACACCTACCCCGAACAGCTCGAAGGCCTCAACATCACCTACGAGGACTACGAACCCGGCTTCGGCACCCCCTACGGCATCGCCCGCACCAGCGAACTCCTCTTCTGGGCGCACGAGTCCACGCCCAGCGCCGAGGCCATGGCCCGGCAGATCGAGACCGTCCGCACCCCCGCGCAGCTCGCCGCCCCGCCCCAGCAGCTCATCAAGGCGGGCGTCTTCGGCAAGCTGTTCTCCGCGCCGGACCGCTCCACCCCGGCCAAGGAGAAGATCGAGGACCACCTCGACTTCCTCTTCACCTACTACAAGGACCAGGTGGAGATGCGCCGTTGGTACGGCTTCTGGGACTACGGCGACATCATGCACACCTACGACCCCAGCCGCCACCAGTGGTGCTACGACGTCGGCGGCTACGCCTGGGACAACTCCGAACTCTCGCCCGACCTGTGGCTCTGGTTCGCCTACCTGCGCTCCGGCCGCGCCGACATCTTCCGCTTCGCCGAGGCCATGACCCGGCACACCGGCGAGGTCGACGTCTACCACCTCGGCCAGTGGGCGGGCCTCGGCACCCGGCACGGCGTCCAGCACTACGCGGACAGCGCCAAGCAGCAGCGCATCGCCAACACCACCTACCGCCGCTACTACTACTTCCTCACCGCGGACGAGCGCGTCGGCGACCTCATGCACGCCAACGTCGACTCCGACGAGACCTTCCTCGCCCTCGACCCGCTGCGCAAGATCCGCACCGAGCCCTACGAGCCCGACCGCAACGCCCTGTCCATCGGCTTCGGCACCGACTGGAGCGGTCTGGTCTCCGCCTGGCTCACCGAGTGGGAGCGGCGCGGCCCCAAGTGGGAGAAGGCGAAGGCCCGGGTGCTGTCCACCATGGAGACCATCGCCGCCCAGCCCAACGGCTTCGTCCAGGGCGACGCCCTCTACGACCTGGACACCGGCCGCTTCGCCGTCGCCGCCGAGCCCAAGGTCGGCGTCTCCCACCTGTCGGCCATGTTCGGCCTGGTCGAGCTGTGCGCCGAGCTGATCGACCAGATCGACATGCCGAAGTTCAAGGAGGCCTGGCTCGACTACTGCCGCTACTACAACGCCAGCAAGGCCGAACAGGCCGCCCGCTACGGCGCCAACTTCGGCAACCTGCTGCTCTTCCAGGGCCACTCCCGCCAGGACGCCTACGCCGCCGCCCTGACCGGGGACGACACGCTGGCCGCGCGGGCGTGGCAGCAGTTCTACAACAGCCGCGACACCTGGGACTACAAGGAGTCCACCGACTGGTCGACCCAGAGGATCGAGGGTCCGACCGCCCTCGTCGAGGGCAGCGAGGCGGCGTGGGTGTCCACCAATGCCACCGCGCTGTACGGCCTGGCGGCGATCCAGAACCTGGCCCTGGTGGGGGACCGGATGCCGTAGCGCCGCCCGGACTCACCCCAGCCCCCTGAACACCTCCCGCACCCGCCGCGCGTCACGCAACCACTGCTCATAGGTGGCCCCCGCGGCGAGCAGCACCAGACCGGCGAGTGCGGGAGGCACCCACCGCGGCAACGCGCCCACGACCTGCGCGATGTGCGGCGCCAGCTCGTGCAGCGCCGTCAGACCCAGCACCGTACCGCCGAGCACCAGCGGCGCCTGGAGCCGGTGCCGGGCACCCAGCAGGGTGACCGCCAGCGCGGCCGCGCCCAGCAGCAACGGGCGCTGCCAGTCGGCGTCACCCCAGGCCGCCAGCAGGCTCGGCACCAGCGTGGCGGCAAGTCCGGGGCCGTACGCCGTCCAGGACGAGGCCGCCGGATCGCGCCGCCTGCGCAGCGCGCCGACGAGCAGCGCCGGGACGGACACCGGCAGCGTGTACGCCTCGGGCGTGGTGACCTCCCAGGCCGCCAACCGCACCCAAGTCGCCAGCAGGAACAGGACGGCCGCCGCACAGCCGACGGGGCGGCGGTCGGCGCGTACGGCCGTCGCCGCCGTGATCACTCCGGCCAGGGCCAGCACCAGCGCCAGCACCGGCGGATCGGTGACCGCGAGGCCGACGGCGACCAGACCCGCGACGGCTCCCGTCACCTCGACGGTCACCCTGGTCGCGCCCTCGACGCGGGCCGCCCACAGCGCGGCCACCGCCGGGACCAGCAGGACCAGCAGCGCGATGTGCCGCGGCTCCCAGCCGACCGAGGCGCCCGTGGCACAGGCCAGCACGGTGGCGTACACCACCGCCGTCGCGGCGGGCACCGGCAGCCGGGCGGCGGTCGCGAACAGCGCGGTCAGGAACGCGAGCACCGCCAGAGTGGCCGGTTCGGCGGCCAGGGACAGCAGCGCGAGGCCGAGCGAGGTGAGCAGCGCGAGCACCGTCGCCGTGGTCCGCCGCAGCGCCAGCAGCGCCGCCGTCACCAACGCCTGCGCCAACAGGGCCGCGGCATAGGGAAGTCCGAGCGTCGCGGGCAGGATCAGCACCGCCGCCCAGGCCAGCGTCGTGGCCGCCGCGAGCGCCCGGGGCCGCCACTGCGGGGCGCGGACCAGCAGCACCACGACCGCGGCGACCACCGCCAGGACGACGGGGGCCAGGGCCGCGTCCGGAGGCCAGGGGAGTACGTCGGTCACGGCGTCCCGCGCGGTACCGGGCGCCCCCGACCAGACCTCGGTCACCCACGCGGCCGGTCCCAGCACCGCCACCATCACGACCGGCAGCGCCCACAGCACGGCGAGCGCCTGTACGGCACCGGAGGCCCACGCCAGCCCGGCCCGCACCCCCTGCGGAACCCGGTCCACACGGACCACCGCGAGCAGTGCGACACCGCAGACCAGATGCACCGGCACCGTCCACGCCTCCGACAGCACGGCGTGCGGAACCCCGGCGAGCCCGGCCGTCACCACAAGCCCTCCGGCCACCGCGTTGCCGAGCGCCGGACCGGGGCCGCGCCAGGCGGCGCCCAGGGCGATGGCCGCGGCGAGGAGGAGGAGCGCCGCCGCACGGGCGGCGGCGCTCGGACCGGAGGCCGTCCAGGACAGCCACCCGGCCGCCAGCACGCCCCAGCCACCCATGCCGTACGCGCCGACCGTGGCGACGACGCGTACGGCACCGGCGGACACCCGGAGCGCGACAACCGTGTCCCACCCGGCCGTCAGCAGCAGCGCGGCCGTGACGCCGTACGCACCGGCGTCGACGGCCACCGCGCCGAGCGGCAGGGTGAGCTGGGCCGCGGCCAGCGCGGCGGGCAGCGGCAGCCGCAGGCCCGGATCGGCCCATCCCGTCAGCGCCCGGCCGTAGCCCGCCCACGCCACCGCCAGCGCCGCCGAGGCGGTCGCCGCGTACCCGGTGCCGTCCGCCGAGCCGAGCGCGACCTCGTACAGGGCGTACGCGTCGAGCACCGTCAGCGCCAGCCCGAGCCCCGCCACCGCCTCCGCCGTCGAACGCAGCCCCCGCCTCAGCAGCGGCAGCGGCGCGGCCAGCGCGGCCAGCGTGACCCCGCCGAGGATCACCGCCCGCCCGGCGATCCCCAGCTGCCCCCAGCTGACCAGCGTGAACGCGGTCGCCGCGAGGGTGAGCAGGGCACCGCCGAGGACCAGCAGCACGTTCTGGACACTGGGTGCGGAGGCCTCCGGGCGCGCCGCGGTGGGCGGCGACTGCCAGCGCGGCACCGGGTTCAGCTGGGCGACCAGCCAGGCCCGGCGGGTCAGCAACTGGGCGCGGCGGGCGTCCAGTTGGTACAGCTCGGCATCGAGGAGCCGCAGCTCCTCCGCCGGGGGCGGGATGTGCGTCATGCCAGGGAGTGTGGCCCGCGTCACGCCGCCGGGCATGAGTGCGCGTACTCAGGGCGTACTCAGTTGTGGCGCGCCGGGAACGTGTGTGCACACTCGGGGCATGGACTGGAATCACTACCGCTTCCGCAGTGTCTGGTCCCTGCCCGCCCCGCCCACCGCCGTGTACGACGCGCTGATGCGCGCCGAGGACTATCCCCGCTGGTGGCGCCAGGTACGCCGGGTCGACCGGATCGACGACGCCGGGGGCGTCATACGGATCCGCTCCCTGCTGCCGTACGACATGACCTTCACCGCGCGCGAGGTACGGCGGGACGCGGGCGCCGGAGTGCTGGAGGCGGCGCTGTCCGGCGACATCGACGGCTGGGCGCGCTGGACGGTCAGACCGGACGGAACCGGATGCGTCGCCCGCTACGAGCAGGTCGTCGACGTCCACAAGCCACTGCTCAGACGGCTCGCCGTACCGGGACGGCCGGTGTTCCGGGCCAACCACTGGCTGATGATGCGGGACGGACGGCGCGGCCTCACCGCCCACTTGGAAGCGGTTTGATGCGAACCCCGTCGCCCCTGTATTGTTCAGTCCGTTCCCGGGCGATTAGCTCAGTGGGAGAGCGCTTCGTTCACACCGAAGAGGTCACTGGTTCGAACCCAGTATCGCCCACCGGGAAAAGGCCGGTCCGTCACCACGGACCGGCTTTTCTGCTCCCTGTCTGCTATGCCGCCGCCGCGGGCAGATCCGGGCGCAGTGGCCACGCCGGGTCCACCGCCTCCTCCGTGCCGCTGCGCGCGAACCACGCCTGGAGCCCGCGGGCCTGCGCCGCGTGCCACACCGCCTGCAGCGTGTGCAGCTCGCCGGGGGAGAGCCGCTCCAGCCGGGCCGCGTACCGCTGTCCGAGCGCCCGTACGACCTCCAGCGCGGCCAGCGCGTCCGCGGCGGCGTCATGCGCCTCGTCGAGACCGACGCCGTAGTGCGCGCACAGGTCCGTCAGGGTGCGGCGGCCCTTGCGGTAGCGGTCCAAGTGTTTGTCCAGAACCCGCGGGTCGAGCACCAGCAGGGGTGTCGACTCAAACCAGCGGCCCAGCGACGACGCCCTGTGACGGCGCAGCTCCCGGTCCAGGAGCGTCAGATCGAACGGTGCGTTCATCACCACCAACGGCCGCCCCGCCGCCGCGTGTTCGGCCAGCTGCGACGCTATCTCGTACATCACCGGCGCGGGCCACCGCCCGTTGCGCTGAAGATGATCCTCCGTCAGACCGTGCACCTCCGTCGCCCCGGCGGGCACCGGCACTCCCGGGTTCACCAGCCAGCGGCTCACCCGCGGCCGTCCGCCCGGCGCGTCCTGGACGACCACGGCCGCCGACACGATCCGGTCGGCCTCGACGTCCACACCCGTCGTCTCCGTGTCGAACGCCGCCAAGGGGCCCTCGTACCAGCACGTCATACGACCACAACTCCTCGTTCACCCACGGCGTCTGACGCCCCGTCCACCGCCGATTCGGTGATACCCGGGCTGTTTGCGCCGTACGCCGCGAGGAGACAACAGGAGTACGGGTCGGCGCAGTTCAGCGGCGAGTTTCGGCACCCGCGACGCGGCCCGGCACGGGGACGATCACTTTTGCTCGGAAGGCTGTACGGCCATGGCGGTAGCGCAGCCCGAGCGGGGCGGGCTGCTGCCCGAACGCGCGGGCCCCCCTCGCGGTTCACTCGCCACCACCGCCTGCATGGAGACCCTGCAGGTGGGCTATCTGCACGCCGTCGCGGCGGCGGCCGGATGCTCGCTGTCCCAGCCCTTCCCGGACAACGGCATCGACTGGCACGTCAGCCACAGCGCGCCCGGCCACACCGTCGACGACGAGGTCACCATCAAGGTGCAGCTCAAGGCGACGTACCAGATCCCGCCCAACCCCCCGGGCCGCACCTTCTCCTTCACGCTCGACAACGACCACCTGGCGAAACTCGCCCGCACCCCGGTCTCGGTGCACAAGATCCTCGTCGTGATGCTCGTCCCGCGCTCCCGGGACGACTGGCTGCGCGCCAGCCACGACCGGCTCGACCTCAGGCACTGCTGCTACTGGGTCAACCTCGCCGGGCACCCCGTCACCGGCCGGAACCGGACCACCGTGCGCATACCGACCGCGCGGATCTTCGACGACCGGGCCCTGTGCGAGATCATGACGCGGGTCGGAACGGGAGGCAGACCATGACGCACCGCCCGCTCGACGAACCCGCGCGCCCCCACCCGATGGACGCGCGCTGGAACCGTCCCCCCGACCCCCGCGAGGTCGACCCCGCCGTACTCGGCGCCCTGCTGCTGCGGCACGGCTGGCAGCGGCGCGGCGGCGCCCCCGGACGCTACGGCCGCTGGACCCCGCCCGGACCCGGCGCGCACGCCACCAGCCTCCTCGTACCGGAGAACCGCGCCTTCCCCGACAGTGACGACCTGCTCGGCGAGGCCCTCGACGCCCTCGCCCGCAGCACGGCACCCGCCGCGCGCGAGGTGCTCGTCGGACTGACCGTGCCCAGCGACGAGGTCCGCTGGTGGCGCGACGCCCCCACCGGACCCGTCGGGGCCGCGCCCTGGACCGTCGAGGAACAACTGCGCACCGCCGCCCGGCAGACCCTGCTCGCCGCCGCACTCGCCACACGCGCGCGTGCGGGCTACCACGGCGCCCGCCACCGACGGCCCGCCGCCGCCCTCCTGGAGAGTGTCCTGGTCGGCACCGCCCACGGCGGCCACCGGCTGACCGCCTTCGTGCCCGTCCCCGCCGGACGGCCGCTCACCCTACGGCTGCACCAGGCCCTGCACGCCGCCCGCGAGGCCATCGACTACCAGCGGGCCACCGGCGGCATGGACGCCTTCGACAGCGCCGTGGCAGCGGGCGTCAGCCGCGAACTCACCGAGGCGCTGATCACCCTGGTGCACGGCACCGAGGGCGCCCGCGTCGCCGTCGAGTGGGCGCCCGCCGCCCCGGCACCCGACGGCAGCGCGCCCGGCGCCGAGCCCGTCGAGTTCTCGCCCGGAGACCTGCCCGTGCTGCGCGAGGCCGGGGCCCGCTTCCTGCGCGCCGAGCCCTCCGTGCCGGTGCGGATCACCGGCGCCGTGGTGCGGATGCGCAGATCACAGCCGCGCGGCGCGGGCACCGTACGGCTGCGGGTGCTGGCAGGCGCCGAGATACCGCACGTCCGGCTCACCCTCGGGGAGGAGGACTACCGCCTCGCCGGGCACGCCCATCTCGTCGGGCTGCCGGTGCGGGTGCACGGACGGCTGGAGAGCCGGGGCGGCTTCCGGCGGCTGACGGGCGCCAGTGGGGTCGTACCCGTGCAGGTGGACGACGCCGAGCGGGACCGGCTGATGAAGTCCCTCCAGGAGGATCTGGACTTCTTCGAGGAGGCCTGCGGGGGAGAGGACGCGCAGTAGGGGGGCGGGACGGGCAGCGGCGGGAGACGGACAGTAACCGTTTCGCGATCGGTGGGGGCGGGTCGGTACGATTCCGGCTACGGCGCGCGCTCGGGTACGGCGCTCGCATCCACCTTCAGTCAGGAGAGACCGGTGTCAGACGTCCGTGTGATCATCCAACGCGATTCCGAGCGGGAAGAGCGCGTGGTGACGACGGGCACTACGGCCGCCGACCTCTTCGCCGGAGAGCGCTCGATCATCGCCGCGCGCGTGGGCGGCGAGCTGAAGGACCTCACCCACGAGGTGTCCGACGGCGACGAGGTCGAGGGCGTCGAGATCTCCTCCGTGGACGGCCTGAACATCCTGCGCCACTCCACCGCGCACGTCATGGCACAGGCCGTGCAGGAACTGTTCCCCGAGGCCAAGCTGGGCATCGGCCCGCCGGTCAAGGACGGCTTCTACTACGACTTCGACGTCGAGAAGCCGTTCACGCCCGAGGATCTCAAGGCCATCGAGAAGAAGATGCAGGAGATCCAGAAGCGGGGCCAGAAGTTCTCCCGCCGGGTCGTCACCGACGAGGCCGCCCGCGAGGAGCTGGCCGACGAGCCGTACAAGCTGGAGCTGATCGGCCTCAAGGGCTCGGCCTCCTCGGACGACGGCGCGGACGTCGAGGTCGGCGCGGGTGAGCTGACGATCTACGACAACCTGGACGCCAGGACCGGCGACCTGTGCTGGAAGGACCTGTGCCGGGGGCCGCACCTGCCGTCGACCCGGGCGATTCCGGCGTTCAAGCTGATGCGCAACGCCGCCGCCTACTGGCGCGGCAGCGAGAAGAACCCGATGCTCCAGCGCATCTACGGCACCGCCTGGCCGTCCAAGGACGAGCTGAAGGCGCACCTGGAGTTCCTCGCCGAGGCCGAGAAGCGCGACCACCGCAAGCTGGGCTCCGAGCTGGACCTGTTCTCCATCCCGGAGCAGATCGGCTCCGGTCTCGCCGTCTTCCACCCCAAGGGCGGCATCGTCCGCCGGGTCATGGAGGACTACTCCCGGCGGCGCCACGAGGAGGCGGACTACGAGTTCGTCTACACCCCGCACGCCACCAAGGGGAAGCTGTTCGAGACCTCGGGCCACCTCGACTGGTACGCCGAGGGCATGTACCCGCCCATGCAGCTCGACGAGGGCGTGGACTACTACCTCAAGCCCATGAACTGCCCGATGCACAACCTGATCTTCGACGCGCGCGGGCGGTCGTACCGTGAACTGCCGCTGCGGCTGTTCGAGTTCGGGACCGTGTACCGCTACGAGAAGTCGGGCGTCGTGCACGGGCTGACCCGCGCGCGCGGCTTCACCCAGGACGACGCGCACATCTACTGCACGCGCGAGCAGATGTCCGAGGAGCTGGACAAGCTGCTCACCTTCGTCCTGGAGCTGCTGCGGGACTACGGTCTGGCCGACTTCTACCTGGAGCTGTCGACCAAGGACCCGGAGAAGTTCGTCGGCTCCGACGAGGCCTGGGAAGAGGCCACCGAGACGCTGCGCGAGGTCGCCGAGAAGCAGGGGCTGCCGCTGGTGCCCGACCCGGGTGGTGCGGCCTTCTACGGGCCGAAGATCTCGGTCCAGGCGAAGGACGCCATCGGCCGTACCTGGCAGATGTCGACCATCCAGCTCGACTTCAACCTGCCGGAGCGGTTCGGTCTGGAGTACACCGCGGCCGACGGCTCCAAGCAGCGGCCGGTGATGATCCACCGGGCTCTCTTCGGCTCCATCGAGCGGTTCTTCGCGGTGCTCCTCGAGCACTACGCGGGCGCCTTCCCGGCGTGGCTCGCGCCCGTCCAGGCGGTGGGCGTCCCGGTCGGGGACGCGCACGTGGAGTACCTGGAGAAGTTCGCCGCCGAGGGCAAGCGGCGCGGGCTGCGGATCGAGGTGGACTCGTCCTCGGACCGGATGCAGAAGAAGATCAGGAACGCCCAGAAGCAGAAGGTGCCGTTCATGATCATCGTCGGCGACGACGACATGAACGCGGGCACGGTGTCGTTCCGGTACCGCGACGGTTCGCAGGAGAACGGCATCCCGCGTGACGAGGCGATCGAGAAGATCGTGAAGGTCGTCGAGGAGCGTACGCAGATCTGACGCGGCGTCGTACGGTAGGCCCCCGGGGAGTTCACCTCCCCGGGGGCCTCTCCTCGTCCTCCCGGGAGAACACCTGGAGCAACCACGACGAGAACGACCCCGTCACCGCCCCCAGCAGCGCCAGCCCGCAGGCCATCACGCCGACCGCGATCAGACGGCCCACCGGCGTGACCGGGGCGACGTCGCCGTAGCCGACGGTGGAGAGGGTCGAGCAGGTCCACCAGACGGCGTCCCCGAAGGTGTGGATGGTCGCACCGGGCGCCCCGCGCTCGTGGTCGTAGACGGCGAGCGCGCCCGCGAAGCCGAGGAGCAGGGTGGACGTCCCGGCGTAGAAGATCACGCGTGCGTAGAGGGAGAGCCGGGGCAGGCCGTGCCGCCGCTTCACCCGCTCGTAGGTCTTGACGAACCGCAGCGGACGCAGCAGGGGCAGGGCGAGGACGACGGTGTCCAGCAGGTGTCCCCGTACGAAGCCCAGGCGCCGCCCGCTGAGCCGCCAGCGGACCGCGTAGTCCACGGCGAAGACGGCCCAGGCGGCCAGCAGCACGGCGTGGCAGGCGGCGCGCCCCGCCTCGGGCAGCGAGGGATCGGCGAGCACCCGGACCGCGTACGCGGCCAGGTAGAGCAGCGAGGCGAGGGTGAGCGGGGCGTCGGTGCGGCGCTCCCAGCGGGCCTCACGGCTGTGGTCGTCCATCGGCCCAGCTTCACCGGGCGGTTTTCCGGGTGCCCGGCGACACGCCCCGTTCGGGCGACGCCATATGCTGCCTAGCATGACGAGTGAGCCGGAGCAGCAGATCGGAGTGGGGACGCGGGACGCGTTCCAGCGCCTGTGGACGCCCCACCGGATGGCATACATCCAGGGCGAGAACAAGCCGACCGGTCCGGGGGCCGACGACGGCTGCCCCTTCTGCTCCATTCCGGCGAAGTCGGACGAGGACGGGCTGATCCTGCGCCGGGGTGAGCTGGTGTACGCGGTGCTGAACCTGTACCCGTACAACGGCGGGCACCTGATGACCGTCCCCTACCGGCACGTCGCCGATTACACCGACCTCACCGAGGCGGAGACCGCCGAGCTGGCCGAGCTGACCAAGCAGGCGATGACGGCGCTGCGGGCGGCGTCCGGGGCGCACGGGTTCAACATCGGGATGAACCAGGGCACGGTCGCGGGGGCGGGGATCGCCGCGCATCTGCATCAGCACATCGTGCCGCGGTGGGGCGGGGACACGAACTTCATGCCGGTGGTGGGGCACACCAAGGTGCTGCCGCAGTTGCTCGCCGACACGCGGAAGATGCTGGCGGAGGCCTGGCCGGTGCGGTGAGGCCGCCGCACCGGCGTGGGCTCACGCGTCGTAGAGGTCGGCCTTCTTCGGGGACGCGTCCTGCACGGCTCCGCTGAGGGACGCCGAGCGGGCGCCGAACTTCGTGGTGTCGACGCCGTTCTCCTTGAGGACCTTGATCGCGGCGGAGTGGACCACGCGCAGGACCGGGGTGGCGGCGCGCAGGGCGTCGTCGGCCATGAAGCGGTGCCGCCAGGGCTTGTCGGCCCAGACGTGCCGCAGACCGAACGGCTCGGGCAGCGAGAGGGAGCCGCCGAGCCAGTTCAGCAGCGGCGGGTACCAGGTGAGCGGTGCCCGGGCGGCGAGCCGCACCACCTCGTCGGTGTCGACCAGGGGCAGCTTGATCGTCCGTGACTCCCAGCGCTTGAGGGACTTCTGGACGGACTTCTCCTTGGCGGCGGGCTTGGAGGTGAACAGGGAGTGCACCGGGCCGAGGGCGTGGCCGGTGACCTCGATGCGCAGGGTCTCGTACAGGACGGTCACCGTGATCAGCATGGTGATCACCAGTTGGCCGTCCCACAGGACCCACTGGACGCCCAGGTAGTGCCGGTCGCCGCTGCCGAACTGCTGTTTGTTGCAGATGTCCTGGATGGCGTGCGACTTGACCTGGTACGCCTCCACGTCGGTGCCCTCGGGGCGGGAGACCGCGCCCGCGTTCTCGCCGATCGGCGAGACGATCCAGTGCCGTATCGACGGCTTGGGGAAGCCGCCGGTGTTGAGGGGGCCGCGCTCCATCATGCGGAGCTGGTCGTGGATCGAGCGTATGACGTCCCAGCTGCGGAAGGGGTGGATCTCCCGGTCGGGGTCGGCGGGTACCAGGTCCTCGGCCAGCTGCCAGCTGCCCCAGCGGGTGCCCATACCGAGTATGCCCTTGGGCCCGGCGTAGAAGACGGAGTTGGACTGCTGCTCGGCGCCCAGCTTGGCGAGGGACTGGCGCAGTTGTTCGGCGGCGGTCTCGCCGGGGTTGCTGGGCACCGCCTCGGGCACCTTGGCGCCGATGTTGCTGCCGGACAGCAGGCTGTCCCAGCGCGCCCTGAGGTCCCTGGCGGTGCGTTCGCAGATCTGCTTGGCCCAGAACCAGCCGACGACGGGCATGACGACCGCCGCGCGCGCGTACCAGGCCCAGAAGCCGGTGAAGGGCATGCGGATGAGGAAGATCACGGCGAGTGCGCCGACCGCGACCAGCAGGGTGGTGGCGAGGGTGGAGGCCCGCTTGTCGTCGCGCTTGGCGACGGTGGTGCGCAGGGTGAACACCAGCAGCCAGATCAGCAGTCCGGGCAGGAAGAGCAGGCCGCACAGGACCATGATGACGCTCAGGCGGTTGTCCCGTTCCTTGCGGATGCGGTTGGCCGCCAGGCAGTGCTCGACGACGACCTGTGGTTCTGCGCCGAAGGACTGGATGAGCGGCTTGCGGCCGGAGCCGAGCATGCGGTTGACGATGGCGGAGGAGAAGGCCTCGCCGAGGTTGGGCCGGAAGATCTTGGCCCACTTCTGCCCCTCGGACACCTTCGACTCGTGCCACTCGCTGTTGGCCTTGAGGATCTCCTCGGGCTCGTTGTCCCGGTAGGCCGCCGAGGCGAGCGCGATGGTCGGTGTCTGGCCCTCGTCGCCCGTGCGCGGCACCTGCGGCCCGAAAAAGTCCGCGTAACCGCCGTCAACGGTCATTTCCGCCCCCCAACGCCGCACTGTCGCTACTGCGGACTTCCCGACTTCCGTGCTTCGCACACCTGTTGATCAGGTTCTCAGCGTATCGGCAGCCACCGACATCCGGACGGCGGACGGCCGAAGCCGCCCGCCGCACCGGAGGGGAGCCCTTCGGAACCGGCCACTTGAGGGCGGCCGGTCCCAACTGCGCGGAGCTTCGCGCCCGTTCCTACGACCCGTCGGTCTCCTGTTGCCGGACCCGCTCGGCCACCTGTGCGGGCATCGGTTCGTGGCGTGCGTAGCGGCGGCTGAAGCGGGCGGTGCCGTGGGAGAGAGAGCGCAGATCGACGGCGTACCGGCCGATCTCGATCTCGGGTACCTCGGCGCGTACGAGGGTACGGCCGCCGGGCGTCTGCTCGGTGCCCAGCACCCGGCCGCGCCGCCCGGACAGGTCGCTCATCACGGCGCCCACGTAGTCGTCGCCGACCAGGACGCTCACCTCGGCGACCGGTTCGAGGAGGTGGATCCTCGCGTCGGCGGCGGCCTCCCGCAGGGCGAGCGCCCCGGCGGTCTGGAAGGCGGCGTCGGAGGAGTCCACCGAGTGCGCCTTGCCGTCCAGCAGGGTGACCCGGACGTCGATCAGGGGATGCCCGGCGGCGATGCCCCTGGCGGCCTGGGCGCGCACGCCCTTCTCCACCGACGGGATGAACTGCCGGGGTACCGCCCCGCCGACCACCTTGTCCACGAACTCGATGCCCGAGCCGCCCGGCAGCGGCTCCACCTCGATCTCGCAGATGGCGTACTGGCCGTGCCCGCCGGACTGCTTCACATGCCGCCCGCGCCCGCCGGACTTGGCGGCGAACGTCTCCCGGAGGGAGACCTTGTGGGGGACGACGTCGACCTGGACGCCGTAGCGGCTGCGCAGCCGCTCCAGGGCGACGTCCGCGTGGGCCTCGCCCAGGCACCACAGGACGACCTGGTGGGTGTCCTGGTTCTGCTCCAGGCGCATCGTGGGGTCCTCGGCGACCAGCCGGGCCAGGCCCTGCGAGAGCTTGTCCTCGTCCGCCTTGCTGTGCGCCTGGATGGCGAGCGGCAGCAGGGGGTCTGGCATCTCCCAGGGCTCCATCAGCAGCGGGTCGTCCTTGGCGGAGAGCGTGTCGCCGGTCTCCGCGCGGCCCAGCTTGGCCACGCACGCGAGGTCGCCCGCGATGACATGGGTCACGGGACGCTGCTGCTTGCCGAACGGCGTCGACAGGGCGCCGATCCGCTCGTCGACGTCGTGGTCCTCGTGGCCGCGGTCGGCGAGCCCGTGCCCGGAGACGTGCACCGTCTCGTCGGGGCGCAGGGCGCCGGAGAAGACCCGGACGAGGGAGATCCGGCCCACGTAGGGGTCGGAGGAGGTCTTCACGACCTCCGCCACGAGGGGGCCGTCCGGGTCGCAGGGCTGCAGCTCGCGCGCCCTGCCGTCGATGGTGGTGACCTGCGGTGCCGCGCGCTCCAGCGGGGTCGGGAAGCCGCCGGTGATCAGTTCCAGCAGCTCGACGGTGCCGAGCCCCTGGCGGGCGCCCTCGGTCGCGGGGGCGGCGGCCAGGACGGGGAAGAAGGTCCCGCGCGCGACGGCCCGTTCCAGGTCGTCCACGAGCGTCTTGATGTCGATGGGTTCCCCGCCGAGGTAGCGGTCCATGAGGGTCTCGTCCTCGCTCTCCGCGATGATCCCCTCGATGAGCCGGTTGCGGGCCTCCTCGATCAGCGGCAGTTGCTCCTCGTCCGGTTCGGACTCCTTGCGTTCGCCGGTCGAGTAGTCGTACACCCGCTGCGACAGCAGCCCGATCAGCCCCGTCACCGGCGCGTGCCCGTCGGGCGCGGGCGCGCCGTGCAGCGGCAGGTACAGCGGCAGTACGGCGTCGGGGTCGTCGGCGCCGAACGCGTCCGCGCAGAACCCGGTCATCTGGCCGTAGTCCGCGCGGGCCGCCTCCAGGTGGGTGACGACGATGGCGCGCGGCATGCCGACGGCGGCGCACTCGTCCCACACCATGCGGGTCGAGCCGTCGACGCCGTCGGAGGCCGAGACGACGAAGAGGGCCGCGTCCGCCGCTCGCAGACCGGCCCGTAGTTCCCCGACGAAGTCGGCGTATCCGGGGGTGTCCAGCAGGTTGATCTTGATGCCGTCCCATTCGAGGGGCACCAGGGAGAGCTGCACCGAGCGCTGCTGGCGGTGCTCGATGTCGTCGTAGTCGGAGACGGTGCCGCCGTCCTGTACGCGGCCTGCCCGGTTCACCGCGCCCGCCGTCAGCGCGAGGGCTTCCACCAACGTGGTCTTGCCCGATCCGGAGTGGCCGACCAGCACCACATTCCGTACGGACGCGGGGTGGTCGGCCGCCACTGCCCTGCCGGCGGCTCCGGGGTGTGCGTTCGCCTTGTCGCCCATTTCCTTGCCTCCCGTGCACGGTGAGGTCCCTGTGGGCGCGGACACGCGGGAACCGCGTGCTGGGCGGCTCCGGCGACGCCCGCGATCCTTCGAGCTTTCCACTCCTGTCACGGTGCGTCCATACGAGGGACCTGAAAGGGACTTTCGGGGCGGGCAGGCGCGGGCCCGCGCGGGCTGTTGGGTGCCCGGACGCCGTCGGCACGCGCGCGTGGCTACGATGGGCCAGCCGGTGGCCAGCAGGGGCCGCACGGCGACCCTGACCCTCGGGAAGGCCATGCTGAACAAGTACGCGCGTGCTTTCTTCACGCGTGTTCTCACACCGTTCGCCGCTTTTTTGATCCGGAGGGGCGTCAGTCCCGACACCGTCACGCTGATCGGCACGGCGGGTGTGATGGCGGGCGCGCTGGTCTTCTATCCCCGGGGAGAGTTCTTCTGGGGCACGGTGGTCATCACCCTGTTCGTGTTCTCCGACCTCGTCGACGGGAACATGGCCCGCCAGCTGGGCCGCTCCAGCCGCTGGGGCGCCTTCCTCGACTCCACCCTGGACCGGGTCGCCGACGGCGCGATCTTCGGCGGCTTCGCGCTGTGGTACGCGGCCGGTGGTGACGACATCGTGCTGTGCGCGGTGTCGATCTTCTGTCTGGCCAGCGGGCAGGTGGTGTCGTACACCAAGGCGCGCGGTGAGTCGATCGGGCTGCCGGTCGCCGTCAACGGTCTGGTCGAGCGTGCCGAGCGGTTGGTGATCTCCCTGGTCGCGGCCGGGCTCGCGGGCATGCACGACTTCGGGGTGCCCGGCATCCAGTACCTGCTGCCGATCGCGCTGTGGATCGTCGCCGTCGGCAGCCTCGTCACGCTGGTCCAGCGCGTCGTCACGGTGCGCCGGGAGTCCGCGGAGGCGGAAGCGGCGGCGGAGGCGGAGGCCGCGTCGGGCGCGCGGGAGAACGCCGGGAAACCGTCCCAGGGCAGCGGGGCGACGGCATGAGCGCCCAGGACCGCCTGTCGGACGCGTTGTACGGCGTCGGCTGGGGGACCGTGAAGAGGCTCCCCGAGCCGGTCGCCGTACGGCTCGGACGCACCATCGCCGACGTCGCCTGGAAGCAGGGCGGCAAGGGGGTGCGGCGGCTGGAGAGCAACTACGCGCGCGTGGTGCCCGACGCGAGTCCGGAGCGCCTGGCCGAGCTGACCCGCGCGGGCATGCGTTCGTACCTGCGGTACTGGATGGAGTCCTTCCGGCTCCCGGCCTGGAACGCCGAGCGCGTCATGAGCGGCTTCGACCCGAAGGACCTGCACCACCTGACCGACGGCCTGGCAGCCGGAAAGGGCGTGGTCCTGGCGCTCCCGCACCTGGCCAACTGGGACCTGGCGGGCGCCTGGGTCACCACGAAGCTCGAAATCCCCTTCACCACGGTCGCCGAGCGCCTGAAACCGGAATCCCTCTACGACCGCTTCGTGGCCTACCGCGAGGGCCTCGGCATGGAGGTCCTGCCGCACAGCGGCGGCACCGCCTTCGGCACGCTGGCCCGGCGGCTGCGCGACGGCGGTCTGGTCTGCCTGGTAGCCGACCGCGACCTGTCGGCCTCCGGCGTCACGGTGGACTTCTTCGGCGCCGAGGCCCGGATGCCCGCCGGTCCCGCCCTCCTCGCCCAGCAGACCGGCGCGCTGCTGCTGCCGGTGACACTCTGGTATGACGACTCACCGGTCATGCGGGGCCGGGTCCATCCGCCGGTGGAGGTTCCCGAGTCAGGTACGCGCGCCGAGAAGACGTCTGTCATGACACAGGCGCTGGCGAACGCCTTCGCCACCGGCATCGCCGAGCACCCGGAGGACTGGCACATGCTGCAACGGCTCTGGCTCGCGGACCTCGACCCCGCGCGAGACCCTTCGAAGGGACCTTCGTGAGGATCGGCATCGTCTGCCCGTACTCCTGGGACGTGCCCGGCGGCGTCCAGTTCCACATCCGTGACCTGGCCGAGTACTTCATCCGCCTCGGGCACGAGGTGTCCGTCCTCGCCCCGGCCGACGACGACACCCCGCTGCCGCCGTACGTGGTCTCGGCGGGACGCGCGGTCCCGGTGCCGTACAACGGCTCGGTGGCCCGGCTGAACTTCGGCTTCCTGTCGGCCGCGCGGGTACGGCGCTGGCTGCACGACGGCGCCTTCGACGTCATCCACATCCACGAACCGACCTCGCCCTCGCTGGGCCTGCTGACCTGCTGGGCGGCGCAGGGCCCGATCGTGGCGACCTTCCACACCTCCAACCCGCGCTCGCGCGCGATGATCGCCGCGTACGCCATCCTCCAGGCCGCGCTGGAGAAGATCAGCGCGCGGATCGCGGTGAGCGAGTACGCCCGCCGCACCCTGGTCGAGCATCTCGGCGGGGACGCGGTGGTCATCCCCAACGGCGTCGACGTGGACTTCTTCGCCCGGGCCGAGCCCAAGCCGGAGTGGCAGGGCGACACCATCGGCTTCATCGGCCGCATCGACGAGCCCCGCAAGGGCCTCCCGGTGCTGATGAAGGCCCTGCCGAAGATCCTCGCCGAGCGCCCGCAGACCCGGCTGCTGGTGGCGGGCCGCGGCGACGAGGAGGAGGCCGTCGAGTCCCTCCCCGAGAACCTCCGCCCCCGCGTCGAGTTCCTCGGCATGATCAGCGACGAGGACAAGGCCCGGCTGCTGCGCAGCGTCGACCTGTACGTGGCCCCCAACACCGGCGGCGAGAGCTTCGGCATCATCCTCGTCGAGGCCATGTCGGCGGGCGCCCCCGTCCTCGCCTCCGACCTCGACGCCTTCGCCCAGGTCCTCGACCACGGCTCCGCGGGCGAACTCTTCACCAACGAGGACGCCGACGCCCTCTCCCAGGCAGCCCTGCGCCTCCTCGCCGACCCCCAACGCCGCACCGAACTCCGCGAACACGGCAGCACCCACGTCCGCCGCTTCGACTGGTCGACCGTCGGCGCCGACATCCTCTCCGTCTACGAGACGGTCACCGCGGGCGCTGCGGCCGTGGCAACGGACGAGCGGGCGACGGGACTGCGGGCGCGGTTCGGCTTGGCGAGGGACTGAGGGCCGGGCTCGCTGGAGGAGCGGCGTACGCACAGCCAATTGGCGAGGGACTGAGGTGCGGGTTTCGCTGGGGGAGCGGCGCCCTCACAGCCAAGGTCGGCTCACATCAGCCCGTCCGGCGTTTGAGGACGAGGCCCGTTCAGGGCCGAAGCGGGGGTCCGGGGGCGGCAGCCGCGAGACCTTGGCAGGCGAGCAGCCCCGGCCAACTCGGTCCGGCCCGTCCGGTGCGTGCGGACGAGGCCCGTCCAGGGCCGACAGCGGGGGCCTGGGGGCGGCAGCCCCCAGACGCCCAGGGGAGGCACCTCCACCCCGCCACCCCCAACCCAGCGGAGCGCCCCGGTAGCCTTGCCGCCCGTGACCGCAACCCTCATCTGGATCCTGGTCGCCCTCGTCGCGATCGGCCTGTACCTGAGCTGGACCGCGGGACGGCTGGACCGCCTGCACGCCCGGATCGACGCCGCCCGCGCCGCCCTGGACGCACAACTGCTGCGCCGGGCCTCCGTGGCGCAGGAACTGGCCACCTCGGGCGTCCTCGACCCGGCCGCGTCGATCGTCCTGTACGAGGCCGCGCACGCCGCCCGGCAGGCCGAGGAGGAGCAGCGGGAGGTCGCCGAGAGCGAGCTGAGCCAGGCGCTGCGGGCGGTCTTCGCCGACCCGGGCCAACTGGACGAGATCCGCGCCGCTCCCGGCGGTGAGGCCGCGGCCCGGGAGCTGGCCGAGGCGGTCCGCCGGGTGCCGATGGCCCGGCGCTTCCACAACGACGCCGTTCGCGCGGCACGGGCCCTGCGGCGCCACCGCAAGGTGCGCTGGTTCCGGCTGGCCGGGCACGCCCCGTTCCCGCTGGCCTTCGAAATGGACGACGAGCCGCCCACCGCGCTGCTGGAGCGGGCCGCCTGAGCGTCGTATTCCGGACACCCCTCGTTCAGAAAACGAGCCACCGCTTCCTCATTGGCCCTTGCTGTGGCCTGCATACCTCACGTTTCCTCAGTGCTGGCAGCAGCCCTCTTTCACTTCAGTGAGGTCAATCCCGTGTCCAGCACGCTCTCCGAGAACCAGACCCCCGAGACCGGCACCGCGCGCGTGAAGCGCGGTATGGCCGAGCAGCTCAAGGGCGGCGTGATCATGGACGTCGTCACGCCGGAGCAGGCGAAGATCGCCGAGGACGCGGGCGCCGTCGCCGTCATGGCCCTGGAGCGGGTCCCCGCCGACATCCGCAAGGACGGCGGCGTGGCCCGGATGTCCGACCCGGACATGATCGAGGGCATCATCGACGCCGTATCGATCCCGGTGATGGCCAAGTCCCGCATCGGCCACTTCGTCGAGGCCCAGGTGCTCCAGTCGCTCGGCGTGGACTACATCGACGAGTCCGAGGTCCTCACCCCGGCCGACGAGGTCAACCACTCCGACAAGTGGGCCTTCACCACCCCCTTCGTCTGTGGCGCCACCAACCTGGGCGAGGCCCTGCGCCGGATCGCCGAGGGCGCGGCCATGATCCGCTCCAAGGGCGAGGCCGGTACCGGCAACGTCGTCGAGGCGGTCCGCCACCTGCGCCAGATCAAGAACGAGATCGCCCGCCTGCGCGGCTACGACAACAACGAGCTGTACGCCGCCGCCAAGGAGCTGCGCGCCCCGTACGAGCTGGTCAAGGAGGTCGCCGAGCTGGGCAAGCTGCCCGTCGTGCTGTTCTCCGCCGGTGGCGTGGCCACCCCGGCCGACGCCGCGCTGATGCGTCAGCTGGGTGCCGAGGGCGTCTTCGTCGGCTCCGGCATCTTCAAGTCCGGCGACCCGGCCAAGCGCGCCGCCGCCATCGTGAAGGCCACCACCTTCTACGACGACCCGAAGATCATCGCCGACGCCTCCCGCAACCTGGGCGAGGCCATGGTCGGCATCAACTGCGACACCCTCCCCGAGGCCGAGCGCTACGCGAACCGGGGCTGGTAATGACCGCTCCCGTAGTCGGAGTGCTCGCACTCCAGGGCGACGTACGGGAGCACCTCATCGCCCTGGCCGCGGCCGACGCCGTGGCCAGGCCGGTGCGGCGCCCCGAGGAACTCGCCGAGGTCGACGGCCTGGTCATCCCCGGCGGTGAGTCCACGACCATCTCCAAGCTGGCCGTCCTCTTCGGCCTGATGGAGCCCCTCCGCGCGCGCGTGCGCGACGGTATGCCCGTCTACGGCACCTGCGCCGGGATGATCATGCTCGCCGACAAGATCCTCGACCCGCGCTCCGGCCAGGAGACCATCGGCGGCATCGACATGATCGTGCGCCGCAACGCCTTCGGACGGCAGAACGAGTCCTTCGAGGCGACGGTCGACATCCGCGGCGTCGACGGCGATCCTGTGGAGGGCGTCTTCATCCGCGCCCCGTGGGTGGAGTCCGTGGGCGCCGCCGCCGAGGTGCTCGCCGAGCACGAGGGCCACATCGTCGCCGTCCGCCAGGGCAACGCGCTGGCCACGTCGTTCCACCCGGAGCTGACCGGCGACCACCGCGTGCACGCGCTGTTCGTCGACATGGTGCGCGCGAGCCGGGCGCCCGAGTCCTTGTAGGATCTCTGACGTTCGTCATTGGATGGGTTACGCGAAGGAGACAGGCAGATGTCCGGCCACTCTAAATGGGCCACGACGAAGCACAAGAAGGCCGTCATCGATGCCAAGCGCGGCAAGCTCTTCGCGAAGCTGATCAAGAACATCGAGGTCGCGGCCCGCATGGGCGGCGTCGACCTGGACGGCAACCCGACGCTCTACGACGCCGTGCAGAAGGCGAAGAAGTCGTCGGTGCCGAACAAGAACATCGACTCGGCCATCAAGCGCGGCGGCGGCCTCGAAGCGGGCGGCGCCGACTACGAGACGATCATGTACGAGGGCTACGGCCCCAACGGCGTCGCGGTGCTCATCGAGTGCCTCACCGACAACCGCAACCGCGCCGCCTCCGAGGTCCGCGTCGCCATGACCCGCAACGGTGGCTCGATGGCGGACCCGGGCTCCGTGTCGTACCTCTTCAACCGCAAGGGCGTCGTGATCGTCCCGAAGGGCGAGCTGTCCGAGGACGAGGTCCTCATGGCGGTCCTGGACGCGGGTGCGGAGGAAGTGAACGACCTCGGCGAGAACTTCGAGGTGATCAGCGAGCCGACCGACCTGGTCGCGGTGCGCACCGCCCTCCAGGACGCGGGCATCGACTACGAGTCCGCCGACGCCAACTTCGTCCCGACCATGCAGGTCGAGCTGGACGAGGAGGGCGCCAAGAAGATCTTCAAGCTGATCGACGCCCTGGAGGACAGCGACGACGTGCAGAACGTCTTCGCCAACTTCGACGTCAGCGACGAGATCATGGAGAAGGTCGACGCGTAGCGCCGCCGCCGCGAGCGGGGCGTTCTCGGCGGGCCGGTGGGACACGTCCCACCGGCCCGCCGCTGTTGTCAGTGGCGACGGATAGCCTGATGAAGGTAAAAGATCGCCGTCCATGGGCCGCAACCATCGATTGCGGGACCACGACGGTGCTCGGCCAGGTCCGCGAGAGCGGCGGCGGTTCAGCCGCAGAGGAGGGCGGGGCGCGTGCGCGTGCTGGGGGTGGACCCGGGACTGACCCGGTGCGGCGTCGGCGTCGTCGAGGGCGTGGCGGGTCGGCAGCTGACCATGCTGGGGGTCGGAGTCGTCCGCACCGCCGCGGACGCCGAGCTGGGTGACCGCCTCGTCGCCGTCGAGCGCGGCATCGAGCAGTGGCTCGACGAACACCGGCCCGAATTCGTCGCCGTGGAGCGGGTGTTCAGCCAGCACAATGTGCGCACCGTGATGGGCACCGCCCAGGCCAGCGCCGTCGCCATGCTCTGCGCCGCCCGCCGCGGCATCCCCGTCGCCCTGCACACCCCGAGCGAGGTCAAGGCCGCCGTCACGGGCAGCGGACGCGCCGACAAGGCGCAGGTCGGGGCCATGGTCACCCGGCTGCTCAGGCTCAGCGCGCCCCCGAAGCCCGCCGACGCCGCCGACGCCCTCGCGCTCGCCATCTGCCACATCTGGCGCGCCCCCGCGCAGAACCGGCTCCAGCAGGCCGTGGCCCTGCACACCGCACACGCATCGAAAGGCCGTACGGCATGATCGCCTTCGTCAGCGGCCCGGTCGCCGCCCTCGCCCCGGACTCCGCGGTCGTCGAGGTGGGCGGGATCGGCATCGCCGTCCAGTGCACGCCCAACACGCTCTCCGGACTGCGCACCGGCCAGCAGGCCAGGCTCGCCACCTCCCTCGTGGTGCGCGAGGACTCCCTGACCCTGTACGGCTTCGCGGACGACGACGAGCGGCAGACCTTCGAGCTGCTCCAGACCGCGAGCGGCGTCGGCCCGCGCCTCGCCCAGGCCATGCTGGCGGTGCACTCCCCGGACGCCCTGCGCAGAGCCGTCGCGACCGGCGACGAGAAGGCGCTCACCGCCGTGCCCGGCATCGGCAAGAAGGGCGCCCAGAAGCTCCTGCTGGAACTGAAGGACCGCCTCGGCGAGCCCCTCGGCACCCCCGCCGTCGGCACCCCGGTCAGCCAGGGCTGGCGCGACCAGCTGCACGCCGCCCTGATCGGCCTGGGCTACGCCACCCGCGAGGCCGACGAGGCCGTGTCCGCCGTGGCCCCCCAGGCCGAGGCCGCCGACGGTGCGCCCCAGGTCGGACAACTGCTGAAGGCCGCCCTCCAGACCCTGAACCGAGCCCGCTGAACCACCGGACACCGAGGCACACATGAACTGGGACGACACGACCGACAGCCCCGCCGCCGAGCGGCTCGTCGGTGCGTCCGCCGACCGTGAGGACCAGGCCGTCGAGGCCGCCCTGCGCCCCAAGGACCTGGACGAGTTCATCGGCCAGGAGAAGGTCCGCGAACAGCTCGACCTCGTGCTGCGCGCCGCACGCGCCCGTGGCGCCACCGCCGACCACGTCCTGCTGTCGGGCGCCCCCGGCCTCGGCAAGACCACCCTGTCGATGATCATCGCGGCCGAGATGGGCGCCCCCATCCGGATCACCTCGGGGCCCGCCATCCAGCACGCCGGTGACCTCGCGGCGATCCTCTCCTCCCTCCAGGAGGGCGAGGTCCTCTTCCTCGACGAGATCCACCGCATGTCCCGGCCCGCCGAGGAGATGCTCTACATGGCGATGGAGGACTTCCGCGTCGACGTCATCGTCGGCAAGGGCCCCGGCGCCACCGCCATCCCCCTGGAGCTGCCGCCGTTCACCCTGGTCGGCGCCACCACCCGCGCGGGCCTGCTGCCGCCCCCGCTGCGCGACCGCTTCGGCTTCACCGCGCACATGGAGTTCTACGAACCCACCGAACTGGAGCGCGTCATCCACCGCTCCGCCGCCCTGCTGGACGTGGAGATCGCCGGGGACGGCGCCGCCGAGATCGCGGGCCGCTCCCGCGGCACCCCCCGCATCGCCAACCGGCTGCTGCGCCGGGTCCGCGACTACGCCCAGGTCAAGGCCGACGGCGTGATCACCAAGGACATCGCCGGTGCCGCCCTCGCGGTGTACGAGGTCGACGCCCGCGGCCTGGACCGCCTGGACCGCGCCGTCCTGGAGGCCCTGCTCAAACTGTTCGGCGGCGGCCCGGTCGGCCTGTCCACGCTCGCCGTCGCCGTGGGGGAGGAGCGGGAGACCGTGGAGGAGGTCGCCGAGCCCTTCCTGGTCCGCGAGGGACTGCTCGCCCGCACCCCGCGCGGGCGTGTCGCCACCCCCGCGGCATGGGCGCATCTCGGCCTCACCGCCCCGGGCCCGAGCGCTGTAGGAAACGGACAACAGGACTTGTTCGGGACGTGACGGTGAGGACATTCGCATGGTCAGGAACCCCGGTGCCATGCTGAGCGTTGTTCCATGCGCGCGGACTCGCTTAGACTCCGCCGATGCCGCCTCCCTTGCGGCGGCAAGCACACCCCCAACCATCAGGCCGCTCACCAACGCGGTCGTGTGAAGGAAGTTCCGACCCGTGAGTCTCGTGACCCTCCTCCCGTTCATCGTGCTCATCGGGGCCATGTTCCTGATGACCCGGTCGGCCAAGAAGAAGCAGCAACAGGCCATCGACATGCGGAACCAGATGCAGCCCGGTTCCGGTGTCCGCACGATCGGGGGCATGTACGCCACGGTCAAGGAAGTCAACGAGGACACCGTCCTCCTCGACGCCGGACCGGGTGTGGAGCTGCTCTTCGCCAAGAACTCCATCGGTGCCGTCCTGACCGACGACGAGTACAACCGCATCGTGCACGGCATCGAGCACGACCTGAAGTCCGACGTGGTCCCGGACGACGCCTCCTCCCTCACCGAATCCGACGAATCCGACGAGTCCGTCGACGCGGCCTCCGACGCCGACACCTCCGCCGACAAGTCCGTCGACCTCGGCAAGAAGGACACGGCCGAGGAGCCGTCCGCCGCCGGAGCGAAGTCGGACGAGGAGCCGAAGAAGACCGACGGCGACTCCGAGGCGAAGTAGTGGTGTCCCGGGGCGCGTGGGCGGGACCCGCGCACCCCGGGACATGCTCGTCGCGTACGGGATCCCCACACCATGGCACGGCCGCTCGCCCGCAGACCCGGCGCGAGGCGGCCCGAGAGGGAGTACGAGAAGGTGGCAGCACCTAAAAAGGGCCGGAGCGCGAGCGCTCAGAGCAAGCCGGTGCGCTCGCTGGTCCTGATTCTGATCGCCATCGTGGCGCTCACCGCGGGCATGTTCATCTCCGGGCACACCACCCCGCGTCTCGGTATCGACCTGGCCGGCGGCACGAGCATCACGCTCCGTGCGGTCCCCGAGGACGGCAACGAGTCGGCGATCAACAAGACCAACATGGACACGGCGGTCTCCATCATGGAGCGCCGCGTCAACGGTCTCGGTGTCTCCGAGGCGGAAGTCCAGACCCAGGGCGATCGCAACATCATCGTCAACATTCCCAAGGGCACCAACTCCAAGCAGGCCCGGGAACAGGTCGGCACCACCGCCAAGCTGTACTTCCGGCCGGTCCTGGCCACCGAGCCCACCGGCGGCGCCGCGGCGAGCCCCTCGCCGAGCGCCTCGGGGGAGGCCACCGGTTCCGCCAGCCCGTCCGCGTCGGAGTCCCCTTCCGACAAGGAGTCCGCGACCGGCACCGAGAGCGCCGATGAGTCCCCGTCGGCCTCCGCCACCACTCAGGGCCGCGCCGTCACCGACGCGCTGAAGGCCGACCCCACCCCGTCCGCGACCGACTCGGCCTCCGCCAGCGCCAGCCCCTCCGCGACCGACGAGGGCGCCGCCTCCGACAGCAAGGTCCAGGAGGAGTACGCCGCGCTCGACTGCTCCAAGGAAGCCGTCCGCACCGAGGCCGGTGAGGGCGCCAAGCCCGAGGACACCACCGTCGGCTGCGGCGAGATCCAGGGCGTCTGGTACAAGTACCTGCTCGGCCCGGCCGGTGTCGACGGCACCGAGGTCGACGACGCGCAGGCCGTCTACGACACCCAGAGCGGCGCCGGCTGGAAGGTCCAGATGGACTTCTCCTCCGCCGGTGCCAAGAAGTTCGCCGACATCACCGGCCAGCTCGCCCAGAACCAGCAGCCGCAGAACCAGTTCGGCATCGTCCTGGACGGCGAGGTCGTCTCCAGCCCGTACGTCAGCCAGTCCATCACCGGCGGCAACGCGGAGATCTCCGGCAGCTTCACCCAGGACGAGGCCCAGAGCCTCGCCAACATGCTCTCCTACGGCGCCCTGCCGCTGACCTTCCAGGAGGACAGCGTCACCACGGTGACCGCGGCGCTCGGCGGCGACCAGCTCGAGGCCGGTCTGATCGCGGGCGCCATCGGCCTCGCGCTGGTCGTGCTCTACCTGGTGATCTACTACCGCGGCCTGTCGTTCATCGCCATCGCCTCGCTGCTGGTCTCCGCGGCGCTCACCTACGTGATCATGTCGCTGCTCGGCCCGGCCATCGGCTTCGCGCTGAACCTCCCGGCCGTCTGCGGCGCCATCGTCGCCATCGGCATCACGGCGGACTCGTTCATCGTCTACTTCGAACGCGTCCGCGACGAGATCCGCGAGGGCCGCTCGCTGCGCCCCGCCGTCGAGCGGGCCTGGCCGCGCGCCCGGCGCACCATCCTGGTCTCCGACTTCGTGTCGTTCCTCGCCGCGGCGGTGCTGTTCGTCGTCACCGTCGGCAAGGTCCAGGGCTTCGCGTTCACGCTCGGTCTGACGACCGTGCTCGACGTCGTGGTGGTGTTCCTGTTCACCAAGCCGCTGCTGACGCTGATGGCGCGCCGGAAGTTCTTCGCGAGCGGTCACCGCATGTCCGGCCTGGACCCGAAGGCCCTGGGCGCCAAGCCCCCGCTGCGCCGCACCCGCCGCCCCGCCGTCCCCGTCGACCCGAAGGAGGCGTGAGATGTCGAAGCTCGGCAACCTCGGCGCCCGACTCCACCGTGGCGAGGTCGGTTACGACTTCGTCGGCAACCGCAAGTTCTGGTACGGCATCTCGATCCTGATCACCATCACGGCGATCGTCGGCCTGGCGGTGCGCGGCCTGAACATGGGCATCGAGTTCCAGGGCGGCGCCGTCTTCACCACCCCGAAGACGTCCGTGTCGGTGTCCCAGGCCCAGGAGTACGCGGAAGAGGCCTCGGGTCACGACGCCATCGTCCAGAAGCTCGGCAACGGCAGCCTGCGCATCCAGATCGCGGGCACGGACACCAGCAAGTCCGACCAGATCAAGAACACCCTCGCCGAGGACCTGAAGGTCGACGAGGAGAAGATCAACGCCGAACTGGTCGGTCCCAGCTGGGGTGATCAGATCGCCAACAAGGCCTGGCAGGGCCTGGGCATCTTCCTGGTCCTCGTGGTGATCTATCTGGCGATCGCCTTCGAGTGGCGGATGGCGGTCGCCGCGTTCGTCGCGCTGATCCACGACATCACCATCACGGTCGGCATCTACGCCCTGGTCGGCTTCGAGGTCACGCCGGGCACGGTGATCGGTCTGCTGACCATTCTTGGTTACTCGCTCTATGACACGGTCGTCGTCTTCGACAGCCTCAAGGAACAGACCAAGGACATCGGCAAGCAGACCCGCTGGACCTACAGCGACATCGCCAACCGCTCGATCAACAGCACCCTGGTCCGCTCGGTCAACACCACCGTGGTCGCGCTGCTGCCGGTGGCGGGCCTGCTGTTCATCGGCGGCGGTGTCCTCGGCGGCGGCATGCTCAACGACATCTCGCTGTCGCTGTTCGTCGGCCTCGCGGCCGGTGCGTACTCCTCGATCTTCATCGCCACGCCGCTCGTCGCCGACCTCAAGGAACTCGAGCCGGAGATGAAGGCGCTGAAGAAGCGCGTCCTCGCCAAGCGGGCCCAGGGCGGCGAGCAGCCCGAGCCCGCGGGCGCGACCGTCTCCGACGACGAGTACGACGACGAGCCCGCGGACGCCGCCCCGGCGGTCGTCGGCCCGCGCAACCAGCCCGCGTCCCGTGGCCGGGGCCGTGGCCGCCCCTCGGGGAAGCGCCGATGACCGACGTCACCGACATCAAGGGGCTGCTGCTCAGCCGCATCCGCGATGTGGCCGACTACCCGGAGCCGGGCGTGATGTTCAAGGACATCACCCCGCTCCTGGCGGACCCGGCGGCGTTCGGCGCGCTGACCGACGCCCTGGCGGAGATCGCCGTACGGCAGGCCGCCACGAAGATCGTCGGCCTCGAGGCCCGCGGCTTCATCCTGGGCGCCCCGGTCGCCGTCCGCGCGGGCGTCGGCTTCATCCCCGTACGCAAGGCGGGCAAGCTCCCCGGAGCGACCCTGAGCCAGGCCTACGACCTGGAGTACGGCTCCGCGGAGATCGAGATCCACGCCGAGGACCTGACCGCCGACGACCGCGTCCTGGTCGTCGACGACGTCCTCGCCACCGGCGGCACCGCCGAAGCCTCCCTGGAACTGATCCGCCGCTCCGGCGCCCAGGTGGCGGGCGTGGCCGTCCTGATGGAACTGACCTTCCTGAACGGCCGCCCCCGCCTGGAGTCCTCCCTGGCGGGAGCCCCCCTGGAGTCCCTCCTCACCATCTGAACCCCACCCGCGCGCCCAGCACCGAGCCTCACCGCTGGGCGCGCAGGCATGTCTCCGGGGCGGAAGCCTCCCCGTGCGCGGGCGTGCGAGGCGGCTGGTCGCGGGGGAGGCGGATCTCATGCAACCGCTCCATCCAGGCGGCGCAGAGCCTTCAGCGAAGCCCCAGGACACCGCCGAGACAGGGCGGAAGGAATCCCGCGGGAGCCCCTTGCGTTTCTCGGGTACACGGCCCTCACATTGGCCTGAAGGCGATCCCGGAGCACGGGATCGCTACCATGGGGTCTCCGGAGCCTGACCGGGGGACCCGGATCGCGCACGAGGAGCCCTCTTGCCAGACGAGGCCCAGCACCTGACCGCCGCCAAGCCCGAGCCCGCCCCGGGCCCCGCGGCCAAGCCCGCGCCGGACGCCAGGAACGACGCCCGCGGGCCGGTCGAGCACGGCCCCGCGCCCGCTCCGAAGGCCGCTGAGCCGCGCCCCAAGCCATCCCCCACCCTCGACTCCGCGCGAGCGGGGGGACCCTCGTCTCCCGAGCGCCCCGCCGTCCGCCCCGCCACGCCCCCGATCCGCCCGGCCTCGGCCCAGCCCGTCCGCACCGGCTCCTCCAACCGCGTACGCGCCCGCCTCGCCCGCCTCGGCGTCCAGCGCGCCAACCCGTACAACCCCGTCCTGGAGCCGCTGCTGCGGATAGTGCGCAGCAACGACCCCAAGATCGAGACGTCGACGCTCCGCCAGATCGAGCGCGCCTACCAGGTCGCCGAGCGCTGGCACCGCGGCCAGAAGCGCAAGAGCGGCGACCCCTACATCACGCACCCCCTCGCCGTCACCACCATCCTCGCCGAGCTGGGTATGGATCCGGCCACCCTGATGGCGGGCCTGCTGCACGACACCGTCGAGGACACCGAGTACGGCCTGGACGACCTCCGCCGTGACTTCGGCGACGTGGTCGCCCTGCTCGTCGACGGCGTCACCAAGCTGGACAAGGTCAAGTTCGGCGAGGCCGCGCAGGCCGAAACCGTGCGCAAGATGGTCGTGGCCATGGCCAAGGACCCGCGCGTCCTGGTCATCAAGCTCGCCGACCGCCTGCACAACATGCGCACCATGCGCTACCTCAAGCGCGAGAAGCAGGAGAAGAAGGCGCGCGAGACCCTGGAGATCTACGCGCCGCTCGCCCACCGCCTGGGCATGAACACCATCAAGTGGGAACTGGAGGACCTCGCCTTCGCGATCCTCTACCCCAAGATGTACGACGAGATCGTCCGGCTGGTGGCCGAGCGGGCACCGAAACGTGACGAGTACCTGGCCATAGTGACCGACGAGGTCCAGCAGGACCTGCGCGCCGCCCGCATCAAGGCCACCGTCACCGGCCGCCCGAAGCACTACTACAGCGTCTACCAGAAGATGATCGTCCGCGGCCGTGACTTCGCGGAGATCTACGACCTGGTGGGCATCCGCGTACTGGTCGACACCGTCCGCGACTGCTACGCCGCCCTCGGCACCGTGCACGCGCGATGGAACCCGGTCCCCGGCCGGTTCAAGGACTACATCGCGATGCCCAAGTTCAACATGTACCAGTCGCTGCACACGACGGTCATCGGCCCCAACGGCAAGCCGGTCGAACTCCAGATCCGCACGTTCGACATGCACCGCCGCGCCGAGTACGGCATCGCCGCGCACTGGAAGTACAAGCAGGAGGCCGTCGCCGGTGCCTCCAAGGTCCGCACCGACGTGCCCAAGGCGTCCGGCAAGGACAAGGACGCCATCAACGACATGGCGTGGCTGCGCCAGCTCCTGGACTGGCAGAAGGAGACCGAGGACCCCGGCGAGTTCCTGGAGTCCCTGCGCTTCGACCTCTCCCGCAACGAGGTCTTCGTCTTCACCCCCAAGGGCGACGTCATAGCGCTCCCGGCCGGGGCCACCCCCGTCGACTTCGCCTACGCGGTGCACACCGAGGTCGGCCACCGCACCATAGGGGCGCGGGTCAACGGCCGCCTCGTACCGCTGGAGTCCACCCTCGACAACGGCGACCTGGTGGAGGTCTTCACCTCCAAGGCGGCCGGTGCCGGGCCCTCCCGCGACTGGCTCGGCTTCGTCAAGTCACCGCGCGCCCGCAACAAGATCCGCGCCTGGTTCTCCAAGGAGCGCCGGGACGAGGCGATCGAGCAGGGCAAGGACGCCATCGTCCGCGCGATGCGCAAGCAGAACCTGCCGATCCAGCGCATCCTCACCGGCGACTCCCTGGTCACCCTCGCGCACGAGATGCGCTACCCGGACATCTCCGCGCTGTACGCGGCGATCGGCGAGGGCCATGTCTCCGCGCAGAACGTCGTGCAGAAGCTCGTCCAGGCGTTCGGCGGTGAGGAGGCCGCCACCGAGGAGATCGACGAGAGCGTGCCGCCGTCGCGCGGGCGCGGCCGCAAGCGCCGCACCAGCGCCGACCCGGGCGTGGTCGTCAAGGGCGTCGAGGACGTGTGGGTCAAGCTGGCCCGCTGCTGTACGCCCGTCCCCGGGGACCCGATCATCGGCTTCGTCACCCGCGGTAGCGGCGTATCGGTTCACCGCAGCGACTGTGTGAACGTGGAGTCACTGTCCCGCGAGCCCGAGCGCATCCTCGAGGTGGAGTGGGCGCCCACCCAGTCCTCGGTCTTCCTGGTCGCCATCCAGGTCGAGGCCCTGGACCGCTCCCGGCTCCTCTCGGACGTCACCCGCGTCCTGTCCGACCAGCACGTCAACATCCTCTCGGCGGCTGTCCAGACCTCCCGCGACCGCGTCGCCACCTCCCGCTTCACCTTCGAGATGGGCGACCCGAAACATCTCGGCCATGTGCTGAAGGCGGTCAGGGGAGTGGAGGGCGTGTACGACGTCTACCGCGTGACGTCGGCCCGCAGCAGGTCGTAAGGACGGCAGGACGCAGACGACGAAAGGGGCTCCCCTCGACGGGGGAGCCCCTTCATGTCGTACGGCTTCCGCCGCCGAAGTCGTACGGCTGTCAGCCGCCGAACTCCTGGAGACCCTTCAGCGCCTGGTCCAGCAGCGCCTGGCGGCCCTCCAGCTCACGCTCCAGCTTGTCGGCCTTGGCGTTGTTGCCCTGGGCACGCGCCTGGTCGATCTGGCCGCGCAGCTTGTCCACGGCGGCCTGGAGCTGACCGGTCAGACCCTCGGCACGCGCGCGTGCCTCCGGGTTGGTCCGGCGCCACTCGGCCTCCTCGGCCTCCTGGATGGCGCGCTCGACCGAGTGCATCCGGCCCTCGACCTTGGGGCGGGCGTCGCGCGGGACATGGCCGATGGCCTCCCAGCGCTCGTTGACCGAACGGAAGGCGGCGCGGGCGGCCCGCAGATCGGTGACCGGGAGGATCTTCTCGGCCTCCTCGGCCAGTTCCTCCTTGAGCTTCAGGTTCTCCGACTGCTCGGCGTCCCGCTCGGCGAAGACCGAACTGCGGGCGGCGAAGAAGACGTCCTGGGCGCCGCGGAAGCGGTTCCACAGGTCGTCCTCGTGCTCGCGCTGGGCGCGGCCCGCGGCCTTCCACTCCGACATCAGCTCGCGGTAGCGCGCGGCCGTGGGACCCCAGTCCGTCGAACCGGACAGCGCCTCGGCCTCGGCGACCAGCCGCTCCTTGGTCTTGCGGGCCTCCTCGCGCTGCGCGTCCAGCTGCGCGAAGTGCGCCTTGCGGCGCTTGGAGAACGCCGACCGGGCGTGCGAGAACCGGTGCCACAGCTCGTCGTCCGACTTGCGGTCGAGCCGCGGCAGGTTCTTCCAGGTGTCCACCAGCGCCCGCAGCCGCTCACCGGCGACCCGCCACTGGTCGGACTGGGCCAGCTCCTCGGCCTCGGTGACCAGGGACTCCTTGGCCTGGCGGGCCTCGTCGGTCTGCCGGGCCCGCTGCGCCCTGCGCTCCTCGCGGCGCTTGTCCACCAGCTCGACCAGCTTGTCCAGCCGCGCCCGCAGCGCGTCCAGGTCACCCACGGCGTGGTGCGCGTCGACCTGCTCGCGCAGATGACCGATGGCGGTCTGGGCGTCCTTCGCCGACAGGTCGGTGGTCTGCACTCGCTTCTCGAGGAGGCCGATCTCGACAACCAGGCCCTCGTACTTGCGCTCGAAGTAGGCCAGCGCCTCCTCAGGGGAGCCTGCCTGCCAGGAACCGACGACCTGCTCGCCGTCGGCCGTACGCACGTACACGGTCCCCGTCTCGTCGACGCGGCCCCACGGGTCGCTGCTCACAGCGCCTCCTCCACATGATGCCTGCGGAGGGCGTCGGCTCCCCCGGGCATCGTCCACAGTTTCGTCACGGCCAACATAGGCGACCGGCGGGTTGCCTGTCCGCATCCCGCGCGACCGAAATTACGCAGTTGGCGGTCAGGATTTGCTGACCGTGGCCTTGTTGATCACAACGGTCGCGTTCGGTGCTCCGTCACCGGCTCCGGTGTTCTCACCGGCGTCGGCGATCTTCTTGAGCACGTCCATGCCGGACTCCGAAACCGTACCGAACGGTGTGTAGTTGGGCGGCAACTGGCTGTCCTGGTAGACCAGGAAGAACTGGCTGCCGCCGCTGTCCTTCTGTCCAGTGTTCGCCATCGCGACCGTGCCCGCAGGGTAGACGTTGTCCTTCAGGCTCTTGTCCTTCAGGTTCTCGTCCGGGATGGTGTAGCCCGGCCCGCCGGTGCCGCTGCCCGTCGGGTCGCCGCACTGGAGCACGTAGATGCCGTTCGTGGTGAGCCGGTGGCACTTCGTGTGGTCGAAGTACCCCTTCTTCGCCAGGAACTCGAACGAGTTCACCGTGTGCGGGGCGGCCGACGCCTTCAGGTCGACGCCTATGTCACCGCACGTCGTCGCCAGCGTCATCGTGTACTTCGCCGACTCGTCGATGGTCATCGCCGGTTCCTTCTTCCAGCTCATCGACTCGACCTCACCCTTCGCGGGCTTGTCGCACGGGTCGGGCGCCTTGCTGGTGGGCTGGGCGCTGGGGGTGACCTCCGCGCCCGCGTTGCTCTTGTCGTCGTCGTCACCCTTGAGGGTCCCTGCCGTGTACAGCGCGAGGCTGCCCACCAGCACCACGCCGAGTACCGACGCGATCACCCCGTTGCGCGTGCGAGCCTTGCGCCGTGCCTGGGTGCGCCGCTGCTGCTGCCGCAAGAACTTCTCCCGGGCGAGCTGACGCCGCCGCTGTTCCTGGCTGACCACCGGGTCTACTCCTCGTGCGTCTGATTACGTCGACGGGTTACGCGCCTGGAGTCAACCGCGCGCGTGTGTGCCCCGTACCGTATATGGGTTCGCTGAGGAATCGGCAGCGCCGGTAGGCTCTGACCTCAGGCGCAGCCCATTCACAAGCCACTCGAACCGACACAACGAAGGACGATCGTGCTCATTGCCGGGTTCCCCGCCGGGGCCTGGGGGACGAACTGTTATCTCGTCGCCCCCGCCGCCGGTGAGGAGTGCGTGATCATCGACCCCGGCCACCAGGCCGCCCAGGGTGTCGAGGAGGCCATCGCCAAGCATCGCCTCAAGCCCGTCGCCGTCGTCCTCACCCACGGCCACATCGACCATGTCGCCTCGGTCGTCCCCGTGTGCGGCGCGCACGACGTACCGGCCTGGATCCACCCCGAGGACCGGTTCATGATGAGCGACCCCGAGAAGGCCCTCGGCCGCTCCATCGGGATGCCGCTGATGGGCGAACTGACCGTCGGTGAGCCGGACGACGTCAAGGAACTCGCCGACGGGGCGCGGCTGGAGCTGGCGGGCCTGGAGCTGTCGGTCGCGCACGCGCCGGGCCATACCAAGGGGTCGGTGACCTTCGGCATGCCCGAGGCGGCGGACATCCCGCCGATCCTGTTCTCGGGCGACCTGCTGTTCGCCGGCTCCATCGGACGCACCGACCTGCCCGGCGGCGACCCGGCCGAGATCCTCGAATCGCTGGCCCGCGTGTGCCTGCCGCTCGACGACTCGACCGTGGTCCTGTCCGGCCACGGTCCCCAGACGACCATCGGCCAGGAGCGCGCCACCAACCCGTATCTGCGGCAGGTGGCGGCCGGCCAGGGAGCACCGCAGGCTCCCCGACGAGGAATGTGACGAGAGACTTCCGTGAGCACCTTCAAGGCCCCCAAGGGCACGTACGACCTGATCCCGCCGGACAGCGCCAAGTTCCTCGCGGTGCGTGAGGCGATCGCCGCGCCGCTGCGCAACTCCGGCTACGGCTACATCGAGACGCCCGGCTTCGAGAACGTCGAGCTGTTCGCGCGCGGGGTCGGGGAGTCGACCGACATCGTGACCAAGGAGATGTACGCCTTCGAGACCAAGGGTGGCGACCGGCTCGCCCTGCGCCCCGAGGGCACCGCCTCCGTCCTGCGCGCCGCCCTGGAAGCCAACCTGCACAAGGCGGGCAACCTCCCCGTCAAGCTCTGGTATTCGGGCTCGTACTACCGCTACGAGCGTCCCCAGAAGGGCCGTTACCGCCACTTCTCCCAGGTCGGCGCCGAGGCGATCGGCGCGGAGGACCCGGCGCTCGACGCCGAGCTGATCATCCTGGCCGACCAGGCGTACCGCTCGCTGGGCCTGCGTGACTTCCGCATCCTGCTGAACAGCCTGGGCGACAAGGAGTGCCGCCCGGTGTACCGCGGGGCCCTCCAGGACTTCCTGCGCGGCCTGGACCTCGACGAGGACACCCTGCGGCGCGCCGACATCAACCCGCTGCGCGTCCTGGACGACAAGCGTCCGGACGTCCAGAAGCAGCTCACCGACGCCCCGCTGCTGCGGGACTACCTGTGCGACGCCTGCAAGGCGTACCACGAGGAGGTCCGCGAGCTGCTCACGGCGGCGGGCGTGGCCTTCGAGGACGACCCGAAGCTGGTGCGCGGCCTGGACTACTACACCCGCACCACCTTCGAGTTCGTCCACGACGGCCTCGGTTCGCAGTCCGCGGTGGGCGGCGGCGGCCGTTACGACGGCCTCTCCGAGATGATCGGCGGCCCCGCCCTGCCGTCCGTCGGCTGGGCCCTCGGCGTCGACCGCACGGTGCTGGCCCTGGAGGCGGAGGGCATCACCCTCGAACTCCCCGCCACCACCAGCGTCTTCGCCGTCCCCCTCGGCGAGGAGGCCCGCCGCCTGCTGTTCGGCAAGGTCACCGAACTCCGCAAGAACGGCATCGCGGCGGACTTCTCGTACGGCGCCAAGGGCCTCAAGGCCGCAATGAAGGCCGCCAACCGCTCGGGCGCCCGCTACACCCTCGTCCTCGGCGAACGCGACCTCGCCGAGGGCGTCGTCCAGCTCAAGGACATGGAGTCCGGCGAGCAGACGGCGATCGGCGTGAACGAGATCGTGGCGGAACTGGAGTCGCGGCTCGGCTGACGCCGCAGGGGGGTGGGCTCGGCCGTATGTCCTTATGCGGAACGAACGGTGAGCACACAGGCGTGTACGGCACAATGACCCGTGCCGGAAGCAGGCCCACCCCCCCAGTGACGGAATCGGCGTGATGAGCAAGACCACAGTGCAGGACGTCTCCACCGGACCCGAGCCGCAGCGTGCCGCCGCGAAGGAGCGGGCCGTGGGCGGCAGCCGGGCGCTCGCGCTGCTGCTGGTCGTCACCGGCGCGGCGGGGCTGCTGGCCGCGTGGGTCATCACGATCGACAAGTTCAAGATCCTCGAGGCCAAGGTCGCGGGCGAGACGTTCACCCCCGGGTGCAGCCTGAACCCGGTGGTCTCCTGCGGCAGCGTGATGGAGAGCGACCAGGCCTCCGTCTTCGGCTTCCCCAACCCGATGCTCGGCCTGGTCGCCTACGGCATCGTGATCGGCGTCGGCATGGCCCTGCTCGCGCGGGCCCGCTTCCCGCGCTGGTACTGGCTCACCTTCAACGCGGGCACCCTCTTCGGCGTCGTCTTCTGCGCCTGGCTGATGTTCCAGTCGCTGTACCGGATCAACGCGCTGTGCCTGTGGTGCTCCCTGGCCTGGGTCGCCACGATCGTCATGTTCTGGTACGTGACCTCGTTCAACGTCCGCAACGGCTTCCTCCCGGCCCCCGGCTGGCTCAAGGGGTTCTTCGAGGAGTTCACGTGGGTCATGCCGGTGCTGCACATCGGCGTCATCGGCATGCTGATCCTGACCCGCTGGTGGGACTTCTGGCTCAGCTGACGGCCCGGCCCGCGTTGTCGGTGCGGTGATTTAGGGTTCTGAGCGTGGAGCCCGATCTGTTCACCGCCGCAGCCGAAGACCGCCAGGAGAAGGAGCCGTCCAGCAGCCCCCTGGCCGCGCGGATGCGCCCGCGCACCCTGGACGAGGTCGTGGGCCAGCAGCACCTGCTCAAGCCCGGCTCACCCCTGCGCCGCCTGGTCGGCGAGGGCGCCTCGGGCCCGGCGGGACCGTCCTCGGTGATCCTGTGGGGCCCGCCCGGCACCGGCAAGACGACCCTCGCCTACGTCGTCTCCAAGGCCACCAACAAGCGCTTCGTGGAGCTGTCCGCGATCACCGCGGGCGTCAAGGAGGTCCGCGCGGTCATCGACGGCGCCCGCCGCGCCACCGGCGGGTACGGCAAGGAGACCGTCCTCTTCCTCGACGAGATCCACCGCTTCAGCAAGGCCCAGCAGGACTCCCTGCTCCCCGCCGTGGAGAACCGCTGGGTGACGCTGATCGCCGCGACCACCGAGAACCCGTACTTCTCGGTGATCTCCCCACTGCTCTCCCGCTCCCTGCTGCTCACCCTCGAACCCCTCACCGACGATGACATCCGCGCCCTGCTGCGCCGCGCCCTCGCCGACGAGCGCGGCCTGAAGGACGCCGTCACCCTCCCCGAGGACACCGAGGCCCACCTCCTGCGCATCGCGGGCGGCGACGCCCGGCGCGCCCTGACCGCCCTGGAGGCCGCCGCCGGGGCCGCGCTCGACAAGGGCGAGACGGAGATCGCCCTGACGACGCTGGAGGAGACCGTCGACCGCGCGGCGGTGAAGTACGACCGCGACGGCGACCAGCACTACGACGTCGCCAGCGCCCTGATCAAGTCCATCCGTGGCTCCGACGTCGACGCGGCCCTGCACTACCTGGCCCGGATGATCGAGGCCGGGGAGGACCCCCGCTTCATCGCCCGCCGCCTGATGATCTCCGCCAGCGAGGACATCGGCCTGGCCGACCCGAACGCCCTGCCCCTGGCGGTCGCCGCCGCCCAGGCCGTCGCCATGATCGGCTTCCCCGAGGCCGCCCTCACCCTCAGCCACGCCACCATCGCCCTCGCCCTGGCCCCCAAGTCCAACGCCGCGACCACCGCGATAGGCGCCGCCCTGGACGACGTACGCAAGGGGCTGGCGGGACCCGTGCCGCCCCATCTGCGGGACGGGCACTACAAGGGTGCGGCCAAGCTGGGGCACGCGCAGGGGTACGTCTACCCGCACGACCTGCCGGAGGGCATCGCCGCCCAGCAGTACGCGCCGGACGCCCTGAAGGACCGCGCGTACTACACGCCGACCCGGCACGGCGCCGAGGCGCGCTACGCGGACGCGGTGGAGTGGACCCGTAAGAACCTCGGTCGGAAGCGGTCCTGAGCACCCTGTAGACTGCTGCGAAGTGCTGAGTCCCGTGCCGTCAGAGCGGGACAGCCAGCCGGAGCCCCCAGCGGGCTCCAGGAGCGTCGCGCACCGTCGAAGGTGTCGCGGGCAGCCCACCACCACCCCAGCAAGTCCGGGAACCGGTCGGTGGGCCACTCGCGTGCTGCACGTATGTGCCCAGACCAGGGGAGCGGCTGCCCGCCAGGTCCGCTTGCGGACCCGACGGGTTTCCCCGGCTGCGGATGCGACCTCCCTCAACCCTGGCAAGCCGAAACCAACGAAAGAGACGAAAGACAGTGGCGAACCAGTCCCGCCCCAAGGTCAAGAAGTCGCGTGCCCTCGGTATCGCGCTGACCCCGAAGGCCGTCAAGTACTTCGAGGCCCGCCCCTACCCGCCGGGTGAGCACGGCCGTGGCCGCAAGCAGAACTCGGACTACAAGGTCCGTCTGCTGGAGAAGCAGCGTCTGCGCGCGCAGTACGACGTGTCCGAGCGCCAGCTCGTCCGCGCCTACGAGCGTGCCTCCAAGGTTCAGGGCAAGACCGGTGAGGCCCTGATCATCGAGCTGGAGCGTCGCCTCGACGCGCTGGTCCTGCGTTCGGGCATCGCCCGCACGATCTACCAGGCCCGCCAGATGGTCGTCCACGGCCACATCCAGGTCAACGGCCAGAAGGTCGACAAGCCGTCCTTCCGCGTCCGCCCGGACGACGTCGTGCAGGTCCGCGACCGCAGCAAGGACAAGACGCTGTTCCAGATCGCCCGTGAGGGTGGCTTCGCCCCCGACGGCGAGACCCCGCGCTACCTCCAGGTGAACCTCAAGGCGCTCGCGTTCCGCCTCGACCGGGACCCGAACCGCAAGGAGATCCCGGTGATCTGCGACGAGCAGCTCGTCGTCGAGTACTACGCCCGCTGACCCCAGCCGGACGCCGTACTCGAGCGGTACCTCAGCCCGCCGTCTCGCCACCCCTCCGGGTGCGCGAGGCGGCGGGTTCGTGCTGGTCCACCGCGCCGCGCACCGGCCCGCGCGGCGACGGGACCGCCGACAGCGGACGTCCCCCGTGCCCCGGACCGCGCAGCGCCCGCGCCACCGCCGCGTCCCGTTCGAGCCGCGCGCCCTCCCGGACGCCGCGCGCGTACCGCTCGTCGCCGAGCTGCTCCCGGGCCATGGTCTCGCAGCGCTCGTGCGGGGCGTTGTAGTACGCCGAGCCGAACAGCGGCAGGCCCACCGACGGCCACATCCCGGCCGCCGCGCCCTGGAGCACCGCCGCCTCGGCGGCGTCGCCGTCCGCCACCGTGACCAGGGCCAGCAGCTCCACCGCCAGCACCGAGCCGAGCAGATCGTGGAAGGCGTACGCGTTCCGGAGCCCCTCCGTCAGCAGCTCGCGGGCGGCGGTCAGATCACCCTCGCGCCAGGCGGCGTACGCCAGCACGTACAGCGCGTAGCCGCGCGCCCAGCGCTCGCCGTGGTCCTCGCACACCCGGCGCACGTCCTCGCACAGCTCCACGGCGTCCGCGAGATCGCCCTGGAACGCCCTGGTCATCGCCAGTTCGACCTGGCCCATCAGGACATTGCTGTTCAGCTCGCCGATCTCCCGGTAGCGCTCCAGCGCCGAACGCAGCAGCGTTTCTGCGCGCGGCATGTCGTCCGTGACCAGCGCCAGACAGCCGGTGCGGTGCTCCGCGTACGCCACCGCGGTCGGGTTCTCGACCCGCTCGGCCTCCTCCCGGCACTCCGTGAGCGCCCCCAGCGCCGTCACCGGATCGCCCTGGAGGACGGCCACATGGCCGAGCACCCACAGCGCCTTCAGCCGGGCCTGCTCACCGGGCCCGCGCTCGGCGACCGGCTCCAGACTGCGCTGCAGCCAGTGCCGCCCCTCCGCGAGCCGCCCGCAGCCCACCCAGTGGAACCACAGCGAACCGGCCAGGTACTGCCCGAGGTGCGCCTCGCCCGGCTCGGTCAGGCAGTGCTCCAGGGCGTCGCGCAGATTCGGCAGCTCCGCGTCGATGCGCGCGGCCACCTCGGCCTGGCGCGGTGAGAACCACTCCAGCTCGCACCAGGTGGCCAGGCCCAGGTACCAGTCGCGGTGGCGGCGCCGCAGCCGGTCCCCGTCCCCGGCCGCCGTCAGCCACTCGGCGCCGTACGCCCGGACCGTGTCGAGCATGCGGTAGCGCACCCCGGCCGGGGTCTCCTCGCGTCCGAGCACCGACTGGGCGAGGAGCTGCGTCAGTACGTCGAGGATGTCGTCGGCGGGCAGGCCCTCGCCGCCGCACACGTACTCGGCGGCCTCCAGATCGAACGTTCCGGCAAACACCGACAGCCGCGCCCACAGCAGCCGCTGCGGCGGGGTGCACAGCTCGTGGCTCCAGCCGATCGCCGTGCGCAGGTTGCGGTGGCGGGGCAGCCCGTCGCGCGGGCCGCCGTCCAGCAGCCGGAACCGGTCGTCGAGCCGGTCCAGGAGCCGACGCGGCGACAGCGCCCGCAGCCGCCCGGCCGCCAGCTCCACCGCCAGCGGGATCCCGTCCAGCCGTCGGCACAGCTCCCGGACGTCCTCGTCGTCGCCCAGCGTGACGCCCTGCCGGTCGGTGCGCTCCCGCAGCAGCCGTACCGCCTCGTCCTCGTCCAGCGGGGCCAGCGGGAACAGCAGCTCGCCCGCCACGCCCAGCGGCCTGCGGCCCACCGCGAGCACCCGCAGCCCGGGCGCCCGGCGCAGCAGTTCGGCGACCAGCTCGGCGCAGGTGTCCACCAGGTGCTCGAACCCGTCGAGGAGCAGCAGGACTTCACGGTCGGCGAGACGGTCGTAGAGGATCTCGCGCGCCGGGCGCGCGGTGTGGTCGGTGAGGGCGAGGCCCTCCAGGACCGCGTACTCGACGAACTCCGGGTCTCTCAGCGGTGCCAGCTCCGCGCGCCAGACGCCGTCGCGCGGGGCGCGCAGGGCGCCCGCTTGCGCCGCGAGGCGTGACTTGCCGACCCCGCCGGGACCGGTGACGGTCACCAGCCGTGAAGCGTCGAGCGCCCGGGCCAGACCGGCGAGTTCGGCCGCCCGGCCCATGAACGCGTCGAGTTCGAGGGGCAGGTTGCCGGGGGTGGGGCCGTCGGCGCGCTGATGATCTCGCATAGAACACGGAGCGTACTGAACCGTATTCAGTCCGTACAATCGGCTTGCGCGACTTCCCCTTACGCGCCCCCGCACGACTTCGCGCCGCGCGCGCCCTAATCGGGTACGGACCCGCACCCCCGGCGCGATAGGCTCGGTGCACGACTTTTTCTGAGCTCAGGCACGTATCAGGGAGCGGGTGCGCAGTGTCCGGTGGAGAGGTGGCCGGGATCCTGGTGGCCGTCTTCTGGGCGATCCTGGTGTCCTTCCTCGCCGTGGCCCTGGCGAGGCTGGCCCAGACGCTCAGGGCGACCACCAAGCTCGTGGCGGACGTGACCGACCAGGCCGTCCCGCTGCTGGCCGACGCCTCCACGGCGGTGCGCTCGGCGCAGACCCAGATCGACCGGGTCGACGCGATCGCGTCGGACGTCCAGGAGGTCACGTCGAACGCGTCGGCGCTGTCGACCACCGTCGCCTCCACCTTCGGCGGCCCCCTGGTCAAGGTCGCGGCCTTCGGGTACGGCGTGCGCCGGGCCCTCGGCGGCCGACGTGAGGACGTACCCGAGCGAGCGCCGCGGCGCACGGTGATCGTGGGCCGTACGGTCCCGGCCGCGCGGTGGGGCAGGCGCAACCAGCGCGGAAAGAAGGACTGAGAGCGAGTGTTCCGCCGTACCTTCTGGTTCACCACCGGCGTGGCCGCCGGGGTCTGGGCCACCACCAAGGTCAACCGCAAGCTGAGGCAGCTGACCCCCGAGAGCCTCGCCGCCACCGCGGCGAACAAGGCGATCGAGGCCGGTCACCGGCTCAAGGACCGCGCGGTCGGCTTCGCCCTCGACGTCCGCGACAACATGGCCGAGCGGGAGGCCGAACTCGACGAGGCGCTCGGCCTGAACGCACCCGTCGACCCCCAACTCCCCGCCGCCAGGCGGTACGCCGCCATCGAGAACAGCAACAAGACGAAGACGTACGTCATCGACCGGACGACGTACTCGTACAACCGGAATGAGGACCACTGATGGAGTCGGCTGAGATCCGCCGCCGCTGGCTGAGCTTCTTCGAGGAGCGCGGGCACACCGTCGTCCCTTCGGCGTCGCTCATCGCGGACGACCCGACTCTGCTCCTCGTGCCCGCCGGGATGGTGCCCTTCAAGCCCTACTTCCTGGGCGAGGTCAAGCCGCCCTTCGACCGCGCCACCAGCGTGCAGAAGTGCGTGCGCACCCCCGACATCGAAGAGGTCGGCAAGACCACCCGGCACGGCACGTTCTTCCAGATGTGCGGCAACTTCTCCTTCGGTGACTACTTCAAGGAAGGCGCCATCAAGTACGCCTGGGAGCTGCTCACCACGCCCCAGGACAAGGGTGGTTACGGCCTGGAGCCGGAGAAGCTCTGGATCACCGTCTACAAGGACGACGACGAGGCCGAGCGCATCTGGCACGAGGTCGTCGGGGTGCCGAAGGAGCGCATCCAGCGCCTCGGCATGAAGGACAACTACTGGTCCATGGGCGTCCCCGGCCCGTGCGGCCCCTGCTCCGAGATCAACTACGACCGCGGCCCCGAGTTCGGCGCCGAGGGCGGCCCCGCCGTCAACGACGAGCGGTACGTGGAGATCTGGAACCTCGTCTTCATGCAGTACGAGCGCGGCGAGGGCATCGGCAAGGACAACTTCGAGATCCTCGGTGACCTGCCGAGCAAGAACATCGACACCGGGCTCGGTCTCGAACGGCTCGCCATGATTCTGCAGGGCGTGCAGAACATGTACGAGATCGACACCTCGATGGCCGTCATCGACAAGGCCACCGAGCTGACCGGTGTGCGCTACGGCGACGCCCATGAGTCGGACGTCTCCCTGCGCGTGGTCACCGACCACATGCGCACCGCCACCATGCTCATCGGCGACGGTGTGACGCCGGGCAACGAGGGCCGCGGCTATGTGCTGCGCCGCATCATGCGCCGCGCCATCCGCAACATGCGCCTGCTCGGTGCCACCGGCCCGGTCGTCGCCGAACTGATCGACACCGTGATCGGCATGATGGGCCAGCAGTACCCCGAGCTGATCACCGACCGGGAGCGGATCGAGAAGGTCGCCCTCGCCGAGGAGAACGCCTTCCTCAAGACGCTCAAGGCGGGCACCAACATCCTCGACACCGCCGTCACCGACACCAAGGCCGCCGGTTCCACCGTGCTCCCCGGTGACAAGGCCTTCCTGCTCCACGACACCTGGGGCTTCCCGATCGACCTCACCCTGGAGATGGCCGCCGAGCAGGGCCTGACCGTGGACGAGGACGGCTTCCGGCGCCTGATGAAGGAGCAGCGGGAGCGCGCCAAGGCCGACGCCCAGGCCAAGAAGACCGGCCACGCCGACCTCGGCGCCTACCGCGAGATCGCCGATGCCGCCGGGGCCACCGAGTTCATCGGGTACACCGACACCGAGGGTGAGTCCACCGTCGTCGGCATCCTCGTCGACGGGCTGTCCTCCCCGGCCGCCACCGAGGGCGACGAGGTCGAGATCGTCCTGGACCGCACCCCGTTCTACGCCGAGGGCGGCGGTCAGATCGGCGACACCGGCCGGATCAAGGTCGACTCCGGTGCCGTGATCGAGATCCGCGACTGCCAGAAGCCGGTGCCGGGGGTGTACGTCCACAAGGGCGTCGTCCAGGTCGGTGAGGTCACCGTAGGTGCCAAGGCCCAGGCATCCATCGACGACCGGCGGCGCAAGGCCATCGCCCGCGCCCACTCCGCCACCCACCTCACCCACCAGGCCCTGCGCGACGCCCTCGGCCCGACGGCCGCCCAGGCCGGTTCCGAGAACCAGCCCGGCCGGTTCCGCTTCGACTTCGGGTCCCCGTCCGCCGTACCGCAGACGGTCATGCTCGACGTCGAGCAGAAGATCAACGAGGTGCTGGCCCGCGACCTCGACGTGCGCGCCGACGTCATGGGCATCGACGAGGCCCGCAAGCAGGGCGCCATCGCCGAGTTCGGCGAGAAGTACGGCGAGCGGGTGCGCGTGGTCACCATCGGCGACTTCTCCAAGGAGCTGTGCGGCGGCACGCATGTCCACAACACCGCCCAGCTCGGCCTGGTGAAGCTGCTCGGCGAGTCGTCGATCGGCTCCGGTGTGCGCCGCATCGAGGCCCTCGTCGGTGTGGACGCCTACCACTTCCTGGCCCGTGAGCACACGGTGGTCAACCAGCTCACCGAGCTGCTCAAGGGCCGCTCGGAGGAACTGCCGGAGAAGGTCTCCGCCATGCTCGGCAGGCTGAAGGACGCCGAGAAGGAGATCGAGAAGTTCCGCGCCGAGAAGGTGCTCCAGGCCGCCGCCGGACTCGCCGGGTCCGCCAAGGACGTGCGCGGGATCGCTCTGGTCGCCGGGCAGGTCCCGGACGGCACCACCGCCGACGACCTGCGCAAGCTGGTCCTCGATGTGCGGGGCCGCATCCAGGGCGGCCGGGCCGCCGTGGTCGCCCTGTTCACCGTGGTGAACGGCAAGCCGCTGACGGTCATCGCCACCAACGACGCCGCTCGTGAGCGCGGTCTGAAGGCCGGTGACCTGGTCCGTACGGCCGCCAAGACCCTCGGCGGCGGCGGTGGCGGCAAGCCGGACGTCGCCCAGGGCGGCGGTCAGAACCCGGCCGCCATCGGCGACGCCGTCGACGCGGTCGAGCGGCTCGTGGGCGAGACGGCCAAGTGAGCACCGACGCACCGAACGGCGGTACGGGCCCCGGCATGCGCCGTGGCCGACGTCTCGCCATCGACGTCGGGGACGCCCGGATCGGGGTCGCCTCCTGCGACCCCGACGGGATCCTCGCCACACCGGTGGAGACGGTCCCCGGCCGGGACATCCCGGCGGCGCACCGCCGACTGCGTCAGCTCGTCGAGGAGTACGAACCGATCGAGGTCGTCGTCGGCCTCCCTCGCTCCCTCAAGGGGGGCGAGGGCCCGGCCGCGGCCAAGGTCCGCGTCTTCGCGAAGGAACTGGCCAAGGGCATCGCACCCATCCCGGTCCGGCTGGTCGACGAGCGGATGACCACGGTCACCGCGACCCAGGGACTGCGCGCCTCGGGGGTGAAGTCGAAGAAGGGACGCTCGGTCATCGACCAGGCCGCCGCTGTGATCATCCTTCAGCAGGCACTGGAATCCGAACGGGTGTCAGGTAAAGCTCCGGGTGAGGGCGTCGAAGTGGTCATCTGATCGCGATACGGTAACGTTCCGCGCGATGCGGTGGCATTCGAACAGTCACCGCACAGGAGAGGCGGCACGGACACCGGGTCCCGGACGAGCCGAGTGACCGCCGCCTCGCGGCTCTAGGGGATCGATGACTGAGTATGGCCGGGGCCAGGGCTCCGAACCGTGGGATCCGGAGGACCCGTTGTACGGGGACGGCGGATGGGGTGGACAGCAGGCCCACCCGGGCCAGCAGGCCCACACGGGTCAGCAGTCCCCTTACGGCGGCCAGCCGCAGCACTACCCGCAGCAGCCGCAGCAGGGCCAGCAGCAGTACGGCGACTGGGACCAGGGCGCGCAGGACCCGTACGCCCAGGCGCAGCAGCAGTACCCCCAGCAGTACGACCCGTACTACGCCGACCCGGGGCAGCAGCAGTACGGCGGTCAGGGGCAGCAGCAGTACGACCAGCAGCAGTACCCGCAACAGCAGTACGCCACCGGCGGCTGGTCCACCGGCGCGCACCCGCAGAACCCGTACCCCGCCGATCCCGCCGACCCCTACGCCCAGCAGACCGGGACGTACGGCGGTGAGCAGCCCGACTTCTACAACACGCCGGACGCCTACCCGCCGCCGGAGCCGCCGAGCCGACGGCGCGCCGAGCCGGAGCCGCAGACCGACTGGGACCCGGGTCCCGACCAGGGGGAGCACGCCTTCTTCGCGGGCGACGACGATGACGACGGCGCCGATGACCTCGACGACGAGGCCGGGGGCCGCCGGGGGCGCGGTGACCGGCGGGGGCGCGGCGGCAAGGACAAGAAGAGTCGCAGCGGGTGCGCCTGTCTGGTGGTCGCGCTGGTGTTCGGCGGGGGGCTCGCCGGGGTCACCTATTTCGGCTACCAGTTCTACCAGGATCGTTTCGGCGCGGCCCCGGACTTCGCGGGCGACGGCACCAGCGAGCAGGTCAGCGTCGAGATCCCCAAGGGCGCGACCGGCTATGAGATCGGCCGCCGTCTGAAGGCGGCGGGCGTCGTCAAGAGCGTGGACGCCTTCGTCGCCGCGCAGTCGCAGGACCCGGAGGGCGACTCCATCCAGGCGGGCGCCTATCTCCTGCGCAAGGAGATGTCCGCGGCGAGCGCCGTCGACATGATGCTCGACCCCAAGAGCCAGGCGAACGTCATGGTCACGCCGGGCATGCGCAACGTGTCGGTCTACGGGAAGATCGACGAGAAACTCGGCCTCGAGGAAGGCACGACGCGGGACGTCGCCAAGGCGAAGGCCAAGAGCCTCGGCCTGCCGGACTGGGTGGGCAAGAACAGCGACATAAAGGACCCGCTGGAAGGATTCCTCTTCCCCGGCACCTATCCCGCGGCCAAGGGCATGAAGCCCGAGGCGGTCCTGAAGGACATGGTCGGGCAGGCCAACGACATGTACGAGGAGTACGACCTCCAGGACAAGGCCGAGGAACTCGACCTGGAGAACGCCTTCGAACTGGTCACCGTCGCCAGCCTGGTCCAGGCCGAGGGCAAGACGCAGGACGACTTCCGCAAGATGGCGGAGGTCGTCTACAACCGCCTCAAGCCCACGAACACGGAGACCAACCAGCTCCTCCAGTTCGACTCGACGTTCAACTACGCCAAGGGCAAGAGCGACATCCACATCACCGAAGAAGAGATCAACAGCGACCAGGACCCGTACAACACGTACACGCAGAAGGGCCTGCCTCCCGGTCCCATCGGCAACCCCGGTGAAGAGGCGCTGAAGGCCGCGCTCGACCCGACGGACGACGGCTGGATCTACTTCGTGGCGACCGACGGCCACTCCAACACGGAGTTCGCCAAGACCTATGCGGAATTCGAAAGGCTCAGGGACAAGTTCAATGAGAACACGGGCAACTGACGCCCGCCGGGCCGCCGTGCTCGGATCGCCGATCGCCCACTCGCTCTCCCCGGCGCTGCACCGCGCCGCGTACGAGGAGCTGGGGCTGACCGGCTGGACGTACGACCGGTTCGACGTCGACGAGGCGGCACTGCCGGGCTTCTTCGAGAAGCTGGGGCCCGAGTGGGCGGGCCTTTCGCTGACCATGCCGCTGAAGCGGGCGGTGATTCCGCTGGTGGACGAGATCAGTGAGACAGCGGCCTCGGTCGAGGCGGTCAACACGGTCGTGTTCACCGAGGACGGCCGCCGTCTCGGCGACAACACCGACATCCCGGGCATGATCGCCGCCCTGCGCGAGCACGGCATCGAGCAGGTCGGCTCCGCGGCCGTCCTCGGCGCGGGCGCCACCGCGTCCTCCGCGCTCGCCGCACTGGCCCGGATCTGCACCGGCCCGGTCACGGTGTACGTCCGCAGCGCGCCGCGGGCCGCGGAGATGCGGCAGTGGGGGGAACGGCTCGACGTCGAGGTCCGCACCGCCGACTGGGCCGACGCGGCCGACGCGCTGCGCGCCCCGCTGGTGATCGCGACCACCCCGGCCGGTACGACCGACGCGCTCGCCACCGCCGTACCGGAGATGCCCGCCACCCTGTTCGACGTGCTCTACGACCCCTGGCCCACCGCGCTCGCGGCCCGCTGGTCGGCGTACGGCGGCGCGGTCGTCAGCGGGCTCGACCTGCTGGTGCACCAGGCCGTGCTCCAGGTGGAGCAGATGACCGGGCGTGCCCCGGCCCCCGTCGACGTGATGCGAAAAGCGGGCGAACACGCGCTCGCCGAACGCTAGGATCCGCTCGGTCCGCGCAGGGGGCGTGGGCCGGGAGGGATAGAAGTCTTCATGTCCATGGACATACCACTGGCGTCCGCCAAGAGCGAGATCTTCGAGGCCGCGCTGTGGTTCCTGCCCGACTGGGCGCAGACCGGTGTGCTGGTGCTGATCCTGCTCGCCGTCGCCGTGACCTGGTCGGTCAAGCTGAAGCGCAAGCTGGCCCGGCGACGCCTGGCGCGTGCGATGCGGAACGGGCAGGTGACGGTGCAGCCCGCTCAGGGCCGTGGTGCCGACCACCTGGGACCCTACGCGCCGCGGCAGCCGCGCGGTGAGCAGAGCGGTGCGGATTTCCTTGGCCCCTACGCGCCGCAGTCGTCGCGTACCGAGGAGAGCGGTGCGGATTTCCTTGGCCCCTACGCGCCGCAGTCGTCGCGTACCGAGGAGAGCGGCACGGATTTCCTTGGCCCCTACGCGCCGCAGTCGTCGCGTACCGAGGAGAGCGGTGCGGACTTCCTCGGCGCCTACGCGCCGCAGCGGCGACCCGACGGGTCCGGCTGAGGTCCGCGGCCGTGGGCGCGCCCGCGCGATCGCGGCGGCGGCCCGGCGGGTCCGGTCGAGCACGCCGCCCGTCCGCCTGATGGACCAGCGGCCGGGACACGGGCCCGGACGTGGGAGGATCGGAGGTGGCGGGCCAGGGCCGCGCACCCCGGTCGCGCCGCGGCGTACGCGAGGACGCGCGTACGTGAGGCAGTACCAGGGCGCGAGCACTGAGGAGCACCGTTGAGCAGGTTGCGCTGGCTGACCGCGGGGGAGTCCCACGGTCCCGCACTCGTCGCGACGCTGGAGGGCCTTCCCGCCGGCGTGCCGATCACCACCGAGATGGTGGCGGACCACCTGGCGAGGCGGCGGCTCGGCTATGGGCGCGGTGCCCGGATGAAGTTCGAGCGGGACGAGGTCACCTTCATCGGCGGCGTCCGGCACGGACTGACCCTCGGCTCGCCCGTCGCGGTCATGGTCGGCAACACCGAGTGGCCCAAGTGGGACAAGGTCATGGCCGCCGACCCCGTGGACCCGGCCGAACTGGCCGAGCTGGCCCGCAACGCGCCGCTGACCCGCCCCCGCCCCGGCCACGCCGACCTCGCGGGCATGCAGAAGTACGGCTTCGACGAGGCCCGGCCGATCCTGGAGCGGGCCTCCGCGCGCGAGACCGCGGCACGGGTGGCGCTGGGCGCGGTGGCCCGGTCGTACCTGAAGGAGACGGCCGGGATCGAGATCGTCTCCCATGTGGTGGAGCTGGCGGCGGCCAAGGCACCGTACGGCGTCTACCCGACCCCCGCCGACGTGGAGAAGCTCGACGCCGACCCGGTGCGCTGCCTGGACGCCGACGCGTCGAAGGCGATGGTCGCGGAGATCGACCAGGCCCACAAGGACGGCGACACCCTCGGCGGTGTGGTCGAGGTGCTGGCGTACGGCGTCCCGGTCGGCCTCGGCTCGCATGTGCACTGGGACCGGCGGCTGGACGCGCGGCTCGCGGCGGCCCTGATGGGCATTCAGGCGATCAAGGGCGTCGAGGTCGGCGACGGCTTCGACCTGGCGCGGGTGCCGGGCTCCCAGGCGCACGACGAGATCGTCACCACCGACGAGGGCATCCGGCGCGCCACCGGCCGCTCCGGCGGCACCGAGGGCGGACTGACCACCGGTGAGCTGCTGCGGGTCCGCGCCGCGATGAAGCCGATCGCGACCGTGCCGCGGGCCCTGAAGACGGTGGACGTCGCCACCGGCGAGGCCGCCGCCGCCCACCACCAGCGCTCCGACGTGTGCGCGGTGCCCGCGGCCGGGATCGTCGCCGAGGCGATGGTGGCGCTGGTGCTGGCCGACGCGGTGGCGGAGAAGTTCGGCGGCGACAGCGTGCCCGAGACCCGCCGCAACGTCCGCGGCTACCTCGAGAACCTGGCGATCCGGTGACCGGCCCGCTGGTCGTCCTCGTCGGGCCGATGGGCGTCGGCAAGTCCACCGTCGGGCTGCTCCTCGCGGAGCACCTGGGCACCGGCTACCGGGACACGGACGACGACATCGTCACCGCCCAGGGCCGGTCCATCGCGGAGATCTTCGTCGACGAGGGCGAGGAGGCCTTCCGGGCCATCGAGAAGCGGGCGGTGCACGGCGCGCTGGCCGAGCACGACGGCGTGCTGGCGCTCGGCGGCGGCGCGATCCTCGACGCCGACACGCGCGCCCTGCTCGCCGGGCAGCGCGTCGTCTACCTCTCCATGGACGTCGAGGAGGCGGTCAAGCGCACCGGTCTCAACGCCGCCCGGCCGCTGCTCGCGGTCAACCCGCGCAAGCAGTGGCGCGAGCTGATGGAAGCCAGACGGCACCTGTACGAGCAGGTCGCCGCAGCCGTCGTCGCGACCGACGGCCGCACGCCCGAAGAGGTCACCCAACAGGTCCTGAACGCCCTGGAGTTGAAGGAAGCATGAGCGAGGCAGTCACCCGGATCCAGGTCGGCGGCACCGCGGGCAGCGACCCGTACGAGGTCCTGGTGGGCCGTCAGCTGCTCGGTGAACTCGGCGCGCTGATCGGCGAGCGGGCCAAGCGGGTCGCGGTCGTCCACCCCGAGGCGCTCGCCGAGACCGGTGAGGCGCTGCGGGCCGACCTGGCCGAGCAGGGCTTCGAGGCGATCGCCATCCAGGTGCCCAACGCCGAGGAGGCCAAGACCGCCGAGGTCGCCGCCTACTGCTGGAAGGCGCTGGGCCAGTCCGGGTTCACCCGCACCGACGTCGTCGTGGGCGTCGGCGGCGGGGCCACCACCGACCTCGCCGGGTTCGTGGCCGCGACCTGGCTGCGCGGGGTGCGCTGGATCGCCGTCCCGACGACCGTGCTGGCCATGGTGGACGCGGCCGTCGGCGGCAAGACCGGCATCAACACCGCCGAGGGCAAGAACCTGGTGGGCTCCTTCCACCCGCCCGCGGGCGTGCTCTGCGATCTGGCCGCGCTGGACTCGCTGGCGGTCAACGACTACGTCTCCGGGCTCGCGGAGATCATCAAGGCGGGCTTCATCGCCGACCCGGCGATCCTGGACCTCATCGAGTCCGACCCGCAGGGCGCGCGCACCCCGGCGGGCCCGCACACGGCCGAGCTGATCGAGCGCTCCATCCGGGTCAAGGCCGAGGTGGTCTCCTCGGACCTGAAGGAGTCGGGCCTGCGCGAGATCCTCAACTACGGCCACACGCTCGCCCACGCCATCGAGAAGAACGAGCGCTACCAGTGGCGGCACGGCGCGGCGGTCGCGGTCGGCATGCACTTCGCCGCCGAACTGGGCCGACTGGCGGGCCGGTTGGACGACGCCACCGCCGACCGGCACCGCACCGTCCTGGAGGCCGTCGGGCTGCCGCTCACCTACCGCTACGACCAGTGGCCCAAGCTGCTCCAGACCATGAAGGTCGACAAGAAGTCCCGCGGCGACCTGCTGCGCTTCATCGTCCTGGACGGTCTGGCCAAGCCCACGGTCCTGGAGGGCCCCGACCCCGCCATGCTGCTGGCGGCGTACGGCGAGGTCGCCGAGTAGGCCCACCGTGGTCACCGCCGCCCGATCCGCCTGACGGCGACGGGCACTTCGGGGCCCGCCCGGCCGTTCACCAAAGGACGGCCGGGGAAGGTACCGTTCGGTAGCGTGCGAAGCCGCGTATGCACAGCCTCGCCGCCAGCGCCAGTTGACTTGCACGAGACGGAGTGGGACCGGATGCAGCACGCAGTGGGATCCGAGCTGCCGCCACCCCACCAGCCCGGGCACGCACCGGCCTGGTCACCGGCCGCACCCCACCCGGGGCCGCCGCACCACCCGGGACCCGGCTTCAGCGGGGCCCCGGCCGGACCGGTCCCGCCGGTGCCGCATCACCCGGCACCGGTCCCGCCGCCGCCCACGCCGGAGACCACCGGCCATGTGCCGCTGCCACCCGGCGGTCCGGTGGGCATGCCGGTCCCGCCGCCCGCCATGGCCGCCCCCGCGGATCCCGCCACCACGATCCTCGCGGTGCTGCTCATCGGCCCCGCGGGCGCGGGCAAGACCAGCGTCGCCAAGTACTGGGCGGACCACCGCCGGGTCCCCACCGCACACATCAGCCTCGACGACGTACGCGAATGGGTCCGCTCCGGCTTCGCCGACCCCCAGTCCGGGTGGAACGAGCACTCCGAGGCGCAGTACCGCCTGGCCCGCCGCACCTGCGGCTTCGCCGCGCGCAACTTCCTCGCCAACGGCATCTCCTGCATCCTCGACGACGCCGTCTTCCCCGACCGCCCCGTGGTCGGCCTCGGCGGCTGGAAGCGCCATGTCGGCCCCGGCCTGCTCCCGGTGGTCCTCCTCCCCGGCCTCGACATCGTCCTGGAACGCAACGCCGAACGCTCCGGCAACCGCCGTCTCGGCGACGAGGAGGTCGCCCGCATCCACGGCCGGATGGCGGGGTGGTACGGCTCGGGGCTGCCGATCATCGACAACTCACAGATGGACGTGCCGCAGACGGCGCGGGTCCTGGATGACGTCCTGGCGAGGTCGATCGCCAGTCCGCCGCAGTGGTAGGGGGCGCTCCAGGAGGAGCGCCCCATATGTCCCGTAACACCCCGCCCGTCCCACCCGCCCCCCACTCGGCCGTCCCCGACCGGCGCCCGGGCGGTACAGCTCTTACGCTCGGGTCATGTCAGAGGTGTACGCGGCTCGCCGGACGCGGCTGAGGGAGCGGTGCAACGCGGGTGGCAGCGCGGCGGCGCTGGTCTCGCGGGGCGCCAATGTGCGGTATCTCGCGGGTGCGGCGCCCAAGGGGGCCGCCCTGCTGCTGGGCAGGCGCGAGGATCTGCTGGTCTGCGCCGGCCCGCCCAACGACCGTCCCGCCGAGGGCAGGCCGGACGAGGCGCTGCGGGTGCACGTCCTGCCCGGCCCTGGCGGTGATCCGGCCGTCGCGGCGGCCGACCTCGCCACCGCGCAGGGCGCCGACTCGCTCGCCGTGGAGGAGCACCACCTCACCGTGGCCCGGCACCGCGCCATCGGCTCGGTCGCCCCGCGGCTGCGCCTGGCCGACCTGGGCGGCGCGGTCGAGCAGCTCAGGGTGGTCAAGGACGAGGAGGAGATCTCCTGTCTGCGGATCGGCGCGGAGATCGCCGACCAGGCGCTGGGCGAACTGCTGGAGTCCATCCTGGTGGGCCGCACGGAACGGCATCTCGCCCTGGAGCTGGAGCGGCGGCTCGTCGACCACGGCGCCGACGGGCCCGCCTTCCCCACCTCCGTGGGCACCGGCCCGCACGCCGGGCGCCGTGGTCACCGGCCCACCGACCGGCGCGTGGAGGAGGGCGACTTCCTCTCCGTCTGCCTGGGCGCCACGTACCGCGGCTACCGCTGTGAGATCGGCCGTACCTTCGTCATCGGCACCAGTCCGGCGGACTGGCAGATCGAGCTGTACGATCTCGTGTTCGCCGCCCAGCGGGCCGGTCGGGAGGCCCTGGCCCCCGGCGCCAGCTTCCGCGACGTGGACCGCGCGGCCCGGCAGGTACTGGACTCCGCCGGGCACGGCGAGCGGCTGCAAACGCTGACCGGGCACGGTGTCGGGCTCGAAATCGACGAGGACCCTCAGTTGGCTCCCTCGGCCATGGGTAAACTGGACGCTTGCGTGCCGGTCACCGTCGAACCGGGGGTCCACCTCCCGGGCCGGGGTGGTGTCCGGATCGATGACACGCTCGTCGTACGCCCCGAGGCGGACGGCGGACCCGAGCTACTCACCATCACGACCAAGGAGCTGCTCGCGCTGTAGGCGCGTGCCCCGGGGTCGTCCACGTCAGTCCAGGAGATTCCGCAACCGTGGCTTCCACGAACGACCTCAAGAACGGCCTGGTGCTCAAGCTCGAAGGCGGCCAGCTCTGGTCCGTCGTCGAGTTCCAGCACGTCAAGCCCGGCAAGGGCCCCGCCTTCGTGCGCACCAAGCTCAAGAACGTGCTCTCGGGCAAGGTGGTCGACAAGACCTTCAACGCCGGCGTCAAGGTCGAGACGGCCACTGTCGACAAGCGTGACATGCAGTTCTCCTACATGGACGGCGAGTACTTCGTCTTCATGGACATGGAGACCTACGACCAGCTCATGGTCGACCGCAAGGCCGTCGGCGACGCCGCCAACTTCCTGATCGAGGGCTTCACCGCCACCGTCGCGCAGCACGAGGGCGAGGTGCTGTTCGTCGAGCTGCCCGCCGCCGTCGAGCTGACCGTCCAGGAGACCGAGCCGGGCGTCCAGGGCGACCGCTCCACCGGCGGCACCAAGCCCGCCACCCTGGAGACCGGCCACCAGATCCAGGTCCCGCTTTTCATCACCACCGGTGAGAAGATCAAGGTCGACACCCGCTCGAGCGACTACCTCGGCCGGGTGAACAGCTAACCGTGGCTGCCCGCAACACGGCCCGCAAGCGCGCCTTCCAGATCCTCTTCGAGGGCGACCAGCGCGGCGCCGACGTCCTGACGGTCCTCGCGGACTGGATCCGGCTGTCCCGGTCCGACCCGCGCCAGCCGCCGGTGAGCGAGTACACGATGCAGCTCGTCGAGGGCTACGCGGAGCACACGACCCGCATCGACGAGCTGATCGCCCAGTACGCGGTCGGCTGGACGCTGGACCGGATGCCGGTGGTCGACCGCAACATCCTGCGGCTCGGCGCGTACGAGCTGATCTGGGTCGACGAGACCCCGGACGCGGTCGTGCTGGACGAGATGGTGCAGCTGGCCAAGGAGTTCTCCACGGACGAGTCACCGTCGTTCGTCAACGGTCTGCTGGGCCGTCTGAAGGACCTCAAGCCGTCTCTGCGGCGTGCCGAGGACTGAGCCAGGCCCGTCCGCCGACGAGCCGGGGACAAGACGCCGAAGGGGCCACAGCAGCGCGCTGTGGCCCCTTCGGCGTCCCGATGTCCGCCCCGTTACTCCGGCGGTACGTTTCTGCGGGGTGACGCGGGCGGTCAGCCCTCGTCGTGGGAGACCGCGCGGCGGGCGTCCGCGTCCAGCACGCCCCAGCTGATCAGCTGCTCGGTGAGGACCGAGGGCGACTGGTCGTAGATGACGGCGAGTGTGCGCAGGTCGTCCTGGCGGATCGACAGCACCTTGCCGTTGTAGTCGCCGCGCTGGGACTGGATCGTCGCCGCGTACCGCTGGAGGGGGCCCGCCTTCTCGGCCGGGACCGTGGCCAGCCGCTCCAGGTCGAGGACCAGCTTCGGCGGCGGCTCGGCGGCCCCGCCCGGGGTGGTGCCCGGCAGCAGTTCCTGTACGGGAACGCCGTAGAAATCCGCCAGCTCCGCAAGGCGCTGCACGGTCACGGCGCGGTCGCCACGCTCGTACGAACCGACCACGACCGCCTTCCAGCGTCCCTGGGACTTCTCCTCGACACCGTGGAGGGAAAGGCCCTGCTGGGTGCGGATGGCCCGGAGCTTGGCCCCGAGCTGTTTGGCGTATTCGCTGGACATATAGCTCCCCGGACACTGTGTCGACGCGGCCGGCCGTCTTCCATGCCGCGCAGTTGGTAACTCACTGTGAGGTTACGCAGCGTTACTCTCCCGCGTCAAGCCGAATGGTCCGCACCGACTCTTCCGTGGTATCGGTGGCCGGTTGGGCCAGACGGGTGGTTCTGAGGCGGTCCAAGGGTGATCCACGGCGTGATCCGGGGGTGTTCGGGAGCGATCCGGGGGGCGCGCGGAGGTGCCGAGCGGGCCTGCTACCGTGTATGGCGCAATCCCGACGTCCTTTAAAGTCCGTCCCGTGAGGCGGAGAAGGGGGTCCGTTTCGTATGGACAAGCAGGACAAGCAAGGCAGGCAGAGCCCGTCAGGCAAGCAGGCCAGGCAGCAGGACGCGCAGGCGTCCGACGCCCGGCCCGTGCTCGAAGGGCCCGACATCGCGCGGGTACTGACCCGCATTGCCCACGAGATCGTCGAGCGCGCCAAGGGCGCCGACGACGTGGTGCTCCTCGGCATCCCGACCCGGGGCGTCTTCCTCGCCCAGCGGCTTGCCGCCAAGCTGGAGCAGATCACCGAGCGCAAGGTGCCGTGCGGCTCGCTCGACATCACCATGTACCGCGACGACCTGCGCATGCACCCGCCGCGCGCGCTGGCCCGCACCGAGATCCCCGGTGACGGCATCGACGGCCGCCTGGTCGTCCTCGTCGACGACGTGCTCTTCTCCGGCCGCACCATCCGCGCCGCCCTCGACGCCCTGAACGACATCGGGCGCCCGCGCGCGGTGCAGCTCGCGGTCCTCGTCGACCGGGGCCACCGCGAACTGCCCATCCGCGCCGACTACGTCGGCAAGAACCTCCCCACGTCGCTGCGGGAGACGGTCAAGGTCCTGCTCGCCGAGGAGGACGGTCGCGACACCGTGCTGCTCGGCGCCAAGCCGGACCCCCAGTAGCAGCCGAGGCGTACGCCACCGCCGTACGCCTGCTCCGGTGCGCCCGCACGCGCACCCGTCTGCCCCGAAATCTCCCGTTCTCCCGAACGAACTGCCTTACGGAGCCTGAAAGATGCAGCGTCATCTCATCTCGGCCGCCGACCTCACCCGCGACGACGCCGTCCTGATCCTCGACACCGCCGAGGAGATGGCCCGGGTAGCGGACCGGCCCATCAAGAAGCTGCCGACCCTGCGCGGTCGCACCGTGGTCAACCTCTTCTTCGAGGACTCCACCCGCACCCGGATCTCCTTCGAGGCCGCCGAGAAGCGGCTGTCCGCCGACGTCATCAACTTCACCGCCAAGGGCTCCAGCGTCTCCAAGGGCGAGTCCCTGAAGGACACCGCCCAGACGCTGGAGGCCATGGGCGTCGACGCGGTCGTCATCCGGCACGGCGCCTCCGGCGCGCCCTACCGGCTGGCCAACTCCGGCTGGATCGACGCCGCCGTCATCAACGCCGGTGACGGCACCCACCAGCACCCGACCCAGGCCCTGCTCGACGCCTTCACCATGCGCCGCCGTCTGGTCGGGCGGGACGCCGGGCTCGGCAAGGACCTGTCCGGGCGCCGCATCACGCTCGTCGGCGACGTCCTGCACAGCCGCGTCGCCCGCTCCAACGTCGACCTGCTGCACACCCTCGGCGCCGAGGTCACCCTCGTCGCCCCGCCCACCCTGCTGCCGGTCGGCGTCGAGACCTGGCCGTGCGAGGTCTCCTACGACCTGGACGCGGTGCTGCCCAAGTCCGACGCCGTGATGATGCTGCGCGTCCAGCGCGAGCGGATGAACGCCGCGTTCTTCCCGACCGAGCGCGAGTACTCCCGCCGCTACGGCCTCGACGGCGACCGCATGGCGCGGATGCCCGAGCACGCCATAGTGATGCACCCCGGCCCGATGGTGCGCGGCATGGAGATCACCGCCGAGGTCGCCGACTCCGACCGCTGCACCGTCGTCGAGCAGGTCACCAACGGGGTCTCCATCCGCATGGCCGTGCTGTACCTGCTGCTGGGCGGCAACGAGCCCGCCGTCACCCACGCCCGTACCACCGAGGAGAAGTAAGACCCATGAGCAAGATCCTGATCCGTGGTGCGAAGGTGCTCGGCGGCGAGCCCCAGGACGTCCTGATCAACGGCGAGACCATCGCCGAGGTGGGCACCGGCCTGTCCGGCGAGAGCGTCGAGGGCGCCGAGGTCGTCGAGGCCGACGGCAAGGTGCTGCTGCCGGGCCTGGTCGACCTGCACACCCATCTGCGTGAGCCCGGCCGCGAGGATTCCGAGACCGTCCTCACCGGCACCCGCGCCGCCGCCTCCGGCGGCTACACGGCCGTGTTCGCCATGGCCAACACCTTCCCCGTCGCCGACACCGCCGGAGTCGTCGAGCAGGTCTGGCGACTGGGCCGGGAGCACGGCTACTGCGATGTGCGGCCTATCGGCGCCGTCACCGTCGGCCTCGACGGCAAGAAGCTCGCCGAGCTGGGCGCCATGCACGAGTCGGCCGCCGGGGTCACCGTCTTCTCCGACGACGGCAAGTGCGTCCACGACGCCGTGATCATGCGGCGGGCGCTGGAGTACGTGAAGGCCTTCGGCGGTGTCGTCGCCCAGCACGCCCAGGAGCCGCGGCTGACCGAGGGCGCCCAGATGAACGAGGGCGTCGTCTCCGCCGAACTCGGGCTCGGCGGCTGGCCCGCCGTCGCCGAGGAGTCGATCATCGCGCGGGACGTGCTGCTCGCCGAACACGTCGGCTCGCGCGTGCACATCTGCCACCTGTCCACCGCCGGGTCCGTGGAGATCGTCCGCTGGGCCAAGTCGCGCGGCATCGACGTGACCGCCGAGGTCACCCCGCACCACCTCCTCCTCACGGAGGAGATGGTCCGCAGCTACAACCCCGTCTACAAGGTCAACCCGCCGCTGCGCACCGAGCGCGACGTACTGGCCCTGCGCGAGGCGCTCGCGGACGGCACGATCGACATCGTCGCCACCGACCACGCCCCGCACCCGCACGAGGACAAGGACTGCGAGTGGGCCGCCGCCGCCATGGGCATGGTCGGCCTGGAGACCGCGTTGTCAGTGGTCCAGGAGACGATGGTGGACACGGGCCTGCTGGACTGGGCCGGGGTAGCCGACCGGATGTCCTTCACGCCCGCCCGGATCGGTCAGGCCACCGGCCACGGCCGCCCTGTCTCGGCAGGTGAGCCCGCCAACCTCACCCTCGTCGACACGGCATACCGTGGCTCCGTGGACCCCGCTGGCTTCGCCTCGCGCAGCCGCAACACCCCCTACGAGGGGCGTGAGCTGCCGGGCCGGGTCACGCACACCTGGCTGCGGGGCAAGGCCACCCTCGTCGACGGGAAGCTCACGTGACATCCGTAATCCTGCTGGCCGCCGAGAAGGAATCGGCGGAAGTGACCGACTGGGCCGCCCGGATCGGCTGGGTCATCGGTCTCATCCTGTTCGTCGCGCTCGTCTACTGGCTGATGCGCGAGGGCTGGAAGTGGCGCGGCACCCTCCAAGGGGACCTGCCGGAGCTGCCCAGCGCGCCGGAGGAGCCCGGCGAGGCGAGACTGACCATGGAGGGCCGCTACCACGGCTCCACCACCGCCGGTCAGTGGCTGGACCGCATCGTGGCGCACGGCCTGGGCACCCGCAGCCGGGTCGAGCTGACCCTGACGGACGCGGGCCTGGACGTCGTACGCCCCGGAGCGGCCGACTTCTTCGTCCCCGCCGCCGCGCTGCGCGAGGCCCGGCTCGACAAGGGCATCGCGGGCAAGGTCCTCACCGAGGGCGGACTGCTCGTGGTGACCTGGGCACACGGCGAGAAACTGATCGACTCCGGGTTCCGCTCCGACCGCGCGGCCGAGCACAACGCCTGGGTCACCACTCTGAACGACATGATCAACAAGATGGAAGGCGCACGATGACGACCTCCACAAGGGGAACCACCAAGGTTCCCGCCGTACTCGTCCTGGAGGACGGCCGGATGTTCCGCGGCCGTGCCTACGGGGCCGTGGGGGAGACCTTCGGTGAAGCGGTGTTCTCCACCGGCATGACCGGCTACCAGGAGACCCTCACCGACCCGTCGTACCACCGCCAGGTCGTCGTGATGACCGCCCCGCACGTCGGCAACACCGGTGTGAACGACGAGGACCCCGAGTCCCGGAAGATCTGGGTCGCGGGCTACGTCGTGCGCGACCCCGCGCGCGTGCCGTCCAACTGGCGCTCCCGGCGCTCCCTCGACGAGGAGCTGGCCACCCAGGGCGTCGTCGGCATCAGCGGCATCGACACCCGCGCCCTGACCCGGCACCTGCGCGAGCGCGGTGCCATGCGGGTCGGCATCTTCTCCGGCAACGCGCTGCCCGACGAGGGCACCATGCTCGCCGAGGTCCGCCAGGCCCCCGAGATGAAGGGCGCCGACCTGTCGGCCGAGGTCGCCACCAAGGAGCCGTACGTCGTCCCCGCGATCGGCGAGAAGAAGTTCACCGTCGCCGCCGTCGACCTCGGCATCAAGGGCATGACCCCGCACCGGATGGCCGAGCGCGGCATAGAGGTCCACGTCCTGCCCGCCACCGCGAGCGTGGAGGACGTCTACGCCGTCCAGCCCGACGGCGTGTTCTTCTCCAACGGCCCCGGCGACCCCGCCACCGCCGACCACGCCGTCTCCGTGATGCGGGGCGTCCTGGAGCAGGGCACGCCCCTGTTCGGCATCTGCTTCGGCAACCAGATCCTGGGCCGCGCGCTCGGGTTCGGCACCTACAAGCTCAAGTACGGCCACCGCGGCATCAACCAGCCCGTCCAGGACCGTACGACCGGCAAGGTCGAGGTCACCGCGCACAACCACGGCTTCGCCGTCGACGCCCCGCTCGACCAGGTCTCCGACACCCCCTACGGCCGCGCCGAGGTCTCCCACGTCTGCCTCAACGACAACGTGGTGGAGGGGCTCCAGCTCCTCGACCGCCCGGCGTTCAGCGTCCAGTACCACCCCGAAGCGGCAGCGGGCCCCCATGACGCCGCCTACCTGTTCGACCGCTTCGTGAAGCTCATGGAGGGCCAGCGTGCCTAAGCGCACCGATATCCAGTCCGTCCTGGTCATCGGCTCCGGCCCGATCGTCATCGGCCAGGCCGCCGAGTTCGACTACTCCGGCACCCAGGCGTGCCGGGTCCTCAAGGCCGAGGGCCTGCGCGTCGTCCTGGTGAACTCCAACCCGGCGACGATCATGACCGACCCGGAGATCGCCGACGCCACCTACGTCGAGCCGATCACCCCCGAGTTCGTCGAGAAGATCATCGCCAAGGAGCGGCCCGACGCCCTGCTGCCCACCCTGGGCGGCCAGACGGCCCTCAACACCGCGATCTCGCTGCACGACAACGGCGTCCTGGAGAAGTACGGCGTCGAACTGATCGGCGCCAACGTCCGGGCCATCCACAAGGGCGAGGACCGCGACCAGTTCAAGGAGGTCGTGGAGGAGGTCCGCCGGAAGATCGGGCACGGCGAGTCCGCCCGCTCGGTGATCTGCCACTCCATGGACGACGTCCTCGCCGGTGTCGAGGAGCTGGGCGGCTACCCCGTCGTCGTACGCCCCTCCTTCACCATGGGCGGCGCCGGTTCCGGCTTCGCGCACGACGAGGACGAACTGCGCCGGATCGCCGGTCAGGGCCTCACGCTCTCCCCGACCACCGAGGTGCTCCTGGAGGAGTCCATCCTCGGCTGGAAGGAGTACGAGCTGGAGCTGATGCGCGACAAGCACGACAACGTCGTGGTCGTCTGCTCCATCGAGAACTTCGACCCGATGGGCGTGCACACCGGCGACTCGATCACCGTCGCCCCCGCGATGACGCTCACCGACCGCGAGTACCAGGTGCTGCGGGACGTCGGCATCGCGATCATCCGCGAGGTCGGCGTCGACACCGGCGGCTGCAACATCCAGTTCGCGGTGAACCCCGTCGACGGCCGGGTCATCGTCATCGAGATGAACCCGCGCGTGTCGCGGTCCTCGGCGCTCGCCTCCAAGGCGACCGGCTTCCCGATCGCCAAGATCGCCGCCAAGCTCGCCGTGGGCTACACCCTCGACGAGATCCCGAACGACATCACCCAGGAGACCCCGGCCTCCTTCGAGCCGACCCTCGACTACGTCGTGGTCAAGGCGCCCCGGTTCGCCTTCGAGAAGTTCCCGCAGGCCGACTCCACGCTGACCACCACCATGAAGTCGGTCGGCGAGGCCATGGCCATCGGCCGCAACTTCACCGAGGCCTTCCAGAAGGCGCTGCGCTCGCTGGAGAAGAAGGGCAGCCAGTTCACGTTCGTGGGCGAGCCCGGCGACAAGCAGACGCTGCTGGAGGAGTCCGTACGGCCCACCGACGGCCGTATCAACACCGTCATGGCGGCCATCCGCGCGGGCGCCACGCCCGAGGAGGTCTTCGAGTACACGAAGATCGACCCCTGGTTCGTCGACCAGCTCTTCCTGATCAAGGAGATCGCCGACGAACTGGCCGAGGCCCCCGAGCTGACCCCCGAACTGCTCGCCGAGGCCAAGCGGCACGGCTTCTCGGACGTCCAGATCGGCGAGATCCGGGGTCTGCGCGAGGACGTGGTCCGCGAGGTGCGGCACGCCCTCGGTGTCCGCCCGGTCTACAAGACGGTCGACACCTGCGCCGCCGAGTTCGCCGCCCGGACGCCGTACTTCTACTCCTCCTACGACGAGGAGACCGAGGTCGCCCCGCGCGAGAAGCCCGCGGTCATCATCCTGGGCTCCGGCCCCAACCGCATCGGCCAGGGCATCGAGTTCGACTACTCCTGCGTCCACGCCTCCTTCGCGCTGTCCGACGCCGGGTACGAGACCGTGATGGTCAACTGCAACCCCGAGACCGTCTCCACGGACTACGACACCTCCGACCGCCTGTACTTCGAGCCGCTGACGCTCGAGGACGTGCTGGAGATCGTCCACGCCGAGCGGCAGGCCGGACCCGTCGCGGGCGTCATCGTCCAGCTCGGCGGCCAGACCCCGCTGGGCCTGTCGCAGGCGCTGAAGGACAACGGCGTGCCGATCGTCGGCACCTCCCCGGAGGCCATCCACGCCGCCGAGGACCGCGGCGCCTTCGGCCGCGTGCTCGCCGAGGCGGGCCTGCCCGCCCCCAAGCACGGCACCGCCACCACCTTCGCCGAGGCCAAGGCCATCGCCGACGAGATCGGCTACCCGGTCCTCGTCCGGCCGTCGTACGTACTCGGCGGACGCGGCATGGAGATCGTCTACGACGAGGCGCGGCTGTCGTCCTACATCGCCGAGTCGACCGAGATCAGCCCCTCCCGGCCGGTCCTCGTCGACCGGTTCCTGGACGACGCGATCGAGATCGACGTGGACGCCCTCTACGACGGCGAGGAGCTGTACCTCGGCGGTGTGATGGAGCACATCGAGGAGGCCGGCATCCACTCCGGCGACTCCGCGTGCGCGCTGCCCCCGATCACCCTCGGCGGCTTCGACATCAAGCGGCTGCGCGCCTCCACCGAGGGCATCGCCAAGGGCGTCGGCGTGCGCGGCCTGATCAACATCCAGTTCGCGCTGGCCGGGGACATCCTCTACGTCCTGGAGGCCAACCCGCGCGCGTCGCGCACCGTCCCCTTCACCTCGAAGGCGACGGCCGTGCCGCTGGCGAAGGCCGCCGCCCGGATCTCGCTGGGCGCGACCATCGCCGAACTGCGCGCGGAGGGGCTGCTGCCCAAGGAGGGCGACGGCGGTGAACTGCCGCTGGACGCGCCGATCTCCGTCAAGGAGGCCGTGATGCCGTGGTCGCGGTTCCGCGACATCCACGGCCGCGGCGTCGACACCGTCCTCGGCCCGGAGATGCGCTCCACCGGCGAGGTCATGGGCATCGACTCCGTCTTCGGCACCGCCTACGCCAAGTCGCAGGCCGGTGCGTACGGCCCGCTGCCGACCAAGGGCCGCGCCTTCATCTCGGTCGCCAACCGCGACAAGCGGTCGATGATCTTCCCGGCCCGGGAGCTGGTCGCGCACGGCTTCGAACTGCTCGCCACCTCCGGCACCGCCGAGGTCCTCAAGCGCAACGGCATCAACGCCACCGTGGTGCGCAAGCAGTCCGAGGGCCCCGGCCCGAACGGCGAGCGGACCGTCGTCCAGCTCATCCACGACGGCGAGGTCGACCTCATCGTCAACACCCCGTACGGCACCGGTGGCCGCCTCGACGGCTACGACATCCGCACGGCAGCCGTGGCCCGCTCGGTACCGTGCCTGACCACGGTCCAGGCGCTCGCGGCGGCCGTCCAGGGCATCGACGCGCTCAACCACGGCGACGTGGGCGTCCGGTCGCTCCAGGAACACGCGCAATTCCTGACCGCGGCCCGCGACTAGCGGCCCGACGAGGGGGACACCGGAAACGGTGTCCCCCTCTTCATGAGGGCACCGGCTTTCCAAGGACACCTGGACACCTGGACACACGGACACCATGTACAAGATCTTCTTCAACCTGCTCTTCCGGCGCATGGACCCGGAGCAGGCCCACCACCTCGCCTTCCGCTGGATCCGCCTGGCCGCGCGCGTCCCCGTCCTGCGCACCTTCGTCGCGGCCGTGCTCGCGCCCCGCTACGAGGAGCTGCGCACCGAGGCCCTGGGGCTGCGCATGCACGGCCCCTTCGGGCTGGCCGCGGGCTTCGACAAGAACGCCGTCGCGATCGACGGCATGGCGATGCTCGGCTTCGACCACGTCGAGATCGGCACCGTCACCGGGGAGCCGCAGCCCGGCAACCCCAAGAAGCGGCTGTTCCGGCTGGTGCCGGACCGGGCGCTCATCAACCGCATGGGCTTCAACAACGACGGCTCGGCGGCCGTGGCGGCCCGTCTGGCGGCCCGCGAGGAGGTCTTCAGGACCGTCGTAGGCGTCAACATCGGCAAGACCAAGGTCGTCCCGGAGGAGGAGGCCGCCGCGGACTACGTGACATCCGCCGAGCGCCTCGCGCCGTACGCCGACTACCTCGTGGTGAACGTGTCGTCGCCCAACACGCCCGGCCTGCGCAACCTCCAGGCCACCGAGGCGCTGCGCCCCCTGCTGAGCGCCGTCCGCGAGGCCGCCGACCGCGCCGTCACCGCGCGGCGCGTGCCGCTGCTGGTCAAGATCGCGCCCGACCTCGCGGACGAGGACGTCGACGCGGTGGCCGACCTGGCGGTGGAGCTGGGCCTGGACGGCATCATCGCCACCAACACCACCATCGCGCGCGAGGGACTCGGCCTGACCTCCGAACCCGCCCTCGTCGCGGAGACCGGCGGTCTGTCCGGCGCGCCGCTGAAGGCCCGCTCCCTGGAGGTGCTGCGGCGGCTGTACGCGCGCGTGGGCGACCGCATCACCCTGATCGGCGTCGGCGGCGTCGAGGACGCCGAGGACGCCTGGCAGCGCATCCTCGCGGGCGCCACCCTGGTCCAGGGCTACAGCGCCTTCATCTACGAGGGCCCCTTCTGGTGCCGGGCGATCCACAAGGGCCTCGCCGCCCGCCTGCGCACCAGCCCCTACGCCACCCTCGCCGACGCCGTCGGCGCCGACGTGAAGGAGACCGCATGACAGCGCTCGAACCGTTCGGAGCCCGGCTGCGCCGCGCCATGGACGAGCGTGGCCCGCTGTGCGTCGGCATCGACCCGCACGCGTCCCTGCTCACCGAGTGGGGCCTGAACGACGACGTGGCCGGTCTGGAGCGGTTCAGCCGCACGGTCGTCGAGGCGATGGCCGACCGGGTCGCCGTCCTCAAGCCGCAGAGCGCGTTCTTCGAGCGCTTCGGCTCGCGCGGGGTCGCGGTTCTGGAGACGACCGTGGCGGAGGCCCGCGCGGCCGGTGCGCTGATCCTCATGGACGCCAAGCGCGGCGACATCGGCTCCACCATGACCGCCTACGCCGAGTCGTTCCTGCACAAGGACGCCCCGCTGTTCTCCGACGCGCTGACCGTCTCGCCGTACCTCGGCTACGGATCGCTCGCGCCCGCCGTCGAGCTGGCCCGGGAGACCGGTGCCGGGTTGTTCGTGCTGGCGCTGACCTCCAATCCGGAGGGCGGTGAGGTGCAGCACGCGCTGCGCGCCGACGGCCGCACTGTGGGCGCGACGATGCTCGCCCACCTCGCCGCCGAGAACGCGGGCGAGCAGCCGATGGGCTCCTTCGGCGCCGTCGTCGGGGCCACGCTGGGTGACCTGTCGTCGTACGACCTGGAGATCAACGGCCCGCTGCTCGCGCCCGGCATCGGCGCTCAGGGGGCCACTCCGGCCGATCTTCCTGGGGTCTTCGGGGCCGCGGTCCGCAATGTGGTGCCGAACGTCAGCCGGGGAGTGCTGCGGCACGGTCCCGATGTCGTCGCGCTGCGTGCTGCCGCGGACCGGTTCGCCGAGGAGATCCGGGCGGCCGTGGCGGCTGTCTGAGGGTGCCGGTGAGGGCCTCGGGAGCTTCCAGGCCCTGGATACATCCTCAAATCCGGGGCAATATGTCTGGAATGTACGTCCTGACAGAGGCTGACCAGGACTTTTCCGCTGTTCTCGCTGACTCTGGCGGACTTGCCCGCTAGTCTCCGACGAGAGGACGGGCAAGCGTGTTGCTCGTGGCTCCCCAGGTGTGGGGCGACTAGGTTCCTCACCGGTCCGTATCCGACAGTTCGACATCCGAGGTGACGTAGGCGTGGCTCTTCCGCCCCTTACCCCCGAACAGCGCGCAGCCGCGCTCGAAAAGGCCGCCGCGGCTCGCCGGGAGCGGGCCGAGGTCAAGAATCGACTCAAGCACTCCGGCGCCTCCCTTCACGAGGTCATCAAGCAGGGCCAGGAGAATGACGTCATCGGCAAGATGAAGGTCTCCGCACTCCTTGAGTCCCTGCCGGGCGTGGGCAAGGTCCGCGCCAAGCAGATCATGGAGCGACTCGGAATCTCCGAGAGCCGCCGCGTGCGCGGCCTCGGTTCCAACCAGATCGCCTCCCTGGAGCGCGAGTTCGGGAGCACCGGCTCCTGAGTCCCGGGCACCGGGCGATTGCTGGAATAATCGCTGCATGAGTGAACGTCCGCGGCTGACCGTGCTCTCCGGCCCCTCGGGGGTCGGCAAGAGCACGGTCGTCGCCCATATGCGCAAGGAACACCCCGAGGTCTGGCTCTCGGTCTCGGCGACGACCCGCAGGCCCCGCCCCGGCGAGCGGCACGGAGTCCACTACTTCTTCGTCACCGACGAGGAGATGGACAAGCTGATCGCCAACGGCGAGCTGCTGGAGTGGGCCGAGTTCGCCGGGAACCGCTACGGCACGCCGCGCGCGGCCGTGCTGGAGCGGCTGGAGGCGGGTGAGCCGGTGCTGCTGGAGATCGACCTCCAGGGCGCCCGGCAGGTCCGCGACACCATGCCGGAGGCCCAGCTGGTGTTCCTGGCTCCGCCCTCCTGGGAGGAGCTGGTGCGCAGGCTCACCGGCCGGGGCACCGAGCTGCCCGACGTGATCGAACGCCGTCTCGAGGCGGCGAAGATCGAACTGGCGGCCGAGCCGGAGTTCGACATGACCTTGATCAACACCTCCGTCGAGGACGTGGCCCGCGAGCTGCTAGCCTTGATGGCAGTCGTGTGATCATGACTGATCTTTTCCCATCCATCGGAAGGTAGAGCGTGTCCTCTTCCATCTCCGCGCCCGAGGGCATCATCAACCCGCCGATCGACGAGCTTCTCGAGGCCACCGACTCGAAGTACAGCCTCGTGATCTACGCGGCCAAGCGGGCCCGCCAGATCAACGCGTACTACTCGCAGCTCGGCGAGGGTCTCCTCGAGTACGTCGGTCCCCTCGTCGACACCCACGTCCACGAGAAGCCGCTCTCGATCGCCCTCCGCGAGATCAACGCGGGTCTGCTGACGTCCGAGGCCATCGAGGGTCCGGCGCAGTAGCAAGCCGCGACGGCAGCGGTAGTATTCTCAGCCTGAAGCTGACTCATCCACAGGCCCGGCAGCGCGACTGCCGGGCCTGTGGTGTGTGATGGGGTCGTACGTTCTTCGAGGTGCGGGGAGACACGGTGGACAAGCCGAGGGTCGTTCTGGGGGTCAGCGGTGGCATCGCCGCGTACAAGGCCTGTGAGCTGCTGCGCAGACTGACGGAGTCGGGACATGACGTCCGCGTCGTGCCGACCGCCTCCGCCCTGCACTTCGTCGGCGCCGCGACCTGGTCGGCCCTCTCCGGCCACCCCGTCTCCACCGAGGTCTGGGACGACGTCCACGAGGTGCCGCACGTCCGCATCGGCCAGCACGCGGACCTCGTCGTCGTCGCCCCGGCCACCGCCGACACGCTCGCCAGGGCGGCCCACGGCCTCGCCGACGACCTGCTGACCAACACCCTGCTCACCGCCCGCTGCCCGGTCGTCTTCGCCCCCGCCATGCACACCGAGATGTGGGAGCACCCCGCCACCCAGGAGAACGTGGCGGCGCTGCGCCGCCGCGGCGCCGTCGTCGTCGAACCGGCCGTCGGCCGCCTCACCGGCGTCGACACCGGCAAGGGCCGCCTCCCCGATCCCGCCGAGCTCTTCGAGGTCTGCCGCCGGGTGCTCGCCCGCGGCGTGACCGAGCCCGATCTGAAGGGCCGCCACGTGGTGGTCAGCGCGGGCGGCACCCGCGAGCCCCTCGACCCCGTCCGCTTCCTCGGCAACCGCTCCTCCGGCAAGCAGGGCTACGCCCTCGCCCGTACGGCGGCGGCGCGCGGCGCCCGGGTCACGCTGATCTCGGCCAACACCGGCCTGCCCGACCCGGCGGGCGTGGACGTCGTCCCGGTGGGCACCGCGGTGCAGCTGCGGGAGGCGGTGCTGAAGGCCGCCGCCGACGCCGACGCCGTGGTGATGGCCGCGGCGGTCGCGGACTTCCGCCCCGCGGTCTACGCCTCCGGGAAGATCAAGAAGCAGGACGGCCAGGACCCCGAGCCCGTGGCCCTGGTGCGCAACCCCGACATCCTCGCGGAGATCTCCGCCGACCGGGCCCGCCCCGGACAGGTGGTCGTCGGCTTCGCCGCCGAGACCGACGACGTCCTGGCCAACGGCCGCACCAAGCTCCACCGCAAGGGCTGCGACCTGCTCGTGGTGAACGAGGTCGGCGAGCGCAAGACCTTCGGCGCCGAGGAGAACGAGGCCGTGGTGCTCGGCGCCGACGGCAGCGAGACACCCGTACCGCACGGTCCGAAGGAGGCGCTGGCCGACGTCGTCTGGGACCTGGTGGCGGCCCGGCTCTCCTGACTCCCACCCCGGCCCCCACCCCTGACCCCCTCCGCTGACCTTAGGGAACGCCGGAGTGTGGCTGGAGTGGCGATACATTGCGGTGTGGCGACCCTGGCCAACGCGGTGGGCCATTGGGCAGAATGCGCATGCCGCAGGTCACAGCCCTCCCAAGAGGCGAGACGGGGGTCCGGTGGCCGAACGCGACAGATAAACTGTTCTCGGACGACGCCGGGCGCAGCCTCCGTCCCGTCCGCCAATGATCAGCCAGCAGCCGCTGCAACCCCAGGGAGCGTTGTGTCCCGTCGCCTGTTCACCTCGGAGTCCGTCACCGAGGGCCACCCCGACAAGATCGCTGACCAGATCAGCGACACCATTCTCGACGCACTCCTTCGTGAGGACCCGCACTCCCGGGTCGCGGTCGAGACCCTGATCACTACCGGCCTCGTGCATGTCGCCGGTGAGGTCACGACCAAGACCTACGCGCCGATCGCGCAGCTGGTGCGCGACAAGATCCTGGAGATCGGCTACGACTCCTCCAAGAAGGGCTTCGACGGCGCTTCCTGCGGTGTGTCGGTGTCGATCGGCGCGCAGTCCCCGGACATCGCGCAGGGCGTGGACACCGCCTACGAGACCCGCGTCGAGGGCGACGAGGACGAGCTGGACCGGCAGGGCGCCGGTGACCAGGGCCTGATGTTCGGCTACGCGACGGACGAGACGCCGACGCTGATGCCGCTGCCGATCTTCCTCGCCCACCGGCTCTCCAGCCGACTGTCCGAGGTCCGCAAGAACGGGACCATCCCCTACCTGCGCCCCGACGGCAAGACCCAGGTCACCATCGAGTACGACGGCGACAAGGCGGTCCGCCTGGACACGGTCGTGGTCTCCTCCCAGCACGCCTCCGACATCGACCTGGACTCACTGCTGGCCCCGGACATCCGGGAGTTCGTGGTCGAGCCGGAGCTGAAGGCGCTGCTGGAGGACGGCATCAAGCTCGACACCGAGAACTACCGCCTGCTGGTCAACCCGACCGGCCGCTTCGAGATCGGCGGCCCGATGGGCGACGCCGGTCTGACCGGCCGCAAGATCATCATCGACACGTACGGCGGCATGGCCCGCCACGGCGGCGGCGCCTTCTCCGGCAAGGACCCGTCCAAGGTCGACCGCTCCGCCGCCTACGCCATGCGCTGGGTCGCCAAGAACGTCGTCGCGGCGGGCCTGGCCTCCCGCTGCGAGGTCCAGGTCGCCTACGCGATCGGCAAGGCCGAGCCCGTCGGTCTCTTCGTGGAGACCTTCGGCACCCACAAGGTCGACACCGAGAAGATCGAGCAGGCCATCGAGCAGGTCTTCGACCTGCGCCCGGCCGCCATCATCCGCGATCTCGACCTGCTCCGCCCGATCTACTCCCAGACCGCCGCGTACGGTCACTTCGGCCGTGAGCTGCCCGACTTCACCTGGGAGCGCACGGACCGGGTGGAGGCGCTGCGGCAGGCGGCGGGGCTGTAGTTTCCCCGGTCGCCGTGCCGAGTCGACTCGGTGAGGCCCGGTCTCCCCTCGGGGAGGCCGGGCCTTCGCGTGGGGCGGACTCGGGGCGGCGCCGTTGTCAGTGGCGTTTGGTAAGAATGCAAGCGTGAGCAGCGACAACGGGCAGGGGAGTGGCGGTGGCGAAGGGGCGCCGCCGCCGGAGCAGCTCGCGCTGATCCGGGAGAGCGTGCGGGGGGCGCGCGCGCCCCGGGCCAAGCCACGGACCTGGCGGGGGGCCGCGCTGGCGGGACGGTTGCCGGTCGCACGCGTGCTGGTCGACAAGGGGGTACTGCATCTCGACCGGTACTTCGACTACGCCGTACCGGAGGAACTGGACGCCGACGCCCAGCCCGGGGTGCGGGTGCGGGTGCGGTTCGGGGCCGGTCGGCACCGGGTGCGGGAGGGGCGCCGGGAGGGCGGGGGGCTGATCGACGGGTTCCTGATCGAGCGGCGGGCCGAGTCCGACTACTCCGGGCCGCTGGCCGCGCTCGCGCAGGTCGTGTCCCCCGAGCCCGTGCTGAGCGAGGAACTGCTGGGTCTCGCGCGGGCCGTCGCCGACCGGTATGCGGGAAGCCTCGCCGATGTGCTGCAACTGGCCGTGCCGCCGCGCAGCGCACGGGCGGAGCAGCGGCCGTCGCCCGCGCCACTGCCGCCACCACCGGCGCCGGAGGCGGGCCCATGGGCGCGCTACGAGCGAGGGGCCGCGTTCCTTGAGTCCCTGGCCTCCGGAGGCGCCCCGCGGGCCGTGTGGCAGGCGCTGCCCGGTCCCGCGTGGAGCGAGGAGCTGGCCCGTGCCGTCGCCGCGACGCTCGCCTCGGGGCGCGGGGCCCTGGTCGTCGTACCGGACGGGCGGGCCGCCGCGCGGGTCGACGCCGCGCTGACGGCGGTCCTGGGGGAGGGGCGGCATGCGCTGCTCACCGCCGACGCCGGACCGGAGAAGCGGTACCGCGAGTGGCTCGCGGTGCGGCGGGGGTCCGTGCGGGCCGTCGTCGGGACCCGTGCCGCCATGTTCGCGCCGGTCCAGGACCTCGGACTGGTCGCCCTCTGGGACGACGGCGACGACAGCCACAGCGAACCGCACGCACCGCAGCCGCACGCCCGTGAGGTGCTGCTGCTGCGGGCCGCCCAGGACCGGTGCGGGTTCCTGCTGGGGGGCCTCGGTTGCACCGTGGAGGGCGCGCAGCTCGTCGACAGCGGCTGGGCCCTGCCGCTGGTCGCCTCCCGGGAGCAGGTGCGGGCCGCCGCCCCGCTGGTGCGGACGGTGGGCGACACGGACCTGGCGCGGGACGAGGCCGCCCGGGCCGCCCGGCTGCCGACGCTGGCCTGGCAGGCGATCCGGGAAGGGCTCAAGCAGGGACCGGTGCTCGTGCAGGTGCCCCGGCGCGGATACGTGCCGCGGATGGCCTGCGCCCAGTGCCGGGCCCCCGCGCGGTGCCGTCACTGCGCCGGGCCGCTGGAGGCGCGGGAGTCCGCGGCGCTGTCCTGCGGATGGTGCGGGCGCGAGGAGAGCGCCTGGCACTGCCCGGAGTGCGGGTCCTTCCGGCTGCGCGCCCAGATCGTGGGAGCGCGGCGGACCGCCGAGGAGCTGGGCCGCGCCTTTCCCGCCGTACCGGTGCGGACCTCGGGGCGTGAGCACGTGCTCGACACCGTGCCCGGGGCGCCCGCGCTGGTGGTGAGCACCCCGGGCGCCGAGCCGGTCGCCGAGGGCGGTTACGCCGCCGCCCTGCTGCTCGACGGCTGGGCCATGCTCGGGCGGCCCGACCTGCGGGCCGGGGAGGACGCGCTGCGCCGCTGGATCGCCGCGGCGGCGCTGGTCCGGCCGCAGTCGGCGGGCGGCACCGTGGTGGTGGTCGCGGAGCCGACCCTGCGACCCGTGCAGGCGCTGGTGCGCTGGGACCCCGTGGGACACGCCGTGCGCGAACTCGCCGAGCGGGCCGAGCTGGGCTTCCCGCCGGTGTCCCGGATGGCCGCCGTGTCCGGGCCGCCGGAGGCGGTCGCCGAATTCCTCGGCACGGCCGAACTGCCCTTGGAGGCCGAGGTCCTGGGGCCCGTGCCGATGCCCGGCACCGCGGCGGGGCGCCCCCGGCGGCCGGGCGCGCCACCGCCCGGGGAGCACTGGGACCGGGCGCTCATCCGGGTGCCACCGGGGCGGGGGGCCGCGCTGGCGGCGGCGCTGAAGGCCGCGCAGGCGGCGCGGATGGCCCGCGGGGGCGGGCAGGCGGGGGCGGGGGGACAGGCGGTGCGGGTGCGCATCGATCCGCCCGACATCGGCTGAGCTGCCTGCCCCTGGATACGGCTGCCCTCCCGGAGTGTGCCGGGAGGGCGGGGCTCGGCAGCCGTAGCTGGCGGCGGGGTCAGCCGTTGCGCGGACCCGGGAAGGCCGTCGGCCTGACGTCCTCGCGGAGGGCGGGGCTGCCCGCCGTCGGCTGGGTCGGCATCGAGCGGGCCGCCGGGACCGTGGGCATCGACGGGATACCGGTGTTGACGCTGACGGTGCGGGTGCCCGATGGTTCGGCGGAGCGCTCCGCCTCGGCGGCGGCCTGGGTCGTGGCGCGGCGGGAGCCGTAACGGCGGTGCACCGCCTGCTTGGTGACCCCGAGCGCCGAGCCCACCGCGTCCCACGAGAAGCCGAGCGAGCGATCGAAGTCGACCGCCGCCGTGACCAGGGTCTCGACGCTGTCGCGCAGCTCCTGCGCGAGGCGGACGGTCGGGGCGGGGGCGCGTCCGTAGACGACGAAGCCCGTGGCGGGGCCGGAGCGGCGCGGACGGTAGACGTTGCCCAATTGGGCGGTGAGTGTGCGCAGTGCGTCCACCTGCCGGCGGACCCGCTCGATGTCCCGCACCAGCAAGTGCAGGCTGGCCCGAGCCTGGGCGTCGTGGGTTGCGTGGTCGGCCATGAACAAGCCTCTCGAACCGGCGTTGAGGAGAAAGGATCGGGCCGCTGCCGCGGCCCGTGGGTCAACTCTTTCTAGACCAACGCCTTTTTGCGTGACTGGTCACGCTCGAGGGGCGTAAGGGCATATGCGTACGCCCCCGGCGCGGGGATGCGCGCGGGAGCTGCGCGGGGGGTCCGCCATAGACTGGTGCGCTGCCCGTCGTTCATCCCGCCCGAGAGGCCCGTGCCCGCTCATGAAGCTCGTCTTCGCCGGTACCCCCGAGGTCGCCGTTCCCGCCCTGGACGCCCTGCTCGCCTCCGGGCGGCACGAGGTGGCCGCCGTCGTCACACGGCCGGACGCACCGGCCGGGCGGGGGCGCAGGCTGGTCGCCTCACCGGTGGCCGAGCGGGCCGAGGAGGCCGGGATCGAGGTGCTGAAGCCCGCCAAGCCGAGGGACCCGGAGTTCCTGGAGCGGCTGCGGCAGATCGCGCCGGACTGCTGTCCCGTCGTCGCCTACGGCGCCCTGCTGCCCCGGGTGGCCCTCGACATCCCCGCCCACGGCTGGGTCAACCTGCACTTCTCGCTGCTGCCCGCCTGGCGTGGCGCGGCGCCGGTGCAGCACGCCGTCATGGCGGGCGACGAGATCACGGGAGCGTCCACCTTCCTCATCGAGGAAGGGCTCGACTCCGGGCCCGTCTACGGCACGGTGACCGAGACCGTCCGGCCCACCGACACCAGCGGCGACCTGCTGACCCGGCTCGCGTTCGCCGGGGCCGGGCTGCTGGCCGCGACCATGGACGGCATCGCCGACGGCTCCCTGAAGGCCGTACCGCAGCCCGCCGACGGCGTCACCCTCGCCCCGAAGATCACCGTCGAGGACGCCCGCGTCGACTGGACCACCCCCGCCCTGCGCGTCGACCGTGTGGTGCGCGGCTGCACCCCCGCGCCCGGTGCCTGGACCACCTTCCGCGGTGAGCGGCTCAAGCTCATCCAGGTCGCCCTGGCTCCCGACCGCACCGAACTCGCCCCGGGCCAGCTCTCGGTGGGCAAGAACCACGTCCACGTCGGCTCCGGCTCGTACGCCGTGGAGCTGCTGTGGGTGCAGGCGCAGGGCAAGAAGCCGATGCGGGCGGCGGACTGGGCGCGCGGGGTGCGCATCGCCGACGGGGAGACGCTCGGCGCGTGAGCTTGCGGGAGCCGCACCGGCGTACGCTGGGTGCACACCGTATACAGAAATTCCGGAGCACCTTTTCGTGAGCGACACCTCCCGGCGGCCCCGCAAACCCGGCAAGCCCTACCGTCGGCCCCAGAAGGATCCCGTCCGCCTCCTTGCCTTCGAGGCGCTGCGCGCGGTGGACGAGCGGGACGCCTACGCCAACCTCGTGCTGCCGCCGCTGCTGCGCAAGGCGCGTGAGCAGGGCGACTTCGACGGGCGGGACGCGGCGCTCGCCACCGAGCTGGTGTACGGGACGCTGCGGCGGCAGGGGACGTACGACGCCGTGATCGCGGCGTGTGTGGACCGCCCGCTGCGCGAGGTCGATCCGCCGGTGCTGGATGTGCTCAGCCTCGGCGCGCATCAACTGCTCGGCACCCGGATTCCCAGTCATGCCGCCGTGTCCGCCTCCGTGGAGCTGGCCCGCGTGGTGCTCGGCGACGGGCGGGCCAAGTTCGTCAACGCCGTGCTGCGCAAGGTGGCCCAGCACGATCTGGACGGCTGGCTGGAGCGGGTCGCGCCGCCCTACGACGACGACCCTGAGGACCATCTCGCCGTCGTGCACTCGCACCCGCGCTGGGTCGTCTCCGCGCTGTGGGACTCGCTCGGCGGCGGGCGGGCCGGGATCGAGGAGTTGCTCGCCGCCGACAACGAGCGGCCCGAGGTGACCCTCGTCGCCCGGCCCGGGCGGGCCACGGCCGAGGAACTGCTCCGGGAGGACGCCGCCGAGCCCGGCCGCTGGTCGCCGTATGCCGTGCGGCTGACCGAGGGTGGCGAGCCCGGGGCCGTGGACGCCGTGCGCGAGGGGCGGGCGGGGGTGCAGGACGAGGGCAGTCAGCTTGTCGCGCTCGCGCTGGCGGGGGCTCCGCTGGAGGGGCGGGACGAGAGGTGGCTCGACGGGTGTGCCGGGCCCGGCGGGAAGGCGGCGCTGCTCGCCGCGCTGGCCGCCGAGCGGGGGGCCACTCTGCTGGCCTCCGAGAAGCAGCCCCACCGGGCCGGGCTCGTGGCCAACGCGCTGCGTGGCAACCCGGGGCCCTATCAGGTCATCGCCGCCGACGGGACGCGGCCGCCGTGGCGGCCCGGGAGCTTCGACCGGGTGCTGATGGACGTGCCGTGCACCGGGCTTGGCGCGCTGCGGCGGCGGCCCGAGGCGCGGTGGCGGCGCCGCCCTGAGGATCTCGACGGCTTCGCGCCGCTTCAGCGGGGGCTGCTGCGGAGTGCGCTGGAGTCGGTGCGGGTGGGGGGTGTGGTGGGGTACGCCACGTGCTCGCCGCATCTCGCGGAGACACGGGCGGTGGTCGCGGATGTGCTGAAGCAGTTCCCGGAGACGGAGCTGGTGGATGCGCGGCCGTTGTTGCCGGGGGTGCCTGACCTGGGTGAAGGGCCGGATGTGCAGTTGTGGCCGCATGTGCATGGCACGGACGCGATGTATCTGGCGGTCATCCGTCGGGTGGGGTGACGTCCGGGTGGGCCTCGCCCCCGCCGCCCCTACCCGTCCCGTCCCTGGGGGCCGCCGCCCCCAGGCCCCCGCTCCGGCCCCGAAGGGGCCTCGTCCTCAAGCGCCGGACGGGCGGATCCTGCCTCGGCGCGGCTCAAGGGGTGCGGCCACCACACCTTCCCGCCCACGTCCAGGAACAGCGCCGTCACCAGTACCGACCGCACGATGAAGGTGTCGAGGAGTACCCCCAGGGCCACGGCGAAGCCGATCTCGGCGAAGGCGACCATGGGGAGCGTGCCGAGGGCGGCGAAGGTGCCCGCGAGGACGAGGCCCGCGGAGGTGATGACCGCGCCGGTGGCGGCGAGGCCGGTGACGACGCCCGGGCGGGTGCCCTGGCGGGCTGCCTCCTCGCGGATGCGGGTGGTCAGGAAGATGTTGTAGTCGATGCCCAGGGCGACCAGGAAGACGAAGACGAACAGCGGGAAGTCGGTCGTCTCGCCCGCGTAGTCGAAGAGGTACCGGAAGGCCAGCGCGCTGATGCCGAGGGCGGCGGCGAAGGACAGGATCACCGTGCCGATCAGCAGCAGCGGGGCGATCAGGGCGCGGAGCAGGGCGCAGAGGATCAGCAGCACCACGATCAGCACCAGCGGGATGATCAGGATGTTGTCGTGGGTGGTCGCCTCGTCCATGTCCAGCAGGGCCGCCGTACCACCGCCCACCAGGGCATCGGCGTCGGGCACCACGTGCACGGCGTCCCGGACCCGCTCCACGGTCTGCTTCGCGGCGTCGCTGTCGGCGGGGTCGGACATGGTCGCCTCGAACAGCACCCGGCCCTCGTGCACGGTCTTCGAGCCGGGGGCCGGACCCAGCGACTCCGGTACGACGCCCGGAGTCTCGGCCACCGCCCGGCCCACCTGCTCGGCCTGTGGCTGGTTGGCCACGATGACGAGCGGATCGCCGCTGCCCGCCGGGAAGTAGCGTGCCGAGACCTGCTGGCCGACGATCGAGTCCGGCTCGCCGGTGAAGGCGTCGGCGTTGCTGATGCCCTCGGCGCGCAGCTGGATCAGGCCCAGCGAGCAGATCGCCAGGACCCCCGCGGTCACGGCCCACACCATGCGCGGGCGGCGGGCGATACGGCGGCCGGTGCGGGCCCAGACGCCGCGTTCGGTGGGGTCGGGGGTGCCGAGGTGCGGGACCACCGGCCAGAAGATCCAGCGGCCGAAGACCACCAGCAGGGCCGGGAACAGGGTCAGCATCGCCAGCAGGGCGACGGCGACACCGATGGCGGCGACCGGGCCGAGGCCGCTGGTCGAGTTCATCTCGGCGACCATCAGCACCAGCATGCTCAGGACCACCGTCGCGCTGGACGCGATCACCGCCGGGCCCGCGCGGTGCAGGGCGAGGGCCATCGCCTCGTGCCGGTCCTCGTGGCGGCGCAGCTCCTCGCGGTAGCGGGCCACCAGCAGCAGCGCGTAGTCGGTGCCCGCGCCGAAGACCAGGACCAGCAGGATGCCCGCGCTCTGCCCGTTGACGGTGAGCCCGCCGTGCTCGGCGAGCAGGTACACCAGCGCCTGGGCGGTGAACAGCGCGCCGATCACCGACACCAGCGGCACCAGCAACAGCGTGGGACTGCGGTAGGTGAGCAGCAGCATCACGATGACGACGGTCATCGCGGCGAACAGCAGTGTCGAGTCGATGCCCTCGAAGGCCTCGGAGAAGTCGGCGGAGGTGCCGCCGGGACCGGTGATGTGCACGGCGAGTCCGCCGGTGCTCTCGCCGACGTCCTCGCGGATCGAGTCGACGGCGGGGGAGATGCGCTCCCAGCCCTTCTCGTCCATCGTGATCGGCACGAAGACCTGGGCCGCCCGGGGATCGGTCTCCCGGTCGAAGACCGGGCCGCGCGTCTCGGCGCCCCGGATGCCGTGGTCGCGCAGCTCCTTCAGCTCCCGCACGTCCTCGGCGATCCGCGCCCGGTCCTCGGTGGTCAGCCCGCTGTCACGGGCGTACACGACGACGGCCGGGATCTGCTCGGGCCTGAAGTCCTCGGAGATCTCTAGAACCTGGGTGGACTCCGCCGACCTGGGCAGCCACGACTGCGCGTCATTGTCCTGCGCGTCGGTCAGCTTCTGAGCGAACGGCGCGGCGACGACCAACACCACCAGCCAGAGCACGAGAACGAGCCACTTGGCCCGCCGTCCGCAGACCAGATGCCCTATCCCCCGGCCACTCGTCATACCCACCTCCACGCCAACGCCCCTCAGGGGCGCGGGGAACTGCGCGACCAGCCACCTCCGGCCCGCGGCCGAAACACAACCCTAGGCCCCACCACCCCACCCCCACAGCCCAGCGCCGCGACATGGCAGGCTTGGGGCATGGCCCCGCAGATCAACCCCAGCATCCTCTCCGCCGACTTCGCCCGCCTCGCGGACGAGGCCAGGGCGGTGCAGGGAGCCGACTGGCTCCATGTCGACGTCATGGACAACCATTTCGTCCCGAACCTCACCCTCGGCGTGCCGGTCGTAGAGTCGCTCGCCCGTGCGACGGACACCCCGCTGGACTGCCATCTGATGATCGAGGCCCCCGATCGGTGGGCGCCCCAGTACGTCGAGGCGGGTGCCGGGTCCGTCACCTTCCATGTCGAGGCCTCCGCCGCGCCGGTGCGGCTCGCCCGGGAAATCCGGGCCAAGGGTGCCCGCGCCGCCATGGCGCTGCGGCCCGCGACGCCCATCGAGCCGTACGAGGACCTGCTTCCCGAACTCGACATGTTGCTGATCATGACGGTTGAGCCGGGCTTCGGGGGACAGGCGTTCCTCGACATCATGCTCCCGAAGATCCGGCGGACCCGCGAGTTGATCAGTAAGCACGGGCTCCAGCTGTGGCTCCAGGTGGACGGTGGGGTTTCGGCCAGCACCATCGAGCGGTGCGCGGAGGCGGGTGCCGATGTCTTCGTGGCCGGATCCGCGGTCTACGGGGCCGATGACCCGGCCGAGGCGGTACGTGCACTGCGCACCCAGGCGGAGACGGCGACCGCCGCCGCGTCCTGGGCATGCGGCCACTGAGCCACGGGAACGTGAACGGCTCTCATCAGGGCTGATCGACCGCGCCACATCTGCGAGGATGAACGGCGAATCCAGAGTGTGAACAGCAGTGAGGAGATCGCCGTGTCGGGTATGTCGGCGGGCCGGTCAGCCATGCGGATGGGACCCGCTGAGCTGGTGCAGGCGGCGGCCATGGCCCGCCGCTTCTACCTCGAGGGCAAGTCCAAGATCCAGATCGCGGAGGAGTTCGGCGTCAGCCGCTTCAAGGTGGCCCGGGTCCTGGAGACCGCCCTCGAACGGGATCTCGTGAGAATCGAGATCCGAGTCCCCGCCGAACTGGACGCCGACCGCTCCGACGCGCTGCGCGCCCGGTACGGCCTCAGACACGCCGTCGTGGTGGAGTCCCCGGCCGACGCCGAGGAGACCCCGGACCCGGAGAACCTCGGTGAGGTGGCCGCCGACCTGCTCGGCGAACTCGTGAACGAGGGCGATGTGCTGGGCCTGGCCTGGGGCCGCTCCACCATCCACATGGCCGCGGCCCTGGACCGGCTGCCGCCGTGCACGGTGGTGCAGCTGACGGGCGTGTACGACGCCGGGACCGCCGAGCGCGGCTCGGTGGAGGCCGTGCGCCGCGCCGCCCAGGTGTCCGGCGGTGACGCCCACCCCATCTACGCGCCGATGCTGCTGCCCGACGAGGCCACCGCCGCCGCGCTGCGCCACCAGACCGGGATCGCGCGGGCCTTCGAGTACTTCGACAAGGTCACGGTGGCCTGTGTCTCCATCGGCTCCTGGGAGCCGGGCATCTCCACGGTGCACGACATGCTCAGCGACGAGGAGCGGGCGCACTACGCCTCGCTCGGTGTCGCCGCCGAGATGTCCGCGCACCTCTTCGACTCCGAGGGGCGCCGGGTCGGACGGGACCTGGGGGAGCGGTGCATCACGGTCAAGGCCGACCAGCTCCGCCGTATCCCCGAAGTGGTGGCGATCGCGGGCGGGCAGCGCAAGGCCGCCGCGATCGACGCGGTGCTGCGGTCGGGGCTCGTCACCAGTCTGGTGACGGACACCTCCGCCGCGGACTACCTGATGGCGGCCGGTCCGACGCCACGGCCCGCGCTGAACCGGGCCGACCCCGACGGACCCTGACGGCGGCACTCGGGAGGGGGCGGCCCCGCGGTACCGGCGGCCGTCCGCTCCCCCGACCCTGGTGCGAGGCGGTGCCCGGATGACCGAGCGTGTGATCACACTGGACCTCGACGGCGTGCGGGACAAGGCGGGCCTGATGGACCGCTGCGCCCGCGACCTGCGGCTGCCGGACTACTTCGGACACAACTGGGACGCGCTGTCGGACGTCCTGTCCGACCCGGCGCTGTGGCCCGAGGGCGGCGCCGGGGCGCGCCCCCTGGTCGTCGTCCGGGACTGGCGGCGGTACGCCGAGGCGCGGCCCGACGAGTGGGAGACCGCCGTCGACGTGTTCACGGGCGCCTCCGCCGTGACCGTCGCGCTCGCTCTTGGAGCATCCTCCTAGGACACCCCCCGTAGCCTGGAGGAACGGACCGTGCACCGCTTTCCGGACGCCATGGGACAATGAAGTACGTGCTCTTTCCCCCGGCTGACCTGTCCGGGGGCCACTTCTGATCGACTGGGATGTGCAGCACGTGCGTTTCCTCAACGACATCCAGCCCTCGTACGACCTGACGTACGACGACGTCTTCATGGTGCCGAGCCGGTCCGCCGTCGGCTCGCGCCAGGGCGTGGACCTCAGCTCCCCGGACGGCACGGGCACCACCATCCCGCTCGTGGTCGCCAACATGACCGCCATCGCGGGCCGCCGGATGGCCGAGACGATGGCCCGGCGCGGCGGCCTCGTGGTCATCCCGCAGGACATCCCGATCGACGTCGTCACCGATGTCGTCTCCTGGGTCAAGAGCCGTCACCTGGTGCTGGACACCCCGATCGTGCTGGCCCCGCACCAGACGGTCGCCGACGCGCTGGGCCTGCTTCCCAAGCGCGCGCACGACGCCGGTGTCGTCGTGGACGAGGAGGGCAGGCCGATCGGCGTGGTCACCGACGCCGACCTCAGCGGGGTCGACCGCTTCACCCAGCTCGAGGTCGTCATGTCCAAGGACCTGCTCCTCCTGGACGCCGACATCGACCCGCGCGAGGCCTTCAACACCCTCGACCACCACAACCGCCGCTACGCCCCGGCCGTGGACGCCGACGGCAAGCTGGCCGGGATCCTGACCCGCAAGGGCGCCCTGCGCGCCACCCTGTACACCCCGGCCGTCGACGCACGGGGCAGGCTGCGGATCGCCGCCGCCGTCGGGATCAACGGCGATGTGGCGGGCAAGGCCAAGCAGTTGCTCGACGCGGGCGTGGACACGCTCGTCATCGACACCGCGCACGGCCACCAGGAGTCGATGATCACCGCCGTCAGGGTGGTGCGCGCCCTCGACCCGCGGGTGCCGATCGTCGCGGGCAACATCGTCTCCGCCGAGGGCGTGCGCGACCTGGTCGAGGCGGGCGCCGACATCATCAAGGTCGGCGTCGGACCGGGCGCCATGTGCACCACCCGCATGATGACCGGCGTCGGACGGCCCCAGTTCTCCGCCGTCCTGGAGTGCGCCGCCGAGGCGAGGAAATACGGCAAGCACGTGTGGGCCGACGGCGGCGTCCGGCACCCGCGCGACGTGGCGATGGCGCTGGCGGCCGGTGCCTCCAACGTGATGGTCGGCTCCTGGTTCGCCGGGACGTACGAGTCGCCGGGCGACCTCCAGCAGGACGCCAGCGGGCGCTACTACAAGGAGTCCTTCGGCATGGCCTCCGCGCGCGCCGTGCGCAACCGCACCAGCGAGGAGTCCGCCTACGACCGCGCCCGCAAGGCGCTGTTCGAGGAGGGCATCTCCACCTCCCGGATGTTCCTGGACCCGACCCGCCCCGGAGTCGAGGACCTGATCGACTCGATCATCGCGGGCGTCCGCTCCTCCTGCACCTACGCCGGTGCCGCCTCCCTGGAGGAGTTCGCCGAGAAGGCCGTCGTCGGCATCCAGAGCGCCGCGGGCTACGCCGAGGGCAAGCCGCTGCACGCCAGCTGGAACTGACCCGCACACCCCCTTCGCACGGCCCCTGTCGTCCCGTACGGCAGGGGCCGTCGGCGTTCCCGGAACCGGTCCGCGCGAAGGCCCGTGCGCAACGCTTGTGAACCGCCGTGCAACGATCGTCCGCCGTGCCCGGTTCAACGCAACGATCTTGCGGAGATGCGCAAGGTTGCTGCATTACGACTGCGATGTCCGGCCCATAGGCTCCTGCGCTGTACGTGACGTGGCGGGGACCCCGCTCGGTGGGTTCCCGCGGTCGTGGGGACGCCGCCGGTCCCCGTCACCCAGACCGGCAGCGATGAAGGAGCCACCGCGTGCTCGACCAAGGCGCACCCCCGCGCACCAGCAGGACGACCACCCCGCCGTCCCCGGGCGGACTCGCGAGCCTGATGCGCCGCAAGCCCGTGGAACGCCTGGTCGCGGAGGGCGGCCAGGGTGAGGGAGGCTCGCTGCGGCGGTCCCTCGGGCTGTGGCAGCTGACCATGATCAGCATCGGGGCGACCCTCGGCACGGGAATCTTCGTGGTCCTCGGCGACGCCGTCCCCGAGGCCGGGCCCGCGGTCACCCTGGCCTTCGTCATCGCCGGACTCACGGCGCTGTTCTCGGCCCTGTCCTACGCCGAGCTGGCGGGCAGCATCCCGGTCGCGGGTTCCTCGTACTCGTACGCGTACGCAACGATGGGCGAACTCGTCGCCTGGGTGTGCGGCTGGTGTCTGGTGCTGGAGTACGGCGTGTCGGTGGCCGCCGTCGCGGTCGGCTGGGGCGAGTACCTCAACGAGTTGCTGGACGGCACGATCGGCGTCACCATCCCCGCGCTGCTGTCCTCCGCGCCCGGCGAGGGCGGCATCGTCAACCTGCCCGCGCTGCTGGTCGTGATGCTGGCCATGGTGTTCCTGCTCGGCGGCGTGCGCGAGTCCGCCCGGGCCAACACGATCATGGTCGCGGTGAAGATCGCCGCGCTGGTGCTGTTCTGCGCGGTGGGCTTCCTGGGCTTCAAGTCCGGCAACTACGCCGACTTCATGCCGCTCGGCATGGCGGGCGTGAGCGCCGCGGGCGCCACCCTGTTCTTCTCCTACATCGGCTTCGACGCCGCCTCCACCGCCGGTGAGGAGGCGAGGAACCCCAAGCGGGACCTGCCGCGGGCGATCATGCTCTCGCTGATCATCGTCACCGCGCTGTACGTGCTCGTCGCCGCGGTCGCCGTCGGCGCCTGGCACTGGACCAAGTTCGAGGGCTCCCAGGCCTCCCTCGCCGCGATCATGAACGATGTCAGCGGCCAGACCTTCTGGGGCACGCTGCTCGCACTCGGCGCGGTCATCTCCATCGCGAGCGTGGTCCTCACCGTGCTGTTCGGCCAGACCCGCATCCTGTTCGCGATGTCCCGTGACGGGCTGATGCCGAAGGCGTTCGGCAAGGTGCACGCCAGGACCGGCGCGCCCCGCCTCAACACGGTGATCGTGTCCCTGTTCTGCGGTGTGCTCGCCGCGCTGATCCCGCTGGGCAAGCTCGTCGACGCCACCAGCATCGGCACGCTGTTCGCGTTCGCCCTGGTCAACATCGCGGTCGTGGTGCTGCGCTATCGGCGGCCGGAGCTGGAGCGCACGTTCCGGGTGCCGTTCGGCCCGGTGCTGCCGGTCCTGGGCTTCCTGTTCTGCGCGTACAACATGTTCAGCCTCGACTCGGTGACCTGGGTGGTCTTCGGTTTCTGGATGGCCGCGGGTCTCGTGTTCTACTTCCTGTACGGCTACCGCCGCTCCCGTCTCGCCACAGCCGAAGTGAAGTGAACCACCCGCAGTGCTGAACGATCTCGACGAACGCATCGTGCACGCCCTCGCCGAGGACGCCCGCCGCTCCTACGCGGACATCGGGCAGCTCGTCGGCCTGTCCGCGCCCGCTGTGAAACGGCGCGTGGACCGGCTGCGCGCCACCGGGGCGATCACCGGGTTCACCGTACGGGTGGACCCGGCCGCCCTCGGCTGGGAGACCGAGGGGTTCGTCGAGATCTACTGCCGCTCCAACACCTCCCCGGAGACCATCCAACGGGGCCTGGAGCGCTACCAGGAGGTCGTCGCCGCGTCCACCGTCACCGGGGACGCGGACGCCGTCGCCCAGGTCTTCGCCTCCGACATGCGGCACTTCGAGCGGGTCCTGGAGCGGATCGCGGGGGAGCCGTTCGTGGAGCGGACCAAGTCCGTGCTGGTGCTGTCGCCGCTGCTGCGCCGGTTCTCCTCGGGCTCACCCACCTGACCGGTGCCGCTGCGCCCGCTCGCGCACCCCGGCCAGCAGCCGCCGCATGCCGAACGCGTGCCCGCCCGTGCCGATGACCAGCCGCCGGTACAGGCGCCCGCCCGTGCCGGGAAAGGCGGCCCGGGTCTCGGCGCGCAGCAGGGTGTGCGCCGGGCCCGCCCCGTCGAGCCGCAGGACCAGGGCGTAGAGGGAGAACCGGTGGCGGCCTACGAGGGCCAGTTCCCGGCCCCGTTCCGCCGTCACCACCCGGAACCCGGGAATCGTCGAGCCCTCCGCGAGGGGCCGTGGCCCGGACGCCGTGCGGTCGGCGCACCCGACCAGCCGGGCGTAGCGCCCGCCTGCGAAGGAGGCGTCCAAGGCCTCGCTCAGGGCGCGCCAGACGGTGTCGGCGTCCGCGGCGACGAGGGTGGTGTGCTCGTCGACGTACGGCAGGGCCTCGACGTTCATGCGTGTCCCCCCGCGTCCACCGTGTTCCTGGCCAGGGCGTTGTTCCCGATGGAGTTGTGCACGCTGAAGCTCACGGCGTCCGAGCGGTACCGGTCGTCCGACCACTCCACGGGCCGCCCCTCGTGGGTCGTGGTCACCCGGCGTACCCGCAGCAGCGGACTCGTGCGGCGTACGCCGAGCAGTTCCGCGTCCAGGACACCGGCCGCCACCGCGTCGATGACGTGCTCCCCGTAGGCGAAGACCAGACCGGTGTCGTCGTAGAGCCGCTGGGTGACGGACGGGCAGTCCGGGTCGATCGCGGCGACCGCGGGGGAGACCCAGTCCGCGTACACCGTCCGCTCCAGCAGTACCGGCTCCCCGTCCAGGCCCCGCACCCGCAGCACATGCAGCACCGGTGTGCCCGCGGGCAGTTGGAGGCGTACGGCGTCCTGCGTGGTGGCCGCACGGTAGGCCTGCGTGACCACGCGCCCGGTCGCCTCGCGGCCCATCGCCCGCGCCCACCGGGCGAAGCTGCGCAGCTCGGTGAAGCTCTGACCGCGGCGGCTGGCCAGCACCACGCGCCGGGCACCCTGACGTGAGCCGATGAGCCCCTCGGCGGTGAGCGCCGCCACCGCCTGCCGGACGGTGCCGCGCGAGACGCCGTAGCGGGCGGCGAGTTCCGTCTCCGGGGGCAGCAGGCTGCCGACGGTGTACTCCTCGCGGTCGATCGCGCGGCGCAGTGCGTCGGCGATCTCCTCGTGTCGCGCCGCCATGCTTCCCCTCTGAGTCGGTCGCTGTGCACAGCGTGATCAGCGTAATCGACTTCGCCCGGCGATCCGGGCCTCCCCGGACTGTGCAGGGAATGGGGGTCCGTGGTTGGGCGGATGTTCACGGCGGTGTCACCGGGCGCGGGCGTACTTGGGTCGACTTGTTCAGACAAGTTGCCGTGCCTCGCTCTGACCCGGACGAGATCGACGCCGTCCCCCCCGCAAGGGACAGGACCCCGCCCCCGACGAGCCGCGCGTGACGACCCGGAACCTGTGGCACGGCTGGCGCAGACGCGCGCCACCTTGCCGCGTATCGCGGCCGGGCGGGCGGTGGATCCCCGCGCGCAACGAATCGCCGCCCGAGCCCCGATCGACGCAACGTTCGCCCCCTGGGCGTGCAACGGCGGCTCCTTGTCCAGGTGAGGCCGACGACCGTACCGTCTACATGGCTCCCGCACGCATCCCGCCGGGGCCCCACGCCCCCCCTCCTTCCCGGTGAGGAACACGCATGCGCACCGCACTGCTCCAGAGCTCCGGCCGTCCCGGCTCGCCCGTCGAGAACCTCAAGGTGCTCGACGAGGCCGCGGGCCGGGCCGCCGCCTCGGGGGCCGGGCTGCTGGTCGCGCCGGAGATGTTCCTGACCGGCTACGCGATCGGCGACGACATCGCCCGGTTCGCCGAGCCCGCCGACGGGGACGGCGCGGACACGGTCGCCGACATCGCCGGGCGGCACGGGGTCGCGATCGCCTACGGCTACCCGGAGCGCGACGGCGAGACCGTCTACAACTCCGCGCAGCTGATCTCCGCCGACGGCATCCGGCTCGCGAACTACCGCAAGACCCACCTCTTCGGCTGCTTCGAGCGCGACCACTTCACGCCGGGCGGGCAGCCGGTCGTACAGGCCGAGGTGGACGGTCTGCGGATCGGGCTGATGATCTGCTACGACGTGGAGTTCCCGGAGAACGTCCGCGCCCACGCCCTCGCGGGCACCGACCTGCTGCTGGTGCCGACGGCGCAGATGCACCCGTTCCAGTTCGTCGCCGAGTCGCTGGTGCCGGTGCGGGCGTTCGAGAACCAGATGTACGTCGCGTACGTCAACCGCGTCGGCGCCGAGGGCGACTTCGAGTTCGTCGGGCTGTCCACGCTCGCCGGACCGGACGGCATCGCCCGCACCCGCGCCGGACGCGCCGAGGAACTCGTCGTCGCCGACGTGGACCCCGCCTTCCTGGCCGCCTCCCGCGAGGCCAACCCGTATCTGAAGGACCGCCGCCCCGGTCTGTACGGGTCCCTCATCTGAACCGCCCCGCCCTCCCCAGTTCCGCCGCAAGGAGTCCGTACCCCATGACGTCCACCGTGCCCAACGCCGTCGAGCACGCCGACGAGCAGCAGCCGCCGATCACCATGTTCGGCCCGGACTTCCCGTACGCGTACGACGACTTCCTCGCCCACCCGGCGGGCCTCGGCCAGGTCCCCGCCACCGAGCACGGCACCGAGGTCGCCGTCATCGGCGGCGGTCTGTCCGGGATCGTGGCGGCGTACGAGCTGATGAAGATGGGGCTGAAGCCGGTCGTCTACGAGGCCGACCGCATCGGCGGGCGGCTGCGCACCGTCGGCTTCGACGGCTGCGACCCGTCGCTCACCGCCGAGATGGGCGCGATGCGCTTCCCGCCGTCCTCGACCGCCCTGCAGCACTACATCGACCTGGTGGGCCTGGAGACCCGGCCGTTCCCCAACCCGCTCGCGGAGGCCACCCCGTCGACGGTCGTCGACCTCAAGGGCGAGTCGCACTACGCCGAGACCATCGACGACCTGCCGCAGGTGTACCGGGACGTCGCCGAGGCCTGGAACAAGTGCCTCGACGAGGGCGCCGACTTCTCCGACATGAACCGCGCCATGCGCGAGCGGGACGTGCCGCGCATCCGCGAGATCTGGGCCAGGCTGGTCGAGAAGCTCGACAACCAGACCTTCTACGGCTTCCTCTGCGACTCCGAGGCGTTCAAGTCCTTCCGGCACCGGGAGATCTTCGGCCAGGTCGGCTTCGGCACTGGCGGCTGGGACACCGACTTCCCCAACTCCATCCTGGAGATCCTGCGCGTCGTCTACACCGAGGCCGACGACCACCACCGCGGCATCGTCGGCGGCTCCCAGCAGCTCCCGACGCGGCTCTGGGAGCGCACCCCGGAGAAGATCGTCCACTGGTCGTACGGCACCTCGCTCGCGAGCCTGCACGAGGGCGGCGAGCCCCGTCCGGCCGTGACCCGGCTGCACCGCACCGCGGGCAACCACATCACCGTCACCGACGCGAACGGCGACATCCGCACCTACCGCGCGGCGATCTTCACCGCCCAGTCCTGGATGCTCCTTTCCAAGATCCAGTGCGATGACTCGCTCTTCCCGATCGACCACTGGACCGCGATCGAGCGCACCCACTACATGGAGTCCAGCAAGCTGTTCGTGCCCGTGGACCGGCCGTTCTGGCTGGACAAGGACGAGGACACCGGCCGCGACGTGATGTCGATGACCCTCACCGACCGGATGACCCGCGGCACCTACCTCCTCGACGACGGCCCGGACCGGCCCGCCGTCATCTGCCTGTCGTACACCTGGTGCGACGACAGCCTGAAGTGGCTGCCGCTGTCCGCGAACGAGCGGATGGAGGTCATGCTGAAGTCGCTCGGCGAGATCTATCCCAAGGTCGACATCAGGAAGCACGTCATCGGCAACCCGGTGACGGTCTCCTGGGAGAACGAGCCCTACTTCATGGGCGCGTTCAAGGCCAACCTGCCCGGCCACTACCGCTACCAGCGGCGCCTGTTCACGCACTTCATGCAGGACCGGCTGCCCGCCGACAAGCGCGGCATCTTCCTCGCCGGTGACGACATCTCCTGGACGGCGGGCTGGGCCGAGGGCGCCGTGCAGACCGCGCTGAACGCCGTATGGGGCGTCATGCACCACTTCGGTGGCGGGACGGACGCGGCCAACCCCGGTCCGGGCGACGTCTACGACGAGATCGCGCCGGTCGAGCTGCCGGAGGACTGAGCCGCGCGGACGCTCAGTCCGGCAGCGGGGTGAGCATCATGCGGCCCGCGAAACCGACCGCCGCGTCCAGGCGGTCGGTGAACTCCCGCGTGAGATCGGGCAGTCGGCGCAGTGCCCACAGCGCCCGCGCCGCCGCCCAGGTGGCGTCGCGGGCCCGCTCCAGGCTCCAGGCGCCGAGCAGATGCGTGAGCGGGTCGGCGATCCGGAGCAGGTCGGGACCCGGCATCAGATCTTCGCGGACCCGCTCCTCCAGCGCCGTGAGGAGATCGCCCACGCGGTCGAACTCGCCCTCCAGCTCGGCGGGTTCGCAGTCCCACGTACGACAGGCGTCCACCACGGCGAGCGCCAGGTCGTGGCCGATGTGCGCGTTGACGCCCGCGAGCGCGAACTGCAGCGGTCGTACGCCGGGATGGCGGCGGAACTGGAACAACGGCCGCCAGCAGGCCGGGGGACGGCGCCCGTCCGCGACCGCGTCGACGGCCGAGAGATAGCGCTCCGCGAACAGCGCGTCCAGCGTGCTCGCCGCTCCCGGGTCCCGGAACCGGCCGGTGCCGGGCCGCCGGTCGATCTCCTCGGTGACGGTCAGGTAGACGCGGTTGAAGACCGCGACGCCGTCCCGCGCGGGCAGGTCCGTGTCCAGGGCACGCATCCGGGAGACGACCGCGTCGACGGGGGTGCTGAGGTGTTCCAACTGCGCCATGGGGGCAGCGTCCCAGCCCTAGGCTGTGCGATGTGCCGGCGGGCCCGACGCTTCCCCAGAACGGGGTAACGCACCCGTCGCGCGGGAGGGGGAACAGTACCGTGTCAGGCTTGCGTGCCCGGCGCCTCGCCGAGCGCAGGGCCGAGCGCAGACGGGCCGTCCGGCGTGGCGTGATGCTGGCCGTGGCGTCGGTGGTGGTCGCGGCGGGGACCGTGACCGGGACGCTGTCGGCGCTGGACGACGGAGGCGGCGCCGACGAGGCCGCGCGGCTCAGGGCGACCGTCGTACCGCGCCCGGACCGGCTGCCCGTCCCCCGGTCGGCCCCGCCGTCCCCGACCCCTTCTCCCTCGGCGTCCGAGGCGTCCGAGACGTCCGGCGCCGCGCTGCCCTCGCCCCGCCCGTCCAGCGCTCCGCCGACGACCGCGCCCCCGGCGCCCCGCGCCACCGGCTCCCCCCGGCTCTACCGCCACCCCGACTCCCAGGTGATGGAGTGGGTGCGCGGCAACGTCGAGGACCCGCGCCACGAGGTCATCCGGTCGCGGATCGCCGACCGGCCCGCCGCCGTGTGGTTCGCGGACTACGGCCCCGCGACCGTCACCGCCCGGGTCGCCGCCGTCACCGCGGGCGGCGCCGCCACGGGCCGGGTGCCCGTGGTCGTGCCGTACGCGATCCCGGACCGCGACTGCGGCGGCCACTCGGAGGGCGGCGCGCCGGATCTGGCGGCCTACGACGACTGGATCGACGCCTTCGCGGCCGGGCTCGGCTCCGGCGAGGTCATCGTCATACTCGAGCCGGACTCCGTCGCCCAGGTCGACTGCCTGTCCGCCCGGGAGCGCGCCGACCGGTTCGCCTCGCTGGCCCGCGCGGGCCGGGTGCTCAAGGCCGCCAACCCCAGGGCCCGCGTCTACTACGATGCGGGCCACTCCGGCTGGCACCCCGCGGGCCAGCAGGCGGCGCTGCTACGACAGGCGGGCGCCGCCTCGGCCGACTCCTCCGACGGGATCTTCAGCAACGTCTCCAACTTCCACACCACGGCCGAGGAGGTCGCCTACGACCGTCAGGTCCTCGACGCCCTCGGCGGCCCCGCCTCCCTCGGCGCCGTCATCGACACCAGCCGCAACGGCAACGGCGCCCCGTCCGACGGCGAGTGGTGCGACCCCGGGGGCCGCGCGGTGGGCCGGGCCCCGACCCTGGACACCGGCGAGGACCGGATCGACGCCTACCTGTGGGTGAAGCTGCCGGGTGAGTCCGACGGCTGCAAGGGCGAGCCCGGCACGTTCAGCCCGTCCTACGCCTACGACTTGGCGCGCGGCGCGTCCTCGTCGTAGCTGGACGTGCCCTCGTCCAGGAGCGGTTCCTGCGTCTTGAGGTGGGCGGGGGCGAAGGCGCGCAGCGCGTGGTAGCCGGTGATGACGACCAGGGTGCCCAGGGCGATGCCGCTGAGGGAGAAGGTGTCGGTGATCTCCATGGAGACGTTGCCGACGCCGATGATGATGCCCGCGGCGGCCGGGACCAGGTTGAGTGGATTGCGCAGGTCCACCTTGGAGTTGATCCAGATCTGCGCGCCGAGCAGGCCGATCATGCCGTACAGGATGACGGTGATGCCGCCGAGGACGCCGCCCGGGATGGCCGCCACGACCGCGCCGAACTTGGGGCACAGGCCGAACAGCAGGGCGAAGGCGGCGGCTGCCCAGTAGGCGGCCGTGGAGTACACGCGGGTCGCGGCCATCACGCCGATGTTCTCGGAGTAGGTGGTGGTGGGCGGGCCGCCGACCGCGGTGGACAGCACGGAGCCGACGCCGTCCGCGGAGATGGCCGTACCGAGCTTGTCGTCCAGCTTGTCGCCGGTCATCTCGCCGACCGCCTTGACGTGTCCGGCGTTCTCCGCGACCAGGGCGATCACCACGGGCAGCGCGACCAGGATCGCCGACCACTCGAAGGAGGGGCCGTGGAAGGTGGGCAGCCCGATCCAGTCGGCCTGTCCCACGGCGGAGAAGTCCAGCCGCCAGTGGTCGGTGACCTTGCCGCTCGCGTCGGCCGAGTGGATCCGCCCGAAGATCCGGTCGAAGGCCCAGGAGACGCCGTAGCCGAAGACCAGACCGAGGAAGATCGCGATACGGGACCAGAAGCCGCGCAGACAGACCACGGCGAGGCCGGTGAACAGCATCACCAGCAGGGCCGTCCACTGGTCCTGCGGCCAGTACGTGGCCGCCGTGACCGGCGCGAGGTTGAAGCCGATCAGCATCACCACCGCGCCGGTGACGATGGGCGGCATCGTGGCGTGGATGATCCGCGCACCGAATCGTTGGACAGCCAGTCCGACGAGGAAGAGCGCGACGCCGACGACGAGGACGGCGCCGGTGACGGTGGCGCTGGAGCCGCCGTCGGCGCGGATCACCGCGGCCACGCCCACGAAGGACAGCGAGCAGCCGAGGTAGCTGGGCACCCGGCCGCGGGTGGCGAGCAGGAAGATGATCGTCGCGACGCCCGACATCATGATGGCCAGGTTGGGATCCAGGCCCATCAGGACCGGCGCGACGAAGGACGCGCCGAACATCGCGACGACATGCTGGGCGCCGAGCCCGGCCGTGCGGGGCCAGGAGAGCCGTTCTTCGGGACGGACGACCGCTCCGGGGGCGGGCGTGCGCCCGTCACCGTGCAGCTTCCAGCGCACGCCGAGGTCCATGGTGGTTCGCTTTCTTGCCGTGCTTCACAGGTGAAACGTTCCGGACCATTGTGGGGGGTGCGGACGGGTGTGCTGGACCGGCCCCGAAGCGGGGCTGTGGATGTTCGGGGCCGGTGGTCTTGGGTGGGTCCCGGATCAGTGGTGCCGTGGGCGTCCGGGGCCGGTGGACTCGGGCCGTTCCGGGATCAGCGGTGCTGATGTCCGGGGTCGTGGGTCGTCGGCCGGTCCTTCCTCAGCGGTGCTGCTCGACGACGGGGGCGCTCGGCGCGCTGATCTTCGGCCGGTCGCGGTCGGCGCCGCGCAGCACGCCCGCGAAGGCGGCCAGCCCGCAGGACAGCACCGTCACGAGCGCGAACGACACGACCAGGCTGGTGAGTTGGGCCAGGGTGCCGATCGCGCTCGGGGCGACCAGGCCGGAGGTGTAGGTGATGGTGGCGACGCCCGCGATGGCCTGGCTGGGGTTGGGCCCGCTGCGGCCCGCCGCCGCGAAGCAGAGCGGGACGACGACCGCGATGCCGAGACCCATCAGGCCGAAGCCGGTCATGGCGACCGCCGGATGCTCCCCGAAGACGATCAGCAGCCCGCCGAGGACGGCGAGGACTCCGCCGTAGCGGACCGTGCGCACCGAGCCGAAGCGGTCCACGATCCGGTCCCCGGCGATCCGGGCGATCGCCATGGTGAGAGTGAAGCCGGTGGTGCAGGCGGCGGCGAGACCCGCCGAGGTCTCCAGCTCGTCGCGGAGATAGACCGCCGACCAGTCCAGGCTCGCGCCCTCCGCGAACACCGCGCAGAACCCGACCGCGCCGATCAGCAGCGCCGACCTGGGCGGCAGCGCGAACCGCGGCGGCGGCTCCTCGTCCTCGGCGGGCTGGAGGTCCAGCACCCAGGCGCAGACCACCAGGCCCGTGACCGTGAGGACGGCCGCCGCCAGCGCGTGGTGCAGCCGGGCGTCCGCGCCCAGGTGCGCGGCGAGGGTGCCGCCCGCCGAGCCGACCAGCGCGCCCGCGCTCCACATGCCGTGCAGCCCGGACATGATCGACTTGCCCATGCGGTTCTCGACCTCGACGCCGAGGGCGTTCATCGCGACGTCCGACATACCGGCCGTCGCGCCGAAGACGAACAGGGCGAGACAGAGCGTCAGCAGATTGGGCGCGAGGGACGGCAGAATGAGCGCGAGGGTCCACAGCGCGAGGAGCGCGCGCAGGGCGGTGCGGGCGCCGAGGTGGTGGCTGACCCGGCCCGCGAGCGGCATCGCCAGCGACGCGCCGAGGGCGGGGAAGGCCAGCGCGAGGCCCAGCTGACCGGCGCTCACGTCCGCGTGGTCCTGGATCCACGGCACCCGGGTGGCGAACGAGCCGGTGACGGCCCCGTGTACGGCGAACACCGCGGCCACGGCGTACCGGGCGCGCCTCACCTCGCGTTGCTCGTAGACCACTGCGCTCATTGTCCCGCCCCTTCGGTCGCTCCGTCCCGTGCTGCCGTCGCGTAAACTATCAGGGAGCCTGCCTGATAGATAGATATTATCGAGTGCGTCCGGCTCCGTAGCGCCGCCCATCTGGGAGGATCCCGGCATGCCCGCATCCCCGAGCACCGCCCGGGCCATCAACGACCGGCTCGCGCTGGATCTGCTCCAGCGCGAGGGCCCGTTGACGGCGGGGCAGCTGAAGCAGCTGACCGGCCTGTCCCGGCCTTCCGTCGCCGACCTCGTCGAACGCCTCACCGCGGCCGGTCTGGTCGCGGTCGTCGGGGAGGCGGGGGAGCAGCGCCGCGGCCCCAACGCCAAGCTCTACGGCATCGTCGCCGAGCGCGCCCACCTCGCCGCGCTCGACGTGCGCACCGAGGGCGTCGCCGTGGTCGTCGCCGATCTGCTCGGGCGGGTGCTCGCCGAGGCGGCCCTGCCGATCGACGCCGCCTCGGGCACCGGGGCCGCCGTGGAGCAGTCGGTCGCGCTCGTCGAGCGGGTCGCGAAGGAGGCGGGGGCGGACGGGCTGCACACCGTCGGGATCGGCGCGCCCGGCCTGATCGACCCGGCCAGCGGGGAGCTGCGGGACTCCGTGAGCCTGCCCGAGTGGCACCGCCGCCTGGTCGCCGCCCTTCAGGAACGGCTGCCCGAGACCCGCGTCATCGTCGAGAACGAGACCAACCTCGCCGCCCTCGCCGAACAGCGCGACGGCGCCGCCCGGGACCGGGACACCTTCGTGCTGCTCTGGCTCGGCCACGGCACCGGCGCCGCCGTCGTCCTCGACGGCACCCTGCGCCGCGGCGCCTCCGGCGGCACCGGCGAGATCGGCTTCCTCCCCGTCCCCGGCACCACCGGCCTGCCCGCGGCGACCGACTGCGGGGGCGGCTTCCACTCCCTGGCGGGTTCGGCGGCGATCGTCGCGCTGGCGGAGCAGTACGGCCTGACCGTGCCGGAGCCGGGGGGCGAGCCGCCCGCGGCGGGCGTGGTGCGCGACGCCGTCACGGCCGGTGCCGGTGCCTTCCTCGACGCCCTCGCCGACCGCCTCGCCATCGGCGTCGCCTCCGTCGCCGCCGTACTGGACCCCGGCTGCGTGGTCCTCGGCGGCGAGGTCGGCCAGGCCGGGGGCGGCGCGCTCGCGGCCCGCGTCGAGGACCGCGTCCGCCGGATGTCACCCCTGCCCACCGAGGTCCGCGCCGCGACGCTGGGAGGCGCGGGGGTGCTGCGGGGGGCACTGCTGACGGCCCGGGACCGGGCACAGGACGAGCTGTTCGCGCCGCGGGACCGGTGACCGGGCGTTTCGGCCGCGGGATTGGTGACCGGGCGTTTCGGCCGCGGGATTGGTGACCGAGGGCTTCGGTCGCGAGGTCGGTGACCGAGGGCTTCGGCCGCGGGGTCGGTGACCGAGGGCTTCGGCCGCGGGGTCGGTGACCGAGGGCTTCGGCCGCGGGGTCGGTGACCGCGGGCTTCAGTCGCGGGGTCGGCGTCCGAAGCGCCCGGTCAGGTACTCCTCGAAGGTGACCTTGCCCGTCGCGTGCCCGGGTGTGAGGTGGCCCCCCGCGCGGAAGGCGCGGTAGGTCGCGCCCGCCAGCGGGACGGGGAGCAGGGGCCGACGGCGGGCTGTGGCCCGTAGGTAGGAGCGGGCCAGGGAGTCCAACGTGCGCACCTCCGGGCCGCCCATGTCGTCGACGCGCCCGGCCGGGGCGGACGTGGCCAGTTCCGCCAGGCGGGCGGCGACCTCGGTCACGTCGACGGGCTGGTCGCTGATGCCCGCGGGCATCGGCAGTACGGGGGACTTGGCCAGCGCCCCGAAGACCCGCGCCAGCAGGTCGTGGAACTGGGTCGCCCGCAGCACGGTCCAGCCGAGCCCCGACTCCTCGATCACCTTCTCCGTCGCGAGCTTGCTCTTGTAGTAGCCGAACGGCACCCGGTCGACGCCGACGATGGAGATGTAGACCAGATGACCGGCCCCGGCCCGCCGCGCCGCCGTGATGAGATGCGCCGCCGCCCGCTCGTCGTCCCCGCGCCCCGGCGAACTGGCGCAGTGCACGACCGTGTCCACACCCTCGACGGCCGCGTCCAGACCGCCGCCGCCCTCGCTCAGATCGACGGCGTAGGGCTGGGCGCTCCGGCTGAGCACCCGTACCTCGTGGCCCTCCGCCCGCAGCCGCTCGGTGACATGTCGGCCGAGGGTTCCGGTACCGCCGGTCACCAGGATCGTGGTCATGCTGTTCAGCCCCTTCCGGACACCGCGCGCTCCAGCCGGAGCGCCTTGCGCCAGCTGAGACCGCGTAGCCCCGGTGGATGTGACAGCGGGGCCTACGCGCTCAGGAGCTGACGCCGTACGAAGCCCAGCTTGTCCGGGTTCATCACGCTGTGTACCTGCGCGATCCGCCCGTCACGCAGCTCGAAGGACATCACGATCGTCAGCTCGTCGCCCGTCCACCCGGCCAGGGCCATGGCGCCGTTGATCTCGGCCATCCGGTACTCCATGCCGACCGCGTACTTCGGCAGCACCCCCTGGAGGAAGCGCACGATCTTCGCGCTGCCCTCGATCACCCGACGCGCGGCGCGGACCCGGCCGCCGCTGTCGGTCCACCAGGTCGCGTCGTCCACGAGCAGCTTCTCCAGTCCGGCGAGGTCGCCGTCGCGCGCCGCGGTCATGAAGGACCTGACCAACTCCTCCTGCCGCTCCGGCGGCGGCTCGAACCGGTTCTCCTCGGTGGAGACCCGCCGCACCGCACGCCGGTAGAGCTGACGGCAGTTGGCCTCGCTCAGCTCCAGCACCTCGGCGATCTCGCGATGCCCGTACCCGAAGGCCTCCCGCAGCACGTACACCGCGCGCTCGGCCGGGGTCAGCCGCTCCAGCAGCACCAGCATCGCCAGCGACACCGCCTCGCGCTGCTCCGCCGACTCCAGCGGGCCGAGGGTGCCGTCGGAGGTGACCACCGGCTCCGGCAGCCAGGACCCGACGTACTGCTCGCGCCGGGCCCGGGCCGAGGTCAGCCGGGTGAGGCAGAGGTTGGTGGCGACCTTGGCCAGCCAGGCCGCCGGATGCTCGATGCGCTCGCGGTCGGCACCGCTGAACCGGAGATAGGTGTCCTGGACCACGTCCTCGGCTTCGTCGGCCGAGCCCAGCATCTGGTAGGCGAGCCCGAACAGCCGACGACGGTGAAGCTCGAACTCGGCGGCGGATGCGGCGGCGGTCGTCATGCCTCTCAGCCTGCCAGAAGCCCTCTGAGCGGTCATGGTGAGGCCCGGCGGCGGGCAAGGGCCGTCGTCACCGCCGCCGGGCCGGTCCGCGCCGGGGTCAGCAGGCGCCGAGGTCCTGCCAGACCCCCCATTCGCCGGTGGTGCCGGGCTCCTCGCCCTTCGTCCACCACTTGGCCTTCCAGTCGTGGCCCTTGTGCGACACCGTGCTGCCACCGCCGTACGCCGTGTCCGTGCTCCACGCCGGTGCCGTGCACGGGCCGCCCGGATCGGTCGGGGTCGGCGTCGGGGTGGGCGTGGTGCCCGTGCCCGGGTTCACCACGGTGGTGCCGCGCGCCAGGTCCCCGGCCAGGGCGTAGGTCTTCCCGCCGAAGGTCACCGTCCAGTTGGACGGCGTGGACACCGGCAGGTAGTACACGAAGTCCAGCTCCACCGACGCCCCCGGCGCCAGCGACTGCCAGCCCGGCAGCTTCAGCGAGACCCGGTGGTAGGCGCCCTTGAGGCCGCCGACGTTGGCGCCGGTGTGGTCACTGCGGATCACCGAAGTGCCCCACCCGGACTGGTCCTTGGCGTTCCCGGGCGCCGAGGTGGCGTAGTCGAACCGGAACTCGGTGCCGCCCGGCAGGGTCGCCGAGGTGTTGTTGGTGATCTTCAGCTTGGGGCTGATCGGGTAGTTGGAGTCGCCGAGCGGGAACTGACCGAACTGCACGTCGACGTCCAGCGCCTCGGTCGGCATGTCGATCGTCGCGCGCCGGGCGCCGTAGGGCGTGGCCGACCTGAACTTCTCGTACATCGCGGTCGTCAGCGTCGAGCCCTGCTCGTACTGGCCCTTGGCCGCGTTCCAGGCGTAGTCGCCCGCCAGCTCCCACACCATCGTGCCGCCGATGCCGCGGTCCACGACGTAGTCCGCCTTGGCCTTCACCGACTGCTCGTCCTCGGTGGACAGGAACACCTTCTTCTCGGCGTTCCACAGCCAGGGCGCGACCAGCGTCGAGTCGTACTTGCGGGCGTAGGTGCCGGTCAGCCGGGTGTCGGCCGGGAAGCCGTACCGGGTGACGTAGTCGCCGACGACGCCCTTCTCCAGATTCTTGGCGTGCCACATCGGGTTGGAACCGGCCGGGGACTCCTTGCCGTTGGTGTCCAGGTCGTGCCAGAGGTTGTCGATGCCGGTGGCGCCGTCGCCGCACTTGGTCAGCCCGGCCCCGGCCGGGCAGTTGGTGGACGGCGCCTTGCCCCACAGACCGTCCGTGCCGCCGGTGACGTTCTTGAATCCCCGGGTGTAATAGGGGAGCCCGATATTGATCCGGCCCGCGGGCATCGAGCCGCGGAAGTAGTGGTACGCCCAGTCGGTGTTGAGATAGCCGATTCCGCCGTACTGGGAGGTCGAATACACCCCCGCGGCGGCGAGTTCGGCGTCCTTTCCGTCGTCGAAGAGGGACGCGTTCGGACCGACGTACTCGTTCCAGGCGCCGTGCAGGTCGTAGGACATGATGTTGACGTAGTCCAGGTACTTCTGGACCTGGAACGTCTCCATGCCGCGCAGCAGATATCCGGAGGACGGCGCCGCGACCGTCAGCAGATAGTGCCGTCCGTCCGCCGCGCCCGCGCGGTCGAGTTTCTCGCGCAGGGTCTTCATCAGGGCGGCATAGCCCTTGACCAGGCCCGCCCGGCGCGCGTTGGAGATCGAGTAGTCGAGCGGGTTGCCCGCGTCCTTCATGGACGTCGGGTACTCGTAGTCGATGTCGACGCCGTTGAAGCCGTACTTCCTGAGGAACTGGACCGCCGAGTCGGCGAAGGTGTCGATGCCGGACTGGTTGACCGAGCCGTCGGCGTTCGTGGCCATCGAGTAGAAGCCGCCCGAGTCGACGCGCTGTCCGCTGTCGTCGAAATAGCCGCCGGTCTCGGCCCAGCCGCCGACCGAGATCAGCGTCTTGACGTCGGGGTGCTGTTTCTTGAACTTGTTGAGCAGATTGAAGTGGCCCTTGTAGGGGAGCGTGGCGTCCATTTCCGCGCCGCTCACCCCCGGCCAGGTCATTCCGGTCGCCGCGTTGGCGGGGCCGTCCGCGCCGACCGAGATCTTGTTGCCGCCGTCGACGTGCGCGAACGCGTAGTTGATGTGGGTGATCTTGTCCCACGGGATGTCGGAGGCCAGATAGGCGGGCGTGCCGTCCTTGCCGGTGCGCCAGCCGGTGAAGTAGCCGATCACCCGGCGCTGGTGGTCGGCGCCCATCTTCTCGCGGCCCGCCGCGTCGTAGACCGAGCAGTACGGGACGTCGACGCCCGGGGTGGCGTAGAGGCCGTCGGGGCGGCAGGACTCCTGGTCGGCGGCGTGCGAGACCGTCGCCGGGAGGAGACCCGCGACCACGAGGCCCACCGCGGCCCCGGCGACGGCGAGCAGGGCGGGTCTCTGTCGATTGCGCGAGGGAGACAACAAGGCGGTTCCTCTCCACGGAAGTTGGGCCAGACCGTAGGGAGGACTAGACCAATACGTCAATAGGTATGGACCAATTCGCCCACGGCGGGCCGCGGCCCCGTGGAGCCGGGGCCACCGTCTGTGAGGCAGCCCACACGATGCGCATGCATGGACGTCGACCGGGCGTGGCACACTGGCCCTGTACCAACAGCAGCGCACTCCGGGGTCGGTGAAAGTCCGAACCGGCGGTTACAGTCCGCGACCCGGTCGCCTCCAGCGGCCGGTTGACCAGGTGAAATTCCTGGACCGACGGTTAAAGTCCGGATGGGAGGCAGTGCGCGGCGGGCGGGCATGCGTGCGCGCCGCCGATCGTGGGTCCGTCCTCGGGCGGGCCGTCATCCGGCGTCGCTCCTCGTTTTCTCGTTCGTGTTCTCTGTCGTCATCGACAGGCCCCGGAGTCCGTGCCCGAAGAGGCAGGAGGACCCGGGAAGTGTTCACCGGAATCGTCGAAGAGCTGGGCGAGATCACCGCCGTCGAGAACCTCGGCGACGCCTCCCGCTTCCGGCTGCGCGGCCCCGTCGTGACCGAGGGCGCGAAGCACGGCGACTCCATCGCCGTCAACGGCGTCTGTCTCACGGTCGTCGACCACGAGGGCGACGAGTTCACCGCCGACGTCATGGCCGAGACCCTCAAGCGCTCCAGCCTGGGCGCCCTCACCGTCGGCTCCCGGGTCAACCTCGAACGCCCCACCGCCGTCGGCGCCCGCCTCGGCGGCCACATCGTGCAGGGTCACGTCGACGGCACCGGCACGGTCCTGGAGCGCACCCCCTCCGAGCACTGGGAGATCGTGAAGATCTCCCTCCCGGCCGACCTCGCCCGGTACGTCGTCGAGAAGGGCTCCATCACCGTCGACGGCATCAGCCTGACCGTCGTCGAGGCCGGTGCCGACCACTTCACCGTCAGCCTGATCCCCACCACCCTCGACCTGACCACGCTCGGCCACAAGCAGCCCGGCGCCCCGGTCAACCTCGAGGTGGACATCATCGCCAAGTACGTCGAGCGGCTGCTCGGGGCGGAGCGGGGAGCGGACGGCCGGAAGACGGCGGGCGAGGGCGCGGACGGTCAGGACACGGCGGGCCAGGGCGCGGACGGCCAGGACACGGCGGGCCAGGGCGCGGACGGTCAGGACACGGCGGGCGAGGGGGCGACCCGGTGAACTCGCTGAACTCCGAGGCCTTCGTCCTCTTCGACCAGCACATCCTCTGGTCGGACATGATCGGCAACACCCTCGGCCTGATAGCCCTCGCCCTCGGCTGGAAGCGTTCCCTGTGGACCTGGCCGGTGCAGTTCCTCGCCGGGCTCATCCTCTTCGGCGCCTTCTTCGGCCATCTGACCGGCAGCGCGGGCAAGCAGGCCGTCGTCATGGCCGTCGCGCTGTACGGCTGGTGGCAGTGGAACCGCGGTCAGGACAGGGCCTCCGACGGCCACATCTCCGTCCGCTTCGCCACCTGGACCGAGCGCGGCGCGATGGCCGTGGCCGCAGCCGTCGGCACCATCGCCGTGGCGCTGCTGTTCAAGGCCTACCCGAGCCTGTCCTGGGACCCCTGGCCGGACGCCTACATCTTCGTCGGCACGATCGTCGCCATGTACGCGCAGGCCCGCGGCATGGTCGAGTTCTGGTTCGCCTGGCTGCTCGTCGACCTCGTCGGCGTCCCCCTCAACTTCGCCAACGGCTACGCCTTCTCCGGCTTCGTCTACGTCATCTACGGCGCGCTCGTCCTGTGGGGCCTGCGCGACTGGTGGCTGCGCTCCCGCACGGTCGCGCGGCCCGTCCCGGAAGGAGCCCGCGCATGAGTGCGGCACCCGTCCTGTACAGCGCCGAGGATCTCGTCCTCGACCCGGTCGAGCAGGCCATCGCCGACATCGCGGCCGGTCGCCCGGTCGTGGTCGTCGACGACGAGGACCGGGAGAACGAGGGCGACCTCGTCATCGCCGCCGAGAAGGCGACCCCCGAGATCGTCGCCTTCATGATGAGCGAGTGCCGCGGTCTGATCTGCGCCCCCATGGAGGGCGCCGAACTGGACCGGCTCCGGCTCCCGCAGATGGTCGACGACAACACCGAGTCGATGAAGACCGCGTTCACCGTCTCCGTGGACGCCTCCGGCGCGCACGGCGTGACCACCGGCATCTCGGCATCCGACCGGGCGACCACGCTCCAGCTGCTGGCCAGCGGCACCGCCGAGCCCGACGACCTGGTCCGCCCCGGCCATGTCTTCCCGCTGCGCGCCAAGCCCGGCGGCGTCCTCGTCCGCAACGGCCACACCGAGGCCGCCGTCGACCTCGCGCGCCTCGCGGGGCTCCGCCCGGCCGGTGCCATCGTCGAGATCGCCGGTGAGGACGGCCGGATGCTGCGGCTGCCCGAGCTGATCCCGTTCGCCCGCAAGCACGGCCTGTCGATCATCTCGATCGAGGACCTGATCGCCTACCGCCGCTCCCCCAAGCTCTCGACTCCGCTCGAGCAGGGGGGATCCCCGTCCGAGCCCACGGTCCGCCGCGAGGCCGAGGTCCACCTGCCCACCCGGCACGGCACCTTCACCGCGTACGGCTACCGCTCCACCTTCGACGGCGTCGAACACGTCGCCCTGGTCCACGGCGACCTCGGTGACGGCGAGGACATCGTCGTCCGCGTCCACTCCGAGTGCCTCACCGGCGATGTCTTCGGCTCCCTGCGCTGCGACTGCGGCCCCCAGCTCGACACCGCGCTGGCCCGGATCCAGGCCGAGGGCCGCGGAGTGGTCGTCTATCTGCGCGGCCACGAGGGCCGCGGCATCGGCCTGCTGTCCAAGCTGCGCGCCTACGAACTCCAGGAACGCGGACGCGACACCCTGGACGCCAACCTGGAACTCGGCCTGCCCGCCGACGCCCGGGACTACGGCGCGGGCGCCCAGATCCTTGAGGACCTCGGCGTGCGCAGCGTGCGCCTGCTGACCAACAACCCCGACAAGAGCGACGCCCTCACCCGGCATGGCATCAAGGTCGCGAGCCGCGAGCCGATGCCCGTGACCGCGGGCGAGCACAACCTCCGCTACCTGCGTACCAAGCGGGACCGGATGGGACACGACCTGCCGTGGCTGGACACGACCACCGTGCCCGCCTGCGGCAACCAGTAAGCGAACGAACGAGGAGACACGAGAACGTGAGCGGCAAGGGCGCACCGGAGCTGTCCGTACGCGATGTGGGTGACCTCAGGGTCGCCGTCATCGCGGCACAGTGGCACGAAAAGGTGATGGACGGACTGGTGGACGGCGCCCTGCGCGCCCTGCGTGACCTGGGCATCGACGAGCCCACCGTGCTGCGGGTCCCCGGCAGCTGGGAACTCCCCGTGGTCGCCAAGGGCCTCGCGGGCCGCGGCTATGACGCGGTCGTCGCCCTCGGCGTCGTCATCCGCGGCGGCACCCCCCACTTCGACTACGTGTGCCAGGGCGTCACCCAGGGCCTCACCCAGGTCTCCGTCGACACCGGCGTCCCCGTCGGCTTCGGCGTGCTGACCTGCGACACCGAGGAGCAGGCCCTGGACCGGGCCGGACTGCCCGGCTCCAGCGAGGACAAGGGACACGAGGCGGTGACGGCCGCCGTGGCGACCGCGGCCACCCTGCGCTCAGTATCTGAACCCTGGCGCTGAGGAACCCAGGACTTGGCATAGGCTGAGCGGCACCATGTCCAATAAGACGTTCGAGCAGCTCTTTGCCGAGCTGCAGCACAAGGCCACCCACGGCGACCCCGCCACCTCCCGCACCGCCGAACTGGTCGGGAAGGGCGTCCACGCCATCGGCAAGAAGGTCGTCGAGGAGGCCGCCGAGGTCTGGATGGCCGCCGAGTACGAGGGCAAGGACGCCGCCGCCGAGGAGATCTCGCAGCTGCTGTACCACGTCCAGGTGATGATGGTCGCCCGCGGCATCTCCCTCGACGACGTCTACGCCCACCTCTGAGCCGAACCCGCCCCCCACCCCCGTAGAGAACGAACGAAGGAAGCCGACCTCATGCTGCGCATCGCCGTCCCCAACAAGGGTTCACTCTCCGGCCCTGCGGCGGACATGCTGCATGAGGCTGGCTACCAGCAGCGCCGCGAGTCGAAGGAACTGCGCATCGTCGACCCGGAGAACGAGGTCGAGTTCTTCTACCTCCGCCCCCGCGACATCGCGATCTACGTCTCCTCCGGCCGCCTCGACATCGGCATCACCGGCCGTGACCTGCTGATCGACTCCGGCGCCAACGCCGAGGTGATCCTGCCGCTCGGCTTCGCCCGCTCCACCTTCCGGTACGCCACCAAGCCGGGCACCGCCAAGGGCGTCGAGGACCTGAACGGCCTGACCGTCGCCACCTCCTACGAGGGCATCGTCGCCAAGCACCTCGCGGACAGCGGCATCGACGCCTCCGTGGTCCACCTGGACGGCGCCGTGGAGACCGCCATCGAACTGGGCGTCGCCGAGGTCATCGCCGACGTCGTCGAGACCGGCACCTCGCTGCGCAACGCGGGCCTGGAGGTCATCGGCGAGCCGATCATGAAGTCCGAGGCGGTGGTGATCCGCCGCACCGGCGCGGACACCGAGGAACCCAAGGTCCAGCAGTTCCTGCGCCGCCTCCAGGGCGTCCTGGTGGCCCGGACCTACGTGATGATGGACTACGACATCCGCGCCGAGCACCTGGAGCAGGCCGTCGCCATCACCCCCGGCCTGGAGGGCCCGACCGTCTCCCCGCTGCACAACGAGGGCTGGGTCGCCGTCCGCGCCATGGTGCCGTCCAAGGGCGCCCAGCGCGTCATGGACGACCTCTACGAGATCGGCGCCCGCGCCATCCTCACCACCGCCATCCACGCGTGCAGGCTCTGAGGGGCGGCGCACCATGTCGGAACAGGCACCGCTTCCCCCGCTTCCCCACACCTTCCGGCCGGGCCGCACCCGCGTGGTCCTGCTCACCGCGGCCGTCGCGATCTTCGCGGTCGTCGCGGCCGTCGCGCTGCTCCTCGACCGGCTCGGCCCGGGGGAGCGTGTCAGCTTCATCTTCACCGGGGCCCTGCTGTCGGCCGTGGTCGTCCTCCTGGCCCGGCCGAAGGTCGTCGCCGAGGAGTCCGGCGTGACGGTCGTCAATTTCGCCAGCACCCGCCGACTGGAGTGGGCGGAGATCATCCGGGTGAACCTGCGCGTCGGCGACCCCTGGGTCTTCCTCGACCTCAGCGACGGCACCAGCCTGGCCGCCATCGGCATCCAGCCGGGCATCGCCAAGCAGCAGGCCATCGCCGACGCGAACACCCTGCGCGCGCTGGTCGAGGCCAGGGCCCAGGAACGTCAGGGCTGACCCAGGGGAACACCCGGGTCGGCTCCGGGTGTTCACCCTGACGCACACGCCCCTGTCTTGATTAATCTGGTGGCGAGGACACGCTCCGGTGTCCTCGCCCCTGTCGTGCCGCCCGGCGCACAGGGGTTCCTGCTACCCGAGGAGTGACCCCCTCCGGCGATGGACGGATCGTCCTGTAGTACCTGCGCCGCCCCCGGCCGACATAGCGCGCACCGCTCCCGCGTCGTGCGCGCCCAGCCCCTGGCGGCGGCATCATGATCATCCCCCTGCTGCTCCTGGCAGCCGCGTTCCTGCTGATCCTCGCCAACGGCTTCTTCGTGGCCGCCGAGTTCGGCCTGGTGACCGTCGAGCGCGCGGACGCCGAGCGGGCCGCGGCCGACGGCGACCGACGCGCCCGCAAGGTCGTCGAGTCGCTCAGGGAGCTGTCCTTCCAGCTCTCCGGCACCCAGCTCGGCATCACCATCACCTCCCTGGTCGTCGGCATGCTCGCCCAGCCCGCGCTCGCCGCGGTGCTGCGCGGCCCCTTCACCGCGGCCGGTGTCCCCGAGGGCGCGGTCCCCGGGGTGACGGTGGCCGTCGGCATGCTGCTGGCCTCGGCCGTGCAGATGGTCGTCGGCGAACTCGTGCCCAAGAACTGGGCGGTGTCCCGCCCCCTCCAGGTCGCGCGCTTCGTCGCGGGTCCCCAACATGTCTTCGCACGCGTGTTCAGGCCGGTGATCGCCGCGCTGAACTCCGTGGCCAACCGCCTCGTCCGGGCCCTCGGCTTCGAACCCGCCGAGGAGCTGGCCTCCGCCCGCACCCCGGGCGAACTGGTCTCCCTGGCCCGGCACTCGGCCCGCGCGGGAGCCCTGGAGCAGGACACCGCGGACCTCTTCGTCCGCACCCTGTCCCTCGGCGACCTGACCGCGCAGGCCGTCATGACCCCGCGCGTGAAGGTCAGCGCGCTCCAGTCCTCGGCCACCGCCGAGGACGTGGTCAACCTGACCCGCGCCACCGGCCTGTCCCGCTTCCCGGTCTACCGGGAGCGGATCGACGAGGTGGTGGGCATGGTCCACCTCAAGGACGCCCTGGCCGTCCCCGTCGCCGACCGGCTGCGCACCCCCGTCGGCCGGATCGCCCGCCCGCCGCTGCTGGTCCCCGAGACCCTGCCGGTACGACCGCTGCTGGCCCGCCTGCGCAGCGAGCAGCCCATCGCGGTCGTCGTGGACGAGTACGGCGGCACGGCCGGGGTCGTCACCCTGGAGGACATCGTCGAGGAGATCGTCGGCGAGGTCCGCGACGAGCACGACAGCGTCCTCGACGAGGCACCCGAAATCGCCCCCGCCCCGCCGGAGGACGGCCGCCCCGCCTGGGACGTCGACGGCAGCTGCCGCGTCGACACCCTGACCCGCGTCGGCCTCACCGCGCCCGAGGGGCCGTACGAGACCGTCGCCGGGCTGGTCGCCGACCTCCTCGGCCGTATCCCCGCCGTGGGCGACAGGGCGGAGCTGCCCGGCTGGCGCCTCACCGTGCGCCGGGTGGGCCACTACCGGGCGGAACGCGTCCGCCTGGTCGCCGCGGCCCCGGCACCCGTACCGGCGGGCAACCCCGGTCCGTACGCCGGGCGCGGTGCGGAGGCCACCGTCGTCGCCGTCGCCGTACCGGCGACGGCGACGGCGTCCCTCGGCCCGGCAGCCACGGAGGTGGCCGCCTCGGCCGCCCACCCGGCGGTCTCCCGTGCCCTCCCCGCCCCGGAGGGCGCCCGATGAGCCTGCTCCAGCTCCTCTTCGCCGCGCTGCTCGTGCTGGCCAACGGCTTCTTCGTGGGCGCCGAGTTCGCGCTGGTGTCGGTCCGGCGCAGTCAGATCGAACCGCTCGGCACCGCCCGGGCCCGGCAGGTGCTGTACGGCCTGGAGCGGCTGCCGCAGATGATGGCGGCGGCCCAGTTCGGGATCACGGTGTGCTCGCTGACGCTGGGCGCGGTCGCCGAGCCGACCGTGGCGCACCTGCTGGAACCGTTCTTCGAGTGGATCCACCTGCCGCACGCCATGATCCACCCGCTGGGCTATGTGATAGCCCTGGCCACCGTTGTCTTCTTCCACCTCGTCATCGGCGAGATGGTCCCGAAGAACCTGGCGATGGCCGCCCCCGAGAAGGCCGCGCTGTGGCTCAGCCCGGGCCTGGTCGCCTTCGCCCGGCTGTGCCGACCGATCACGGTGGCCCTCGGCGCCTGCGCGCGGGGCGTGCTCCGGCTGTTCCGCGTCGAGCCCAAGGACGAGGTGGAGGCCGTCTTCACCAGCGAGCAGCTCAACCGCCTGGTGGAGGACTCCGGGCAGGCGGGCCTGCTCGACCCGGAGGAGGCCGAGCGCCTGGAGGACGCCCTGGAGCTGGGTTCCCGCCCGGTCACCGACGTCCTGCTGCGCCGGGAGTCCCTGATCACGGTCAGCCCTTCGGTCACCCCGGCCGAGATCGTCGGGCTGACCGCCCGCACCGGGTATTCGCGCTTCCCGGTCGCCGCGCGGGGCGGCGCCTTCATGGGCTATCTGCACGTGAAGGACGTACTCGACCTGGAGGACTCCGAGCGGGCGGTGCCGCAGCGGCTGTGGCGGCCGATGACGACCCTGCGGTCCGATCTGCCGCTGGACGACGCCCTCACCGTGATGCGCGGCGCCGCCACCCACCTCGCGCAGGTGGCGGACGCCTCCGGCAGGGTGCTGGGGCTGGTCGCGCTGGAAGACGTACTGGAGCTGCTGGTGGGGGAGGTGCGGGACCCGGCGCACCGCGATCCGGTGCACCAGGGGCCGTCATAGGGCGGACGGATCCTGCGGTCCCCGTCCCGACAGCACCTCGCCGTACGCCTGCATGAGGTCCGGCAGCCGGAGCGTGGACAGATCGTCGCGGGACAGCGTGCCGGGGTAGACGGACAGCCGTAGATCCCGGTACGCGCAGCTTTTCTCGTACAGCGTGCGCAGGAACCGTCCGTTGCCCAGCTCGTCGATCCACCCCTGGTCGACGACGTGCCCGGCGATGGCACGCAGCTCGTCGAGGGCCTCCTCGTCCCACACGTCGCCGTTCTCCGCGGCCAGCACCTCACCGATGGAGGTGAGTTCGAGGGGCCGGTAGGAGGGGAAGTCCACGCGGGTGGTGAAGCGGGAGGACAGTCCGGGGTTGGCGGCGAGCAGGCGGTCCATGCCCTCGGGGTAGCCCGCCAGGATCACCACGAGGTGGTCGCGGTTGTCCTCGGCCCGCTTCAGCAGCACCTGCAACGCCTCGTCGCCGTACGCGTCGCCCTTGCCGTACCCGGAGTTCGACAGCGAGTAGGCCTCGTCGACGAAGAGGACCCCGCCGAGCGCGGAGTCGATCAGCTCGTTGGCCTTCACCGCGGTCTGCCCGAGGTACTCGCCCACCAGGTCGGCCCGCTGCGCCTCCACCAGATGGTCGCCGCCGAGCAGCCCGAGGGCGTAGAAGACCCGGCCGAGGATGCGGGCGACGGTGGTCTTGCCGGTGCCCGAGGGGCCGGAGAACACGAAGTGCCGCTTGGGCGGCTGCACCGGCAGGCCCTGCCCGGCCCGCAGCCGCGCCATGTTCAACTGCGCCGACAGGGCCTTGACCTGCCGTTTCACCGGCTCAAGGCCGACCATCCGCTCCAGCTCGGCGAGCGCCTCGGCCAGCAGCGCCGGATCGGTGGGCCCGGCGGGCAGTGGCTGGGACGGTACGGCGTCGCGCTCGCGCACGGCCGGGTCGTTCACCGAGGGCGGCGGACCGGCGGGCGGCGGGGGATCGGGCTCGGAGAGTTTCAGGTCCCGGCCCTCGGCGTCGAAAAGCGGGTCGGTGGCGTCGAGGCCGTCGAGGTCGGGAACGACGCCGGTGAGGGTGAGCGCGAGACCGTCGGAGTCGTCGTAGCCGTCGCCCTCGGCGATCGCGGCGAGCCGGGCCGAGGTGTCCATGAACGCCGGGTCGACCCGGTGCACCGCCCGGTAGAGCGGGAGCGCGGCGGCCGAGCGGCCGGTGCCCTCGTGTGCCCGGGCCAGCCAGTAGCGCAGCTCCTTGCGCTGCGGCTGCTCGCTGCGGCAGCGCATCAGCGCGGCGGACAGCAGGGGCTCGGCCTGCCCGTACATCTCCAGGCGGACCCGGGCCATGCCGCCGAACAGCCCGGCCTCGATGCCGAGCAGCTGATCGTCCAGGAGCGGGTCGGTGTGCCGGACCAGCTGCTCCCAGTCCTTGACCAGATAGGCACGGCAGGCGTGCAGGAAGCGGACCTGCGGGTCGTCCACCGGCGGCAGTCCGGCGAGCGCCCGGTCCAGCTCCGGTACATGGCGGCCGTCGAGCCAGTGCGAGGCGTGCGCGAGCAGCAGATCGCGGGGGCTCTCCAGCACCGGCTGCACCCACCAGCCCAGCCAGTACCAGGAGTTCAGGGTGCGGCGGTGGCGGGCGCGCTGCTCACCGAAGCGTTCGCGGTGGCGGAACATCCGCAGCAGCGCGGTCGTGGTGTCGACGCGCAGCGCGTGCAGTCCGAGCCAGCCGTCCGCCATCCCGGGGTCCAGCCGCACCGCCGTGCGGAACTCCTCCTCCGCCTGCGGATAGGCGCCCATGGTGTAGGCGTCCACGCCCCGTATCCAGGCGAGGTCGGCCGGGGCCTCGGGGCCCTGCGTGCCGAAGTCCATCACGTCCCCCCACAAACCGTGCCCCCGCTGGTTCGCCGCCGGGCCGTCGCCCGTCGGACGCTTGTCGAACCGCCGTGCCCCGCCCAGGAGTTGCGGCCGTGCGGGACAGCGCCGTCCGGAAGGTCGCACCCGAGGGCATCGTACCCGTGGGTTGTCGCCCGCCGAAGGGTGCCGTAGCGGCCGTTTGACGAGGTGGGAGCAGATGGGGCGCGATGCGGGTGGTGACCGAGGGTGAGCGGGAGGCGCCTCACCGCGCCCGGGAAGAAGGGGTGAGGGCAGAACGAAGCCCCCGGTCACGGGGGAACAACCGGGGGCTTCGCGTACGGGGCGACCGCGATTGGCCGCACATTGAGAACGTAAGTCCTGTACGGCCCCCCGGTCAAGCGGAGTTGGAGCACTTGGGCAAGTTCGAAAGCAAGGGTCTTCACAGGTTCACCACATCGCGGCGGGGCGGTCACCGACCGTCATGTGCTGGTCCGTGACGCGGCTGTCCAGTGGGCCCCGGCAGCATCTCGTATCCCGCTGATTCCTGCCGTATCAGCAGGTCCGCGAAGGGCCGGGAGGGGTCGGCGGTGAAGTGCCGCCGCTCGGCGCGGACCCAGCCGTCCCAGAAGTCCCGCAGTTCCGCCCCGTCCCGGGAGCGACCGCGCCGCCAGGACTCGGCCGGGGGCAGCTCCATCCAGAGCAGCCGGGCCAGATGGGGGCGCAGGACGCGGCGTCCGGCGCCGACCCCCTCGATGAGTACCACCGGCGCGGGCTCCAGTGCGCGGGGCGGACCGAAGCACCGGGCCTGCCAGTCGTACGGGGTGAAGTGCGCCGTCTCGCCGCGCCGGAGCGGCTCGATCACCTGGGCCAGCAGGCGGTCGGTCCACTCGAACAGCTCGGCGTGGCTGGCGATGTCGTCCAGGTGCAGCACCGGGGCGTCGTCGAGCGCGGCGGACAGCCGCCCGGCGAACGTGGACTTGCCCGACCCCGCGTGCCCGTCGACGCCGATCAGCCGGACCGGGCCGCAGGACGGCGGCAGGGCGCGCAGGGCGTCGGCGAGGGGGGCGAGCCCGGCCGGGCGGAGGAGGCGACGAGGGGACGGCACGCCCTCCATCATCCCCTGCCGTTGGGCTGCGGCGCTCCAGGTGACTCCACTGGTCGAGACCAATATTGGTGGACGCGCCATGGCCCCAAGTGCTGGCCGGACGGCCCGGTCAGCGTTCATAGTTGGCCCACGATCCAAGCACTGACCTGCCCCGACTTCGACACCTGGGGGTCTTTCGCCCATGAGCAGAGCCGAACAGCCGTCCCGCAGAACCCTCCTGGCCGCCGCGGTCGTCGCCGCGGTGGGCAGCGGCGCGGGAGGGGCGGTGGCCCACGCGGCCAGCAACGCCCCGGGCACCGCCCAGGCCCCGGCCCGCCCCATCGACAACCGCGCCTGGACGTCGTACACCGACTGGCGCACGGGTGCGGCGCGCGGCACCCGTGCCGTCGGCGGCGCCCGGCCCGGCCTGGTGATCGGCACGCCCGCCGGGAGCGCCGACTACACCGACCCGCACACCGGGCGCGGCGCCGCCTGGGAGTACGCGACCTGGACCTCCCCCGTGCACCGGCCCAAGGTGCCCTCGACCGAGGTGATCGCCTCCTGGAACGCCCACACCCCCGGCGGCACCTGGCTCCAGGTCGAGCTGAAGGGCACCTACTCCGACGGCACCGACACCCCCTGGTACGTCATGGGCCGCTGGGCGGCGGGCGACGAGGACATCCGGCGGACCTCGGTGGACGACCAGGGCGACGGCAAGAGCAGTATCTGGACGGACACGTTCGCCATCGACGACGCCGCGTCGGGGCTGCGGCTGACCGCGTACCGGCTGCGGCTCACCCTCTACCGCAGGCCCGGCACCAAGCTCACCCCGACCGTGTGGCGGCTCGGCGCGATGGGCTCCGACATCCCCGACCGCTTCACCGTGCCCGCCACCGCCCCGGGCCTGGCCCGCGAGCTGATCGTCCCGCGTTACTCGCAGGAGACCCACGTCGGCCAGTACCCCGAGTACGACAACGGTGGCGAGGCCTGGTGCAGCCCCACCTCCTCGCAGATGATCGTCGAGTACTGGGGCGGCCGTCTCACCGACGAGCAGCTGTCCTGGGTCGACCCGGCCTTCGCCGACCCGCAGGTCTGCCACGCGGCCCGGTACACCTACGACTACCAGTACGCGGGCTGCGGCAACTGGCCCTTCAACGCCGCCTACGCCGCCACCTTCGACGGCATCCAGGGCGTGGTCACCCGGCTCGGCTCGCTCACCGACCTGGAGACGCTGATCGCGGCGGGCATCCCGGCCATAACGTCCCAGTCGTTCCGCGAGGAGGAGCTGACCGGGGCCGGGTACGGCACCTCCGGCCATCTGATGACCGTGATCGGCTTCACCGCCGACGGCGACGTGATCGCCAACGACCCGGCCTCGCCGAGCAACGAGGCGGTGCGGCGCGTCTACCGGCGGCGGGAGTGGGAGAACATCTGGCTGCGTACCAAGCGGTACAACGCCTCCGGCAAGGTCGTCTCCGGCACGGGCGGCGTCTGCTACCTGTACTTCCCGGCCCGGCCGACCGCGCGCCAGCGCGCCGCGCTGCAGGCGGTCGGGGTGTGCTGAGCCGCCCCCGGCTGTGACCAACCTCTCGGCCGTACGGGGGGCAGGCGGTGGCAGGGTGGACGGATGACCGCACACCCCGCCACCGCCGCCCTCGTCCGAACCGGCGGCCCGCTCGTCCGTACCGGCGGCCCCAAGGACGACGGCCCGAAGATCGTCGAGCAGGCCCTGGGATGGGTCCTCGTCGTGGTCGTCGCCATGCTCGTGACCCAGCTCGGCCTGCTCTGACCCCGGCCCTCCGGCTGTGACCTGACCCACTGGCCGACCTGCCATACTGCCGTGGAGTCCCGCCGCCCCCCGGAGACCAGGGTCGAAATTGAATATCAGTCAACAGCGCGCCACCGCCGACGCCGCCCGTCCCCGGGTCCGCGGCACCGAGCGCTCCCTGGCGCGCCGCGCCGAACTCCTCGCCATCGGGCGGCGGCTGTTCGCCGACAGGTCCTACGACGCGCTCTCCATGGACGACATCGCCCGCCAGGCCCATGTCGCCAAGGGGCTGATCTACTACTACTTCCAGTCCAAGCGCGGCTACTACCTCGCGATCGTCCAGGACTCGGTCGCCGACCTCGTCGACTTCGCGGCCCGTGAGGCCGAACTGCCCCAGCTGGACCGGGTGCACCGCACCGTCGAGAGCTATCTGCGCTACGCCGAGCACAACCAGGCCGCCTACCGCACCATCGTCAGTGGCGGCGTCGGCTTCGACACCGAGGTCCAGGCCATCCGGGACGGCGTCCGCGAGGCGATCGTCGACACCATCGCCGACGGGGCGTACGGCAGCCGGGACGTGGCGCCGGTCGCCCGCATGGGGCTGCTCGGCTGGGTGTGCGGCGTCGAGGGCGCGACGCTGGACTGGATCGACCGGCCGGGGCTGTCCCGCGAGACGATGCGGGAGCTGCTGGTGAGGACGCTCGGGGGGACGCTGCGGGCGATCGAGGAGCTGGATCCCGCGTACCGGGCTCCCGCTCCGGCCCGCCGGGACGGCTGACGCGGGGCGGCGGGCCGGTGGTTCCGGGGCGGGGGCGTGGGGGAGCCTCCCGGGGTTGGTCCACGGGGCCGCCCGAGGGGTCCCGGCGCCTCTGGCGTTCCATGCCGTGAGCGGGCGGGTACGTGTTTGAAGTGAGCGGTCGTTAACCGGTGACGGGAGGTTCTCCATCGGGCATACTCACAGCGCAGCCGCTGGTCAGCCGCTTCCGAGACCCGGGAGCGGGAGCACCGGCGGATGCCGTGAGACCCGGCGGAGCCGCCACCACCCGAGACGGTGCCCGCCGCTGTGCCCGAAAGGGAGGAGAGCGTTTCCATGCCCGACCGCGCCCCGCACCCGGTGGACCGTCAACTGCCCACGGACGAGGCCCGGGACCTGATCTCGCTCGTCCGTGACATCGCACAGCGCGAGATCGCCCCGCAGGCGGCCGAGGAGGAGGACGCCGGCCGCTTCCCGCGCGAGATCTTCTCCCTGCTGTCCCGGTCGGGCCTGCTCGGACTGCCGTACGACTCCGAGTACGGCGGCGGTGACCAGCCGTACGAGGTCTACCTCCAGGTCCTGGAAGAACTGGCCGCCGCCCGCCTCACCGTCGGCCTCGGCGTCAGCGTGCACACCCTGGCCTCCTACGCCCTCGCCGCCTACGGCTCCAAGGAGCAGCAGGTCGAGCACCTGCCCGCGATGCTCGGCGGCGGTCTGCTCGGCGCCTACTGCCTGTCCGAGCCGTCGTCCGGATCGGATGCCGCGTCGCTGCGGACGAAGGCGGTGCGCGACGGCGACGACTGGGTGATCACCGGCACCAAGGCCTGGATCACCCACGGCGGCGTCGCCGACTTCTACACCGTGATGGCGCGCACCGGCGAGGAGGGCCCGCGCGGGATCACCGCGTTCCTGGTGCCCGGCGACGCCCCGGGGCTGAGCGCCGCGGCGCCGGAGAAGAAGATGGGCATGAAGGGCTCGCCCACCGCACAGGTCCACCTCGACGGCGTACGCGTCCCGGACGGCCGCCGCATCGGCGACGAGGGCCAGGGTTTCGCGATCGCGCTCTCCGCGCTCGACTCCGGGCGGCTCGGCATCGCGGCCTGCGCGATCGGCGTGGCCCAGGCGGCGCTGGACGAGGCGGTGTCGTACGCGGCCGAGCGGCGGCAGTTCGGCAAGCCGATCGCCGACTTCCAGGGGCTGCGCTTCATGCTCGCCGACATGGCGACCCAGATAGAGGCGGGCCGCGCGCTGTACCTGGCGGCGGCCCGGCTGCGGGACGCGGGGCGGCCCTTCGCCCGGCAGGCCGCCATGGCGAAGCTGCACTGCACCGACACGGCGATGCGGGTCACCACCGACGCCGTACAGGTCCTCGGCGGGTACGGGTACACCGCGGACTTCCCTGCCGAGCGCTATATGCGCGAGGCCAAGGTGCTCCAGATCGTCGAGGGCACGAACCAGATCCAGCGGATGGTCATCGCCCGCCATCTCGTGGGCCCGGAGACCCGCTGAACTGTCCCGGCAGCACCAGGGGCGCCGCCAGCCGGACCCACTCCGGGTCGTGGCGCCCCGGCAGGGTGCGGCCGTGGCCCGCCCAGGTCTGGAGCAGATCCCGGTAGATCGGCGGGTCCGACAGCTGCGGCGGAGGCGGCTGTGCGGGCAGCGGAACCGATTCGGCGGGGCGGCGGACGAAGATCTGGCGCTGCCGCCCGGTCGCCGACGGGGTGGCCGACTGAATGGGGGTCATACCCGGCCAACGCGGGAGCAGGCGGGCAGGTCACCGGCGCACGGAATCGGGAGTGCGTTCCCGGAGCGCTCCGGCGCGTGCGTGCCGGACCCGCACCACGGCAGGCTGGGGCTGTGGTGCGGGGTGGCTACGGGGTGTCGCGAGGTGCGTCAGGAAGGCGCTGTGACGCGAGAGGCGTCGGCGGCCCGGCGTGACGTGGCTCAGGCGGCCTGACGGGAGGTGTCCACGGCGGCGTGGTGCCGCATCGCGGGGACCCTGATCGGGCGTGAACCCGGACCGCCCACGTGCGAGAAGGGCTGCATCCGCCAGTCGAGCCCCTGAGGGAGCGTCAACAGCAGGGCGGTGTCCTGCTCCTGCGGTTCCACGGTCTCGTCGGCGGGGCGGGCGTCCGAGGCCCGGCGGCCCGTACCCGCGCAGACCGTGAGGCCGAACGGGTTCCACGGCGAGGCGCACAGCGCGTGCTCCGGCAGGACCTCCTCGTCCGCCAGCAGGGCGATGGGCTGGGCGCAGTCCGGGCAGACCACCCGGTACATCTCGAAGGTGTCGTACGCGTCAAGCTCGTCGGCGTCGAAGTCGTCGGGTTCGACGCCCTCCGGCGTGGGCTCGACGACAAGCTGCTGCCGCTTGGGTGCGGTGCGACCAGGGCGCTTAAGACTCTGCATGGGATTCTCCCCCTCGGGCTGGGCCGTGAAGGCGCTGCGGCCTCGACCACACCAAGCACTTCCCGTCCCGCATCCGGGGTAATCACGGGAACATTACGGAGCCCGTTCGAGGGGTGTGGTCTTCGTCACATGCCGCCCGCAGGTGCCCGGCCCGGCGCTTTTGTCCCCTGAGGGCGGCCCGGTCCGTTCTGCCGAGGTATCCGCGGAGATCAAGCGCACTGTAGGTTCTGCGCCATGGAGGAGCTGGACCGTCAGATCGTGCAGCTGCTCGTCAAGGACGGGCGGATGAGCTACACCGACCTGGGCAAGGCCACGGGCCTGTCCACGTCGGCCGTGCACCAGCGGGTGCGTCGGCTGGAGCAGCGTGGCGTCATCCGCGGCTACGCCGCGGTGGTCGACCCCGAGGCCGTGGGGCTGCCCATGACGGCCTTCATCTCGGTGAAACCGTTCGATCCCAGCGCGCCGGACGACATCGCGGACCGGCTGGCGGGCGTTCCCGAGATCGAGGCGTGCCACAGCGTCGCGGGCGACGAGAACTACATCCTCAAGGTGCGGGTCGCCACCCCGCACGAGCTGGAGGAACTGCTGGCCCGGCTGCGGTCGTTGGCGGGGGTGTCCACGCGGACGACGGTCGTGCTGTCGACGCCGTACGAGGCACGGCCGCCGCGGGTGTGACGGTCGTACCGCCGGTGCGGGTGACCGGTGGCTGATCGCGCAGTTGCCCGCGCCCCTGGGCGGCGTTGTGGGTGACCCCTGTGCAGCGGGTTCCCGGCGTGGGGTGAGACTGGTGCGCATGAGTGAGCGCACCGAGCCGGTCAAGACCGTTCTGCTTCGTCGTGGAGAGGTCCACAGTCCCGCCGATCCCTTCGCCACCGCCATGGTCGTCGAGCGGGGTCAGGTGGCCTGGGTCGGCTCCGAGGGGGCGGCGGACGCGTTCGCGGACGAGGCGGACGAGGTCGTCGACCTGGACGGCGCGCTGGTCACCCCGGCGTTCACCGACGCCCATGTGCACACCACCGCCACCGGTCTCGCGCTGACCGGCCTCGACCTGTCGGCCGCGCCCACCCTGGACGCGGCCCTCGGTCTGGTCCGGGAGTTCGCCGCCGCCCGCCCGCACGACCGCGTGCTGCTCGGGCACGGCTGGGACGCCGCCCGGTGGCCCGGTGGGCGCCCGCCGACGCGCGCCGAACTCGACGCGGCCACCGGCGGGCGGCCCCTGTACCTCAGCCGGATCGACGTGCACTCCGCGGTCGTCACCACGGCCCTGCTGGACCTGGTCCCCGGCGAGGTCACCCGGGAGGACCGCCCGCTGACCGCCGACGACCACCACGCCGTACGGGCCGCCGCGCTCGGGGCCGTCACCCCGCTCCAGCGCACCGAGGCCCAGCGCGCCGCCCTCGCGCACGCCGCCTCGCTCGGCATCGGCACGGTCCACGAGTGCGCCGGACCGGAGATCTCCGCCGAGGACGACTTCACCGGGCTGCTGCGGCTGGCCGGTGCGGAGGACGGGCCGCGGGTGGTCGGCTACTGGGCGGAGCGCGATGTGGAGCGGGCGCGGGAGCTGGGGGCCGTCGGCGCGGCCGGGGACCTGTTCGTCGACGGGGCGCTCGGCTCCCACACCGCCTGTCTGCACCAGCCGTACACCGACGCGGACCACACCGGCACCGCCTACCTGGACGCCGACGCCGTCGCCGCGCATGTCGTCGCCTGCACCGAGGCGGGGCTCCAGGCGGGCTTCCACGCCATCGGCGACGCCGCGGTGAGCACGGTCGTCGACGGGGTGCGCGCCGCCGCCGAGAAGATCGGCCTGGCCCGCGTACGCGCCGCCCGGCACCGGATCGAGCACGCCGAGATGCTCACCCCCGACACCGTCGCCGCCTTCGCCGAGCTGGGGCTGACGGCGTCCGTGCAGCCCGCCTTCGACGCGCTGTGGGGCGGCGAGGACGGCATGTACGCCCAGCGGCTCGGCGCCGAGCGGGCCCGCACCCTGAACCCCTTCGCCGCGCTGCTGCGCGCCGGGGTCCCGCTCGCCTTCGGCTCCGACAGCCCGGTCACCCCGCTCGACCCGTGGGGCACGGTCCGCGCCGCCGCCTTCCACCACACGCCCGAGCACCGGATCTCGGTGCGGGCGGCGTTCACCGCGCACACGCGCGGCGGCTGGCGGGCGATCGGCCGGGACGACGCCGGTGTGCTGGTGCCGGGCGCGCCCGCGGACTACGCCGTGTGGCGCACCGGCGACCTCGTCGTCCAGGCCCCCGACGACCGGGTGGCACGCTGGTCGACCGACCCGCGCTCCGGCACCCCCGGGCTGCCTGATTTGAGCCCTGGCTCCGAGCTGCCCGTATGCCTGCGTACGGTGGTCGGCGGCCGGACCGTGTTCGTACGGCCGGGCGAGTGATCTACGGGGGCGGCGCTGTGGCCGCCCCCGCCCGCCACCCCTCCCACGACCTGCGCATCCTCGCCGCCGACCGGCGAGCGGACGGAAGACCGGCCGGTCCGGCGACTGTTGACAGGCAGCGGCCGGGGGCCGGTAGGTTCGGCCGGGTCCACCATCGGACGCCCGACCGGGGAACCTCCGCGCACTCGGCGCGGCGCCGCTGGGTCAGGGACGGTGTACCGCACCGGGGCACCGCCACTGGGAGCCAGGCTCAGCGTCCGCGCTGGCCGAGGGAAGGTTCCGGCCGGTCGGCAAGGTGTGACCGGGGTGGGGCCCGCGCGCTCAGTAGACAACGGCTTCAGGTCGATCCGCAGCCAGCGGGTCCCAGGTCGGACCGAAGGGCGCCGGGCCCCCATCCGCCGCATCCGGGCGAAAGACACCGAAAGAACTGATCCCTACCCCGAACTTCGGCGATCGACACCGGAATACCAACGTCCCCTCACGTCGGCGCAGGCCGCGAGCACTATGGTGGACCTCTGCGTACGGACTTGAAGGGGCAGCAGTGAACGACGGCGACGGGACCCTCGCGGCACAGGACCGGGCGAGGCGCTTCGGTCCGCTCGGCACGGCTCTGGTGATCATCCCGACCTACAACGAGGCCGAGAACATCGCGTCGATCGTCGCCCGGGTGCGCGAGGCCGTCCCCGAGGCGCACGTCCTGGTCACCGACGACAACAGTCCCGACGGCACCGGCAAGCTGGCCGACGAACTGGCCGCCTCCGACGACCACGTCCAGGTGCTGCACCGCAAGGGCAAGGAAGGGCTCGGCGCCGCCTATCTCGCGGGCTTCCGCTGGGGTCTGGAGCACGGCTTCGGCGTACTGATCGAGATGGACGCCGACGGCTCGCACCAGCCCGAGGAACTGCCCCGGCTGCTGACCGCGCTCAAGAACGCGGACCTCGCGCTCGGCTCGCGCTGGGTGCCCGGCGGGCGGGTGGTGAACTGGCCCAAGGGCCGGGAGTTCATCTCCCGTGGCGGGAGCCTCTACTCGCGCGTGCTGCTGGACGTGCCGATCCGTGATGTCACCGGCGGCTACCGCGCCTTCCGCCGCGAGACCCTCGAAGGGCTCGGTCTGGAGGAGGTGGCCTCGCAGGGGTACTGCTTCCAGGTCGACCTCGCCCGCCGCGCCGTCAGGGCCGGTTACCACGTCGTCGAGGTGCCGATCACCTTCGTGGAGCGCGAGCACGGCGACTCCAAGATGAACCGCGACATCCTGGTGGAGGCGCTGTGGCGGGTCACCACCTGGGGGGTGGGGGAGCGGGTGGGCCGCGTCCTGCGGCGCCGCTGACGGTCCCGGAAGACCTGGCCGCCCCGCTTATCCCGTGCTGAGCCGGGGCCAGGCACACTGGAGGCATGACGACTGGCGCTCAGACCTCCGCCCAACCTGCCCGGCCCCCGCGCTCCCGGCTGCGGACCTTCCTGCCGCTGGGCGTCGCGGCCTGGCTGGTGCTGGAGATCTGGCTGCTGACCGTGGTCGCGGACGCGGCGGGCGGCCTTACGGTGTTCCTGCTGCTGATCGCCGGGCTGGTGCTCGGCACCGTGGTCATCAAGCGGGCGGGCAGGCGCGCCTTCCAGAACCTCAACGAGGCGATGCAGCGGGGCACGGCCCCCTCGCGCGGGGGTGGCAACGGCCTGATGATGCTGGGCGGTCTGCTGCTGATGATGCCCGGCCTGATATCGGACGCGTTGGGCCTGGTCCTGCTGGTGCCGCCGGTCCAGAAGGCGCTGAGCCGCCGCGCCGAGCGCACCTTCGAGCGCAGACTCCGCACCGCCCGCCCCGGCACCCTGGGCGACGCCTTCCAGCAGGCCCGGATGCACCGCCCCGACGGCAAGGTCGTCCAGGGCGAGGTCATCAGGGACGAGCCCGAGCCACGGGACCGGCCGGAGGGGCCGCGCCCCCCGCTCGATCGCTGAGCTGGGCTGGCCGGGTCCCCTGCTTGCCGCTGGGCTGAAACCCGCTGCTCCGTGGGGTCGCCGCGAGGGACGGTGCCCGCTGCCCGGCCGCTGGGCATCTCCGTAGCCCGGCCGCTGGCCGTGCCCCTTGCCCGGCCGCTGGGCGTGCCCGCCACCCGACCGTTGGGCTGGGCCGCCGTCGCCCGCTCGGCCGCCGGGTGGGCCCCGTCACCCGAATCCGCGCACGCCAACGACCGCGGGCGCCGTACATGTACGTACGGCGCCCGCGGTCAATGTGGTGCCTAGATTGTCACGCCTTCGGCTACGCGCTCTTGCGGCTGTCCCTGGGGTGCACCGCAATGTTCATCGCACCGGAACGCAGCACGGCGAGACGCTCCTCGAGGACCTCTTCGAGTTCCTCGCGGGTGCGCCGCTCCATCAGCATGTCCCAGTGCGTACGCGCAGGCTTGGCCTTCTTCTCCTCCGGACCGTCGCCGTCCACGAGAAGTGCCTGGGCCCCGCAGACCTTGCACTCCCACTCCGGCGGGATCTCCGCCTCGACCGAGAAGGGCATCTCGAATCGATGCCCCTTCTCGCATGCGTACTCCACGGCCTGGCGCGGGGCCAGGTCGATGCCGCGGTCCGTCTCGTAGCTGGTCACCACGAGGCGCGTGCCGCGAAGAGCTCGCTCACTCATGAATCGTGCCTCCCGGGCTTGTCGCCCACAGGACAGGTGTCGCTGTCGTCGTCATCCGGTCAACGTCCGGTCGGCGGTAAAGATTCCCGTTCCGAGTCCCGTTCCGGGTCATGCGTCGCCGTCGTAGCCGCAGCCTTGTCAACCAGTGCAGTACCCACCGGCGCCCGGTTTGTCACATCTGAAAGGAGATGTCACCCAGCGTTTCGGCATCTTTGACGCGCAGTAACGGTACGCCTGGCAGGCCAAACGCGTACACTACAGCCCTTTCGCTCCGAGTGCTAAATCCTGTCCGGCACCGGATTGCCCGCGTCGCGGATCGCCTGCCGCACCGGGACCCGGGCGAGCAGCACGAAGCCCAGGACGAAGAAGGCCACCAGCGAGATGATCGCGTCCCGGTAGCTGCCGGTCAGCTGGTAGGTCAGCCCGAACAGCAGCGGGCCGAGCCAGCTCATCCCGCGGTCGCTCAGCTCGTACGCCGAGAAGTACTCGGCCTCCTTGCCCGGCGGGACCAGATGCGAGAAGAGGGAGCGGGACAGCGCCTGGCTGCCGCCGAGCACCAGGCCGATGCCCGCGGCCAGCACGAAGAACCACACCGGGGCCCCGGCGGGGAGGAAGTAACCGGCGCCGAGGGTGAGCGTCCAGGCGACCAGCGAGCCGAGGATCGTGCGCTTGGCGCCGTACGTGCGGGCCAGCCTGCCGAGGGCCAGCGCGCCCGCCACCGCCAGCACCTGCACCAGCAGCACTGCCACGATCAGCGTGGACTGTTCCAGGCCCAGCTCCTCCGAGCCGTAGACCGACGCCTGGGAGATCACCGTCTGGATGCCGTCGTTGTAGAGGAGGTACGCCAGCAGGAAGGCCAGGGTGAGCGGGTGGCGGCGCATGTCGCGCAGGGTCGCCGCGAGCTGCGCGCGGCCGGGCAGGGCGGCCTCCCGCGCGGGGGAGCGGCGGTCGCGCAGCCGTCGTAGCGGAATGATCGCGAAGGCGCCCCACCACAGACCGGCCGAGGCCAGGCAGATGCGGACGGCCGTGCTCTCGGAGACGCCGAAGGAGTCGTGGGCGAGATACAGGACCAGGTTGGCGATCAGCATCAGGGCGCCCGCCGCGTAGCCCAGGGCCCAGCCGCGCGAGGAGACCGCGTCGCGCTCCTCGGGCGGCGCGATCTGCGGGAGGTAGGAGTTGTAGAGCATCATCGCCACCGACTGGGCGGCGTTCGCCACGACCAGCAGCGCGCCGCCGAGCAGATAGCGGTCGCCGTCGAGGAAGAACATGCCCGTCGTCGCCGCGGCGCCCACATAGGCGGCGGCAGCCAGGAGCGGCTTCTTGCGGCCGGTGCGGTCGGCGGCGGCGCCCACCAGCGGCATCGCCAGGATCGCCACGATCACCGACAACGACACCGCGTACGCGAAGAAGGAACCCGCGCGCACCGGGATGCCGAGGGGGTGGACGAAGCCGTCGGCGTCCGCGGCCGACTTGGCGACCGAGGTCAGGTACGGCCCGAGGAACACCGTGAGCACGCTGGTGGAGTAGACGGAGCAGGCCCAGTCGTAGACGTACCAGCCGCGCTGCTCGCGCCGCCGTTCCGCGGTCTCGTCGGCGGCCTGTGCCCGCACGGTGTCGGTGCCCACCCGTGCCCTCGCTTCCCCGTGCGGCGCCGCACGAAGGCCCGGGCCGGGGTCAGACCCAGACGCCCCGGTCCTCCATGACCTTGCGCAGTGTGTCGATGTGATCGGTCATGATGCCATCGACGCCCAGGTCCAGGAGACGGTGCATGGCCTCGGCCTCGTTGATCGTCCACACGTGCACCTGGAGCCCGCGCGCGTGGGCGCTGCGCACGAAGCGGTGGTCGACCACCTGGATGCCGGACTGGCTCTCGGGCACCTGCGCGGCCACCGCCGAGCGGCGCAGCGCGGCCGGAACCCCCCAGGACCTCAGCCGCAGATTGAGTACCCCGCGGGTTCCGTACGACGTCGCCAGGCGCGGCCCGGCCAGCCGCTGGGCGCGCACCACCCGGGCCTCGGAGAACGAGCCGACGCAGATCCGGTCCCAGCAGTCGGTGCGGGCGATCAGGTCGAGCAGGGGGTGCAGCGCGGGCTCCGCCTTGATGTCGACGTTCCAGCGGACCTCGGGGAACTCCTCCAGCAGCTCCTCGAAGAGGGGCACCGGTTCCTGGCCCGCCACGCGCGCGTGCCGTACGTCCGCCCAAGGCAGGTCGGCGATGCGGCCCGCCCCGTCGGTCACCCGGTCCAGCGTGGCGTCGTGGAAGGCGACGAGCTTGCCGTCGCGGGTGGCGTGCACATCGGTCTCGATGTAGCGGTAACCGGTCTCGACCGCGCGCCGGAACTGCAGGGCGGTGTTCTCCAGGCCGTCCGCCGCGCCGCCCCGGTGGGCGAAGGCGAGGGGGCCGGGGTGGTCGAGGTAGGGGTGGCGTATCCGCGGGGTCACCTTCGCAGTATCGCGCGCCGCGATGGCGCGGTGGCAACGACCGTGCTGCCGCCGGATGCCGTCGGGACGGCGAAAACGCGCAGAAAGAGCTGGGCGAGCGGACCGATCGACACCGCGTACAACAGGGTGCCGACGCCGATCGTGCCGCCGAGCAGGAAGCCGGTGATGACGACCGCCACCTCGACCGCCGTACGCATCAGGCGGATCGAGCGGCCGGTGCGCCGGTGCAGGCCCGTCATCAGGCCGTCGCGCGGGCCGGGTCCGAAGCGGGCCGCGATGTAGAGGCCGGTCGCCACGCCGTTCAGCACGATCCCGGCCAGCATCAGGGGGACGCGGACGGTGAGGGCGTGGGCGTCGGGGACCAGGGCGAGGGTGCCGTCCATCGCGATGCCGACGACGAAGACGTTGGAGACGGTGCCGAGGCCTGGGCGCTGGCGCAGCGGGATCCACAGCAGCAGCACCGCCGCGCCGACGATGATCGACACGACGCCGATGGTCAGGCCGGTGCGCTCGGCGAGGCCCTGGTGCAGCACGTTCCAGGGTTCCAGGCCCAGGCCCGCCCGGACGAGGAGCGCGGAGCTGGCGCCGTAGAGGGCGAGGCCCAGATAGAGCTGGATCAAACGGCGCGGGACGTGTCCCTGCGTGGGCGACGCGGACAAGAGGTGCCCCCCTGGTGGTGAAGTGGCCTGACGCGTGACACTCTGTGGCTTGGTAGGTAGGGCCATCCAGGGCCAATTCGGGGAAGGTGGACTGATCGTCATGGCGCAGTGGACCTCGGCGGTGGGTGCGGCGCAGCTCGCCCGGCTGCTCACCTCACAGCAGGACCGGCCCGCGGGCCCGGGGACGCGCCGTCCGCCCGCCTACCGCGCGCTCGCCGACGGCATCCGGCTGCTGGTGCTCGAAGGGCGCGTCCCGGTGGCCGCCCGGCTGCCCGCCGAGCGCGAACTCGCCCTGTCGCTGTCCGTGAGCCGTACGACGGTCGCCGCCGCATACGAGGCCCTGCGCGGCGAGGGCTTCCTGGAGTCGCGGCGCGGGGCGGGCAGCTGGACCGCCGTACCGGCCGGTAACCCACTGCCCGCGCGGGGGCTCGAACCGCTGCCGCCCGAGGCGCTCGGCTCGATCATCGACCTCGGCTGCGCCGCGCTCCCGGCGCCCGAACCCTGGCTCACCCGGGCCGTGCGGGGGGCCCTCGAGGAACTCCCGCCGTACGCCCACACGCACGGCGACTATCCGGCCGGGCTGCCCGCACTGCGCGCCATGATCGCCGACCGGTACACCGCGCGCGGGATCCCCACCATGCCCGAGCAGATCATGGTGACGACCGGGGCGATGGGCGCCATCGACGCGATCTGCCATCTGTTCGCGGGGCGCGGTGAGCGGATCGCCGTCGAGTCGCCGTCGTACGCCAACATCCTCCAGCTGATGCGGGAGACCGGTGCCCGGCTGGTGCCCGTGGCGATGGCCGCGGGACTCACGGGGTGGGACATGGACCGCTGGCGGCAGGTGCTGCGGGAGGCCGCGCCGCGGCTCGCCTATGTCGTCGCCGACTTCCACAACCCGACCGGCGCGCTCGCCGACGAGGACCAGCGGCGGCAGCTCGTCGAGGCGGCCCGCTCGGCCGGGACCGTGCTGGTCGCCGACGAGACGATGACCGAGCTGTGGCTGGACGACGACGTGCGGATGCCCCGGCCGGTGTGCGGGTTCGACCCCGCCGGGTCCACGGTGATCACCGTCGGGTCGGCCAGCAAGGCCTTCTGGGCCGGGATGCGCATCGGCTGGGTGCGGGCCGCGCCGGACGTCGTCCGCAGCCTGGTCGCCGCCCGCGCGTACGCCGATCTGGGCACGCCGGTCCTCGAACAGCTCGCGGTGAACTGGCTGTTCGGCACCGGGGGCTGGGAGCAGGCCGTCGAGATCCGGCGCGCCCAGGCCCGCGACAACCGGGACGCGCTGGTCGCCGCCGTGCGCCGGGAGCTGCCCGGCTGGGAGTTCGAGGTGCCCCAGGGCGGGCTCACCCTGTGGGTGCGGGCCGGGGGGCTGTCCGGGTCGCGGCTCGCCGAGGCGGGGGAGCGCGTGGGGGTGCGGGTGCCGTCCGGGCCGCGGTTCGGGGTCGACGGGGCCTTCGAGGGGTATGTGCGGCTGCCGTTCACCGTGGGGGGCGCGGTGGCCGAGGAGGCGGCGGCGCGGCTGGGGGCGGCGGCGCGGCTGGTGGAGAGCGGGGGCGCGGGGGGCGGGGAGACGCCGCGGACGTTCGTGGCGTAACCGCGGGCCCGGGGCTCGTCGCTAGGTCGCTATAGGGGAGCGCACGGTTGCGGGGCTCGTCGCCGTGCGGAACGCATGGCCCCGGGGCTCGTCGCCGTGCGGAGCGCACGGCCCCGGGGCTCGTCGCTACGACGTCTCCGCCACCGCGGGCACCGGGTCCGGCTTGTCGAGGGTGGGCCGCGGGGCGGGCTCGGGGGCGGCTTCGGTCTTGCTGTCGGCCGGGGCCTCCGCCGGGGCCTCCATCGGGGCCTCGACCTCCCCGTCCACCGGGGTGGTGCGCGGCGGCAGCAGGTCCAGTACCGCCTGCCGGTGGGCCTCGCTCGTCGCGTCGTCGTAGGGGTCCGGGGTCGCCGGGACCTGGAGGCGCAGGACCGGTCCGTTGCCCAGGCGGGCGTAGCCGCGGCCGGGTGGGACGTCGGTGACCGGCGTGGTGTGCGGCGGGGCGCCCAGGTACTGCTCCAACTGCGCGGCGGTCGCGGGGCCGAGGACGACACGCGCGCGCGTGTGCTGCCGTACCGGCTCGCTCAGCGCGTCCACGCTGTCGAACTGTTCGGCGACGACGACCGTGACGCCCGCCAGGCGGCCGTGCCGCAGCGGGACCTGGAGCAGGGACTGCGGGTCCTTGTGGCCGTCGGCGGCGGCGACATGGGCGAGGGCGGTCGGGCGGTCCAGGAGGAGCCACAGGGGCCGCTTGGTGTCGTCCGGCGGCGGGTGGCCCGCCTGGCGGGCGCGGTTGACGGCGATCAGTCGGCGCTCGGTCTCGTGCGCCGCCCACTCCAGGCTGGCCAGCGCCCCGGCGAGCGCGCACTCGACGGACAGGACGCCGTCCCGGCCGGTGAGGCAGGCGTACTCGCCGGTGCCGCCGCCCTCGACGATGACGACGTCGCCGTACTCGAGGGCCTGGAGGGCGATGGAGCGCAGCAGGGTCGAGGTGCCGCTGCCGGGCTGGCCCAGGGCCAGGAGGTGGGGTTCGGTGGAGCGCAGGCCGGTGCGCCACACGACCGGCGGGATGTCGTGCTCCTCCTCGCCGTAGGTGAGGGGGAGCGTGCGCTGGACCTCGGTGCGGTCGGTGAGGCCGAGGACGGTCTCGCCGGGCGCGGTGACGAAGCGCTGGGCGGCGATGCCGGTCGGGAGGGGGGCGAGGGCGGTGACCGTGAGCTGGTTGCCCTCCTCGTCCCAGTCGAAGTGGTACTCGCGGCCACGGCCCGACTTGGCGGTGAGCAACTGCTCGATACGCGCGCGTGCGGCCGGTTCGCCGTCCGTGAAGTACGCCGGGTAGTCGATGACCAGGCGGTCGACGCGGCCCGAGGCGTCGAAGTCGTACGACGTCAGGGCCTTCTCCCAGTCGCCGCCGTGGGCGTACACCGGCTCGGGGTCCTCGGCCGCGGAGAAGTACGGCACCAGCGCCTCGTAGAGGGACTTCAGGCGCTGGACCTGGGATTCGTCGGGCCCGTCCGAGGCCGCTGGGGTGCGGTCGCGGCCCTGCCACGCCGCCGCCGCCATCAGGGTGACGGCGGCGAGCAGGGGGCCGTACGGCACGAGCGCCACCACCAGGATGACCGAGGCCACCAGGAACAGCAGTGGACCGCGCTTGTCCTTGGGGGTGTCGGACCACCTGCGCCGCCCGGCCGAGGCCAGTCGGCGCAGCCCGCGCGTGATGGTGATCAGCGGGTGGAGGACGTCGGTGGCGCTGTCGGCCGCCGTCCGGGCCAGCTCCCGGCTCCGGGCGAGCTGTGCGCTGCCGCTGCTCAGAATGCGGGGGAGGGGGCGCCGGGCCACTGCTGTCTCCTGGAGGTGCGTACGGGTGGGGAGGGGCGGGAGGGCGTCAGAACTTGATGCCGCCCAGCAGGCTCGCGAGGCTCTCGCCGCCCGCCTTGATGCTTGGCGCGATGGCCGTACTCGCGAGGTAGAAGCCGAACAGGACCGAGATCAGTGCGTGCGACGCCTTGAGTCCGTCCTTGCGGAAGAAGATGAAGACGACGACGCCGAGCAGGACGACTCCGGAGATGGAGAGAATCATGAGGGTCTCCTGGTGTGAGGGGACAGTCACCATGAGTACTTCCAGGCTCACAGCATGTATCCATACGACAAAAGGTGCAACTGGGTGAAATTCCGCAGATTTCGTCCGGATGGTCGAGCCGTCGTCGGCGCGCCGGACCGGCGCGGTTGCGTCCGGCGGGCGCATTGGTGATCTTTGCCTCGGGCGTGACCGGTCATGTGCGCCCGCAGCAAGTACGCTGGCGATTCACTCGTACGGCCGCTCCGCTCGCCGCCGTACGCTGCTCCCCGCAGTCCCCGAAGCACGCAGTGAGAGGCGGTCCCGCCGATGACCGATGTCCCCGACCCCGAGGTCGTGGAACTCGCGACCAAGATCTTCGATCTGGCCCGGCAGGGGCAGACCGAGGCCCTGGTGGCCTATGTCGACGCGGGCGTTCCGGCCAACCTCACCAATGACCGCGGGGACTCCCTGGTGATGCTGGCCGCCTACCACGGGCACGCCGCGACGGTGCGTGCGCTGCTCGGGCGCGGCGCCGAGGCCGACCGGATCAACGACCGGGGTCAGACCCCGCTCGCCGGGGCCGTCTTCAAGGGCGAGCAGGAAGTGATCAGAGCCCTTCTGGAGGGTGGTGCCGATCCTGCCGAGGGAACTCCCTCGGCCGTTGACACCGCTCGGATGTTCGGCAAGACAGAACTGCTGGAATTGTTCGGCGCACACTGATCCGAACGCCCTGACCAGCGCGGACAGGCCGCCTGACGGGGTTTGGAACGGAAAACGGGGGAGGCGGAAGAAGGCCGCCGGAAATATCGGTCGCGGTACTGATAACCGCCGAGTCATCATGACGTCGTGATTCACGGACGCGATGGCTGGGCAGGTGTTGCCGCACCGCGCGGACCGTGACGGTCCGCTCGGGCCACTTGACGAGAGGCAGAGGAAGATGGTCTACAGCAAGCAAGAGACGGCGGGCGCCCCGACGTGTTGTCACGCGGCCAGGTAGTGCACATTCCCCGGTTGCGTCGACGCTTGATGTGAGGCTGTTTCCCATGTTCGATCCGGTCATAGCGCCCAGCGGTACGCTGCTCGGCCTGCTCCAGCGGGGCCGCGGCGACGGCACACTGCACGCGCTCACCGCCCCCCGTCCGGAAGCGCTCGCGGCACTGAACCACTGTGTGCTGCGCGACCCCCGCCACGACTGGCAGGTGGAGAACCGCTCCCTCTACTACGCCCGCCTCTACCTCGACCTGGGCGGCGATCTGGACGCCATCGAGGCGCACCTGTTCGATGCCGAGGACGTCCTCGACACCGAGGAGTCCCGCACCGGGCTCGCCCTCGCCGTCCTCGGCCACCTCGCCTCCTACGGCCGCCGGGACGCGCTCGACCTGCTGCGCCGGTACGCCGCCCACGGCTCCAACTGGGCGTGGGCCCTGGACGAGCTGGCGCTGCGCGACGACGACGCCGGGCTGCGCGCCCTGGCCGTGCCCGTGCTCGCGCGATTCCCCGCCGACGCGGAGGGCGAGGCCGAGCTGGCCGCCGCCGTACGCGACGCTTTCGAGCCACGGCCGTGGCGGCTGTGGGCGGAGGACTCGCGCGAGGCGATCGCCACGCGCGTGCGTGCCGCCCAGGAGACCGGCTGCTTCGACCGCTGGCAGCGGCAGATGAGCCCCTCGGGACCCCGTCCCGGCTGGAGCGTGCAGGCGGTGTTCGAATGGGCCCACCAGGGCCTCGAACGCGGCGCCGCCCTCCATGTGCCCGCCGCCCGGTGTCTCAGCGCGGTCGCGGGCCCCGAGGACCGGGCCGAGATCGTGCAGGCGGCCAAGGACGGCTCCGACGGCGCCCGCTGCACGGCCCTGCGCTACCTCGCCGACGGCAACGACTCCGACGCCCTCCACCTGATCGAGGCCGCCGTCGCCGGTGGCTCCGCGGTCGTCGTGGAGGCCGCCGTGGACGCCTTCGAACGCATGCGCAGTGTCGCCGCCGTCGACCGCGCCCGCGGCTGGGTCCAGCGGCCCGACGCGCTCGGCGCCGCCGCCGGACGGATGCTCGCCTGCCGGGGCGCCGCCAGGGACAGCGACCTCGTCCTCGGCGCCCTGCGGGAGGCCGTACGCAGCGAAGGCCCCGACGCGCCCACCCTGTGGACCCTGATCGACGGCGCCGGACGGCTCGGCATCGTCTGCGCGGCGCCCGTGCTGCGCCACGTCTACCGCGAGACCGCCTCCTCCCACCTACGCGGCCGGGCCGCCCGCGCGCTCGCCGCCACCGACCCCTCCTTCGCCACCGGATTCGCCGTCGAGTGCCTGTGGGACTGCGAGGAGACCACCCGCGAACTGGCCGCCCGGCACGCCGAGACCGGCGACACCCGCGTCGTGGAGCGACTGCGCCGCCTGGCCGCGGATCCAGCCGAGGAGGCGGAGGTCCAGACGGCCGTACGCAGCCGGATCGGCCCCGACGCGCCCGCAGTGTGAACGAGGGGTGACTCGCGGGTCAGGAGCGCATGGACACGCCCTGACCTGCGCATGTGCCGATCCAGAAGCTCATGGGACGTTCCTCGCCAGGAAAGATCCACGTTGACGCGGCCACGTCCAGTACGGCGACAACACCCGTATGCGTGTCGTCATCGTGACCGAATCCTTTCCCCCCGATGTGAACGGCGTGGCAAACTGCGCGCTCCAGACCGCCCGGCACCTCGTCGATCGCGGTCACGCTCCCCTCGTCGTCGCACCGGCGCCCGCCCCGGGCAACAAGGCCGACGCCGCCCTGGCGCCGTGCCCCGTGGTCCATGTCCCCTCCCTACCGCTCCCCGGCTACCCCCAGGTCCGCGTCGCTCTCCCCAGCCGACGCCTGGCCGCCGCGCTCGTCGAACACCGCGCGGACGTCGTCCACCTGGCCAGCCCCTTCATCCTCGGCGTCCGCGGCATGGCCGCCGCCGCCCGGCTCGGCATCCCCGCCGTCGCCGTCTACCAGACCGACCTGGCCGGATACGCCCGCACGTATGTGGGCGCCGGTGAGGCCGCGGCCTGGCGGCGGATCCGCTCCGTGCACTCCGCCGCCGACCGCACCCTCGCGCCCTCCAGCGCCTCCCTGCGCGACCTGGAGGCGCACGGCGTGCCCCGGGTACGGCTGTGGCCGCGCGGCGTGGAGACCGGCCGCTTCCGCCCCGACCGCCGCGACGAGGCACTGCGCCGCGAACTCGCCCCGAACGGCGAGGTGATCGTCGGCTACGTCGGACGCCTCGCCCCCGAGAAGCAGATCGAACTGCTCGCCGGTGTCTGCGCCCTGCCCGGTGTGCGCGTGGTCGTCGTGGGCGACGGGCCGAGCCGCCCCGGCCTGGAGGAGACGCTGCCCGGTGCCGTCTTCCTCGGCCGCCGCGGCGGGGACGACCTCGCGCGGATCTTCGCCTCGCTGGACGTCTTCGCGCACACCGGTCCCTTCGAAACCTTCTGCCAGACCGTGCAGGAGGCCATGGCCAGCGGCGTGCCGGTCGTCGCGCCCGCCGTCGGCGGCCCGCTCGACCTGGTCGACCACGGCCGCACCGGGCTGCTGGTCCCGCCGCGCGACGCCGACGCCGTACGCGACGCGGTGGCGACCCTGGTCGCCGACCCCGCGCTGCGCGCCGCCTACGGCTCCGCCGGGCGCGCCACCGTCGAGGGGCGCACCTGGGCGGCCGTCGGTGACCGGCTCATCGCCCACTACGAGGACGTCCTCGCCGCGCGGACGGCGGTGATGGCGGCATGAGCGCGGTCGCGCGCGGGGACGCCCTGCGGATCGTACGGCTCGCCAACTTCGTCGCCCCCGCCTCCGGCGGCCTGCGCACCGCCCTGCGCGAACTGGGCAGGGGCTTCCTGGCCGCCGGACACGAGCCGGTCCTCGTCGTGCCCGGCGAGCGCCACAGCGACCAGGAGACCGAGCAGGGCCGCGTCATCACCCTGCCCGGCCCGCTGCTGCCCGGCACCGGCGGCTACCGCGTCCTCACCGACAAGCGCCGCGTCGCCGCCCTGCTGGAGGAGCTGGCCCCCGACCGGCTGGAGGTCTCCGACCGTACGACGCTCAGGTGGACCGGCCGGTGGGCGCGGCGCGCCCGGGTGCCCGCGGTGATGGTCTCCCACGAGACCGCCGACGGCGTGCTGCGCACCTGGGGGCTGTCCGAGGGCCTGTCCCGGCGCGCCTCCGACGCGCTCAACGCCCGCACCGCGCACGCCTACGCGCGCGTGGTGTGCACCACCGAGTTCGCCGAGCGGGAGTTCGTCAGGATCGGCGCCACCAACGTCGTACGGGCACCCCTGGGCGTCGATCTGGTGACCCGGCACCCGGCGCTGCGCGACCCGGCGGTGCGCGAGCTGCACGCGCGCGGGGACCAACGGCTGCTGGTGATGTGCTCCCGGCTCTCCGTGGAGAAGCGGCCCGGCACCGCCCTGGACGCCCTGGAGGCGCTGCTGCGGCGCGGCGGGAAGGCGGTGCTGGTGGTCGCCGGGGACGGGCCGCTGCGCGGGCGGCTGGAGCAGCGGGCGGCGGAGCGGGACCTGCCGGTGACGTTCCTCGGGCACGTCGCCGACCGTGAGCTGCTCGGCGCCCTCCAGGCCTCCGCCGACGTGTGCCTGGCCCCGGGGCCCGCGGAGACCTTCGGACTCGCCGCGCTGGAGGCCATGGCGTGCGGTACGCCCGTGGTGGCGAGCGCCTCCTCCGCGCTGCCGGAGGTGATCGGCGCCGCCGGGGCCACCGCGGCCGACCACGGGGAGGCCTTCGCCGACGCCGTGACGATGCTCCTGGAACGGGCCGAGGGCGAGCGGCGGGAGGCGGCACGCGCGCGTGCGGAGTGCTTCGGCTGGGACACGGCGGTCGCGTCGTTCCTCGCCGCGCACGACGCGCCGGTCCGGGTGGAGCGGCCCGCTGCGCCGAGCGGGGGCGTGCAGCGGCCCGCCGTGTCGCGCGGGGGCGCGGCATGAGACCCGTGTCCTTCGTGGCGCTCGGCGACTCCCTCACCGAGGGGGTGGGCGATCCCGTGGGCGGCGGGTGGCGCGGCTGGGCCGCGCTGCTCGCCGCCGCGCTCGGCGAGCGGCCCGCCGAGCTGACCAACCTCGCGGTCAGCGGGGCGCAGACCCGGGACGTGCTGGAGACCCAGCTGCCCGCCGCGCTGGCCCTGCGGCCCGACGTCGTGTCCGTCCTCGTCGGCGTCAACGACACCCTGCGCCGCACCTTCGACATCCACGCCGTCGCCGCCCGCCTCGACGAGGTGTACGCCGCCTGCACCGCGCAGGGCGCCGTCCTGCTCACCGCCTGCCTGCCCGACCCCGGCGCGATGCTCGGGCTGCCGGGCGCGCTGGCCCACCCGCTGGCCCGGCGGCAACGGGCGGTCAACACCGTGGTGCACGCCCTCTCGGAGCGGTACGGGGCCGTCCATCTGCACGCGGCCGAGGGCGCCTGGCTCACCGACCGCGCGATGTGGAGCGCCGACCGGCTGCACCCCGGGGAGCGCGGTCACCGGCAGCTGGCCGTGCGCTTCCACGCGCTGCTGGCCCGCACCGGCCTGGCGAGCGGCGCCGGGCCCTCGCCGGACCCGGAGTTCCCGCCGCCCACGCGGGCGGCGCGGCTGCGCTGGATGGCCACCGCGGGCACCGGCTGGGTGGCCCGCCGGTGCACCGACCTGCTGCCCCAACTGCTGCGCCTCGCGGCCGACGAGATGCGCCACCGCGCGCGCGGCACGAGCGCCCGGCTCGACCTGCGCACGGCCCACGCGGTGTCGGCGGCGCTGGCCGCGCTGTCGGTGGGGGAGGGGCGGGCGGAGGCGGCGTAGCCGGGGCCTCAGCGGCGGCGCACCGCCAGGAAGCGCACCGGGGTGCCGGGGCGCGCCTGGGCCGCCGCGGGCAGGTCGGCGGCGCGGACCACCGCGATCACCGGGTAGCCGCCCGTGGTGGGGTGGTCGGCCAGGAAGACGACCGGGCGGCCGTCCGGGGGGACCTGGACCGCGCCCAGCACCATGCCCTCGCTGGGCAGTTCACCCGGCCGCGCCCGCTCCAGGGCGGGCCCCTCCGTACGCAGCCCGATGCGGTTGCTCGCGGCCGACACCCGGTACGCGCGCGTGGTGAGGACCCGCAGGGCGCCCGGGGTGAACCAGTCGTCGCGCGGGCCCGGGGTCACCCGGAGGAGCAGTTCCGTCGGAGGGCGCGGCTGCGGGGCGACGTCCACGCGCGCGTGCGGTCCGGTGGCATGCCCCAGGGGGAGGACCGCGTCGTCGGTGAGGGGCGGCGGGCCGAGCCCGGACAGCAGGTCCGTCGAACGGCTGCCGAGCACCGGCTCGACGGTGATGCCACCGGAGAACGCGACATAGCCGCGTACGCCGGAGATCGCCGCGCCGACGTCCAGCAGCGCCCCGGCGGGCACCCGCACCGGCGCACCCCAGGCGACCGGACGCCCGTCGACGGAGACCGGGCAGGGCGCGCCGCCCACCGCCACGGTGACCGCCGAACGCGGGCGCACGGCACAGCCGTTGAGCGTCGTCTCCAGGACGGCCGCCTCGCGCGCGTTGCCGACCAGCCGGTTGACAAGCGCCGCCGCGGGCGCGTCGAGCGCGCCGGAGCGGGGGACGCCGAGGTGGGCGTGGCCGGGGCGGCCGAGGTCCTGCACGGTGGTGAGGGCGCCGGGGCGTACGACGGCGAGGGCGCGGTCGGTCATGCGGTCACCGCTCCCGCTCCCGCTCCCGCTCCCGGCACCGGCACCGGCACGAAGCGCACCCGCGCTCCGGGCGACAGCAGCGCGGCCGGTACGCGCGCGTGGTCCCACAGCACCGCGTCGGTGGTGCCGATCAGCTGCCAGCCGCCCGGCGACGAGCGCGGGTACACGCCCGTGTAGGGCCCTGCCAGCGCCACCGCACCGGCCGGGACGGCGGTGCGCGGAGTGGCCCGGCGCGGGACGTCATAGCGGGGCGGCAGCCCGGTCAGATAGCCGAAGCCGGGCGCGAACCCGCAGAAGGCGACCCGGAACTCGGTGGCGGCGTGCACGCGGGCCGCCTCCTCCTCGGTCACCCCCCAGTGCGCGGCGACGTCCACCAGGTCCGGGCCGTCGTAGCGCACCGGGAGTTCGACCACGTGCCCCGCGCGCGGGGGCGCGGGCGGCACCTCGGAGGCGGTCAGCTCGGCGGCGAGGCGGGCCGGGTCGGGGACACCGTCCAGGAGGACCGTGCGGGCCGCGGGCACGATCTCCCGGACCCGCAGCGCCCCCTCGGCGCGACGGCGCAGCAGCTCCGCGTGCAGGGCCTGCGCCTCGTCCCCCGAGGACACCTCGACGAGCAGGGCGTCGTCACCGACGGGCAGAGCCCTCATACGAAGGACTCCACCCGGACGCCCGACTCCTCCAGCCGCCGTCTGACCCGCCGGGCCAGCTCCACCGCGCCCGGCGTGTCGCCGTGCAGGCACAGGGAACGCGCGCGTACGTCGATCCGCGCGCCGGAGTGCGCGATGACCGTCCCCGCACGGGCCAGGCCCACCGACCGCTCCACCACCGCCTCCGGGTCGGTGACCACGGCGCCGTCCCGCGCGCGTGGGACGAGCGTGCCCTCGTCGGTGTACGCGCGGTCCGCGAACGCCTCGGGGACGTCCGGGAGCCCCGCCTTGGCCGCCAGCTCCAGCAGGCGCGAGCCGGGCAGCCCGAGCACCGGCAGCGTGGCGTCGGCGAGGAGTACCCCGTCGACGACCGCGCGGGCCTGCTCCTCGTCGTGCACGACCCGGTTGTAGAGCGCGCCGTGCGGTTTGACGTAGGCCACGCGCGATCCCGCCGCGCGGGCGAAGACCTCCAGGGCGCCGATCTGGTAGGCCACTTCGGCCGTCAGCTCGGCGGGCGGCACGTCCATCGCGCGCCGCCCGAACCCCGGCAGGTCCCGGTAGGAGACCTGCGCCCCGATCGTCACCCCGCGCTCGGCCGCCAGCTCGCACACCCGCCGCATGGTGGCCGCGTCCCCGGCGTGGAAGCCGCAGGCCACGTTGGCGCTGGTGACGACGGACAGCAGCCGTTCGTCGTCGGTGAGCCGCCAGCGGCCGAACCCCTCGCCGAGGTCGGCGTTCAGATCGATCGAGGTCATGGATCCTCTCCACTCGGGTCAGGCCACGCGGTACTGGTCGTCGCGCGTGTCGGTCAGGAACATCTGCCCCGGTGCGTGGGTGAGGGCGAACGGCGGGCGGGAGGCCGCGAGGGCCGCCTGCGGGGTCACACCGCAGGCCCAGAACACCGGGATGTCGTCCGGTTCGGCGGTCACCGGGTCGCCGAAGTCGGGGCTGGCCAGGTCGTCGATGCCGAGCGACGCCGGATCGCCGCAGTGCACCGGGCCGCCGTGCACCGCCGGGAGCAGACTGCTCTCCCTGATGGCCGCCGCCAGCCGGTCCGGCGGCACCGGGCGCATCGACACCACGAGCGGACCACTCAGCCGCCCCGCCGACCGGCACTGACGGCTTGTCACGTACATCGGGACGTTGCGGCCCTGCTCGACATGGCGGATCGGCACGCCCGCCGCCATGAGCGCCCACTCGAAGGTGAAACTGCACCCCAGCAGGAACGTCACCAGGTCGTCCCGCCAGTACGACAGCACGTCCGTGGGCTCGTCGACCAGTTCCCCGTCCCGCCACACCCGGTAGCGGGGCAGGTCGGTGCGCAGATCAGCGCCGTCCGCGAGGACGGTCGTCCAGGAGCCCGCGTCGGTGACGTCGAGCACCGGGCACGGTTTGGGGTTGCGCTGGCAGAACAGCAGCATGTCGTACGCCCAGTCGGCGGGCACCGACACCAGGTTGACCTGGGTGTGCCCGGCCGCGACACCGGCCGTGGGCCCGGTCAGTCCGGCGCGGAACCGGGCCCGGGCGGCTTCCGGGCTCCACGCGTGCGCGTGCTCCTCGGCCAGCACTACGGGGCCGTCGTCGATGCGGTTCACAGCAGCTCCCTTCCACGGGTCTCCGGCAGTCCGAGCAGCGCCAGCGCGGCGAGACCGTATCCGATCGCGCCGAAGACCAGCGCGCCGCCCACGCCCCAGCTGTCGGCCAGGAAACCGACCGTCGTGGGGAAGACGGCGCCCACCGCGCGTCCGGTGTTGTAGGTGAAGCCCTGTCCCGTGCCGCGCACCGCCGTCGGGTACAGCTCGCTCAGGAACGACCCGAACCCGCTGAAGATGGCCGACATGCAGAAGCCCAGCGGGAAGCCCAGCACCAGCAGCAGGGTGTTGGCTCCGCTCGGGATGTTGGTGTACGCCAGGATGCACACGGCCGACAGCAGCGCGAACAGCCAGATGTTGCGGCGGCGGCCCAGCCGGTCGGTGAGGTAACCGCCCGTCAGATAGCCGAGGAAGGCCCCGGAGATCAGGAACGTCAGATAGCCGCCGGTGCCGACCACCGACAGGCCGCGCTCGGTCTTAAGATACGTCGGCACCCAGGTCGCCAGCGTGTAGTAGCCGCCCTGGACGCCGGTGGAGAGCAGGACCGCGAAGACCGTGGTGCGCAGCAGGCCGGGCTTGAAGATGGCCTTGAAGGAGTCGGCCGCGCTGCCGTTCCCGCGGCTCCTCTCGCGGACGGCGGCGGCCTGCGGCGCGTCGTGCACCCGGCGCCGCATCCACACCACAAGGAGCGCGGGCAGCGCGCCGGTCCAGAACATCACGCGCCAGGCCAGGTCGTCGTCGAGGAAGGAGAACACCAGCGTGTAGACGATCGCGGCGGCGGCCCAGCCCACGGCCCACGAACTCTGGATGGCGCCGAGGGTGCGGCCCCGGTGCTTGGCGCTCGCGTATTCGGCGACCAGGATCGCGCCGACCGCCCACTCGCCGCCGAAACCGAGGCCCTGGAGGGCGCGGAAGACCAGCAGCGTCTCGTAGTTGGGCGCGAAGCCGCAGGCCACGGTGAAGACCGCGTACGTGATCACCGTGATCATCAGTGCCTTGACCCGGCCGATCCGGTCGGCGATGACGCCCGCGAGCGCGCCGCCGACCGCCGAGACGACCAGGGTGACGGTGGTGAACAGGCCCGTCTGGCCGCTGTCCAGGCCGAAGTACGCGGCGAGCGCGACCATGCTCAGCGGGAGCGTGAAGTAGTCGTACGAGTCCAGGGCATAGCCGCCGAACGCACCGGCGAAGGCGCGGCGTCCGCGCGGGCCGAGGGCGCGGAGCCAGCCCAACGGGCCTTCGTCGCCGGTGTGTTCGCGGGTTGCCGGGTGCGGGGCGGTGGCTGGGGCCTGCGGTGGAGGGGTCGTGCTCATGGGCACCTCGCAGTGGGAGGACGGAGGGTGCGTGGACTGAGCCGTGCCGTGCGGTGCCTTGCGGTGCCGTGCCGTGCCTTGCGGTGCCGTGCCGTGCGGTGCCGTGCCGTGCCTTGCCGTGCGGTCCTGCGGTGCCGTGCGGTTCGTAGCAACGTAGAGGATCGTTCAACGATCCTTCAATACCCATGTTGTCTCGTTCTTGTGTCTGCGGTTGAATTCCGGGCATGGCAGAGCAGCTGACGGGACTGGCCGACGACCGGGCCCTCCTCGGGCGCACCAGCACCGCCGAGCGGGTCTCGGACATCCTGCGGAGCCGGATCGCCGAGGGGTTCTTCCCGCCCGGGACCCGGCTGTCGGAGGAGGGCATCGGCGGGGCGCTCGGCGTCTCCCGCAACACCCTGCGTGAGGCGTTCCGGCTGCTCACCCATGAACGGCTGCTCGTCCACGAGCTGAACCGCGGGGTCTTCGTGCGGGTGCTGACCGTCGAGGACGTCGAGGACATCTACCGCACCCGCCGCCTCGTCGAGTGCGCCGTCGTGCGCGGGCTCGGCGAGCCGCCGTACGCGCTGGACGGGCTCGCGTCGGCCGTCGCCCAGGGCGAGCGGGCGGCCCTCGAGGAGGAGTGGGGCGGCGTGAGCACCGCCAACATCCACTTCCACCGGGAACTGGTCGCACTGGCCGGGAGCGCCCGCACGGACGAGCTGATGCGCAGCGTCTTCGCCGAACTCCGGCTCGCCTTCCACGTCGTGGACGACCCACGGCGCCTGCACGAGCCCTACCTCGCCCGCAACCGGCAGATCCTCCAGGCCCTCCAGGCGGGCGACCGGGCCGAGGCCGAGCGGCTGCTCGTCGTCTACCTCGACGACTCGCTGACGGGGATCGTCGAGGTCTACCGCCGCCGGGTGGGCGCGGACGCGGACAGCACCGCCTGAGCCGACGCCCGGCCCCGTCGCGCCGCCGTGACGGTGGTCGCTTCTGCGGCCGTTTGGGTCGTTGTCAGACCGAGGACCTAGTCTGTGCACCGTGACTTCGCCTGCATCGACGGACAGTGTTCCGCCCCAGCTCAGCGCGGGGCCGCGGCCCGCGACGGGCCCGGCCGCCGACGAAGGACTGGCGCGGCGGCTGCGCGCGCTCGCCTGCACCGCGCCGCTGCACGACCTGGACGCCCGCAAGGCGAACCTGGCGGGCGAGTACTCGGTGTACGGCATGGCGGAGGTCGCCCTCGCCGCGATCGACCTCGTCACCCTGAACATGGACTTCGACACGGGTGCCGACCACGACCAGGTCGTCGCCCGGCTCATCCCGCGCATCGCCGCGCAGGCCCCCCGCCGCCCCGTCGCCGAGCACGAGCGCGTGGCCCGCTGGGTGCTGGAGAACCTGATCAACGTCGGCAGCGTCGACCGCGGCTTCCGCGCCGTGTACGGCACTTTCGCACCGGACGGGTCGTATGTCCGCCGGGACTACGACTTCAAGCTGATCGAGGAGGTCCCCGGCCCCGGCGGCAGCGTGTACCTCCGTACGACGGACGAGGCGGTCAACGTCCTCGTCGGCGCCCTCGACACCGACGTCACCAGCGCCCAGATCGCCGCCGAGGTCAAGCTGGAGGTGCTGATCAACCGCGGTCGGCTCGCCGACGCCCAGCTCGCCGCCGAGCAGGCCCGGTACCGCACGGTGCAGTACTCGGAGACGCTGCGCCGCGCCCTGGACGCCACCCGCCGCAACGTCCGCGCGGTGGACTGGCTCAGCGCCGTCCCCGACATGATCACCGAGGCCCTGGACCACGTCGCCGACCGCTACCGCCACGAGAACGCGATCCTCACCAACATCCGCAAGGCCCGCGACGAGTCCGAGGACCCCGAGCACAAGCGCCGCGCGGCCGAGCTGGTCGACATCGTCAAGGACTGCATCCGCAGGCACACCCAGCTCCAGTCCCGGCTGCTGGAGGCGGGCCCCCTGTTCCGCGCCGAACAGGACCGGCAGGCCTTCGCCACCCCGATGACGACCTCCGGCACGGACCTGTACGGCCATCTGCTCGCCCCCACCCTGCCCCTCCCGCTGGAGCGGGCGATCCGCGTCACCGACGCCTTCTTCGGCCGGGGCACCGGACTGCGCACGCCCGTGTCCACGCGGGTCGGCGATCTCGTCGACATACTGCTGACGCCCCCGGTGGAGCGCGAGCACCTGGGCGCCGAGATGCCGGAGCCCGACCTGATCGCCACCCCCGACGACAGCCGCTTCAGCGAGGAGCAGCTGGCGGCGGCGACGGACCTGCTCGACCTGCCCGCCGACGCCCCGCGCCGCCTGTCCGGCCTGCTGGCCGAGGCCCGCCGCCGGGACCCCGAACTGCCCTACCTGGTGGCCCTGCTGGCGGTGCACGCGGCCAGCCCTCCGGTGGGCACCGCCTACCGCCAGGGCGAGCGGAAGCTGCTCTTCGCCGTGGACGACGGCACCGAACTGGACGACCCCGAGTTCGGCGGCGCCGACCTCATCGTGGGCACCGCCCTGCTGGACGCGGCCGGAATGGCGGCCGACCGGACGGAGGCCGCGTGAGCCCACACCCCGGCACCCCTGCCGTCCAGCGACAGCGCACGCACCCACGACCCCGCAGCAAGGAGCCCCAGCCGTGACCGAGCCCGTCGACCGGAGCGAGCAGGAGACCGCCGCCGTGCCGGTGAGCGCCGCCGTCACGCCCGCCGACGCCGCCGACGCGGCGCGGCTCGTCGCCTTCGGACTCCAGCCCAAGCTCCAGCCCGCCCGCGACCAGGAGTACGCGGACCTGCTGCGCCGCTACCGCGAGGACCCGCCGTTCGCCCGGCTCGCCGACGCCGTGGCCACCGGGCTCGGCCTGGTGGTCCTGGAGGTGTCCCCGCGCGCGGGCATGGCCGTGACCGCCGCCGAGGACTCGGTGTTCGCCGTCCGCATGGGCGACTACGCGCGTCGCACCTCCGCCGACTCCGCCGACCGCTTCCTGCACGGCCTCGCCCACCTCGCCGTCGCCGCGATGGCCTTCCCCCGCCCCGAGGACCTCGCCGACGACGGCTACATCGGCCGGGTCACCGTCAACGGCGTCGACGCCTTCGTCCGGCAGGCCTGCCGCCGCCTGGAGGAGCGGGCCGAGGAACAGGGCGACAACACCGACCCGGTGACCGACGCGCCCGGCCTGGAGGCCGCCTGGCGGGTCTGGGTCAGACGCAGCGCGACCGGCGCCACCAAGGACGCCCGCCGCCTCGCGGGCTCCACCACCGGCATCGTCGCCAAGGCCGTCGCCTTCCTCACCGACTCCGGCTTCCTCCAGCGCACCGGCGACGACCACGGCGGCACCTACCGCACCACCGCCCGCTACCAGCTCCAGGTCCGCGACATGGCGGGCAGCGCCGCCCTCGCCGAACTGCTGGAGCTGGGCGTGGTCCCGGTCACCGACGGCACCCCGACCCTGCTGCCCGCCGACGACACCGACGACCTGGAACTGGTCGCCGACGCCGGACTGCCGTTCCACGCCTCCCCCCAGCCCTGACCCCCCGCAGAAGACTTACGAGAGTCCGCCATGTACGAGCTGTCCCGGGTCCGCCTCTACTCCATCGGACCCGCCGGTGCGCGCTACGCCGACACCGTGCTTGACCTGCGCGGTGTCGGCGAGCGGGTGCCCGACCCCGCGCCCACCCAGGCGGAGTTCTTCGAGGACGAGCCGGTCGGCCCGCCGCGCCGCCCCGCCCCCGCGGGCGTGCTCTTCCTGGAGAACGGCGGCGGCAAGTCCGTCCTGCTGAAGCTGATCTTCTCCGTGATGCTGCCCGGCCACCGCAACACCCTCGGCGGCGCCAGCTCCGGCGTGCTGCGCAAGTTCCTGCTCGCCGACGACTGCGGCCATGTGGCGCTGGAGTGGCAGCACGTGCTGACCGGCGAGTGCGTGGTCGTCGGCAAGGTCAGCGAGTGGCGCGGGCGGCAGGTCTCCAACGACCCGCGCAAGTTCGCCGAGGCCTGGTACTCCTTCCGCCCCGGGCCCGGACTGAGCCTGGACAACCTCCCCGTCGCCGAGGCCACCGCCGTACGCCCGTCCGTAGAGGGCCAGTCCGGCGCCCGGGGCCGCCGCCGCACCATGAAGGGCTTCCGGGACGCCCTCACCGAGTCCGGCAAGACCTACCCGCACCTGGAAGTGCACTGGGAGGAGACCCACGAACGCTGGACCGAGCACCTCGGCGAACTCGGCCTCGACCCCGAACTCTTCCGCTACCAGCGGGAGATGAACGCCGACGAGGGCGAGGCGGCCGGTCTGTTCGCGGTGAAGAAGGACGCCGACTTCACCGACCTCCTCCTGCGCGCCGTCACCGACACCCGCGACACCGACGGACTCGCCGACCTCGTCAGCGGCTTCGGGAACAAGCTGGGCCGCCGCGCCGAGCTGATCGCCGAACGGGACTTCACCGCCGGGTCGGTGGACCTGCTCGGCCGGATCGTCGAAGCCGCTGAGGCCCGCGCGCGTGCGCGGGACATCCACGCCGCGGCCGAGCGGCGCACCCGTACGCTCTCCCGGCGGCTGTCGGTGCGCGGCACCCAGGAGCGCGCCCGGGCCACCGACCTCGCCCAGCGCGTGACGGCCGCCGCCTACGCCGTCACGCACGCCGAGTCCGCGCGCGAGCGCAGCGCGCTGATCACCGCCGAACTCGCCTACCGGCACGCCTCCCTGGCGCTCGCCGCCGCCGAGAAGTCCGCCGCCGCACAGAAGCGCGAACTCGCGGACGCGCGCACCCTGCACTCCGCCTGGCAGGCGGCCGAGGCCGTACTGCGCCACCGCGCCGCCGCCGACCGGGTCGCGCGGGTCGCCGCCGCGATCCAGGAGGCCGAGCGGGACGCCGCCCCCGCGCTGGCCGCCCGCACCAAGGCCGCCGTCGACCTCGTACGAGCCCTGCACGCGGCTGCGGAGAGCGCCGAGCACCTCGCCAACGAGGAGGAGGAGCGGTCCGGGGCGCTCCAGGAGGTCAGCGACTCGGCCTACCGGGACTCCACCGCCGCCGCCACCGAGGCACAGCGGGCCCGCAGCGAGGCCGAGCACCTGCGGCAGCGGCTCAGCGAGGTCGAGCAGGAGACCGCCGAGGCCGTCCGCGCGGGCTGGCTCGACGACAGCGCGCCCGACGCCGACCCGGCCCGCGCCGCGCTCGCCGCCAGCGACGCCGAGAAGACGGCCGTCGCCGCCTGGGACACCGCCCGCGAGGCCTCCCGCCGGGCCGCCGAGCACGCGCGCGAGGCGGCGTCCGCCGAGACCCGCGCGGAACTGACCGCCGCCCGCGCGGCCGACGCCGCACTCGCCGCCGACCGCGCCTACGACGGCGAGCGCCGCACCGCCGAGGCCCTCGCGGCCGAGACCCGGCTCGCGGAGCTGCTGAGCCTGCCGGGCACGGGCACGGGCGCGGGCGCGGGCACGGGCACGGGCGCGGGCGCGGGCACGGGCACGGGCACCACCACCGCACGCCCCGGCGTCCCGGCGCCCCGCGTCGCCGGTGACACCGGAGCCACGGCCGCCGACACCCCCCTCACCCCCGAGGAACTCGACCGCTTCGCCGACGAGTTGCGCACCCTCCTCGACGACGCCGTCTCCTCCGCCGAACGCCAGCTGTTCGAGCTGCGCACCGCCGCCGCCGACGACGCCCGCATCCTCGGCGCCCTCGGCGACGGCGGACTGCTGCCGCCGGGACCGGACGTCCTCGCCACCGTCGAGTACCTCGGCGAGCACGGCATCCCCGCCCTGCCCGGCTGGCGCTATCTCGCCCAGGCCGTCGACCCCGCCGACCACGCGCGCGTGCTGGCCGCCCGCCCCGAACTGGTCGACGGCGTGATCATCACCGACCCGGCCTCGCACGCCCGAGCCCGCGAGGCGCTCGCCGAGGCCGCGCTGCTGCCCCGGTCCGCCGTGGCCGTCGGCACGGCCGCCGCCCTGCTCGCCCCCACCCCGGCGTCCGGCACGGACGACGGCGCCCCCAGCGTGTTCCTCGTCCCGCCGAACCCGGCCATGCACGACGAGCACGCCGCCGACGAGGAGCGGCAGGCGCTGCGCGCCCGGGCGACCGAGCGCGACGAGGAGATCCGGGCGCTCGCGGCCCGGCTCGGCAAGGACCGGGAGCTGGCCGCGCGGCTCGCCTCCTGGCGCACCGGCTGCCCGGCCGGACGCCTCGTCGAGCTGGCCGAAACCGCCCGGGAGGCGCGCGCCTTCGCCGAGGAGACGGAGGCCGAGCTGGCCGAGGCGCGCACCGTGCGGGCGGAGGCCGAGGAGGCCGCCGCCGAGGCCGCCCAGGCGCGCGACGAGCGGCAGGAGGCCGCGCAGAAGGCGCGCCGCGCCGCCGACGCCCTCGCCGGACTCGCCTTCCGGCTGCGCGAACGCGCCGGATGGCAGGCCCGGCTGCGTGAACTCGCCGACGAGGCCGCCGAGTCCGAGGCCCGCGCCCAGGTATGCCTCGACCGCGCCCGCGCCGCCGACGAGGACCGCCGCGCCGCCCAGCGCGCCGCCGACGACACCCGCCGCACCGCCCGCGCGCTGCGCGCCGAGCGCGCCGAGATCGCGGGCGCCCCCGACGACGTACCCGAGGACGGTGCGGACGGGCCGAAGTCGTCGCTGCCCGCCCTGCGCGAGGCCTACCGCGCCGCCTCCCAGGTGTACGAGAAGGTCGGCGTGGGGGCCGATCTGCGGGCCGAGCAGGCCCGCGCGGAGAGCGACGAGAGCGCCGCCCGCACCGAGCTGGACCGGCTCAGCAACAAGGTGCGCACCCGCGCGGAGCAGCTGCTCCAGTCGCCGGACGGCTCCGACGGGCCGTCCCGGCAGGCCGCCGCCGCCCGCGCCGAGGAGTTGGTGCAGCTCCTGGAGACCCGGATGTCCACCGCGTCCGAGCAGCTCGGACGGCTGCGCGGCGAGGCCGAACGGCACGCGCCCGAGGAGGGGGACGCCCACACCGACCTCCCCGAGGAACTGCTCCCGCGCGACGCCGAGCACGCCCAGGCGCTGCTGCGCACGGCCACCGCCGAACTCGCCGCGCGCACCGAGGCGCTGACCCAGTCCCGTGACGCCCACGCGGAACTGCTCGCCGCGCACCGCGCCGCCGAGGACGCGGCCGGGGGCTTCGACGAGATCGCCGCGCTCCTGCGCGACCTGCTGCGCGAGCACACCCCCGACGACGACCAGGAACAGCCCGAGCCCTACCCCGGCACCCTGGAGGACGCCCGGCAGTCCGCCGCCGAGACCCGCCGCTCCCTGCGCGGCTGCGCCGCCGACCTGTCCGCCGCCGAGACCGCCGTCCGCGAGGCCAGCGACATCCTCGTCCGGCACGCCAACTCCACCCGCTACGAACAGGTCCGCACCCCCGCCCGCCAGCAGATCCGCGAACTGCCCGCCGCCGCGCTGCCCGAGCACGCGCAGAAGTGGGCCGACGCCTTCGCGCCCCGGCTGCGCGTCCTCACCGACGAACTCGCGCAGTTGGAACGCAACCGCGACTCGATCGTGGACCGGCTGCGCGGACTCGTCGAATCCGCCCTCGCGACCCTCCGGTCCGCCCAGCGGCTGTCCCGGCTGCCCGAGGGCCTCGGCGAGTGGTCGGGGCAGGAGTTCCTGCGCATCCGCTTCGAGGAACCCGACCAGGCCACCCTCACCGAACGCCTCGGCGAGGTCATCGACGACGCCACCCGCGCCGCCGTGAAGAAGAACTCCGACCTGCGTCGCGACGGCATGTCGCTGCTGCTGCGCGGGGTCGCCGCCGCCCTCCAGCCCAAGGGCGTCGCCGTGGAGATCCTCAAGCCCGACGCCGTGCTGCGCGCCGAGCGGGTGCCCGTCGGGCAGATGGGCGACGTGTTCTCCGGCGGCCAGCTCCTGACCGCCGCCATCGCCCTGTACTGCACGATGGCGGCGCTCAGGAGCAACGACCGGGGCCGCGACAAGCACCGCCACGCGGGCACGCTGTTCCTGGACAACCCCATCGGCCGCGCCAACGCGACCTATCTTCTGGAACTCCAGCGCGCGGTGTCCGACGCGCTCGGCGTGCAGCTCCTGTACACCACCGGCCTGTTCGACACCACCGCGCTCGCCGAGTTCCCGCTGGTGATCCGGCTGCGCAACGACGCAGACCTGCGCGCCGGGCTGAAGTACATCAGCGTCGAGGAGCACCTCCGGCCGGGGCTGCCACAGCCCGCCCCGGCCGGGGAGGGGGAGGCGGTGCACAGCGAGATCACCGCCACCCGGATGTTCAAGCGGCCCGCCCCCCAAGGAGGCTGACCTCAGGCGGCCCGCCCCCCAAGGAGGCTGGCCTCAGGCGGCCCGCCCCCCAAGGAGGCTGGCCTCAGGCGGCCCGCCCCTCAAGGAGGCTGGCCTCAGGCGGCCCGCCCCCCAAGGAGGCTGGCCTCAGGCGGCCCGCCCCAGGAGGTCAGGCGAACCAGCCCTGCGGCGCGGGGCTGGTGTTGCGCCAGACGTGCTTGGTCTCCTGGTACTCCGCGAGCCCGGCGGGCCCCAGCTCCCGCCCGGTTCCGGACTGCTTGAAACCGCCCCACTCGGCCTGCGGGACGTAGGGGTGGTAGTCGTTGATCCATACGGTGCCCAGCCGCAGCCGGGCCGCCACGCGCGCGGCACGCGCCTCGTCACGGGTCCACACGGCGCCCGCGAGACCGTAGATCGTGTCGTTCGCGAGCCGCACGGCCTCGTCCTCGCCGCTGAACCGCTCCACGGTGAGGACCGGCCCGAAGGACTCCTCCCGCACCACGGACATCGAGGCGTCGCAGTCGTCGAGCACGGTCGGCAGGTAGTAGAACCCCTCGTCGAGCCCCTCCGGTCGCGCGCCCCCGCACCGCAGCACCGCGCCGTCCTCGACGCCCCGCGCGACATACGCCTCGACCTTGGCGAGATGCGCGGCGGAGATCAGCGGCCCGGTCTGCGCCCGCTCGTCGAACGGCCCGCCGACCCGGATCAGCCGCGCCCGCCGCACCACCTCGGTCACGAACCGTTCGTGCAGCGCGTCCTCGACCAGCAGCCGCGCCCCCGCCGAGCAGACCTGCCCCGAGTGCAGGAACACCGCGGTCAGCGCCATGTCGACGGCCGCCTCGAAGTCGGCGTCGGCGAAGACGACGTTGGGGTTCTTGCCGCCGAGTTCCAGCGCCACCTTCTTCACCGTCCCGGCCGCGGCGGCCATCAGACGGCGGCCGGTGTGCAGGCCCCCGGTGAACGACACCAGGTCCACGTCCGGGTGCTCGCCCAGCGGAGCGCCTGCCTCGGGCCCGGCGCCGAGGATCAGGTTGCCGACACCCGGCGGCAGACCGGCCTCCTCCAGGAGACGCATGAGGTGGATCGCGGTGTGCGGGGTCAGCTCGCTCGGCTTCAGCACGAAGGTGTTGCCCGCGGCGAGCGCCGGGGCGACCTTCCAAGCCGTCTGGAGCAGGGGGTAGTTCCAGGGGGTGATCAGGGCGCATACCCCGACCGGCTCGTACACCACGCGGCTGTCGGCGTTCTGCGTGCCCGTGTCGACGACCCGGCCGGTCTGGGTGCCGATCAGCCGTCCGAAGTAGCGGAAGCAGGCGGCCACGTCGTCGATGTCGTACGCGCTCTCCACCAGCCGCTTGCCGGTGTCGAGGGACTCGGCGCGGGCCAGCGCGGCCTTGTCGCGCTCCAGCAGACCGGCCACCCGCAGCAGCAGGTCGCCGCGTTCGGCGGCGGGCGTGTGCGGCCAGGGGCCCCCGTCGAACGCGCGCCGGGCGGCGGCGATCGCGTCGGCGGTGTCCGCGCCGCCCGCCTCGTCGACCACCGCGACGAGGGTGCCGTCGGCGGGACAGCGGATCTCACGGGTCCGCTTGTCGCGCGGGGCGGCCCAGGTACCGCCGATGAACAGGTCCGGCATTGCGTGCCTTTCTCAGGTACTCGGTCCGAAGGGCCGTCCGGGCGCGGGTGGTTCACACCGGCGCCCGGACGGCCCTCAGGGGGTTCTCGCTACGGCAGCCAGGCCTTGACCACGTCGGGGTTGGCCTCGACCCACTTCTTCGCCGCCGCGTCGGCGCTCATCTTCTCGTCAGCGATCATCGCGGCGACCTCGTTCTGCTGGTCCGCGGTCCATTGGAAGTTCTTCAGGAACGTCGCCGCGTCCCCGCCGTCCTTGGCGAAGTCGGCGTTGAAGTACTTCTGCAGCGGGGTGTTGGCGTAGCCGCAGGCGACCTTCTCCGGGTCGGCGTCGCAGCCCTCCTTGTACTCGGGCAGCTTCACCTCGACCAGCTCCATCTGGGCGTTGAGCCACTGCGGTGTCCACCAGTAGCCGATGAACGGCTTCTTGGCGGCGTAGTTCTCCTTCATCTGGGTGATCTGCGCGGCTTCGGAGCCCGCGTAGACGGTCTTGAAGTCCAGCTTCAGGTTCTTGATGATCGCGTCGTCGTTCGTGGTGTACGACGGCGAGCCCTCGAGCAGCTGGCCCTTGTCGCCGCTCTCCGCGGTCTTGAAGAGGTCCGCGTACTTGTTGAGGTTCTTCCAGTCGGCGATGTCCGGGTGCTCGTCGACCAGGTACTTCGGCACGAACCAGCCGATGTGCCCGGTGACACCGAGGTCGCCGCCCGCGACGACGGTCTTCTTCTTCTCGACGTACTGCTCGATCTTCTTCGGCGCGCCGCCCCAGTCCTCCAGGACGGCGTCGACCTTGCCGCTGTTGAGGCCGTCGATGGCCACCGACTCGTCGAGCTGGGTCGTCTTGACCTTGACGTCCAGCTCCTCCTCCATCACGTACTTGGCGACCGCGGCGTTGGCCTCGGCACCGACCCAGGACGGTACGGCGATGGTGACCTCGTCGGAGTCGCCGGAGGAGGACGTGTCGGCGGCACCGCAGGCGCTGAGCGCGGTGAGGGCGAAGGCGGCGGTGACGGCGGCGGCGGCGCGGCGGGTACGGGTTCTGTTCATCATGGAGGCGGTGTCTCTCGTTTCTCTTTGGATCTTCGAATGCGGCGTGGCGCGGAAAAGCGGGGTCAGCGGGTGGACAGCCGGTCGTCCGTACGGCGCTGGGTGGCCCGGTCGAGTACGAGGCCCAGCAGGACGATGGCGACGCCCGCGGTCAGGCCGACGCCGAGTTCGCTCTTCTGCAGCCCGTAGACGACGTCGTAACCGAGTGCGCCGGAGCCGACGAACCCGCCGACGATGACCATGGCGAGCACCAGCACCACGCCCTGGTTGAGCGCGAGCATCAGCGCGGGGCGGGCCAGCGGGAGCTGCACCTGGCGGATCTGCTGCCAGGTCCCGGCGCCCAGGGAGCGGGCCGCCTCCAGCGCGGCGGCGTCGACCGAGCGCAGGCCCTGCACGGTGATGCGGACCACCGCGGGCAGCGCGTAGAGGACGGCCGCGGCGACGGCGGCGGCGCGGCCCACGTTGAACAGGGCGACCACCGGGATCAGGTAGATGAACTGCGGCAGCGTCTGCATGGTGTCCAGGACCGGACGCAAGAGGCGCTCAAGGAGCGGCATCCGGGCGGCGGCCACCCCGATCACGAACCCGGCCAGCAGCGTGAGGACCACGGCCGCGAGGGCCTGCGAAAGGGTGTCGAGGGAGTGCTCCCAGACGCCGGTCACGCCGACCGCCGCCATCGCCACGGCCGCGGTGCCCATGGCGCCCCAGCCGCCCGCGAGCAGCGCGAAGGCCGCGGCGAGCAGGACCAGCAGCCACCACGGCGTGGCCGTCAGACCGTCCCGCAGCGGGTTGAGGATTCCGGTGGTGAAGCCGTCCGCCCAGGTGCGGGTGCCGCCCAGCACGGGCACGCCCTCGGCCAGGTTCCTGGTGAACCAGGCGACGGCGTCGTTGACCGGCTCCGCGATGTCCACGGTCCAGTCGTCCGACCACTCGCCCGGCGTCGCGGCCTTGCCGACGGCGAGCAGGGCGGCGAACGCGCCCGCCACCGCCGTCCAGGCCCGCCAGCCGTGCAGCCAGGCGGCGCCGGTGGGCCCGCCGTCGCCGAGGCGGTCGCCCGCTGCGGCGGTGGTGCGGTCCAGCCAGATCGCCAGCAGCACGATCGGGACGCCCGCGGCGAGCGCCGCGCCGACGTCGACCGTGGACAGCGCGCGGAAGACCTCCTCGCCGAGGCCGCCCGCCCCGATGACGGAGGCGATGGTGACCATGGACAGCGCCATCATGATGGTCTGGTTGAGGCCCAGCAGGATCTCCTTGCGGGCCAGCGGCAGCCGCGCCGTCAGCAGCCGCTGCACGGGCGTGGCCCCGAGGGCCGCGGAGGCCTCCATCACGGCCGGGTCGGCGCCGCGCAGCCCGAGCGAGGTGAGCCGTGCCATCGGCGGGGCGGCGTAGATCACGGTGGCGATCAGCGCGGAGGGCACACCGATGTCGAAGACCAGCACCAGCGGCAGCAGGTACGCGAACGCGGGCATGATCTGCATGGTGTCGAGCACCGGGCGCAGCAGCCGCTCGAACCGGTCCGACAGCCCCGCGCCGAGCCCGAGCAGCCCACCGGCCAGGGCGGAGACGAGGACGGCGACCGCCATGAGCGCGAGCGTCTCCATGGTGGCTTCCCACATGCCCAGCAGCCCGCACACCACGAAGGTGCCGAGCGCGGTGGCCGCCGTGCGCAGCCCGCGCCGCCCCAGGCCGCCGATCCGCCAGGCCAGCAGCACCGCCGCTGCGGTCACCGCGAACCAGCCGAGGTTCAGCAGGAGGTCGGTGACCCAGTCCACCGAATCCTCGGCCCAGTTGCTCAGATGCAGCAGGAAGTAGAGGAAGACCGGGCTGGTGTCGCGGTTGTCGAGGACCCAGTTGTACGCGTCGTCGAGCGGGCCCTGGACATCCACGGTGAGGTCGCCGGGCCAGGCCCCGCTGCCCCACATCACCGCCGCGAACGGCACCAGCACCACGGCGGCGGCGATCAGCGCGACCAGCCGCCGGGTGGACGGCCGCGCGACCGACAGACGGCGCAGCAGGAACGTACGCGTGGCGACGCGCTGGGCACCGCCCGGCGGGGAACCGGTCTTCTCCGAGGGGGCCTGTTGTTCGGGTATGAGCGTGCTCATCGTCAGCTCACCGCCGCCCCACGCGGACCGATGCCCGCGACGACGGCCAGCAGGTTCTCGTGGTCGACGACACCCACGCAGTCGCCGTCGTCCACCACGCACACGGCCCCGCCGGTGCGGGCGACGGCCTCGATGGCGGTGCTGACGACCGCGTCCGGGGCCAGGGCACCGGGATGTTCCGGGCCGTCACAGGCCCCGGCGCGCATGGCGGAGCGCACGGTGATGACCTGCTCGCGCGCGACGTCGCGGACGAAGTCGCGCACATAGTCGTCGGCGGGCTGCGCGACGATCTCCTCGGGCGTGCCCAACTGGACGATCCCGCCGTCCCGCATCAGCGCGATCCGGTCGCCCAGCTTCAGCGCCTCGCTCAGGTCGTGGGTGATGAAGACCATCGTGCGGCCCTCCTCGCGGTGCAGCCGGATGACCTCCTCCTGCATGTCACGCCGGATCAGCGGGTCGAGCGCGCTGAACGGTTCGTCGAACAGCAGCACCTCGGGATCGACCGCCAGGGCCCGGGCGAGCCCGACACGCTGCTGCTGACCACCGGACAACTGGCTCGGCCTGCGGTGCTCCATGCCCTCCAGACCGACCTTCGCGATGACCTTCATGGCCTGCGCCCGGCGCTCCAGCTTGCCGACGCCCTGGATCTCCAGGCCGTACGCGACGTTGTCGAGGACCGTGCGGTGCGGCAGCAGACCGAAGTGCTGGAACACCATCGAGGCGCGGTGGCGGCGCAGTTCCCGCAGCCGTGCCTTGTCCATCGCCAGCACGTCCTCGCCGTCGATCTCCAACTCCCCGGAGGTGGGCTCGATCAGCCGGGTCAGACAGCGCACCAGGGTGGACTTGCCGGAGCCGGACAGGCCCATGACGACGAAGACCTCGCCCTTGCGCACGTCGAAGGACACGTCCCGCACGGCGACCGTGCAGCCCGTCTCGCGGCGCAGTTCCTCGGTGGAGAGCGCGGCGAGTTCCGCGTTGCCGGGGATCCGCTCCGCCTTCGGTCCGAAGACCTTCCACAGGCCGCGCACGGAGAACACCGGCGGCACGGCGCCGGAGTCGTCCGCGGGCTCCCGCGCGGGTTGCTTGGACAGGGTGGTGGTCATCAGGCATCGACTCCCGGGTTCGTCGGCCGAGTGAGCAGGTCGGCGCACTTCTCGCCGACCATGAGGACCCCGATCATCGGGTTGACGGCGGGGATGGTGGGGAAGACGGAGGCGTCGGCGATCCGCACCCCGCGCAGCCCGTGCACGCGCAGGTCGGGGCCGACGACGGCCGCCGGATCGCCGGGAGCGCCGATCCGGCAGGTACCGGCAGGGTGGTAGACGGTGTGCGCCACCTTGCGGGCGTACTCGCTCAGCTCCTCGTCGCCGGTGACGTCCGGGCCGGGGCAGACCTCGCGCTTCAGCCAGCCCGCCAGCGGTTCGGTCCGCGCTATCTCACGGGCGATGCGGATGCCGTCGACGAGGGTACGGCCGTCATGGTCGTCCTCGTCCGTGAAGTACCGGAAGTCCAGCGCCGGTTTGGCGTCCGGGTCGGCGCTGGTGAGGTAGAGACGGCCGCGGCTGCGGGGCTTGGGGATGTTGGGGGTCATCGAGACGCCGTGGGGCGGCTTCTCGTAGCCGATCCGCTCCGGGTTGTCGGTGAACGGGATCTGGTAGAAGTGGAACATCAGGTCCGGGCCGGACGACGCGGGGTCCCGGCGGACGAACAGCCCGGCGTCGGAGTCCATCGCGGAGTTCTCCGGGATGGGGCCGTGGGTCTCCCAGACGATCACCGACTCGGGGTGGTCGAGCAGGTTCTCGCCGACGCCCGGCAGGTCGTGCGCGGCGGGGATGCCGAGCGCGGCCAGGTCGTCCTTGGGTCCGATGCCGGACAGGAGCAGCAGCCGGGGGGTGTCCACGGCGCCCGCGCACAGGATGACCTCACGGGCCGCGCGGACGGTCCGCTCCGCCCCGTCGGCGCCGCGCACCCGCACGCCCGTGACCCGCTCGCCGTCCAGCTCCAGCCGGTACGCCCAGGTCTCCAGCAGGATCGTCAGGTTCGGCCGGTCGTCCATCACGGGGTGCAGATACGCCACCGAGGCCGACGAGCGCTTGTTGTCCTCGGGGTGGTACGCGAGGTCGAAGAAGCCCACTCCCTCGGTGAACGGCTTCCGGTTGAAGCCCTCCACGCGCGGCACGCCGGTGGCCCGTTGGGCGGCGTCGACGAAGTCCCGGGCGATGGCGTTCCGGTCCTTCTCGTCCACCGGGACGATGTGGTTCAGCAGCCGGTCGTAGTACGGGTCCATGGCCGCCGCGTCCCACCCCTCGGCGCCCGCCTCGACCCACTCCGCCCAGTCGGAGGGCAGCGGCTTGAAGCTGATCAGGGTGTTGTGGGAGGAGCAGCCGCCGAGGACCCGGGCGCGGCTGTGCCGGATGTGGCTGTTGCCGCGCGGCTGTTCGGTCGTCGGGTAGTCGTAGTCGAGTTCGCCGCCGAGCAGCCCCAGCCAGCGGCGCAGCGTCAGCACCTCGGGCCGGTCCACGTCGGACGGGCCGCCCTCGATCACGGCCACGCTCACGCCGGGGTCCTCGGTCAGCCGCGCCGCGACGACCGATCCCGCCGTGCCGCCGCCGACCACTACGTAGTCGTACGTCTCCCGCTTCCCGTGGTCATACGTCTCCTGCTCGTCCTGCTCGGGCATGAGGTCTCTGCTCCTTGTCGTGCGTGCCGGATGCCTTCCCGGCCCACCCATGACCGGTCAGGTTGTTGACTGGACATGGGGCGGGGCACCTGCCCTGATGTCATGAACTCATTCGAGAACATGTGCAGATGTGATGTGCATCACATCGACGGGTCGTCTATGGGCCCGAGTTGACGCAGCAGCCACGCGTGGAAGGCGCCGATGTGGTGCTCGCTGGGCACCAGCACCCCGCCGTCGCGGTACGCACGCGACGCCATCGCGGGCTGGGTCCGCTCGCAGGCGTCGAAGTCCTGCCTGTTCACCCGGTGGAACAGCTCCACCGACCTCGACACGTCCGCCCCCGACGCCACCACCTCCGGCGCGTACAGCCAGTCGCACTCCACGACCGTGCGGTCCGCGGCGAGCGGGAACATCCGGTGCAGGATCACGTGATCGGGTACGAGGTTCACGAACACCGTCGGCTTCACGGTGATGGCGTAGTAGCGCCGGTCCTGCTCCTCCGTCAGCTCCGGCAGCGTGCCGAAGCCCGCGCTGCCGTCCACCGTGAAGCCCTCGACCCCGGAGCCGAACGCGGCGCCGTGGCCGACGTAGTACTGGGCCGCGTAGCCGTCGGCGAACTCCGGCAGCACCTCGGTGAGTTCGGGGTGGATCGTCGCGCAGTGGTAGCACTCCATGAAGTTCTCGACGATCAGCTTCCAGTTGGCCCGTACGTCGTAGCGGACCCGTTCGCCGAGGGCGAGGCGCTCGGTGCCGTAGTGCTCGATCGCGGCCGGGTCGCCGAGCCGTTCGACGGCGGCGCCGACGACCGTCTCCTCGAAGGACGGCGGCTCGTCGGCCAGACACACCCAGGCGTAACCGAGCCACTCGCGCAGGGCGACCCTGACCAGGCCGTACTCGACGCGGTCGACGTCCGGCATCCCAACCAGGTTGGGCGCCGCGATCAGCCTGCCGTCCAGGTCGTACGTCCACGCGTGGTACGGGCATTGCAGGGTGCGGCGCACCTCGCCGGACTCCTCCAGGCACAGCCGCGCCCCGCGGTGACGGCAGACGTTGAGGAAGGCGCGCAGCTCCCCGGTGCGGGCACGGGTGACGAGGACGTTCTCGCGGCCGACCTGGACGGTGCGGAAGGCGCCCGGCCGGTCGAGGTCGGCGCCACGGACGGCGCAGAACCACATCGCCTCGAAGACGCGTTCCTGTTCCCGCCGGAAGATCTCCGGGTCGGTGTAGTGGCGGCCCGGCAGGGTCGCCCTCAGGCTCGGGGGAAGCGGGTCGCGGCCCGGAGGGACGGGTGCGGGCGTCCCGGGGAGGGGGGTCGTGGTCACGGTCGGGCTCCTCAGGCGGACGCGGCGGTGAGACGGGTCGGGGCGAACAGGTCGATCGGGTGGGCGGTGGCGCCGGTCAGCGCCAGATCGGCGAGGATCTCCCCGACGACGGGCACGAACTTGAAGCCGTGCCCGGAGAAACCGCAGGCCACGGTCACGGAGTCGGGGTGCGCGGGGTGCCGGGCGATCACGAAGTGCTCGTCGGGGGTGGTGGAGTACATGCAGGTGGCGGCCTTCAGGAAGGTGCCGGGCAACTCCGGGAGACAGCCGGACAGGTGCTCGGCCATGACCCGGACCTCGTCCTCGTGCACGGTCCGGTCGATGGTCTCCGGGGTGGTGACGGAGCCCTTGCGGAAGAAGGCGACCTTCGCGCCCTGGACCGGCCCGTCGATGGCCGGAAACCCGTACACCTGGACCCCGGCCGGGTCCTCCCAGATGTAGACCGGGTGCCGGTCGGGGCGGAACCGCTCGACGCCGTGCCGCGGCTGGAACCAGTACATGACCTGCCGCTCGATCGTGCACGGCACCCCTAGATCACCGAGCAGCCGCGGCGCCCACGCCCCCGGGCAGATCACCAACTGCCCCGCGGTGTAGGTGTTCTCGGCGGTGTGCACGCGCACGCCGTCCCGGTACGGCTCCCAGCGCGTCACCGGTTCCTCGAAGTGCAGGTCGGCGCCCTGGCCGGTGGCGAGCTGGAGGTGCGCGGCGACGGTGTTCTCGGGGCGCAGCAGGCCCGCCTTGCGCTCGTACAGCGCCACTTCGCCGTCGTCCGGCGTCAGGGTCGGGAAACGGCGGCGGATCTCGCGCGCGTCGAGCATCTCGTGCGGCAGGTCCCACTCGGTGGCCGAGCGCAGCGAACCGGAGACGGTCCGCGAGTCGGGTCGGCCGACCATCACGCCGCCGCTGAGCACCGCGATCTCCCGGCCCGTGGCCCGCTCCAGCTCCCCGTACAGCTCGTAGGCGCGCAGCAGGAGGGGCACGTACGCCGGGTCCTCGAAGTACGACTGCCGGGTGATCCGTGAACCGCCGTGGCTGGAGCCGCGGTCGTGCACCGGGCCGAACTTCTCCAGGCCGAGGACGCGTGCGCCGCGGGCCGACAGGTGGTGGGCGGCGGCGCTGCCCATGCCGCCGAGGCCGATGACGATGACGTCGTGGGTGGGGGACATGGGGGACATGGGGGGCATGGGGGGCTCCTGGGGTGGGCGGCGCCCCGAAGGGGCGCGGGGAACCGCGCGACCGGCCACGACGGTGTGGCAGACGATCGACGGCATGACACGGCTCTGTCAGCGGAGCGCTCAGCGGCGGATGCGGGTCATCTTCGGGTCGAACAGAGGCTCGTCGGCGATGGTGGCGGGCACCTTCTCGCCGAAGTACTCGATGTGCACGCCGGTGCCGGGGAGCGGCCCGGCGGGAAGCCAGGCGTAGGCGACGCAGCGGCCGAGGGTGTAGGAGTACGCGGCGCTGGTGACGTATCCCGCCGGAAGCGGGGCGTCGCCGGTGTGGACGGGTTCCTTGCCGAGGACCACGGCCGCGGGGTCGTCGAGGACGAGCGGGGTGAGTCTGCGGGTGGGTTCGCGCGCGGCGAGGCGCCGCAGTGCCGCCTTGCCGACGAAGTCGTCCTTGTCCATACGGACCGCGAAGCCGAGGCCCGCCTCGAACGGGTGGTGCTCGTCGGTCATGTCGACGCCCCACGCGCGGTAGCCCTTCTCCAGGCGCAGGGAGTTGAACGCGGAGCGCCCGGCCGCGATCACGCCGTGCTCCCGTCCCGCCTCCCAGAGCGTGTCCCAGAGCCTGAGTCCCAGGTCGGCGGTGGTGTACAGCTCCCAGCCCAGCTCACCGACGTACGACAGCCGCAGAGCCGTCACCGGGACGTGTCCGATGTACGTCTCCTTCGCGCGGAAGTACCCGAAGCCCTCGTGGGAGAAGTCGTCGTGGGTGAGTGGCTGGACGAGGTCGCGGGCGCGCGGGCCCCAGACACCGATGCAGCAGGTGCCGGAGGTGATGTCCCGGACGTGCACGCCGTCGGGTGCGTGGCGCAGCAGCCAGTCCAGGTCGGCGGGGGAGTTGGCGCCGACCTGGAAGCGGTCGGGGCCGAGCCGGGCCACGGTGAGGTCGGAACGGATGCCTCCGGTGTCGTCGAGGAGGAGGGTGTAGGTGACGGCGCCGGGCTTCTTGCGGAGGTTGTTGGTGGTCATGCGGTCGAGGAAGGCGAGGGCTCCGGGGCCGGTGACCTCCAGGCGGCGCAGGGGGGTCATGTCGTAGAGGGCGACGCGCTCGCGGGTGGCCCGCGCCTCCGCGGCGGCGACGGGGGACCAGTAGCGGGCCGACCAGGGGTCGCGGCCGGGGAGCGGGTCGAGGGCGTCGACCAGCGGGGCGTTCGCCTCGTACCAGTGCGGGCGCTCCCAGCCGCCGCCCTCCAGGAAGAACGCCCCGAGCCGCTCCTGACGTGCGTGGAAGGGACTGACCCTGAGCGGGCGTGGCCGCTCCAACGGCTGAAGGGGGTGGATGACGTCGTACACCTCGACGAACTGCTGTGAACCGCGTTCACGGATGTACGACGGTGAACGCTGCGCCTCCTCGAAACGCGTGACGTCGCACTCGTGCACGTCCAGGGACGGCCGTCCGTTCACCATCCACTCGGCGACGGCCCGGGCGACTCCCGCGGAGTGGGTGACCCAGACCGCCTCGGCCAGCCAGAAGCCCCGCACCGTACGCGACTCACCGAGGACCGGCATGCCGTCCGGGGTGAAGGAGAAGACGCCGTTGAAACCCGACTCGACCTCGGTGCCGCGCAGGGCGGGCAGCAGGCGGCGGCAGTCCTCCCAGCTCGGCGCCCAGTCGTCGGCGGTGAAGGGGTAGGACGAGGGCATGTCCCTGCTCCGGGCCCGCGCCTCGTCGTACGGCGGGACCGTGAACGGGTCTACGGGCAGCGGCCGGTGGGCATACGAGCCGATGCCCATGCGGTCGGTGTGCTCGCGGAAGTAGAGGTCACGGTCCTGGAAGCGGAGGATCGGCATCGAGGCCTCGGCGGTGGCCCCGCTCAGCTCGGGCAGCGGTCCCGTCCTGGCGTACTGGTGGGCGAGGGGTTGCAGGGGCACGTCCACTCCGGCCATCCGGCCGATGACGGGGCCCCAGAAACCGGCGGCGGAGACGACGTGGTCGGCGGGGAAGGTGCCTCGGTCGGTGACTACGGCGGTGACTACGGCGGTGACGCGGCCGTGCTGGCGCTCGATGCCGGTGTTCTTGACGTCGGTGTTCTTGACGTCGGTGTCCTCGGGGTCGGTGTCCTCGGCGTCGGTGTCCTTGACGCCGGTGACCTTGATGTCGGTGACCGTGTGGCGGTCCAGGAAGCGGGCGCCTCGTGCGGTGGCGCGCTCCAGTTGGGCGCGGGAGGCGAGCAGGGCGCGGGCCAGTCCGTCGTCGGGGGTGTGGAAGCCGCCGAGGACGGCCGACTCGTCGAGCAGCGGCCACAGTTCCTTGCAGCGGGCCGGGCCGACCACCTCGCCGCGGACGCCCCAGGCCGCCGCCAGGCCTGCCCGGCGGTGCAGGTCGGCGAGGCGCTCGGGGGTGGTGGCCAGCTCCAGTCCGCCGACGGGCTCGAAGCAGGGGACCCCGTCGACCCGCAGTGCGCCGAACTTCTCCACCGTGTACTTGGCGAATTCCGTGAGCGTCTTCGAGGGGTTCGTCCGGAAGACGAGGCCGGGCGCGTGCGAGGTGGAGCCGCCTGGTGCGGGCAGCGGGCCCTGTTCGAGGACGGTGACGTCGGTCCAGCCGCGGGCGGTCAGTTCGTCGGCCAGGGAGCAGCCGACGATGCCTGCGCCGATGATGACCACGCGGGGGCCGCGCGGGCGGGTTTCGCGGGTTTCGGGGGCTGAGGTGCTTCTGGGGTTTGCCGTGCTTTCGGGGATTGCCGTGCTTTCGGGGATTGCCGTGCTCTCGGGGATTGCCGTGCTCTCGGGGGTGCGGGACATGCCCCTCCTTGGCTCATGGGCGGGTGGTGGGGATGTGCTGACGGGGGCGATGCGCTTGGAGGCGGGTCACGACCGGGCTCCTCTGCTGTTGCGCAGTGCACGATCGGTTGCGCGATGGGGAACATAGTGGGAATGCCCCCAAGCGGCCGTCAAGGGCCGTGAGTTAAGCCTCTGCAAAAGGAACGGGACGACCGAAACCTGTCGGACACACAGCGGCGCGGGACCAGGAGAACCCGGTCCCGCGCCATGCCTTCGTCGTGCTGCGGAGGTCGTCAGGTGCGGTATGCCCGCTGGCCCGTCAGTGGCCGCAGCGGGTCGGTCAGAAGCCGTAGCCCATACGGCGGGACAGTTCGGTGCCCGCCGCCACCGTGCGCTTGGCCAGCTCCGGCAGCCGGTCCGGGCTCATCCGGTACACCGGCCCCGACACGCTGATCGCCGCGACCACCTTGCCGTCGTGTGCGCGCACCGGGGCCGCCGCCGCGGCCAGGCCCAGCTCCAACTCCTCGACGGTGACCGCGTACCCCTGCTCGACGACGGTCTCCAACTCGCCGCGCAGCAGGGACGCGGCGGTGACCGTGCGCTCGGTGAGCCGCGGCAGCGAGCGGGCGAGCAGCCCTTCGCGCAGGGTGGTCGGCAGGTGCGCCAGCAGCACCTTTCCGCTGGCGGTGGCGTGCAGCGGGGTGCGTCTGCCGAGCCAGTTCTGCGCCGTCACGGAGGCGGTGCCGCGGGCCTGCATGATGTTGACCACCGCGTCGTCGTCCAGCACCGCGATGTTCGCCGTCTCGCCCAGCTCGTCGGCGAGTTCCCGGCAGACCGGGACACCCTCCTGCGAGATGTCCAGCCGCACCGCCGCCGCCCCCGCCAGCCGCAGCACCCCGGCCCCCAGGTAGTACTTGCCGCGGTCCTTCGCCTGGGATACCAGCCCACGGTTCTCCAGGACGCCGAGCAGCCGGAACGCCGTGGACTTGTGCACCTCCAGCTCATCGGCGATCTCGGTGACGCCCGCCTCGCCGTGCCGCGCGAGGATCTCCAGCACGCTCACCGCGCGGTCCACCGACTGGACGGCGCTGGCCCCGCCTCTGCCGTTCTGCTGCGCGGCACTCGCCGCCACGCTCTCCTCGACTCGGTCGGACTGCCTCCGCGTGCGGGCCATAGCTCGACTCTCACCACCTGACGGCCCTGTTTGGGCCGCATCTTCGGGAACCCCTTGACGTGACGGTCATCCCGCCCGGATTCTGTTGCGCATAGCGCTCGTCCATGCGCCATGTGAAACATCATGTTACCGAAGCGTCGGGCGCCCGGTAGGGGGCGGACCGTACTGGCCAACGACGGTCGGTACGCGCCGACATCTCGCATGCCCCGCTCTGCGCTGTCCCGCGCCGCACTGCCCTGCCCGGCACGTGTTCCGCCCTGTACTGCCTGCTCTGCCACCTCCGCACGCGCTCATCGCTGACTGCTCATCACCCATCACCCATCACCCATCACTCATCGCTGATCGCTGATCGCTCATCGACAAAAAAGAGGGGGGCCCGTGATTCCCGTCTGCCGCCTCGAAGACCTCCCCGAGGGTGAGTCCATCCGTATCGAGACCAGCCCGCCCATCGCCGTGTTCCATGCCGACGGCGAGTTGTACGCCATCGACGACACCTGCACCCACCAGGACGCCTCCCTCTCCGAGGGCTGGCTGGAAGGCTGTCTGGTCGAATGCCCCCTGCACGCCGCCTCATTCGACCTGCGCACCGGCCGTCCCACCTGCCTCCCGGCCCGCCGCCCCGTCCGCACCCACCGCGTCACCGTCGACGACGGCGTCATCCACGTCCATCAGACCGCGGAGGAGGGCACGGCCGCATGAGCATCAGGACCGTGACCATCGTCGGCGCCTCGCTCTCCGGCCTCTACGCCGCCCGGGAACTGCGCGCCCAGGGCTTCGACGGACGCCTGGTCATCGTCGGCGCCGAGAACCACCCTCCCTACGACCGCCCACCCCTCTCCAAGGACTTCCTCACCGGCCACACCGACGAGCCCCAGCTGGCCCTCACCGACGACGAGGAGACCACCGCTCTCGACGCCGAGTGGCTCCTCGGCGTCCGCGCCCAAGGCCTCGACACCCGCGCCCGCACCCTCCATCTCGACGACGGCCGCACGGTCCGCGCCGACGGCGTGGTCCTCGCGACCGGCGCCTCGGCCCGCCGCCTGCCCGGCGACCTCCTCACCGGCGTCCACACCCTGCGCACCCTCGACGACGCCCGCGCCCTGCGCACCGAACTCACCGCGGGCCCGCGCCGGATCGTCATCGTCGGCGGCGGCTTCGTCGGCGCCGAAACCGCCTCCTCATGCGCCACCCTGGGCCACACCGTCACCGTCATCGAGTCCTCCCCGCTCCCCCTTCTGCCCCAACTCGGCCCGGAACTGGCCGCCCTGTGCGCCACCCTCCACGGCCGCGGCGGCGTGGAACTGCTCACCGGCACCGGCGTGGCCGGTCTCCTGGGCCAGGGCGCCGTCACCGGCGTCGCCCTCGACGACGGCCGCGTCCTCCCCGCCGACGTCGTGATCACCGGCATCGGCGCCACCCCCAACACGGAGTGGCTGTCGGGCTCGACGCTCGCCGTGCGCGACGGCGTCCTGTGCGACGAAGGCTGTGTGACCGCGCTACCGCGGATCGTCGCCGTCGGCGATGTCGCACGGGTCGGCGGCCACCGCGCCGAACACTGGACCTCCGCGACGCAACAGCCCCGCGTCGCCGTGGCCAACCTACTCGCAGGGCGCACCGTCGAGACCATGCGATCGGTGCCCTATTTCTGGTCCGACCAGTACGGCACCCGCATCCAGTTCGCCGGTCGGCGCCAGGACGGCGACACCGTCCGCATCGCCGAGGGCGGCCTGGCCGACGACGGCGCACCGGCCGAGGACGGTCTCCTCGCCGTGTACGAACGGGACGGCCGGACCACCGCGGTCCTCGCCGTGAACCGTCCACGGCCGTTCACGCGAGCCCGTCGCGAACTGGCGCGCGCGGGGGAGCGGATGGCGTCGGCCGCCCTCTGACCGGCTGCCTGGGCTGGCGTGGGCTGGCCTGGCCTTGGGCTGCCCAGGGGCAGGTCGCCGTCTGGCTGGCTGTCCCCGAGGCTGGTTGCCTTGTGGACGGATGCCTTGTGGCTTGCTGGCTGGCGCGCCCGGCCGAAGTCCCCTGCGACCGTGTGCCGCTCAGCCGCTCAGCCGCTCAGCCGCTCAGCCGCTCAGCTCCTCAGCTCCTCAGCTCCTCAGCTCCTCAGCTCCTCAGCCCTCTCAGCCCTTCAGCCCTTCAGCCCTTCAGCCCTTCAGCCCTTCAGGCCTCTCAGCCCCTCAGGTCAGGGATGGGACAGCTGCCCGGTCCCCCCGGGCCGCCGTATCCGCTCCTGACCGCTCCCGGCGGCCTTCGCCTGCCGCCGCGCCCGGCGCCGCTCGCGTCGCAGGGCCCGCGCGGTGCTGCTGGGCATCGACACCACGCCGTTGCGCTGCTTCCAGACCTGGCGGGTCACCCAGACGTCGAGGACGCCCCAGGTCGCCACCACGGTGCTCGCCACACTGCTCAGCACCATCGGGAACGCCAGCCACGACCCGGCCAGGGTGCTCAGGAACGCCACCATCGCCTGCACCAGCGTCACCGCGACGATCAACACCGCCCGCACGGCCGCCGTACGCACCGGGTCGGGCAGCCGGTGCCGCCGCGCGGGCTCCTCCACCCACAAGGGCCGGTAATACGGCTGCTCCCGGGCTGCCGGTATGTCGCGATCCGGCGCCTCGGAGCCCTGCCGCGCCGACGGTCGCTCCGCCTCGCCCTGCTCGGGTGCCTCGTACCGCTCCGCCGTGCCCATCACCGTGTCACTCCCCACCGCCAGCAGACCCCTCGCCCGGGTCCGAAGACCCGACTCCCCTTGGCTGCCCGGCTTGCGCTGATTTACGCCGCCCGGGTGCAGGATGCGGCTCCTGTGGCCGATTCCGCCCCCATTTCCTGTACAGAACGACGAACGGCGCGCCCGGAAGATTCCCGGACACCGAAAAATTCTGGCCAAATGCCCATGTGCGCGACCCTCGTTCAACGCGAGGGCCCCGGGCGGTTGACGGGAGGCAATCTCCCGCAATGCCCTGACAACTCCGCATCTCTTGACTCGCGTGCGGAAGTTCGGCCTCCGGAAGAGTCTTCGAGTTCGCTGTGCGTCGGTAGTAGGCTCGCGCCGTTTGTTGACGCACATGCGTACCCCCTGCCGGTGGGGGGTCGAGCTGGGGGAGTCCATGCGCTTTCGCGGGAAGTCCATCCGCCGGAAGATCGTGGCGCTGCTTCTCGTGCCGTTGGTGTCCCTGACCGCGATCTGGGCCTTCGCCACGGTACTGACGGGGCGTGAGGCGGGTCGGCTGTTCAGCGTGTCGTCCCTCATAGAGGAGGTCGGCTACCCCACCGAGGACACCGTCCGTGTCCTCCAGCAGGAACGCCGCCAGACCCTCGCCCATCTCGCCGACCCCCGGGCCTCCGACGGCCTCGCCGCGCTCAAACGCAGCCGAGGCGCCACCGACCGCGCCATCTCCGAGATCCGGCGCAACGCCGCCGACCCCGATGTGCGCGACGCCCTCGGTCCCGGCACCGCCGACCGGCTGGCCGCCGTTCTGGACGCCTTCGACGGTCTCGACTCCCTGCGCCGCAGCGTCGAGGACGGCACGATCAACCGCGCCCAGGCCCTCGACCAGTACGACCTCCTCGTCGACCCCTGCTATGTCCTGCTCGCCAACCTCCACGCGGTGGACGACGTCGAGCTGGACAAGCAGTACCGCGCGCTCGTCAACCTGGCCCGCGCCCGGGAACTGCTGTCCCGCGAGGACGCCCTCCTCGGCTCCGCCCTGATCGTCGGCGAACTCTCCCGCTCGGAGATCCGCCAGGTGTCCGACCTCGCGGCCCAGCGCGACCTCCTCTACGACACCAACCTCCCGCTGCTGCCCTCCTCCGAACGCGGACGCTACGAACGCTTCTGGAAGAACGCCGACTCCGCCCCGCTGCGGGTGGCCGAGGAGGCCGCGATCGCCGCCGGGCCCGGCACGCCGAGCGGAGTCACCGCCAAGAGCTGGGACACCGCCGCGGGCCATGTCCTCGACGAGCTGAGCACCCTCGACGACGAGGCGAGCGACCGCTACCAGGACCGCGTCAGCCCCATCGCCACCGGCGTCATCGTCCAGGCCGTCTTCGCCGGTGCCCTGGGCCTGGTCGCCCTGCTGCTGACGGTGCTCGTGTCCGCCCGCATCGGCCGCGGCCTCATCCGCGACCTCAGGCAACTGCGTCTGGAGGCCCATGAGGCCTCCGGCGTCCGGCTGCCCAGCGTGATGCGCCGTCTCTCCGCGGGCGAACAGGTCGACGTGGAGACCGAGGTCCCGCGCCTGGAGTACGACCGCAACGAGATCGGCGAGGTCGGCCAGGCCCTCAACACCCTCCAGCGCGCCGCGGTCGAGGCCGCCGTCAAACAGGCCGAACTGCGCTCCGGCGTCTCCGAGGTCTTCGTCAACCTCGCCCGCCGCAACCAGGTCCTCCTGCACAAGCAGCTCACCCTGCTCGACACCATGGAACGCCGGACCGAGGACCCCGAGGAACTCGCCGACCTGTTCCGCCTCGACCACCTCACCACCCGGATGCGACGGCACGCCGAGGGCCTGGTGATCCTCTCCGGCGCCGCCCCGTCCCGGCAGTGGCGCAAACCGATCCAGCTCATGGACATCGTCCGCGCCGCCGTCGCCGAGGTCGAGGACTACGAACGCATCGAGGTCCGCCGACTGCCGCGCACCGCCGTCACCGGCCCGGCCGTCGCGGACCTCACCCATCTGGTGGCCGAACTCCTGGAGAACGCCACGGTGTTCTCCCCGCCGCACACCGCCGTCCAGGTCCTGGGCGACCGGGTCGCCAACGGCTTCACCCTGGAGATCCACGACCGTGGCCTCGGCATGACCGCCGACGCCCTGCTGGACGCCAACCTCCGGCTCGCCGAGACACCGGAGTTCGAACTCTCCGACACCGACCGGCTCGGCCTCTTCGTGGTCAGCCGCCTCGCCCAGCGGCAGAACGTCCGAGTCTCGCTGCAGACCTCCCCGTACGGCGGCACCACCGCCGTCGTCTTCATCCCCGACGCGCTGCTGACGGACGACGTGCCGGACACCAACGGCATCGGCTTCCGCCTCGACCGGCCCCGGCCGTCCCGCGAGGCCGAACTCGAGGAGAGCCGCAGAGCCGCGCTCTCGCAGGTGCCGGTGCGGGTCCCGGGCCTGCCCCCCTCGCTCCTGGACGGGCCGATCGAGCTGGAGGCCCCGGTCGACCTGGACGCCATCGACGACTTCCCCGGTGTGCTCGACGGCGAGGAGAGCGAACGCGGCGGACTGTTCCGCCCGCGCCGCTCGGGCTCCCCCGCTGACCACGGCACGATCGGACGCCGGGGCGAGCAGCATCCGCTGTCCGGCACCGGTAACCCCGACCCGGACACCGCGGACCTGGATGACCTGGACGGCGACCGCCTCACCGCCCCGGTCCAGTTGCCCCGCCGGCGGACACCCAAGCTGGTCAGCTCGCACGGCCGCCCCGTGTCCGAGCCCCGCCCCCGGCGCACGGACGCCGACCTGGACACCCCGGTCGGCCGCGGCCCGGACCGCCCGGAGGGGGACGAGCCCGCTCCGCTGCCCACGCGCCGCCGGGGCGCGTCCGCCATCGGCCGACGCACCAGCCCGTCCGACCGCCCGGACCGCCGTCCGCAACCGGCGGAACCCACCCCGGCCGAGACCACCGGACCCACGGCCCACGACCCCGGCGACTCGGCGAGGCCCCCGGCCGCCCCCGCACGAACCCGCGGCACCGCGCCTACGCCCCGCGGCTCCGCCACGGGACCCCAAGACGACCGCCGCCCCACGGCCGAGGGGCCAGGCGACGGCACAGGAGCACTGCCACGGCGCGTACGCCAGGCCAGCCTGGCGCCGCAACTCAAGCAGGAACCCAGGCCGCGCACCGAGGACCGGTCGGCACCGGAGGACCGGGACGCCGACGAGGTACGCAGCCGTATGGCCTCGCTCCAGCGCGGCTGGCAGCGCGGTCGGCAGGAGAACGCCGCGGGCGACGACGCCGACAGCGGCACAGCACCAAAAGGAACGACTAAGGGGGACGGTCGATGACCGCACCGAAGGAGACCGGCGACACCGCGACCACCAGGTCCGGTGAGCTGAACTGGCTCCTCGACGATCTGGTGGACCGCGTCGCGAGCATCCGCAAGGCCGTCGTGCTCTCCGGCGACGGACTGGCGACCGGGGTGTCCAAGGACCTCACCCGGGAGGACGGTGAACACCTGGCCGCGGTCGCCTCCGGATTCCACAGCCTGGCCAAGGGCGTGGGCCGCCACTTCGACGCCGGTGGCGTCCGGCAGACGATCGTCGAACTCGACGACGCCTTCCTCTTCGTCACGGCCGCGGGCGACGGCAGCTGTCTCGCCGTCCTCTCGGACGCGGACTCCGACGTCGGTCAGGTGGCCTACGAGATGACACTCCTGGTGAAGCGGGTCGGCCCGCATCTGAACGCCGCTCCGCGCACCGATCTGCCCTCGAGCGGGTAGTGGGATGGCATGAGCGCAGACGGTCAGGCAAGAAGCCACTGGTTCGACGACGACGCGGGACCGGTCGTCCGCCCCTACGCCATGACGCGCGGCCGCACCAGCCATGCGGCCCAGCACCGCCTCGACCTGATCGCGGTGGTCGTCACGGAACGTCTGGCGGACGACCCGGAGGAGGACCCGACGCTGTCCCCGGAACACATGGACATCGTCGACCTGTGCCGTGAGACTCCCCAGTCCGTCGCCGAACTCGCCTCCGAACTCGATCTGCCGATCGGGGTCGTGAGGGTCCTCATCGGGGACCTCGTCGACAGCGAGTTCGTCCATGTGACGCGTCCCGTGCCCCCCGCCGAACTGCCCGACGAGAGTATTCTGCGCGACGTGATCAACGGCCTCCGGGCGCTGTGAACAGCGCGGAAGCGGGGTGACGACGTGACTGGCTGGCAGTTCTGGGTCGACCGGGGCGGCACCTTCACCGATGTCGTCGCGCGCCGCCCCGACGGCCGTCTGCTGACCCACAAGCTCCTGTCCGACAACCCGGCGCGCTACTCCGACGCGGCGGTCGCCGGAGTCCACGCCCTGCTGGCGGGCTCCGGCGAACCCGTGGAGTCCGTGCGCATGGGCACCACGGTCGCCACCAACGCCCTCCTGGAGCGCAAGGGCGAACGGACCCTGCTGGTCATCACCCGCGGCTTCCGCGACGCCCTGCGCATCGCCTACCAGAACCGGCCCCGCATCTTCGCCCGCCACATCCAGCTCCCGGAGCTGCTGTACGAGCGGGTGATCGAGGTCGACGAGCGCATGGCCGCGGACGGCACCGTCCTGCGGCCCCCCGACCTCGAGGCCCTCGCGGGCCCGCTGCGCCAAGCGTACGACGACGGGATCCGCGCGGTCGCCGTCGTCTGCATGCACAGCCACCTCCACCCCGCCCACGAACACGCCGTCGGGGAACTGGCCGCCCGCACCGGCTTCCCGCAGATCTCGCTGTCCAGCGAGGTCAGCCCCCTGATGAAGCTCGTCCCGCGCGGGGACACCGCCGTCGTCGACGCCTACCTCTCGCCCGTGCTCCGCCGCTACGTCCAGCACGTCGGCGACCGGCTCGAGGGCGTACGGCTGATGTTCATGCAGTCCAACGGAGGCCTCGCCGAGGCCCGGCAGTTCCGCGGCAAGGACGCCATCCTGTCCGGGCCCGCGGGCGGCATCGTCGGCATGGCCCGCATGTCGCGGCTCGCCGGTTTCGACCGCGTCATCGGCTTCGACATGGGCGGCACCTCCACCGACGTCTCCCACTACGCGGGCGCCTACGAGCGTGTCTTCACCACCCAGATGGCCGGTGTCCGGCTGCGCGCCCCCATGCTGGACATCCACACCGTCGCGGCGGGCGGCGGCTCGGTGCTGCACTTCGACGGCTCCCGCTACCGCGTAGGGCCGGACTCGGCGGGCGCGGACCCGGGTCCCGCCTGCTACCGCGGCGGCGGACCGCTCGCCGTCACCGACGCCAATGTGATGCTGGGCCGCATCCAGCCCGCGCACTTCCCCCACGTCTTCGGCCCCGACGGCGACCAGCCCCTCGACGAGACGCTGGTCCGTGACCGCTTCGCCGCCCTCGCCCACGAGATCCGGGACCGCACCGGCGACGACCGCACCCCCGAACAGGTCGCCGAGGGCTACCTGGCCATCGCCGTCGCCAACATCGCCAACGCCGTCAAGCGGATCTCCGTGCAGAAGGGCCACGACGTCACCCGCTACGCCCTGACCACCTTCGGCGGGGCGGGCGGCCAGCACGCGTGCCGGGTCGCCGACTCCCTCGGCATCCGCACCGTCCTCGTGCCGCCCATGGCCGGGGTGCTCTCCGCCCTGGGCATCGGCCTCGCCGACACCACCGCCATGCGGGAGCAGTCCGTCGAGGCACCCCTGGAACCCGCCGCCATGCCGGACGTCCGGAAGACCGCCGACGACCTCGAGGCCGCCGCCCGCGCCGAACTCCGGGCCGAGGACGTCCCCGAGGACCGCGTCCGCGTCACCCGCCGCGCACAACTGCGCTACGACGGCACCGACACCGCCCTCACCGTCGAACTGACCGACCCCACCACGATGAGGCGCGCCTTCGAAGAACGTCATCGCGCCACGTACTCCTTCACACTGGACCGCCCGATCGTCGTCGAAGCCCTCTCCGTCGAAGCCACCGGCATCACCGAACCCCCCGATCTCTCCGCCCTCGCCCCCTACGAAGGCCGCTCCCACCCCCCGCGGACCGTCCGCCTCCACACCGGCGGTGCCTGGCGCGACGTCCCCCTGCACCGCCGGACGGACCTGCCGCCCGGCCGGACGGTCCACGGACCCGCGATCATCACGGAGGCCAGTGCGACCACCGTCGTCGACGACGGCTGGCAGGCCGCCGCGACCGACCACGGGCATCTGGTCATGGAACGCACGGCGATTACACAGAGTTCCGAACTCGGCACGGAAGTCGACCCGGTTCTGCTGGAGGTCTTCAACAACCTGTTCATGTCCATCGCCGAACAGATGGGCGCCCGGCTGGAGTCCACGGCCCAGTCCGTCAACATCAAGGAGCGCCTGGACTTCTCCTGCGCCCTGTTCGACCCCGACGGGAACCTGGTGGCCAACGCCCCGCACATCCCCGTCCACCTCGGCTCGATGGGCACCAGCGTCAAGGAGGTCATCCACCGTCGCGGCTCCCGGATGCGCCCCGGCGACACCTACGCCGTCAACGACCCCTACCACGGCGGCACTCACCTGCCCGACGTCACCGTCATCACCCCGGTCTTCGACACCCGGCCCGACCGGGACACCGGGGCGACGCAGCGTGACCGCATCCTGTTCTACGTCGCCTCCCGCGGCCACCACGCCGAGATCGGCGGCATCGCCCCGGGCTCGATGCCCGCGGACAGCCGGACCATCGAGGAGGAGGGCATCCTCTTCGACAACTGGCTGCTCGCCGAGAACGGCCGCTTCCGCGAGCAGGAGACCCTGCGCCTGCTGACCGAGGCCACGCACCCGTCCCGCAACCCCCGCACCAACCTCGCCGACCTCCGCGCCCAGATCGCCGCCAACCAGAGGGGCGTCGACGAAGTCGCCCGCATGATCGAGGACTTCGGCCTCGACGTCGTACAGGCGTACATGCGGCACGTGCAGGACAACGCGGAGGAGGCGGTACGACGGGTGATCGACGCCCTCGACGACGGCGCCTACTCCTACGAGACCGACTCCGGCGCCGTCATCCGGGTACGCGTGCGCGTGGACCGCGAGAACCGGTCCGCCACCATCGACTTCACCGGCACCTCACCCCAGCTGGACAGCAACTTCAACGCCCCCTACGCGGTGGTGAACGCCGCCGTCCTCTACGTCTTCCGCACCCTCGTCGCCGATGACATCCCGCTCAACGACGGCTGCCTGCGCCCCCTGCGCATCATCGTGCCGCCCGGCTCCATGCTGGCGCCCGAACCGCCCGCCGCCGTGGTCGCGGGCAACGTGGAGACCTCCCAGGCGATCACCGGCGCGCTCTACGCGGCGCTCGGCGCGCAGGCCGAGGGCTCCGGCACCATGAACAACGTCACCTTCGGCAACGCACGCCACCAGTACTACGAGACCGTCGCCTCCGGCTCCGGCGCGGGCGACGGCTTCCCCGGCGCGAGCGTCGTACAGACCCATATGACCAACTCGCGGCTGACCGACCCCGAAGTCCTGGAGTGGCGGCTGCCCGTCCGGCTGGACGAGTTCGCGGTACGGCGCGGCAGCGGCGGCGCCGGACGCGACCGGGGCGGGGACGGCGCGGTGCGCCGCATCCGGTTCCTGGAGCCGATGACCGTCTCCACGCTCTCCCAGCACCGCCGCGTCCCGCCGTACGGCATGGCGGGCGGCGCACCCGGCGCCCTGGGCACCAACCGGGTGGAGCGCGCGGACGGCACGGTCACCGCACTCGGCGGCAGCGACACCACGGACGTCGCCCCCGACGACGTACTCGTCATCGAAACCCCCGGCGGCGGAGGCTACGGCCCACCGCCGGACGACCCTCGGCAAGCAGGAGAAGACACCGATGATCCTCGGGCGCTCTGAGCGCGGCACACCCCCCGTCGAGCCCGTCACGCTCAAGATCCTGGTGGCCGGCGGCTTCGGCGTGGGCAAGACCACCCTCGTCGGCGCGGTCAGCGAGATCAGACCGCTGCGGACCGAGGAACTGCTCACCGAGGCGGGCCGCCCGGTCGACGACCTCAGCGGCGTGGAGGCCAAGCACACCACCACCGTGGCCATGGACTTCGGCCGCATCACCCTGCGCGAGGACCTGACGCTGTACCTCTTCGGCACCCCCGGGCAGGAACGCTTCTGGTTCATGTGGGACGAACTGTCCGAGGGAGCCCTCGGCGCCGTCGTCCTCGTCGACACCCGCCGCCTGGAGGACTGCTTCGCCGCCGTCGACTACTTCGAGCGGCGCTCCATCCCCTTCCTCATCGCCGTCAACTGCTTCGACGGGGCCGCCCGTTACCCCGCCGACCAGGTCCGCGCGGCCCTCGACCTCGACGACCAGGTACCGCTGCTCATGTGCGACGCCCGCGACAGACGGTCGGTCAAGGACGTCCTCATCGGCGTCGTCGAGCACGCGATGTCACAGCCGGCGGACCGCCGCCACGCCATCACCATGTGACGCGGGCACACCCGTATGGCCCGTACCCCCGCCGACCGGGGTACGGGCCACACTCCTCGGATGCCCCCGTCTCCAGCGCGCACGCGCGCGTGGGCGCCTAGTTGTCGCCGTCCTCCAGCCAGCCGAAGCTCTTTTCCACCGCTCGGCGCCAGTTGCGGTACTCACGCTCGCGTACCGGCGCCTCCATCGCCGGAGTCCACTCGGCGTCCTTCTGCCAGTGCGCCTTGAGTTCGTCGAGGTCGTTCCAGACGCCGGTGGCGAGCCCGGCCGCGTAGGCGGCGCCCAGGCAGGTCGTCTCGGACACGCGCGGGCGGATCACCGGCACGTCCAGCACATCCGCCTGATGCTGCATGAGCAGGTTGTTCTTCGTCATGCCGCCGTCGACCTTCAGGGACGTGATCCGCACCCCGGAGTCCTGGTACATGGCGTCCACGACCTCACGCGTCTGCCAGCTGGTCGCCTCCAGCACCGCCCGCGCGAGATGCGCCTTCGTCACGTACCGGGTGAGGCCGGTGATGACACCGCGCGCGTCGGAGCGCCAGTAGGGCGCGAAGAGACCCGAGAAGGCGGGAACGATGTACGACCCACCGTTGTCCTCGACGCTCGCCGCCAGGGTCTCTATCTCATCGGCCGTACGGATGATGCCGAGCTGGTCACGGAACCACTGCACCAGCGCGCCCGTGATCGCGATCGCCCCCTCCAGGCAGTACACGGGCGCCTCGCCGCCGATCTTGTAGCCCATGGTGGTCAGCAGCCCGCTTTTCGACGGCACCGGCCTGCTGCCCGTGTTCAGCAGCAGGAAGCTCCCGGTGCCGTAGGTGTTCTTCGCCGTGCCCACGTCATAGCAGGCCTGGCCGAACACGGCCGCCTGCTGGTCGCCCAGCGCGGAGGCGACCGGCACCCCGGCGAGCTGCCCCACGGCCGTGCCGTACACCTCCGCGGACGACCTGATCTCGGGCAGCACCGCCTCCGGCACGTTCATCGCGGCCAGGATGGACGGATCCCACTGGAGGGTCTCCAGGTTCATCAGCATGGTGCGCCCGGCGTTGGTGACGTCGGTGACGTGCCGCCCGCCTTCGGTGCCACCGGTGAGGTTCCAGATGAGCCAGGAGTCGATGGTGCCGAAGGCGATCTCGCCGCGTTCCGCGCGGGCCCTGAGCCCGGGCACGTGGTCGAGCAGCCAGGCCGCCTTGGGGCCGGAGAAGTAGCTGGCCAGCGGGAGACCGGTCGCCTCGCGGAAGCGGTCCTGGCCGTCCGTGCCGCCCAGTTCGCGGCACAGCGCGGCGGTGCGCGTGTCCTGCCACACGATCGCGTTGTGCACCGGCTTGCCGGTCGCCCGGTCCCACAGGACCGTCGTCTCGCGCTGGTTGGTGATGCCGAGCGCGCTGAGCTGCCCGGCGCGCAGCCCGGCCTTGGCGACGGCCCCGGCGACCACCGCCTGCACCTTGGACCAGATCTCGGTGGCGTCGTGCTCCACCCAGCCGGGCTTGGGGAAGATCTGGCGGTGTTCGCGCTGGTCGACGGCGACGATCGCGCCGTTGTGGTCGAAGATGATGCAGCGGCTCGAGGTGGTGCCCTGGTCGATCGCGGCGACGTACGTCTCGGCGTGGTCCGTCATGGCTACCCCTTGGGCTGAGTGGTCTCAGAAGGCTGCGTTGTAGATGAGCCCGGCCAGTCCTCCGCCGATCAGCGGCCCGACGACGGGGACCCAGGCGTAGCCCCAGTCGGAAGTGCCCTTGTTCGGGATCGGCAGGAACGTGTGCACGATGCGTGGGCCGAGGTCGCGCGCCGGGTTGATCGCATAGCCGGTCGGCCCGCCGAGGGAGAGCCCGATGCCGACGACCAGCAGGGCGACGATCAGCACGAGGACGCCGGACTCGCCGAGTCCCGTGGTCAGCCCGAAGGCGAGGATGGGCAGAACGAGCGCGATCGTCGCGATGATCTCCGTCATCAGGTTGGCGACCGGACTGCGGATCTCCGGAATGGTGGAGAAGATGCCGAGCGTCGGGGTCGGTTCCTCGGCGGTGCCCTCCGTCGTCCCCGTTTCGCGGATGTTGGCCTGGAACTGCGCGAAGTACACGAGATAGGCGAGTACGGCGCCCAGCATCGCGCCGATCATCTGCCCCAGCAGATACAGCCCGACCTTGTCCCACTCGCCGGTGTCCACGGCGATGCCGAGGGTAACGGCCGGGTTGAGCTGCCCGCCGGACAGCGGAGCGGCGGTGTAGGCGCCCGCCATCACGCCGAACCCCCAGCCGAACGCGATCACGATCCAGCCGGAGGCTCTGGCCTTGGAGTATCTGAGAGTGACTGCGGCGCAGACTCCGGCGCCGAAGAGGATCAGGATGGCGGTACCGATGATCTCGCCGACGACGATGTCTGCGTTGCTCATGGCGGCTCCTAGCGCCGGACCCGGGTGATCGACCCCGGTCCTGAAGTGCGGGGGTGGTTTCCCGTTGTTCCCATTGCTCGCGTGACGAATCGACCGAGGCCAGGGCGGGTCCCGCCCAGCCCGGGCATCCGCGACGAGCGTGTCGCCGTGGCCGAATCGCCTCGTGGGGGAGTGAACGCGGTTCAAGAGCCCATGCGGCGGAGTGCCGGAATCCGCCAGGAATGTACGGCGATGTCGGCCGACACCGGGAAGTGTTCACCGGCGGTCAGGGGTCGTCAAGGTCGCCGACGGCAACCGTTGCGCGGATCGCCCGGGCGGCAGTCCCTCAGCCCAGTCCCGGTTCGGCCACCGCGCACCCCGCCCCGCTCGGCGCCTGTTCCGCGCCCCGGCGGATCACATGCCCGGGAAGACCGGCCCGGCCCAGCACCCAGCTGGCCCCGCTGAGCGACTTGGCGGCCTTCTTCAGCGGCGCCAGACAGGCGGCCGCCTCCCGGTGGTCCGTCACACTGCCCGGCGGACACACCACCGTGGCCAGGGACAACGTCACCGTCCGCCCACCCGCCCGCCACGGCGTGTCCAGCACATACGCGGCCAGCGGATCCAGCCACTCCGGATCCGCCAGCACCAGGAAGTCGTCCCCGCCGATGTGCCCGACACGCGTGTTCCCCGACGCCGCCGACTGCAGCGCCCGGCCCACGGACCGGATCAGCTCGTCACCCGCGGCGAACCCGGCCCCGTCGTTGACCTGCTTGAAGTGGTCCACGTCGAGCCAGCTCAGCGCGAACGCCCGGCCCTCCGTGATCCGCCGGTCGACCTCCCCGGTGATCGCGTCCGACCCGGGCAGCCGCGTCAGCGGATTCAGCCCGGCCGCCTCCTCCACCCGCGATTCGGCCAGCGCCCGCAACAGATCCGCGAGCCGTACGACGCCCAGGCACCGCCCGTACCCGTCCACCACGGCCACATCGTCCGACGCCCGGTCCCGCTCACCGTCCGCCACCACGTCCAGCACCTCCCACGCGGTCGCGCCGATGCCCACCGTCCGGGGCGGATCGCCCAGCTTGACGGCGGGACGGTCGGCGTACAACGCGTGGCCGTAGCGACCCGACATCGACAGCAGGAAGCGCGACCGGTGCACCGACCGCACCGGGACTCCCGCGCGGTCCACGAGCAGCACCCCGGAGACCTCCGGCGACCCGGTCAGCAGCGCCCGCACCTGCCCCGCCGACGCGGTGACGGGCAGCAGCGCGGCGGGCCGCAGGAACTGCCGCACCGACGGGCCGGGCCCTGGCGCCGCCGCCCCGCCACCGGTGGCACGCGGCGGCACGTACACCTCCGCGACGGGCAGCCGCGCCGGAGGCGCGAACAGCTCGCCCTGAGCCAGTTGCGCCCCGGCCGACACGGCCGCCGCGCACTGCGTCTCGGTCTCCACGCCCTCGGCCACGACCAACGCCCCCAGCTCGTCCGCCAGGGTCCGCATCGCCCGCGCCGCCGCGGGCCGGGCCAGCAGTGACGCGTCGAGTTTCACCAGGTCCGGGGCGATGTCCGTGAGCAGCCGCAGCGGCAGATCGCCGTCCCCGACGCCGTCCGCGCTGATCCGGAACCCCTGCCCGCGCAGCCCCGCCACCGCGTCCAGAAAGGCCCGCTGCGGCACATGGGTGTACGGCGGGCAGATGTCCACCGTCACCTCCCAGGGCAGCCGCCCCGCCGCCCGTACGGCGTCGTGCAGCAGGCCCAGCCCGCCGAGGTCGGCGAGGGTACCCGCGAACACGTTGACGTGCAGCGGCAGCAGGGTCTCCTTGCGCACCGCCGCGCGGACCGCCAGCACTGCCAGCCGCCCGTCGAGTTCCGGGTCCCGACGGGCCTCGGCCAGGATGTCGCCGGTCTCCGGGCGGGCGAGGATCTCCAGCGCCGTGATCCCCCCGGTGGTCAGATTGACCACCGGTTGGAAGGCGAAGCGGAGCGTGTCCGACCACGAGCGCACGGGAGCATGATGGCGCCGCCTGAGGACGCCCAAGCCCAGTTCATGAGACGTTCACGCAGGATTCCGGGCCGATCACACTGCGTACAAACAGCTCGCCCCGGGCGGCCTACGGCGGTGAGGCCGGAGCATCACCGCACCGCGACCACCGCCGAGCCGTGCCCGAACAGCCCCTGGTTCGCCGAGATGCCCACGCGCGCGCCCGGGACCTGCCGGTCGCCCGCCTCGCCCCTCAACTGCCAGGTCAGCTCGCAGACCTGGGCGATCGCCTGCGCCGGCACCGCCTCCCCGAAGGAGGCCAGCCCACCACTGGTGTTGACCGGTATTCGCCCACTCAGTGCGGTCGCCCCTTCCCGGAGCAGCTTCGCGCCCTCGCCCTCGGCGCACAGCCCCAGATCCTCGTACCACTGCAACTCCAGTGCGGTGGACAGGTCGTATACCTCCGCCAGGGACAGATCCCCGGGCCCGACGCCCGCCTCCTCGCAGGCCGCCTCGGCGACCGAGGCGCGGAACGTCCGCGCGGACGGCTCCACCGCCACCGCGGAGTCCGTCGCGATGTCCGGCAGGTCCAGCACGGTGTTGGGATAACGCGGCGTCACCGTGGACACCGCCCGGATCCGCACCGGCCGCGCTCGCCCGTGCCGCCGCGCGAAGTCCATCCCGGCCAGCACCAGCGCCGCCCCGCCGTCCGAGGTCGCGCAGATGTCCAGCAGCCGCAGCGGATCCGCGACCACCGCGGAGGCGGCGACCTCCTCGGCGGTCACCCGACGCCGGTACCGCGCGTACGGGTTGAGCGCGCCCAGCGCCGCGTTCTTCACCTTCACCTCCGCGAAGTCCGCCACGGTGTCGCCGTACACGGCCATCCGTCTGCGCGCGTACAGTCCGAAGTACGTGGGATTGGTCGCCCCGAGGACACGGAAGCGCAGCCAGTCCGGATCGTCCGGCCGGTCCCCGCCCGCCGGGCGGAAGAACCCCTTGGGCGCGGCGTCGGCGCCCACCACCAGCACCACGTCCGCCAGCCCCGCGAGGATCTGCGCCCGCGCGGTGTGCACCGCCTGCGTCCCCGACGCGCAGGCCGCGTACACACTGGTGACCCGGGCCCCCTGCCAGCCCAGGGCCTTCGCGAACGCGGCCCCCGCCACATACCCCGGATAGCCGCCGCGCACGGTGTCCGCGCCCACGACCGAGCCGACCTGCCGCCAGTCGAGACCGGCGTCGGCGAGCGCCGCGCGGGCCGCCACCGCGCCGTACTCGACGAAGCCGCGGCCCCACTTGCCCCAGGGGTGCATGCCCACGCCGAGCACCGCCACCTCACCCGTCATCGCGCCACCCCCGTCGGCCGCCAGTGCCAAGTCGTCCAGGTCGTCTCCGCGTCCTCGTGCAGCACACCGGGGACGACCTCCACCTCCATGCCCACCGCCAGATCCGCGACGGTGATCCCGGGAGCCGCCTGTCCCAGCACCACCATCCGCTCGGCTGCCAGCTCCACTGCGATCAACGCGCACGGCACCCACGGAAGTTCCGCATCGCTCACATACGGTGACGGTGGCCGGTACCGGCTGTCCGTGTACGACCAGACACGCCCGCGCCGCGCCAGCGGAACCTCCACCAGGTCGCCGCCCGCACACCCCGGGTTGCGGCAGTGCACGTCCTCTCGCGGGAAGAAGACCGAGGCACAGGCCGAACAACGGGTGCCGAGCAACCGGAACGCCTCCCCGTCCCCGGCGAACCACCCGGCGACCACAGGGGTCCGTGTATCTGCCAACGCCTCTCCCCAAGCCGTATCTGACGGAACGTCAGAAGTGTGCCACGGGAGGCCGCGCAGCGGCAGGGCGTCTTCCCCCCTGCCCCGCGCACCTGATAGATGCAGGGTGCATGACACGACTCACCACCGCGCTACGAGGCCTGGTCACCACGCTCGCCGCCCTGCTGGCCGCGACCGCCACCACCGCCCCCGCCCAGGCGAAACCCGAGCCCAAGGCACCCGACGACTTCGTGGCGCTGAGAACCGTGGACCGGACGATCATCGAGGAGATGCGCTACTTCACCCCGCACAACTTCGTCGGAGAGCGCGTCGACGGATACCAGCAGCCCTTCTGCATCCTCACCCGCCCCGCCGCCGAGGCACTCCACCAGGCGCAGCGACAACTCCGCCGCCAGGGCTACGGCCTCAAGGTGTACGACTGCTACCGGCCACAACGCGCCGTCGACCACTTCGTCCGCTGGGCCGAGGACCTCGACGACCAGGCGATGAAGGACGAGTTCTACCCGGACGTCGACAAGACCCGGCTGTTCACGGACGGCTACATCGCGGAGAAATCCGGCCACAGCCGCGGCTCCACCGTGGACCTCACCCTCGTACGGCTCCCAGCGAAGCCCACCAGGCCCTACGTACCCGGAGAACCCCTCGTGCCCTGCTACGCACCCCAGGACGAGCGCTTCCCGGACAACTCCGTCGACATGGGCACCGGATACGACTGCTTCGACACCCTCTCCCACACACTCGACCCTCGCGTCCAGGGCCAACAGCGCGCCAACCGGCTGCTGTTGAAGGCCACCCTGGAAGACCTCGGATTCGTGAACCTCGCCGAGGAATGGTGGCACTTCACCTACCGGCCCGAGCGCTACCCGGACACCTACTTCGACTTCCCCGTCTCCGCGAAATCGCTTACCCCCAGTACCTGAGCCGCCCCCGGAAGACGCCCTCCCCGTGATCGGATACAGTCCGCCGCGTGTCCGAAACTCAGCACTCCGCCACCAACCCCGCAGCGAACTCCCACTGTTCGAGCTGCGGATCGCCCTACGGAGAGGGCGTCTCCGGCTGGCCCCGCACCTGCCCGGCCTGCGGCACCGTCGCCTACCGCAACCCGCTGCCGGTCGCGGTGGCGCTCCAGCCCGTCTACGACACCCAGGGCACCGCACTGGTCGTCATCACCCGCACCATCGCCCCCGCGCGCGGGGGCACCGCACTGCCCGGCGGCTACATAGACGACCGCGAGGACTGGCGGCACGCCGTCGTCCGCGAACTCAAGGAGGAGACCGGCATCGACGCCGCGAGCCGCGACATACGGCTCGTCGACGCGATGAGTTCCCCCGACGGGCACCTGCTGCTCTTCGGTCTCCTCCCGGAACGCCCCGCCGAAGGACTCCCCAAGTCCGCCGCCACGGACGAGACGGAGGGCTGGCACCTGCTGCGCAGGCCGGAGGAGCTGGCCTTCCCGCTGCACACCCTGGCCGCACGGGCCTGGTTCGAGGGCCGCTACTGACCTCGGGGTCCGCCGAGCCCCCGTATCCGTACCGGACGGCCCGGCTCAGCCAGCCCGGCATCGCCCTCCCGGCGGACCATCACCCGTCGGCCTTCCCCGCGGGCGACATACCGTTCGAGCTCCGGCTCGTCCCACCCGTCGCCCGCGTCCGGCACCACCAGCCCGCCCCCGGTCCGTCCCGGGGCGGGCGCCCACACCTCCAGCTCCAGCCCACCGTCCGCCCCACGCACCGGGAGCACGGACCCCGCGCGCGCGAGCACCGGTATCCGGGACATCGGGGCGTCGACGGACACCTGCCCGGGCCCTTCGTACACCCGCTCCGTCACCGTGTCGTACCAGCGTCCACGCGGCAGCCGCACCACCCGTCGCTCAGCACCGGGCTCCAGCACCGGAGCCACCAGCAGACAGTCGCCCAGCAAGAAGGCGTCCTCACAGTCACGCAGACCTCGGTCCTCCGGCGCACTCCACCACAAGGGCCGCACATACGGCGCCCCGGTACGCCGCGCCAGATGCGCCAACGTCATGAAGTACGGCACCAGCCGCCGCCGCTCGACGAGCGCCACGCGCGCGTGCTCCAGCACCTCGGCACCGAACTCCCACGGCTCACGGCGCCCCGCCCGCATACTCGCGTGCGTGCGGAACAGCGGCAGATACGCGGCCAGCTGGAACCACCGCAGAAACAGCTCCGGCGACGGACAGCCGTCGAAACCGCCCACGTCCGGCCCCGAGTACGGCACCCCGCACAACCCCAGCCCCAGCACCAGCGAGAGCGACGCCCGCAGCCCCGGCCAGCCCGTGGCCACATCACCGGACCACGTGCCCCCGAAGCGCTGCATGCCGACCCACCCCGACCGCGAGAAGACGAACGGCCGCTCATCCGGCACCAGTCGGCGCACCCCCTCGTACCCGGCCCTCGCCATGCACAGCCCGTAGACGTTGTGCGCCTCGCGATGATCACCACCGCGCCCCTCCAGGGAATGAGCCGCCGACCGCGGCAGCGTCGACTCACCGAAGGCCGTGAACGACGTGGGCTCGTTCATGTCATGCCAGAAACCCGAGAAACCCTGCCGGAGGCGCTCCTCGTACAGGTTGCCCCACCAGGCACGCACGCGCGCGTGCGTGAAGTCCGGATAGACCACCTCTCCGGGCCACACGACCCCCTGCGCGAGCTGTCCCGACGCCTCCCGTACGAAGGCGCCCTCCGCCACACCGCTGTCGTACACCGCGTTGCCCGGCGCCGCCTTGACCGCCGGGTCGATGATCGACACCAGCCGTATCCCCTCCCGCCGCAACTCCTCAGCCAGCTGCGGCAGTTTGGGAAAGCGGTCACGGTCGACGGTGAACACCTGATGGGCGTCGTAGTGGTCGATGTCCAGATGGACCGCGTCGAGCGGCAGATCCCGCTCCCGGTACCCCGCGACGACCCGCCGCACCTCCTGCTCACTGCCGAAGCCCCACCGCGCGTGATGGTGCCCCAGCGCCCACGCGGGCGGCAGCGCGGGCGCCCCCGTCAGCGTGGACCACGCCAGCAGCACGCGCGCGGGGGAGCCCACCACCACCCAGCAGCGCAGCGGACCGCCGTCCATCCGCACCTCGCACGACCCGACCCGGTCGTGCCCGGACCCGGCGCCCTCCTCGCCCTCCCGCACGGTCACCGTGCCGTCCCAGGAACTGTCGTGGCACACCAGATGCGTCCCCGCGTCGGCCACCACCCACTGCACCGGCATCGTGACGTACAGCGGATCGTCACCGGGACCGAAGGCCCGCCCCGGATCGGTGTTCCACAGCCGGTACGTGCCGTCCCTCAGCCGTGGCCCCGAGGCCCGCCCGCCCAGCCCGAAGAACCGCGCGTCCGCCGGGACCTCCGACCGCTGCATCCAGCGGGCCGCACCGCCACCGACCGGCTCCCACCACCGGGGCGGCAGATCGCGGCGCAGCCGCACCCCGCCCGGCGTGAGCACCTCGACGGCGCCGTGCCGCGACACCACGACCGTCACCCGTTCGGCCACCACTCGCCAGCCGCCGTCCGTGTCCGGCTCCAGAACCGCGCGCGGATCCGGATCCGGGCACGGCCCGGCGAGCGCGTACGACGGCTCCGGACCGGCCCCGTCCCACCCCCAGAAGACCGCCCCGCTCACGGTGACGACGATCCGCAGCTCCGAACGGCTGAACCGGACGGTCCCGCCCCCGGGCCCGGGCACCACCTCCCGCACCGGACCGGGCACCCGCGCGCGCTCGACCCCCCGCGACGGCAGCCCCGAAGCGTCCGCACGCCTCCTGCGCCACGCGGCCCGCACGGCGCCCACCCCCCGAGCCGCCCCCGCCGAACCGACCGCCTTCACCGAACGCACCAGGTCACGACCGTCCATACTGATCACCTTGCCACTGAGCGGCCCCCTTCAGGGCTCCGTTCAACTGCCGTTCACCAGTGCTGGGGCCACATCTTCACGACACGGACTATGTGCGGTGCACCCTGGTGCGGAAGTCGATCACGTGGCATCGTCCGTGTCAGCCGCTCACGCGCACACCCCAGCCCGTGCGCGAGCGACGCACACGACGCGCACAGTCCGGGAGCCGCCCCATGTCGACCGAGAACCCCCAGCCGCTCTGGCAGCCCGATCCGGAACGCATCGCCCAGGCCCAGATCACCAGGTTCCACACCTGGGCCACCGAGCACCACGGCGCCCCCGCCGACGGCGGATACGCGGCCCTGCACCGCTGGTCCGTCGACGAGCTGGACACCTTCTGGAAAGCCGTTACGGAGTGGTTCGACGTACGCTTCTCGACCCCCTACGCGCGCGTGCTGGGCGACCGCGCGATGCCCGGCGCCCAGTGGTTCCCCGGCGCCACCCTCAACTACGCCGAGCACGCCCTGCGCGCGGCAGCGACCCGCCCCGACGAACCAGCCCTCCTGTGCGTCGACGAAAGCCATGAACCGCGCCCGGTGACCTGGTCCGAACTGCGCCGCCAGGTCGGCTCCCTCGCCGCCGAACTCCGTGCCCTGGGCGTCCGCCCCGGCGACCGCGTGAGCGGCTACCTCCCGAACATCCCCCAGGCCGTCGTCGCCCTCCTCGCCACCGCCGCGGTCGGCGGCGTCTGGACCTCCTGCGCCCCCGATTTCGGCGCCCGCAGCGTCCTCGACCGCTTCCAGCAGGTCGAACCCGTCGTCCTCTTCACCGTCGACGGCTACCGCTACGGCGGCAAGGAACACGACCGCCGCGACACGGTCACGGAACTACGCCGTGAACTGCCGACCCTGCGCGCCGTCGTCCACATCCCCCTCCTCGGCACCCCCGCCCCCGAAGGCGCCCTGGAATGGTCGGCCCTGACCGCCGCCGACACCGAGCCGGACTTCGAACAGGTCCCCTTCGACCACCCCCTGTGGGTGCTCTACTCCTCCGGCACCACCGGCCTCCCCAAGGCCATCGTCCAGTCCCAGGGCGGCATCCTCGTCGAGCACCTCAAGCAACTCGGCCTGCACTGCGACCTCGGCCCCGACGACCGCTTCTTCTGGTACACGTCGACGGGCTGGATGATGTGGAACTTCCTCGTCTCCGGCCTGCTCACCGGCACCACGATCGTCCTCTACGACGGCAGCCCCGGCTACCCGGACACCGGCGCCCAGTGGCGCATCGCCGAACGCACCCGAGCCACCCTGTACGGCACCTCCGCCGCCTACGTCATGGCCTGCCGCAAGGCGGGCGTACACCCCTCACGCGACTACGACCTCTCCGCCGTGCAGTGCGTCGCCACCACCGGATCACCGCTCCCTCCCGACGGTTTCCGCTGGCTGCACGACGAGGTCCGCGACAACCTGTGGATCGCCTCCGTCAGCGGCGGCACGGACGTCTGCTCCTGCTTCGCCGGAGCCGTACCCACCCTCCCCGTCCACACCGGCGAACTCCAGGCCCCCGGACTGGGCACCGACCTCCAGTCGTGGGACCCGAGCGGCAACCCCGTCATCGACGAGGTCGGCGAACTCGTGGTCACCAACCCCATGCCGTCCATGCCGATCCATTTCTGGAACGACCCCGACGGCAGCCGCTACCACGACAGCTACTTCGACACCTACCCCGGCGTCTGGCGCCACGGCGACTGGATCACCGTCACCTCCCGCGGCTCCGTGATCATCCACGGCCGCTCCGACTCCACGCTCAACCGCCAGGGCGTCCGCATGGGCTCCGCCGACATCTACGAGGCCGTGGAACGCCTCCCCGAGATCAAGGAATCCCTGGTCATCGGCATCGAACAACCCGACGGCGGCTACTGGATGCCCCTGTTCGTGCAACTCGTCCCGGGCGCGGTCCTCGACGAGGCCCTCCTGGCCCGGATCAAGCGGACCATCCGCGAACAGCTCTCACCCCGCCATGTCCCCGACGAGATCATCGAGGTCCCCGGCGTCCCCCACACCCTCACCGGCAAGCGCATCGAGGTCCCGGTCAAGCGCCTCCTCCAGGGCACCCCCCTGGACAAGGCGGTCAACCCCGGCTCCATCGACAACCTCGACCTCCTGCACTTCTACGAGGACCTCGCCCGCAAACGCGCCTGACCCCCGCTGACCTGCGGTTCCCCCCTCACCCGTAACCGCCGCCGTCCCCGCCCGGCACCCCGTTGTCAGTGGCAGCGGTTACGGTGAGTGAGCATTGATCGACCGCACGGAGCGACTGCACTCAGGGGGACACCATGGAGCACACCGACCAGCGCACCATGCGACGCGTACTGCGGCGCGAAATCGCGGGCACCATCGGCCTGCTCACCGACGAGCACGACTTCCGCGCCATGCGGCGCTACCGCAGCTTCACCTTCGACGACCACACCAGCTACCTCCGACAGGTCGAAGCCATCCTCAGGACCCGGGCGAACCAAGGCAGCCACACCACGGTGGCCCTCTTCGACCCCGAGGATTACGCCGACTACTGCACGGAAACCGGCCTTGACCCGGACACCCTGTCCAGCCGCTCCCGCTTCACCGCGGAACTCGCCACGAAGGGCCCCGCCGTCGCCTACGAGGGCCAGCCCCTCACCGACCTCGTCCCCGCCCTCGTCGACGAGGCCGTCCGACAGGTCACCTGGGAGTACGCGGCCACACTCCTCGCCCGCCTCGGCACCTGCGCGTCCTGCGGCGAGGACATCGGGCACGCCGCCTTCGCCCGCGCCTCGGCCCTCCTCACGCGCATCCTCGACACCGCCCCACCCGGCAGCCGCCACCTCGTGTGCAGCGTCACCGGTACACCGGAAGCCCTGCTCGCCGCCCTCCACGCGGATGCCGACACCCAAGGCACCACCCGGCTCGACGAAGCCGAAGCCCTCGAACTCACCACCGTGCTGGCCGTCGGCCTCGGCACCCACAGCCCGGGCGGACTCGTCATGCGCACCAGCACCCCCGGCACCACCGACCGCGTCTACGGATGGCGGCTGCGCGCCGACGACCTGGCACCCCTCACCGCCGCCGAAGTGTTCGACGCCTACTGCACCGACATCGACACCGGCGACCTCATCGGCCCCGAGCCCGACGTCGACTACACCACGCCACCCGACCTCGGAGACGCGCCCCGCCACCAGCACTGAAACGAGAGGGGCGCCCCACCCGAAGGCGGAGCGCCCCTCCACAACAAGCCGCGGCGGGCCTACTCCCCGGACAGCACCGCCTGCGCGGCGTTGCGCGCGTCCTCGGCGCTGTCCGCCGCCCGCGCGGCGGCCGCCGCGCGCTCGCACTGCGCCAGCGTGTACTTCGCCAGCGTCGCCCGGACATAGGGAAGCGACGCCGCACCCATGGACAGGGAGGTGACACCCAGACCGGTCAGCACACACGCCAGCAGCGGATCCGACGCGGCCTCACCGCAGACACCGCAGCTCTTGCCCTCGGCCTTCGCCGCCTCGGCGGCCATCGCGACCAGGTCGAGCAGTGCGGGCTGCCAGGGGTCCTGCAACCGGGACACCGCGCCCACCTGACGGTCGGCCGCGAAGGTGTACTGCGCGAGGTCGTTCGTCCCCAGCGACAGGAACTCGACCTCCTGCAGGATCGACCGCGCCCGCAGCGCGGCCGACGGGATCTCCACCATCGCGCCGAACTTCGCCTGGAGCCCGGCCGCGCGGCAGGCGTCGGCGAACGCCTTCGCGTCCGTACGGTCCGCGACCATCGGAGCCATGACCTCGAGATAGACCGGCAGTCCCTCGGCGGCCTTCGCCAGCGCCGTCAGCTGGGTGCGCAGCACCTCGGGGTGATCGAGCAGGGTCCGGAGCCCACGCACACCGAGCGCCGGGTTCGGCTCATCGGCGGGGGTCAGGAAGTCCAGCGGCTTGTCCGCACCCGCGTCCAGGACCCGCACCACGACCCGCCCCTCGGGGAAGGCCTCGAGCACCTGCCGATAGGCCGCGACCTGCTTCTCCTCCGAAGGCGCCTGCTTGCTGTCGTCGAGGAAGAGGAACTCGGTACGGAAGAGACCGACGCCCTCCGCCCCGGCCTCGACAGCGGCGGGTACATCCGCCGGACCGCCGACGTTGGCCAGCAGCGGCACCTTGTGACCGTCGGACGTGGCACCGGGCCCGGTCGTGGCGGCAAGCGCCGCCTTGCGCTCCGCGGCCTCGGCCGTGAGCTTGGCCTTCCGCTCCTCGCTCGGGCCCACGAAGATCTCACCGGTGCTGCCGTCCACGGCGATCACGGTGCCCTCGGCCAGTTCACCGGCACCCGGCAGCGCCACCACGGCCGGAACGCCGAGCGCCCGCGCCAGAATCGCGCTGTGGCTGGTCGGCCCGCCCTCCTCGGTGACGAAACCGAGCACCAGAGCCGGATCCAGCAGCGCCGTGTCCGCGGGCGCCAGATCACGCGCGATCAGCACATACGGCTCGTCACTGTCCGGCACACCCGGCATCGGCACCCCGAGCAACCGGGCGACGATACGGTTCCGCACGTCATCCAGGTCGGCCACCCGACCGGCGAGGTACTCACCGGCACCGGCCAGCAGAGCCCGGTACGCGGCGAAGGCGTCGTACACCGCCCGCTCGGCCGTGCTGCCGACGGTGATACGTCGGTCGACATCGGCCATCAGCTCGGGGTCCTGCGCCATCATGGCCTGGGCCTCAAGCACCGCCTGGGCTTCGCCGCCCGCCAGGTTGCCGCGCGCCATCAGATCGGCGGCCACAGCCTCCACGGCCTTACGGGCGCGCCCCTGCTCACGCTCCGCGTCCTCTGCCGGGATCTGCTTGGCCGGCGGTTCGAGCACCGCCGTCCCCATGTGCCGGACCTCGCCGATCGCCACACCGTGGCTCACACCGACGCCTCGCAGCGTTGTCTCCATCTCACCCGTCTCCGATAGTGCGGCGGACCCCGCCGCCGCGGTTGATGTGCTGACAGCCGTCGGACGACGGCACCGCGTCACTTCCAGACGAAGAGACTGTCGCCAGCCTTGACGTCGCCATCCTCACGCAGTTCGGAGAGGGCTTCGGCCGTGGCCTCCAGGGCGACGACCGGGCACACCGGGGACTTACCGGCCGCTTCGACGGCAGCCGGGTCCCACCGCACGACGGCCTGGCCGCGCGTCACGGTGTCGCCCTTGTGTACGAGCAGCTCGAAACCCTCGCCGTTCAGCTGCACGGTGTCGATACCGAGGTGGGTGAGCACACCATGACCGTCCGCGTCGACGACGACGAAAGCGTGCGGGTGCAGGGAGACGATCACACCGTCCACGGGCGACACCGCCTCGGAGGGCTCACGGACGGGGTCGATGGCGGTGCCCGGGCCGACCATGGCCCCGGAGAAGACCGGATCAGGCACCGCGGCCAGTCCGATGGCGCGTCCTGCGAGCGGGGACGTCACGGTGGTCATGGGGAGCCTCCCAGGGGGGTGGAGCGTCTGTTGGACCGTCACTGCCTGTCCCGGACGGCCTGTTGAGCAGGGTATGTCATATGAAGTACCCGTTCCGCACAGGCGATCCCGGTTCAGAGGTCTAGACCACTCTAGCAATCGATTTGCACGCGCTCCAGCGCCCCATGTACAGTCGTAGACCTGCCTGGGGCTGAGCGACGCGAACCAGCGCCTCGGTCCGGCAGCATCCAACTTGTCAGATCCTATCTCGGGGTTACCTTCTGCGTGCTCGCAGAACGGCGGTCAGGGACACGGAAAAACACTGATAGAGTCGGAAACGCAAGACCGAAGGGAAGCGCCCGGAGGAAAGCCCGAGAGGGTGAGTACAAAGGAAGCGGCCGTTCCTTGAGAACTCAA
>NZ_JBHVMS010000008.1:0-4318 GCF_042796855.1 Streptomyces sp. NPDC057877
TGGTACTGCAGGGGGGACCCTGTGGGAGAGTAGGACGCCGCCGAACAAATTTTGAGGAAACCCCGCATCTTCGGATGCGGGGTTTTCTGCGTTTACAGCGGGAGCGGACGGAGCGTTCCGCTGAAGGGGCCGCCGCGGCGCGGCAGTTCGTTGCTGAGGGGTCGGACGGTTCGTGGGGTGGGTCGCTCACCGTGTGGGTGGAGGAGGCCGGGAGCACTGACTGGGCGGGGTAGGAGAACCTGCGGGCCCAGGTGCTGTACCGGAAGGTCGGCTTTCTGGCCAGTGGGGTGACCGTACCGCTGGAGGGCAGTGCGGAGGCTTCCGAGGCGGAGTCCGTGCTGGAGCGCGGGTGACGGTCAGGGGGCCGTCAGTTCGTCGTGGGGCCAGCGGGAGCGGGCCTGCTCGCGGGAGTGGAGGAGGGCCAGGGTGGGCATGCCCTGGTCCGGGCCCGTGGACAGGAGGGCCGGGAGGGCCGGGAGCGGGGCCACGGCGGCGATGTCGTCCAGGACGACGGTGAGTGGTGGGTCGAGCCGACCGGAGGATGACCGTGCGGCCATGCGCCGGCCGTGCTCGACCACGCTGGAGACGAGGGCCGTCAGGAGGGGCATCGCGCCGGGATGTGTCCTGGGGTCCTCGATGGATTCACCGACCACATAGAGCGTGCCCCCTTCGTCGATGAAGGAATCCAGGGCAAGCGCATCAGTTCGGTTTGGTGTGCAGGCCTCGCGGATGTTGACCGTGGAGAGCGCGGACAGGGCCCGTGTCGTCAACTCGTGCGCCATGTCGCGGCGTTCCGGATGGGAGGTGAGCGTGGCTTCCAGCTCGCCCGCGGCGCCCGGGGCTGCTTTGGGGTGGGTGCGCAGGACGCGTACCGCTTCCTGGATCTGCGTGCCCTGGGACCAGCGGTGGACGTGGCGGATCGTGCGGTTGTCCAGGGCGGCGGCGTGGAGGTAGCTGCGGAGGAGGGTCTCCGCGGTGTCGGCCAGGGCCTGGTCCAGCTTTGCCGTAGGGCGGACGGGGGCGAGCAGGTCGGCGGCTCTCGCCTTGGCCGTGGCTTTGTCCTCGCAGCCCTTGGTGGGGGACCAGTGGAGGCGGGCCGGGGTGTCGCAGCGGTGGGTGGGGTCGTAGAGGTGGACGGGGCCCAGTTTGGCCCTGGCGTCCTTTGTCTCCTGCCAGAGTGCCGGGTTGGAGGTGACGATGAGGGCGGGGCCGTCCGCGTCGCCCACGGCCTGGAGCGCGGTCGCCTGGCGGGCTTCGCCGGTCGTGTAGAGCACCGGGCCCGCGGGGCGGGTTGTTTCCCAGCCAGCGGTCAGTCGTTCGCCGTTGGGGGGAGGGAGCGAGGTTTCCTTCTGGGCGGTCGGTGGGTCGTGCCGTACCGGTTGTGGTTGTTCTTCTGTTCTTGGGGACGGGACCTCGTGGGTCTGGGGCGGCTCTGCCGCCAGGGGGAGCTTCTGTCTTGCTCTGACCGCTCTCCAGCGTGCCACCGTGCCCATCACGAAGATGGTGAGGACGAGCAGGATCATCAGCTGGCTGATGAACAGGCCCCAGAAGAGGCCGTATCCGGAGAGCTGGCCCGGTGGGGTGTCGGGCCAGGCGGCCGGGATGTCATGGGGTTCGGTGACCAGGGCGCGCATGGCCAGGGGCGTGCGGGTGAAGGTCACGCCGGTGGGCCAGGCGCCGTGGGAGAACAGGGCGGCCAGGCCGGTCGCCGTCCAGACCAGCAGGGTCATGCCGAGGAGGAAGGCGAGTATCCCGAGCAGCAGGCCGTCGGGGACGCCCCCCTGCGCATCCCGCCGCTGCCCCTGGTGGTCGTCCGGTCGCACGCCTCCCCCTACCTGTCCTTCGGTTTGCCCGCGCTCAGGCCACCGTCGATTCCGAGTCGCCCAGGTGCTGTTCGACGAAGGCCGCCGCGCGCTCCTCGGCCTCCAGTTCGGCGGCGCGCAGGGCGTCGTCGTCGAGGAGGTCGGCGGAGGACTCGGTCATGGCGCGGTCGGTGAAGACCAGTGGGCGTTCGGTCTCGGTGATGAGGTGCTTGACGACCTGCACGTTGCCGTTGACGTCCCAGACGGCGATGCCCGGAGTGAGGCTCGGGATGATCTCCACGGCCCAGCGGGGCAGGCCGAGGACGCGGCCGGTCGCGCGGGCCTCGTCGGCCTTCTGGGCGTAGATCGTCCGGGTGGACGCCATCTTCAGGATCGCCGCCGCTTCCTTCGCCGCGGCGCCGTCGACCACGTCGGACAGGTGGTGGACCACCGCCACGAAGGACAGGCCGAGGCGGCGGCCGAACTTCAGCAGCCGCTGGAACAGCTGGGCGACGAAGGGGCTGTTGATGATGTGCCAGGCCTCTTCGACGAGGAAGATGCGTTTCTTTCGGTCGGGGCGGATCCAGGTGTGCTCCAGCCACACACCGACGATCGCCATCAGGATCGGCATGGCGATGGAGTTGCGGTCGATGTGGGAGAGGTCGAAGACGATCAGGGGCGCGTCCAGGTCGATGCCGACCGTGGTGGGGCCGTCGAACATGCCGCGCAGGTCGCCGTCGACCAGGCGGTCCAGGACGAGCGCGACGTCCAGGCCCCAGGCCCGTACGTCGTCTATGTCGACGTTCATCGACTCCGCGGACTCCGGCTCGGGGTGCCGTAGCTGCTCGACGATGTCGGTGAGGACGGGCTGGCGTTCGACGATGGTCTCGTTGACGTAGGCGTGGGCGACCTTGAGGGCGAAGCCGGAGCGTTCGTCGAGGCCGTGGCCCATCGCCACCTCGATGATCGTGCGCAGCAGCGCGAGCTGGCCCGTGGTGGTGATGGCCGGGTCGAGGGGGTTGAGGCGGATGCCGTGGTCCAGGGCGGCCGTCGGGTCCAGGCGGATGGGAGTTATGCCCAGCTCCTGGGCGATGAGGTTCCATTCGCCGACGCCGTCCTCGCCCTGGGCGTCGAGGACGACGACCTGGCGGTCACGGAAGCGCAGTTGGCGCAGGACGTAGGTCTTCTCCAGGGCGGACTTGCCGTTGCCGGACTCGCCGAGGACCAGCCAGTGCGGGGCCGGGAGCTGTTGGCCGTACAGCTGGAAGGGGTCGTAGATGTAGCCCTTGCCGGAGTAGACCTCGCGGCCGATGATGACGCCGGAGTCGCCGAGGCCGGGGGCGGCGGTCGGGAGGTAGACGGCCTGGGCCTGGCCCGTGGAGGTGCGGACCGGGGGACGGGTCGTCTCGACCTTCCCGAAGAGGAAGGCCGTGAAGGCGTCCGTGACGACGGACAGCGGGTCCCGCATCAGCGCATCAGCCCCTACCTTCGGATTCCGGTGGCGAACGGGAGAGTGTTGACGAAGGCGCGGTGGTGTTCGCGGTCGCACCACTCCAGCTTCAGATACGACTTTCCGGCCGACGCCCTTATGGTGCGCTTGTCGCGCGCCAGGGCCTCGGGGGAGCGGGCGGAGACGGTGATGTAGCCGACCAGGTTGACGCCCGCGGCGCCGCTGGCGAGGTCTTCACCGCGCTGGTCGAGGCGGTTGTGTGCGGCGATGTCGCGCGGGTCGACGGTGCGGTTCATCTTGGCGGCGCGGGACGCCTCCGCCTCGTCGTTCGTCTTCTCGGTGAGCATGCGCTCGATGGCGACCTCGGTGGGTTCGAGGTCCATGGTGACGGCGACGGTGCGGATGACGTCCGGGGTGTGGACCAGGAGCGGGGCCAGGAAGTTCACGCCTACGGGGGTGAGCGGCCACTCCTTCACCCACGCCGTGGCGTGGCACCAGGGGGCGCGGGTGGACGACTCGCGGGTCTTGGCCTGGAGGTAGGTGGGCTCCATGGCGTCCAGCTCGGCGGGCCAGGCGTTGCGCTTGGTCATCGCCTGGATGTGGTCGATCGGGTGGTCCGGGTCGTACATGGAGTGGATGAGGGAGGCGAGGCGGCCCTGGCCGAGGGGCTGGCGGACGCGGATGTCCGCCTCCTGGAGGCGGGAGCAGATGTCGGTCAGCTCGCGTGCCATGACGACCGCGAGGCCCGCGTCCCGGTCGGCCTTGCCGCCGTGCGGGCGGGCCGCGCGGGCCATCGCCTGGGCCTCGGCGGCCAGGTCGCGGGTGTAGTGCATACAGGCGACGAGGTAGGCGCGGTGTTGTTCGCTGCTCGTCGAGACCATGGACTGGAGCTGGTCGTACGACTGCTGGAGCCAGGCCGGTGCGCGTTCGTCCCCGCGGACGGCGACGTCCTTGGCGTGGGCGTCGGGGTCGGCGGGGAGGGTGCGGGCGAGCATCTGGAGGCGGGTGACGAAGCCGTCGCCGTTGGCCACGTGCTTGAGGAGGGTGCCGAAGCGGTCGACGAGGG
>NZ_JBHVMS010000008.1:4417-111882 GCF_042796855.1 Streptomyces sp. NPDC057877
CGGCGGGGAGGGTGCGGGCGAGCATCTGGAGGCGGGTGACGAAGCCGTCGCCGTTGGCCACGTGCTTGAGGAGGGTGCCGAAGCGGTCGACGAGGGCTTCCTGGTCCTCGCTGTCGCGCAGGCCGACGCCGGGGCCCTCGATCTCGATGGCGGCGGTGACGGTCTTGCGGTCCGCGTGCAGCAGTACGGCGATCTCGTCGGGGCCGAAGGGGGCGGCGAGCCAGGTGATGCGGCCGATGCCCGGGGGCGGGCCGATCTCGACCTCGCGGCCGTCCAGGCGGGTGCCCGCCTCGATGACGCCGGAGCGGTAGGTGGCGCTGTTGCGGACGGTGCGCTTGTAGCTGCGGTTGATCTCGAACCACTTGTAGAAGGTGCGGCCCTTGAAGGGTACGTAGACCGCGGCCAGGGCGATCATGGGCAAGCCCATGAGCAGGACGATCCTCAGGGACAGCACCGGGACGAGCAGTCCGCACATCATGCCGAGGAACGCGCCCGCGATGATCAGCGCGATCTCACCGGTCTCGCGGTTGCGGCCGATGATCGCGTTCGGCCGGGCGCGGCCGATCAGATATGTACGGCGGGGCGTGACCGGATGGGACAGGTGGGACTCGGTCGTCAACGCCCTTCACCTCCCGTGCTGTTGGTACTGCTGTTGCGGGTGTTGCTGGCGTGCGGGGTGTTGACCGCGCTGGCGGAGCGGGGCGCGGGTGCGGCGGAGGGGACAGTTCCGCCGCCACCGGTCGAGGTGCGGGCGCTGTGCGCGGCGACGCCGCCGGAGGCCGGGTTGGACTGGCGGGGGGTGCTGCTCGACGACTGGTTGCCGCCGCTGTTGCTGTCGGCGCGGGTGCTGTGGGTCTTGATGCCCTGGGCGACCAGGGTGGCCGGGGAGCTGATGACGGCGGCGGCCTTGCCTTCGGCGCCCTGCATGATGCGGTTGTTGCGGGAGGAGGCGATCTCGTCGCCGAAGCCGGGGACGAAGCGGTAGATCATCGCGGAGGCGAAGATGGCGAGCAGGATGATCGCCAGGCCGGAGACGACGGCGGAGAAGGCGTCGGGGCCGTCGTCGGCGGAGAGGGCTCCGGCGAGGCCGAGGACGATGACGATGACCGGCTTGACCAGGATCACCGCGATCATGATGCCCGCCCAGCGGCGGACGTGGCCCCACAGGTTCTTGTCGACCAAGCCCGCGTAGACGACGGTGCCGAGGAGGGCGCCGACGTAGAGCAGGGCGGCGCGGATGACCAGTTCCAGCCAGAGGACGCCGGCGGCGAGGATCGAGACCAGGGAGACGACCATCAGCATGATCGGGCCGCCGCCGATGTCCTCGCCCTTCGCGAGGGCGCCGGAGAAGTTGCCGAAGAAGGCGTCGGTCTGGTCGCCGGTGGTCTGGGCGAGGACCTCGGAGACGCCGTCCGTGGCGGATACGACGGTGTAGAGGATCAGGGGGGTGAAGGCGGAGGCGAGGACGGTGAGCCAGAGGAAGCCGATGGCTTCGCCGATGGCGGTGGAGAGGGGGACGCCGCGGACGGCGCGCTTCGCTACCGCGAGCAGCCAGAGGAGGAGGGTGAGGATCGTCGACGCGGCGAAGACGACGGCGTACTGCTGGAGGAACCTGGGGTTCGTGAAGTCGACGTTCGCCGTCTCGTTGACGGCCTCGCTGAGCTTGTCGATGGTCCAGGAGGCGGCGTCGGCACAGCCCTTGGCGAGGGAGGAGAGGGGGTCGAGGGTGGTGGTGGGGTCCAGGGAGGGGGTGTTTGAGGAGCGGTTGTCGCCGGTGTCGCGTTCGCAGTAGTCCTTGGCGGGGCCGACGATGAGGTCGCAGTTGTCGTCCGAGGGTGACGGCGTCGGCGCCGCGGCGGCGCGAGTGGCCAGCAGGACGGCCGTGGCCTGTACGGCTGTGAGGGCGGCGGCGAGCTTGAGCGCGCGGCGCGGCTTACCGGGCATAGGTGAAGCCTCCGTACTCCTCGACTGCCTTGCGCATCTCGTCGGCGTTGGACGCCTGGTTGTCGCCCGGAACAGGGGCGGGGCCGTCCTTCTGGGCGAAGCTGTCGACCTTCCAGTCGTCATCGGCCCAGCGCAGCTGGAGGGTCAGGGTGAACCAGTCGCTGGTGACCGGGTTGGTCGACTTCTCTCCGGCGGTGCCGTACACGCCGGTGCACCAGACCTCGACGGTCGCGGCCGTGTTCGAGAACTTCGTGGTCTTGGTGCCGATCGGCATGGTGCGGGAGACGTAGGTACTGCCTGCCGTCGCGTTGCCGTTCTGGTCCAAGCCGATGTCGCTCAGGAACGCCGTGGAGTACGTCCGGTTGAACTGGTCCTCCAGTTCGGCCTGTCTGTCCACGACGAAGACCTGCTGGATGATCTCGCCCCGCCGGGCGGGCTTGAGGATGTCCGCCGACACCAGCGCCACCGAATAATTCGCCGCCGCGCTCTGCGCCCCCTCCTGGTTCTGGGTGTAGCCCGTCGGAATCCCCCCCGACGTCGTCTGAACCGGCCGCTCCCCGCTCGCCGCCGTGGGTGCCGCCTGTGGCCCGCCGCTCCCGCCCCCGCCCTCCTCGGACGGTGATGAATCGTCTCCTCCGCGGTTCGCGAAGGCGATGGCGGCGATGAGGAGGACGATGACGCCGACGACCGTGACGAGGCTGCGGGAGGAGGTGCGGCGGGCGCCGCTGGAGGTGCCGGGCAGGCGGGTGCGTGTCTGGCCCGAGCCGCCGTAGCCGCCGGAGGCCTCGTGCTCGTCCCCGAGACTCATGCCGTGTACGCCCCCTCGACCTCGTGCGGATTCAGCTCGTACCGGAACGCGTGGCAATACGACGGTAGCCGTGCTGGTTCCCGCGCGGGCGCGGTGTGGTGACTCGACATCAGGGAGACGCAACCTCAGCCGGTGGGCACGACGGATGGGTGGATGGAGGGGAGGGCCGGGCGCGCCCGGGGGAGGGAACGGGCTACACGGCCATGCCGTACACGATGGTGAAGAGGGTGCCGAGGGAGCCGATGATGAAGACGCCGGTGAGTCCGGCGATGATCAGTCCCTTGCCCTGCTCCGCGCTGAAGGTGTCGCGCAGCGCGGTGGCTCCGATGCGCTGTTTGGCGGCGCCCCAGATGGCGATGCCGAGGCAGATGAGGATGGCAACCGCCATCACGACCTCGATCATCACCTTGGCCTCGGTGCCCAGGCTGCCGAAGGGGCCCCAGTCCGGAGCGATCCCGCCGATGATGGTGTTGATGTCTCCCTTATCGGCCGCAAAGAGCATGTAAGTCACCGCCCCTGTTGGGTAGTTCCGCAATCCCCTGCCGTGCGCAGAGGTCAGACTCATTCTCGCCGACATTGTCGCCGTCGTATGTCGACTTGGCGTCATTGGTTGGCGAGTTTCGTACGAAAACCTCGTATGGTCACTCTGTGTATCACGGCTGTTCACGCCGGGCAACGAAGTGGATGCGGAACCTGTGGTGTGGTTCCGTCGTTGAGTCACTTTTGCAGTTTGCGCACGTTTCTGACGGACGCTCGGCTGATCGGGTGGGGGTTTGCCCGTTCGTACGCCGTGGAGCAAAGTGTCCCACTGCTTGAAGGTGTGTCCGACGGGGGAGGGTTGAGGCGTGCGGAAATGGTGGGTGGCCGGTGGGGTCGCGGTCGGGCTCGGGCTGAGCTTCGTGATGCTGCTCGTCGTCGGGGTGTACGTCGTCGCCGGGAACCTCGTCAACGGGGCGGGCGGGGCCGGGAAGTCGTTGGCCAAGGGTGCCGTGCCCGCCGCCTATCAGGACCTCGTGCAGAAGTGGGGGAACCTCTGCCCCGCCATCAACCCCGCGCTGCTCGCCGCGCAGCTCTACCAGGAGAGCGGGTTCAACCCGCAGGCGCAGAGCCATGCCGCCGCGCAGGGCATAGCGCAGTTCATCCCGGGGACCTGGGCCACGCACGGTATTGACGGCGACGGTGACGGCGACCGGGACGTCTGGGATCCGAATGACGCGATTCCATCGGCCGCCTCCTACGACTGCACGCTCGCCAAGTACGTCAAGGACGTGCCGGGGGACGCGACCAAGAACATGCTCGCCGCCTACAACGCGGGCGCGTACGCGGTCATCAAGTACGGGGGCGTGCCGCCGTACAAGGAGACGCAGAACTACGTGAAGGTCATCACCAGCCTGGAGGCCAGCTTCGCCGCGCCCACGGGGCGGGTGGATCCTTCCGAGCAGGCCGCGGGGGCCATTCACTACGCGCAGAAGAAGCTCGGGACGCCCTATCTGTGGGGTGGGAACGGCACCGCTGACCAGGGCGGACGGTTCGACTGCTCGGGGCTGACCAAGGCGGCGTACGAGAGTGTGGGGATCGAGCTGCCGCGGGTGGCCAACGACCAGTACAACGCCGGGCCGCATCCGTCGCGGGAGGAGCTGCTGCCGGGGGACCTGGTCTTCTTCTCCGACGATCTGAGCGACTCGCGGGCCATTCGGCACGTGGGGATCTACGTGGGGGGCGGGTACATGATCGACGCGCCTCGGCCCGGTGCGGTGATCCGGTTCGACCCCGTCGACACCCCCGACTACTTCGGGGCCACCCGGGTCACCGAGGATGGCGCGAAAGCACTCCCCTCGGCCGTCTGAGGGGGTGTCTGAAAAGGTGTCCGAAAGGGGTGAACCGAACGTGATGCACACCCCTGAGCTGCGGTGATGAGTCTCTCTTCGATAACGTCTGAGTGATCATTCAGTGGAGTGTGGAACGTACTGATGGGGGCCGTGCGTTCCTGTTGACGTAGCCGAGCGGACGACGCGGATCTACACACCACGGGGGCACCACGACCAACGTGCCGTACGAAGACGAAGGGGCCGCTGCACCTATGGCTGGACTCGCGCAATCCGGGTCGAACCCCGACGTCGAGCTGCTCTACGACATCAATGGCCTGGCCAAGGACGCACCGCACTGGTTCGACCGGGTGGTGGAGTTCGTCGGTGAGTTCGGGTTGCTGTTCGCCATGGTGCTGCTGGTGCTCGGGTGCTGGTGGCGGGTGCGGAAGCGGGCCGCGAGCGGGGAGGAGGCCGCGGTCTCCGTCGCCGCGCTCGCCTGGGCGCCGCTCGCCGCCGGGCTCGCCGTGGTCGTCAACGTGCCGATACGCGGGTTCGTGGAACGGCCCCGGCCCTTCCGTACCCATCAGGACCTCGAGGTGCTGGTGGCGGGGAAGACCGACTACTCGTTCGTGAGCGACCACGCGACGATCACCATGGCCCTGGCCGTCGCCCTGTTCGTCGCCAACCGCCGGTTCGGGCTCGTCGGGCTCGGGCTCGCGCTGCTCGAGGGCTTCTGCCGGGTGTACATGGGCGTGCACTACCCGACCGACGTCGTGGGCGGCTTCGCGCTGGGTACGGCCGTCGCGCTGTTGCTGTCCCCGGTGGCCATGGCGCTGCTGACGCCGGTCGCGCGGGCCATGGAGCGCTCGGGGCGGGTCGGCTGGCTGATCCGGCGACGTGCGGGCGCGGAGCGGGACGCGGTGATCTCCGGCGCCCGGGAAGGGCGGTCGGAGGGCGCGGCGGCCGGGGCCGAGGAGCGGGATCTGGCCGCGTGAGGGTCCTCACAGTCCTTGGGCGTACGTGAAGAAGCGCGTCGGGTCGTAGGTGCGCTTCAGCTTGGTCAGGCGGGGTGCCGCCTCCCCGTAGTACGCCTCGCGCCAGTTCCGCAGGGTCGGGTCCGAGTAGTTCTGGTACGCCGCTCCCGAGGCGTACGGGCGCATCGCGGCGTGGGCCTCGGCGAGCCAGGACCGTGCTGTCGTACCGGAGGTGCCCGCGCGCCAGGCCGCGATGTACTGGGCCAGCATCCGTGAGCGGCGGTGGACGAAGGCCGTGGCCGTCGGGTCGACCCGGTTGACCGCGCCGCCGAGCGCGGTGAGCGCGATGCTGCCGGTGCCGCCGCGGACCGCGGCGATCCCGTCGAGCAGGGTCTCGATGCCCTCGGCTGAGATCGCGCGGTCGAAGAAGTCCGAGCGGGCCGCGTACGTCTCCCGGCCCAGCGCGCCCTCCGGGGAGCGGCCGGGGGTGCTGCCGGGGAGGTGGCACTGCGCGTCGGTGGTGAAGGAGGCGCAGCCCGCGTACACCTCCATCGACTCCCGGTACGAGCGGCGCTTGAGGACGGCGTTCGAGGCGGAGGCGCCCACCTGGTCGGCCAGGCGGTCCACGGCGTTCTGGAGTTCGCCGTAGGTGCCGAGGGAGAAGGCGGTGACGGAGACCGTCGGGGTGCCTCCCGCGGCGTTGCCCAGGTGCAGCGCCGACCAGATCTCGTCGGGCTGGTCCGGGCCCCATTCCTGCCAGGCCCGCAGCACCGCGGCCGCCCGCGACCACGGCCAGCCCAGATACGCCGACACACCCTGCGGGGCCGGATGCGTGCGGAAGCGCAGTTCCGTGACGACGCCGAAGTTGCCGTTGCCCGCGCCGCGCAGCGCCCAGAAGAGGTCGGCGTGCTCGGTGGCGTCCGCGACGATCTGCTTGCCGTCGGCGGTGACCAGGGTGGCGCGGATGAGGCTGTCGCAGGTCAGGCCGTAGGCGCGGGACACGACGCCGTGGCCGCCGCCGAGGGCGAGGCCGGAGACGCCGACGGTCGGGCAGGAGCCCGCGGGGATGGTGGCGCCGCGGGCGGCCAGGGCGCGGTAGACGTCGATCAGCTTGGCTCCGGCGCCCACCACCGCGCTGTCGCCGGTGGCCCGGACGGTGTTCAGCGGGGAGACGTCGATCACCAGGCGGCCGTCACCGGAGGACCAGCCCGCGTAGGAGTGGCCGCCGTTGCGGATGGCGACGCGGAGGTCATGGGCGCGGGCATAGGACAGGGCCGTACGGATGTCGGCGGCGTGGTTGACGTAGGCGACGGCCGCGGGGGTGAGGTCGTCGAAGCGGGTGTTGTAGAGCTGGCGGGCGCTGGGCCAGGCCGTGTCGCCGGGGCGGACGAGGGGGCCGTCGAGGTCCTGGGCCAGGGCTGACCAGGCCTTGGGGGAGGGGTGGGGGGAGGTGGTGCGGGGCGGTGGGGGTGCGGCTTTGGGGGTCGTGCCCGCGTCGTCCGGGGTGGACGGGGTGCATGCGGTGGACGCTGTTGTCACTACCGCGGCTGCCGTGCCGCTGACGAAGGTGCGGCGTTCCATGTGCCCCCTCCGGTTCTGGGTACCCGCGCGTCGTGTTCCCGCGTCCCCGCCCTGTTGTCCTGCTGCCCCGTGGAGCCAGACGTGGTGCCGGTGTCCCGGGTTCCATCGGGGTGCGAGGTGGACCCCTGGTGGTCGCGGGTGGTGTACCGTCCTCGACGATGCCCCTTTTGTTGTTGATTAGGGAGCTTTCTGTGTCTGTGGGGCGTGGGTCGTCACCCTGCCGTGAGCCGCCTGGGATCTCTGCGTGTTCTTGCCGTGAGCATTCCGTGACCTAACCGCACCGACCGCAGGGGTTCACCCTCCGTTCACTTACGGCCATAGGCGGCTTCACCTGATCTGCCTAATTTCGGCCTTACCTGATGACGGACGCGCCCGGGTATGGCGCGTCGGGATCACTCACACGCACGCCGCCGATCAGGCCGGCGGCTCCTGGAAGGAACTCCCGAAAGTGAAGCTTCAGCGCAAGAACCGGCGGGCCCTCACCCTCGGTGCTCTCGCCGTCTCCGGCGCCCTGGCCCTCACGGCGTGCGGCTCGGACGACACGGGCGACAACAGTGGTGGCGGGTCCACCACGACGGCCGCCGCCGGCGACATCAAGTGCGACGACGCCTCGGGGCAGCTCCAGGCCTCCGGCTCCTCCGCGCAGAAGAACGCGATCGACGCGTGGATCAAGCAGTACTCCGCTGCCTGCAAGGACGTCCAGATCAACTACAACCCGACGGGTTCGGGCGCCGGTATCACCGCGTTCCTCCAGGGTCAGACCGCGTTCGCCGGTTCCGACTCCGCGCTGGAGGCCGAGGAGATCGAGGAGTCCAAGAAGGTCTGCACCGACAGCCAGGCCATCGACCTCCCGATGGTCGGCGGCCCGATCGCCGTCGGTTACAACGTCCCGGGCGTCGACAACCTGGTCCTGGACCCGGCGACCCTGGCCCAGATCTTCGACAGCAAGATCACCAACTGGAACGACGAGGCGATCAAGAAGCTCAACCCCGACGCCGAGCTTCCCGACCTGAAGATCCAGGCCTACCACCGCTCGGACGAGTCCGGCACCACGGACAACTTCACCACCTACCTCCAGGCCGCCGCTCCGGACGACTGGAAGTACGAGCCGGGCAAGTCCTGGGAGGCCAAGGGCGGCCAGTCCGCGCAGGGCTCCTCCGGTCTGGCCCAGCAGGTCAAGCAGACCTCCGGCGCCATCTCCTACTTCGAGCTGTCCTACGCCAAGGACGGCATCACCACCGTCGACCTGAAGACCGAGGCCAGCGAGCCGGTCGAGGCGACCATCGAGAACTCCACCGCGGCCATCGGCGCCGCCAAGGTCGTCGGCACCGGCAAGGACCTGGCGCTGGAGCTGGACTACACGCCGTCCGCCGAGGGTGCCTACCCGATCGTCCTGGTGACGTACGAAATCGTCTGCGAGAAGGGCAACAAGGCGGACACCCTGCCCGCCACCAAGTCCTTCCTCAACTACATCGCCTCCGAGGAGGGTCAGGGCCTGCTCGTCGACGCCGGCTACGCCCCGATCCCCGACGAGATCATCACCAAGGTTCGCGAGACCGTCGCGGGCCTGAGCTGACCTGAGTGTGCGGCCCGCTCCACACGGGAGTGGGCCGCACCGTCCGGTGCACCGCCGCCAGGAGCCGCCGCCGACCGGTCGTGGCTCCGCTTCTGGGCCGTCGACACAGCGATGGCTCCGCAGACCGGAGAATCCTGATGGACATATCGACACAGAGCACTGCTCCTCCCCCCACCCCACAGCCTTCCCCCACCGAGCAGAAGCGCGCCGCCCGCGGCGCCACCCGCCCCGGTGACCGAATCTTCCTCGCCCTCTCGCGTGGCTCCGGCATCTTCCTGCTGGTGGTCATGGCGTCCATCGCCGTGTTCCTCAGCTACCGCGCCGCCAAGGCGATCGGCAGGGACGAGGGCAACTTCTTCACCACCTTCGAGTGGAACCCCACCGGCGACCCGCCGGTCTTCGGCATCGCCGTCCTCGCCTTCGGCACGGTCGTGTCGTCGATCATCGCCATGGTGATCGCCGTACCGATCGCGGTCGGCATCGCCCTGTTCCTCACGCACTACGCCCCGCGCAAGCTGAGCGGCGCGATCGCCTACGTCATCGACCTGCTCGCCGCCGTGCCGTCCATCGTGTACGGCCTGTGGGGCGTGCTCGTCCTGGTGCCGAACCTGGTCGGCCTGTACGCCTGGCTCGACGAGTACCTCGGCTGGACCGGCATCTTCGAGTGGAACGGCGGCGCCCCGCGCGCGATGCTCACCGTCGGCATCCTGCTCGCGATCATGATCCTGCCGATCATCACCAACGTCAGCCGTGAGGTCTTCAAGCAGGTGCCGCGGATGCACGAGGAGGCCGCCCTGGCCCTCGGCGCGACCCGCTGGGAGGTCATCCGGATGAGCGTCCTGCCCTTCGGGCGCTCCGGTGTCATCTCCGCGTCGATGCTCGGCCTCGGCCGCGCGCTCGGCGAGACGATGGCGGTCGCCATGGTCCTGTCGTCGAGCTTCGACATCAACGCCAGCCTGCTCGACCCGGGCGGCGGTACGTTCGCCCAGAACATCGCCAGCAAGTTCAACGAGGCCACGATCGAAGGCCAGGACGCGCTCATCGCCTCCGGTCTGGTGCTGTTCGTGATCACCCTGCTGGTGAACGGCACGGCCCGCCTGATCATCGCCCGCCGCAAGGAATTCTCGGGGGCCAACGCATGAGCCACGCGACCGTTTCCAACAAGCGCCGTGGCAGCCTGCACGGCGCCCGGCTGCCCAAGTGGTTCCCCCTGGCCGCCCTGGCCGGTTCCGCCGCCCTCGGGCTGGGGATCAGCGCGGCGGCAGGCCTGGAGAGCAACATCCAGTGGGCCCTGATGGGCGCGGTGCTGTTCGTCCTCGGGACGTTCGTCATCGCGGCGCGCGTCGAGGGCATCCGGCAGGCCAAGGACCGGACGGTCACCAGCCTGATCTGGGTGGCGTTCATCCTGGCTGTGCTGCCGCTGGCCTCCCTCATCTACGAGACCATCGAGCGCGGCGTGAAGGTCCTCGACGGCTACTTCCTCACCCACTCCATGGGCCTGGTCTCCGACACCGAGCCCGGCGGCGGTATCTACCACGCCATCCTCGGCACCCTGGAGCAGGTGGGCATCGCCACCGCGATCTCCGTGCCGATCGGTGTGCTGACCGCGATCTACCTCGTCGAGTACGGGCGGGGCAGGCTGGCCAAGGCGGTCACCTTCTTCGTCGACGTCATGACGGGCATCCCGTCGATCGTCGCCGGTCTGTTCATCCTCAGCCTGTGGATCGTCATCCTCGGCTTCAAGCACTCCGGGTTCGCCGGTGCGATGGCGCTGACGATCCTGATGCTGCCGATCGTGGTGCGCTCCACCGAGGAGATGCTCAAGCTCGTGCCGAACGAGCTGCGTGAGGCCTCGCTGGCGCTGGGTGTGCCGAAGTGGCGGACCATCCTGAAGGTGGTCGTGCCGACCTCCATCGGCGGCATCACGACCGGTGTGATGCTCGCCGTGGCGCGCATCGCCGGTGAGACGGCGCCCGTGCTGCTGCTGGTGTGGGTGACGAACTTCATCAACACCAACCCGTTCCAGGACCCGCAGGCCTCGCTTCCGGTCTACATCTACCTGCAGTATCTGAACAGCGGTGGTTCCGGTGCGGCGTACGACCGGGCCTGGGCGGCGGCACTGACGCTCATCGCGTTCATCATGATCCTGAACCTCGCGGCCCGCGGCGTTGCCCGCTGGAAGGCCCCGAAGACCGGTCGCTGACGCGGCCATCAGCGACCAGTACCCCTTGTGAAAGAAGCAGTGATTCAAAATGGCCAAGCGCATTGATGTCAGCGGCCTGAACGCCTACTACGGGTCCTTCCTGGCCATCGAGGACATCTCGATGACCGTGGAGCCCCGTTCCGTGACGGCCTTCATCGGTCCCTCCGGCTGCGGCAAGTCGACGTTCCTGCGGACCCTGAACCGGATGCACGAGGTGACGCCGGGCGGTCGGGTCGAGGGCAAGGTCATGCTCGACGACGACAACCTGTACGGGGTCGGGGTGGACCCGGTGGCCGTGCGGCGTGAGGTCGGCATGGTGTTCCAGCGGCCGAACCCGTTCCCGACGATGTCGGTGTACGACAACGTGGCGGCGGGGCTGAAGCTGAACGGCTCGTACCGGAAGTCCGAGCTGGACGACGTGGTGGAGAAGTCGCTTCGGGGGGCGAACCTCTGGAACGAGGTGAAGGACCGGCTGAACAAGCCCGGATCCGGGCTGTCGGGCGGTCAGCAGCAGCGGCTGTGCATCGCCCGGGCGATCGCGGTGGAGCCGAAGGTCCTGCTGATGGACGAGCCCTGCTCGGCGCTGGACCCGATCTCGACGCTCGCCATCGAGGACCTGATCGGTGAGCTGAAGGAGCGCTTCACGATCGTCATCGTGACGCACAACATGCAGCAGGCCGCGCGTGTGTCGGACCGGACGGCGTTCTTCAACCTGGCGGCCGTGGGCCAGCCGGGCAAGCTGATCGAGATCGACGACACGGAGCGGATCTTCTCCAACCCGTCGGTTCAGGCGACGGAGGACTACATCTCGGGTCGCTTCGGCTGATCCTCGTATACCCCTCGCGGTGCTGCATGGCGGTGCCACCGTGAGGACGCAAAGGACCCGTCCCCTGGCTCCCGGGGGGCGGGTCCGTGTTGTTGGCGGGGGCGGGGTTTACGGGGTTCTGCGTGCGAACCACCGCGGGCGGGACACCCTCCGACACCTGCCCAGCCCAGCCCTGCCTTGCCGTGCCCTGCCCTGCCCTGCCCTGCCGTGCCGTGGCACGGCGACTGCGGGTGTGTGGGGGTGTCGCGCCCCGCCGGTCGTACGCGGCCCCGTAGGGCCGGGCTGAGACCCCTCCGGCCCACGCTGGGCGTCAGAGGAACGCCAGGTGGACGACGCCGAAGGCGGCGGCGGCGACCGCGGCGGCGGCGGGCATCGTGATGAACCAGCCGAGGACGATGTTCTTGGCGACGCCCCAGCGGACCGCGTTGATGCGCTTGGTGGCGCCGACGCCCATGATGGCGGAGGTGATGGAGTGCGTGGTGGAGATGGGGGCCTTGAACAGGAAGGCCGTGGTGAACATGATCGACGCGCCGGTGGTCTCCGCGGCGAAGCCCTGCGGCGGGTCGAGTTCGATGATCTTGCGGCCGAGGGTACGCATGATGCGCCAGCCGCCCGCGTAAGTGCCGAGGGAGAGCATGACGGCGCAGGCGATCTTGACCCAGAGGGGGATCGGGTCGCCGTAGTCCTCCACGTCGGCGATGACCAGGGCCATCACGACGATGCCCATGGTCTTCTGGGCGTCCTGGAGGCCGTGGCCGAGGGCCATGCCCGCCGCGGAAACGGTCTGGGCGATGCGGAAGCCGCGCTTGGCCTTGTGGGGGTTGGTGCGGCGGAAGATCCACATGATGGCGGTCATCACCAGGTAGCCGACCAGGAGGCCGACGATCGGTGAGACGAACATGGGGATGATGACCTTTTCCAGCACGCCGTGCCAGTAGACCTGGGTCCCGCCCGCGAGCGCCGCGCCGACCATGCCGCCGAAGAGGGCGTGCGAGGAGGAGGACGGCAGGCCGAAGTACCAGGTGATGAGGTTCCAGGTGATCGCGCCGGTGAGGGCCGCGAAGAGGATCCCCATGCCCGTGGAGCCCTCGGGCGTCTCGATCAGCCCCTCGCTGACCGTTTTCGCGACGCCGCTGCCCATGAACGCCCCGGCGAGGTTCATGACCGCGGCCATGAGCAGCGCGGCCCGGGGGGTGAGCGCACGGGTCGAGACCGAGGTGGCGATCGCGTTCGCCGAGTCGTGGAAGCCGTTGGTGTACGTGAAGAAGAGCGCGACCAGGATGGTCACGACCAGGGCGAAGGTGTCCATGGACGGGTCAGGACTCCTTGACGGCGATGGTCTCCACCGTGTTCGCCACATGCTCGAAAGCGTCGGCGGCCTCTTCCAGCACGTCGACGATCTGCTTCAGCTTCAGCACCTCGATGGCGTCGTACTTGCCGTTGAAGAGGTGGGCCAGGAGTTTGCGGTGGATCTGGTCGGCCTGGTTCTCCAGGCGGTTGACCTCGATCCAGTACTCGGTGAGGTTGTCCATCGTGCGCAGGTTGGGCATGGCCTCGGCCGTGAGTTCGGCGGCGCGGGCCAGGACCTCGATCTGCTGCTCCACGCCCTTGGGGAGTTCCTCGACGTTGTAGAGGACGACCAGGTCGACGGCCTCTTCCATGAAGTCCATGATGTCGTCGAGGGACGACGCGAGGGAGTAGATGTCCTCGCGGTCGAAGGGTGTGATGAAGGAGGAGTTCAGCTGGTGGAAGATCGCGTGGGTGGCGTCGTCGCCCGCGTGCTCCGCGGCCCTCATGCGCTCCGCGATCTCGGCCCGGGCAGGCCCCTCCGCCCCGAGCAGTTCCATCAGGAGCTTCGAGCCCGTGACGATGTTGTCCGCGGACGCGGCGAACATGTCGTAGAAGCTCGTCTCCCTGGGGGTCAGACGAAAGCGCACGTGGGGTCCTCGGGGTGCTTCGGTTCGGTCAGGCTGATGCTAGGCGCAACATTCGGCCACGGCTAACGGGCCGTCCTCCAGTGTCGCGCATAAAGCAGACTTGTCGGCATGGGGGCCGTGGGGTGAATCGGTCCGGGTTGTGGCCACAGGGTCCATACCCAGGAAAGTTCGTTACGATATACCCGGTTGGGGTATGTGCATGGAGGCGTTATGACGACCACCGAGACCGGTGCGGGCGAGGCGATCGAGGTCGTTACCGATCACGATCGGGGTGTTCACGGGTACCACAAGCAGAAGGACGAGCATCTGAAGCGGCTGCGGCGGATCGAAGGGCAGATCCGGGGCCTGCAGCGGATGGTCGACGAGGACGTCTACTGCATCGACATACTCACGCAGGTGTCCGCCAGCACCAAGGCCCTGCAGTCCTTCGCGCTGCAACTGCTCGAGGAGCATCTGCGGCACTGCGTGGCCGATGCCGCCGTCAAGGGCGGCGGGGAGATCGACGCCAAGGTCGAGGAGGCCACCAAGGCCATCGCCCGGCTGCTGCGTACCTGAAGGTCGTCTGGCGCGTACCTGAGGTCGTCCGGGCGTACCTGAGGTCGTCCGGGCGTACCCGAGGCCGCCGTCCGGCGCGTACCTGAGCGTTGTCAGGTGGCGGTTTCGCGTTCCTCCGCGACTCTCAGCACCTCGTCGATGCTCTCCAGGCTCAGGCGGTCCTCCGCCGCCGACGCCGCGATGATCAGTTCTCCGCACAGTTCGATCTCGGCGAGTGCCACGTGGTCCTGAACTGCCGTACCGCCGACCGGAGCCACGTGCATCACCTCTTCTCTGCCGTCACCGACTTCCTAGAGTAGGGAGTGGCCTACACAACGCGCATGGCACGGACGGGCTAGTTCTCGCCGTCCGTTCGGTCGGGGGAGGCGGGTAAGGGGTGGCGGCGGCGCGGGTCGCCCCTTCAGTCCTCGGCGATTCTTCCTGCGTAGATGTCCTTTTCGGGGGGCAGTTCCACGTTCGCCCGGCTGCCGAAGTCGTAGAGGCATGTGGTGGACGCCACGGAGACGGGGGACTGTTCCCGGCCGTTGACGAAGCTGAAGCGGTGTTCCAGCTTGCGGATGCGGCCCTTGGCGTCCAGGTAGGCGTCGAAGGGGACCCGGGGCGAGGCGAACCCTTTCGCTGCCGCGGTGAGTGCGGCCCTGGTGGTGGGTGAGGCCGCCTTCGCCGCCCGGTGGAGGTCGGCCGTGCCCCGGTAGTGGCGGACGCGGGTGCCGTCGAGGGTGGTCGTGCCCACGTACTCCGCGCGGTGCGCGCCGCGCAGGACCTCGGCGGCCGTGAAGGGGTCCGTGGCGCCGCCCGTCACCAGGTTCCCGTCGGAGATCGTGGCCGTGTCCACGCGGACCCATTTGTCGGGCGGGACGCCCGCGCCGCGGTTCTTCATGAACAGCGCGCCCGGCGAGAGCAACTCGGTGATGGGGCGGTGGTCGGCGCGGCCCGCGGGATCCTGGGGCAGCAGCACCCTGAGACGGCCGCGCTGGTGGGTGAAGTCGTAGACGCCCGTGCCGTGGATGGTGACCCGGGTGCCGCCCGTCGCCATCTCCATGGAGGTGCGGGTGCGGGAGCTGCCCGCCTCGACGAGGGCGTCCGCCGCCCGGTGCAGGGTCTCCAGGGGGTCGGCGCCGTGCGCGTCCTCGGCGGCGGCGCCGCCCGTGCAGCCGGTCGCGCCGGTCCACAGGCCCGCCATCAGTCCTGCCAGGGCCATGGCGCTGCCCGCCCTGCCGTGCTGCCGCCGTTCCGCCATCGCTGTGTACCCCCAGCCGGTCCGTCCGTCACGGACCCCCTGTCGTTCCCGTTAACGACGGGTCGGTGGGGCCGTCACGCCGGGCGCGTACGTGCTGTTCACCCGGGGTGGGTAGCTTGTGCGGTGTGACGCAGCAGGATCGGATGGCGACCGCCGAGGACTTTCCCGACCACCGTGCGACGACTGTTGAGCAGGGCCCCTTCTGTGTGGCCCGGTGCTCCTGCGGCTGGCGGGGGCCCGCCCGGCGGGCCAGGAGCCTGGCCCGGAGCGATGCGGAGGGGCATCTGGGGGGAGTGGGGGACTGACCAGGCCCCTAAGGGGTGTCAGAGGGGTTCATGGCCTCGAGGAGGTCGTCCAGGAGGGTGCGGTCGCGGGGCTGGGTGAGGCGGGTGCGGGCCTCGGGCAGGGGGAGCCAGAGGATGCGGTCCACCTCGTCGTTCGGGGTGAAGGTGCCCGTGCGCGCTTCGGCCGCCCAGTAGCGGACCTGCTTGGGGCGGCCCTCGGCCAGGTAGTGGTGCGTGGCCAGTTCCGGGCCCGGGGTGGCGTCGTAGCCCGTCTCCTCGGCCACCTCGCGCAGGGCCGCGGGGAGGTGGGGCTCGTGGGGCTTGAGCTTGCCCTTGGGGTGGGACCAGTCGTCGTACTTCGGACGGTGGACCAGGCAGATCTCCAGCTCGGCGGGGTGGAGGGGGGAGTGGCGCCACAGGACGCAGCCCGCTGCCTGGATGGGGGGTTCGGAGGTCGTGGGGGGTTCGGGGGTGGCCTCTGTCATGGGGTGGTGACCTTTTGTTTCTGCCATGACTGCTGGAAGGCGAACCGTGCTGCCTCCACCTCGTGGCGTTGGTCGGCGTGCAGGACGCCCAGAGCGTACGCCGTCGCCGGGGCGATACGGGGGGTGCGGGCCGCCGATGCCGCCGCCGTGGCCGCCTCCGAGGCGTCCCGGTGGCGGTTGAGGGCCTGGCCCGCGGCCAGCAGGCGGACGTTCACGGGGGCGTCGGCGCCTTCGATGACCTCGCGGGCGTAGCGGTGCAGCCGCAGGAGGAGGCGGACCTGGTGCCAGGGGGTGTCCTGGGAGTGCGGGGACGGGTCCGGGGAGAGGCCGTGGATCAGTGCCGCCGCGTTGTACGGGTGGCCCGCGGTGATGAGCGGGAGCGCGGTGACCGCGTCGGTGAGGCGTTCCTCGGCCGCGGTCGCCAGGGGCCGCAGGTCGGTGGTGGTGGCCGTCGGCGTGAGGGGGACCTCGCTGGCCAGGACGGCGACCCGGTCCGCCACGGCGTGGAAGCGGGAGGAACCGAGGGCCTGGAGCGCGGCCGAGTGGGCGCGGGTGCGGGCGAGGGTGAGCTGGCGGTCCAGCAGCGCGCCCGCCTTCGCGGCGCCGACGGTGAGGTTGCCCCCGCCGCGCTCGGCGGGTGGGGCGCTGGCCGCGGGCCGGGTCGACTGGGCCGGGAGCGTGGGGGAGCCCGACAGCCGGTGCAGGGCGTTCAGCAGGCGTTCCAGGCGGGCCGCGCAGGCGTGTTCCAGGGCCAGGGTGCCGGAGAGCCAGGCCAGCTCGGGGCGCATGCCCTCGGACCAGTCGGGGTCGAGCAGGGGGCGGAAGGTGTGCAGGCTGCCGCTGATGCGGCGGGCCGATCGGCGCAGGGCACGCGCCGCGTCGACGGACTCCTCCGAGCCGTTTCCGCCCGCTCCGGTCTCCCGGTGCTGGCGCAGGGCTCGGAGGAACTCCGTGGCCTGGGCGCGGAGGTAGCCCGCGAGGGCGTCCCCCGTCACCGTCTTGGCCATGGGTTCCGTCGGGTCAAGGTGTTGCTGTGCCACGCCGGCGCCTCCGGGCGTCTATGAGCATCTCCTGGACGTTTCGCAGGGGGTGGCCGTCCGCGTCGGTCGCGTGCCGGGTCCACTCGCCGTCCGGGCCCAGGTGCCAGGAGGCTGTGGAGTCCGACATCCCGGTCTCCAGGAGCCGGTTCAGCGCGGCCCGGTGTGCCGGGTCGACGACCCGGACCAGGGCTTCGATACGGCGGTCGAGGTTGCGGTGCATCATGTCGGCGCTGCCGAGCCACACCTCGGGTTCGCCGCCGTTGCCGAAGGCGAAGACCCGGGAGTGCTCCAGGAAGCGGCCGAGGACCGAGCGCACGCGTATGTTCTCCGACAGCTCCGGCACGCCCGGCCGTACCGCGCAGATGCCGCGCACCCAGACGTCGACGGGTACGCCCGCCTGCGACGCCCGGTACAGGGCGTCGATGATCGCCTCGTCCACCATGGAGTTGACCTTGATGCGGACGTAGGCGGGGCGCCCGGCGCGGTGGTGCTGGACCTCCTTGTTGATACGGGAGATCAGACCGTCGCGCAGGGACTTGGGGGCGACCAGGAGACGGCGGTAGGTCTCGCGGCGGGAGTAGCCGGAGAGGCGGTTGAACAGGTCGGAGAGGTCCGCGCCCACCTGGGGGTCGGCGGTGAGCAGGCCGAGGTCCTCGTAGAGGCGGGCGGTCTTGGGGTGGTAGTTGCCGGTGCCCACGTGGCTGTAGCGCCGTAGCGTGTCGCCCTCCTGGCGGACCACGAGCGACAGCTTGCAGTGGGTCTTGAGGCCGACCAGGCCGTAGACGACGTGGCAGCCCGCCTCCTCGAGCTTGCGGGCCCACTTGATGTTGGCGTGTTCGTCGAAGCGGGCCTTGATCTCGACGAGGACGAGGACCTGCTTGCCCGCCTCGGCGGCGTCGATGAGGGCGTTGACTATGGGGGAGTCGCCGGAGGTGCGGTACAGCGTCTGCTTGATCGCGAGGACGTCCGGGTCTTCGGCTGCCTGTTCGAGGAACGCCTGTACGGACGTGGAGAAGCTGTCGTACGGGTGGTGCAGCAGGACGTCTCGGGTGCGGAGCGCGGCGAAGATGTCGGGGGGCGAGGAGGACTCGACCTCCGCGAGGTCGCGGTGGGTGCCCGCGATGAACTTCTGGTACTTCAGCTCCGGGCGGTCCAGGCCGTGGATGCGGAAGAGGCCGGTGAGGTCCAGGGGGCCGGGGAGGGGGTAGACCTCGGCCTCGCTGACCTTCAGCTCGCGGACGAGGAGGTCGAGGACCTCGCGGTCGATGGACTCCTCCACCTCGAGGCGGACGGGCGGGCCGAAGCGGCGCCGCATGAGTTCCTTCTCGAGGGCCTGGAGGAGGTTCTCGGCGTCGTCCTCCTCGACCTCCAGGTCCTCGTTGCGGGTCACGCGGAAGGCGTGGTGCTCCAGGACCTCCATGCCCGGGAACAGCTCCTCCAGGTGGGCCGCGATGACGTCCTCCAGCGGGACGAAGCGGCCGGGGGAGGCCTCCAGGAAGCGGGAGAGCAGCGGGGGGACCTTGACGCGGGCGAAGTGGCGGTTGCCGTTGACCGGGTTGCGTACGACGACGGCCAGGTTGAGGGAGAGGCCCGAGATGTACGGGAAGGGGTGGGCCGGGTCCACGGCGAGGGGGGTGAGGACCGGGAAGATCTGGTGCTTGAAGAGGGTGAACAGGCGGGCCTGTTCCTTCTCGGCCAGCTCCGACCAGCGGACCAGGTGGATGCCCTCCTCGGCGAGCGCGGGGGCGACGTCCTCGTGGAAGCAGGCGGCGTGCCGGGCCATCAGCTCGCGGGACCTGGCCCAGATCATCTCCAGCACCTCGCGCGGCTGGAGGCCGGAGGCGGAGCGGGTGGCCACGCCGGTGGCGATACGGCGCTTCAGTCCGGCGACGCGGACCATGAAGAACTCGTCCAGGTTGCTGGCGAAGATCGCGAGGAAGTTCGCGCGCTCCAGCAGGGGCGTGTCGGGGTCCTCGGCGAGTTCCAGGACGCGTTCGTTGAACGCGAGCCAGCTGCGTTCGCGGTCGAGGAAGCGGCCCTGGGGGAGGGGGGCGCCGTCCGCCTGGGAGCTGGGGGACTCCTCGTACGCGTCGAGGTCCGCGTCGATGTCGGGCTCGAGGTCGGAGACCGATCCGGCCACGGTGCGGGCGCGGTGGGCGGCGATGGAGCCCACGGAGGGCTGGGCGTGCTGGGCCTGTGCCTGGGCGTTCTGCTGGCTCATAGAGCCATTCTTCCGTGCCCAGGGGCTCTGGGGCGCGTCGGAACGTGCGGGCGGCAGCGGGAGCACGGCGGCTCCGTTCTCCGCGGCGCCCTCGGGGGGCGGCGGCGGAGGCTCTGGCACGGCGGGCGTCATTGGCCGAGCGTCGCAAGGTCATCTGAATCGATGGTTACGGAGACATGACGTGAGGGATAGCGGGGGGCGGCTCGCGGGGGTGGGGGCGGGGGAATGCGCGCGGTGGCCGGTTTGTGTCCGGTGTCGCGCCTCGGGCCGGGCGGTGTCGCGCCTCGGAACCGGGCGGTGTGCGCCCTCGAGACCGCGCGGGCGGTTCACGTCAACTTCCGTGGAACCGCGCGGGCGGTTCAGGTCCCCTTCCGTGGAACCGCGCGGGCGGTTCACCTCCCCTTCCGTGGTACGGCACCCCCCACCACACCCCCCGCGGGCCCCGTCACGTCTCCGTGCGGTACATCAGGTCCACCTCGTACGTGCTGAAGCCCAGGCGCTCGTACACCGCCACCGCCGCCTTGTTGTCGGCGTCGACGTACAGCATCGCCGTGGGCAGGCCCTGCGCCGCGAGATGGCGGAGCCCGATCGTGGTGAGCGACTTGCCGAGGCCGCCGCCCTGGGCGCCGGGGGCGACGCCGAGGACGTAGACCTCGCCGAGCTGCTCCTCGGCGTGCACCTTGGTCCAGTGGAAGCCGATGAGGTCGGGGCCGCGGAAGGCGAGGAAGAAGCCCGCGGGGTCGAACCAGGGCTCGGCCTTGCGGTCGTCGAGGTCGCGCTGGGTGAGGGAGCCCTGCTCGGGGTGGTGGGCGAACGCGGCGGCGTTGACGGCGAGCCACGCGGCGTCGTCCTGGCCGGGGACGAAGGCGCGTACCGTCACGCCGTCCGGGAGCACCGGGTCGGGCAGCGCGAGGTCGGCCAGGGGCCGCCGCATCTGGCGGAGTTCGCGGAAGAGGGTGAGGCCGAGGACCTGGGCGAGGTGCCGCGCGGCGGCGTGGCCGCCGTGGGCCCACACCCGCAGCCGCTTGCCGGAGGCGGCGAGCAGGGCGGAGCCGAGGGCGCGGCCGTGGCCGTTGCCCCGGTGGGAGGGGTGGACCACCAACTCGGCGGCGGGCGCCTCGACCGGGTCGGTGTCCTCCAGCTGGGCGTAGCCGAGGAGTTCGCCGTCGGTGGTGAGGAGGAAGTGGGACACGCCCTCACGGGAGCCGCCGCGCAGCGCCAGTCGGCCCTGTTCGGACACCGCCTGCTGGCCGTCGCTGTGGGCGGCCTCGGTGAGCAGGCCGAGGACGGCGTCGGTCTGCTCCGGGGTGAGCGCGGAAAGGGTGCGGATGGAGCGGCTGGGGCCGGGCCGGGCGATGTCGTCGCTGGTCATGGATATGAGAGTAAAGGGAGGGTGGAGCGTTGCGGAGGGAAAGGGAAACCAGGATGTAACCATGAAGCCCCTGTCGCGCTACGCGCGTTGACTCTAGGCTGCGTGCGTTCAGCCAAGGCCTCACATGACCCACAGGGGGGCGCATGCCAGCCACATCCCAGCCGCATCGGCGCCGCAGGAGCCGGACGTACCGGCTTCTGACGGCCGCCGCCAGTATCGCGACCGTCGGCGCGCTGGCGGCCGCGCTGCCGTCGGCCGCGTCCGCCGGTGAGAAGGGCAAGCCCGGCACGGGGACGTCGGGCCGCTACCAGGACGTCCAGCTGCTGTCCTTCAACGACCTGCACGGCAACCTGGAGCCGCCCACGGGCTCCTCCGGCCGCGTCACCCACCTGCACGAGGACGGCACGACCACGACCGTCGACGCGGGCGGCGTCGAGTACCTGGCCACCCACCTGCGCCAGGCCCGCGGGGGCAACAAGTACTCCATCACCGCCGCCGGCGGCGACATGGTCGGCGCCTCCCCGCTGATCTCGGGCCTCTTCCACGACGAGCCCACCATCGAGGCGCTGAACAAGCTGGACCTGGACGTCACCAGCGTCGGCAACCACGAGTTCGACGAGGGCGCGAGGGAACTGGCCCGCCTGCAGAACGGCGGCTGCCACCCCACGGAGGGCTGCTACACCGACGAGGGCTTCACCGGCGCCGACTTCCCCTACCTGGCGGCCAACGTCCTCGACGAGAAGACGCGGAAGCCGATCCTCAAGCCGTACTGGGTGTGGAAGAAGAAGGACGTCAAGGTCGGCTTCATCGGTGTGACCCTGGAGGGCACCCCGGACATCGTCTCGGCCGACGGCGTCAAGGGCCTCGCCTTCAAGGACGAGGTCGAGACGATCAACAAGTACGCCAAGGAGCTTCAGCGGCAGGGCGTGAAGTCGATCGTCGCGCTCATCCACGAGGGCGGCTCCCCGGCCTCGGCGGCGTACAACTACGACTGCGACTCCCCCGGCCCGGGCGACGGCATCTCCGGCCCGATCGTCGACATCGCCAAGAACGTCACCCCGCAGGTGGACGCGCTGGTCACCGGCCACACGCACGCGGCGTACGCCTGCACGATCAACGACCCGGCGGGCAAGCCGCGCACGGTCACCTCGGCCGCGTCCTTCGGCCGCCTCTACACCGACACCACGCTGACCTACGACCGGTGGACGGGTGACATCGCCCGTACGGCCGTGAAGTCCGCGAACCACGCGGTCACCCGGGACGTCCCCAAGGCGCCCGACATGACCGAGCTGATCAGCAAGTGGAACACCCTCGCCGCGCCCATCGGCAACCGCGCGATCGGCTACATCTCCGCCGACATCCCCAGCACCGGCACCGAGTCCCCGCTCGGCGACCTGATCGCCGACGCGCAACTGGCGTACGGCAAGCAGCTGGACCCGGAGACCGACCTCGCCCTGATGAACCCCGGCGGCATCCGCGCGCCCCTGACCTACGCGGCCAAGGGCGCCGAGGGCGACGGTGTGGTGACGTACGCGGAGGGCTTCACGGTCCAGCCGTTCGCCAACACCGTCAACCTCCAGGACTTCACCGGCGAGCAACTGGTCCAGGTCCTGAAGGAGCAGGTCAGCGGCGCCAACACGGCCTCCCCGAAGGTGCTTCAGGTGTCGTCCGGGCTGACGTACACCCTGGACCTGACGAAGACCGGCGCCGACCGCGTCGTCACCGACTCCATCCGCCTGGGCGGCGCCCCGATCGACCTCACCGCCACCTACCGCGTCGCCACCAACAGCTTCCTCGCGGGCGGCGGCGACGGCTTCCCCACCCTCGGTGAGGGCGCCAACGACCTCGTCGGCGCGGACGACCTGACGGCCCTGGAGCAGTACCTGACGGCCAACTCCTCCCCGGCCTCGCCGATCGCACCTCCGACGGCGAACCGGATCACCATCGTCCGGTAGGGACCACGACCTTGAACGGGGCTCCGGAGTCGTCCGGGGCCCCGTTCGCTGTCCCTGGGGCGCCGTTCAGGAAGCCGTCGGCGTCCAGTCCCCCAGCCAGTCGGTGATCTCCTGGTCGGCCGCCTGGGCGGGGGTCAGGTGGGGGCGGTCGGGGGAGGTGGGGCCTGCGCCGGGGCCCGTGTTGTTGTACTCGGCGAAGCGGTCGTCCTTCCAGGAGAAGCCGCTCATGTCGGTCCAGGGGGTGGGCTTGACGGCGGCGCTGAGGGTGGTGTCGCGGACCGTGGTCTGGGGGTCGAGGGTGGCGTCGCCGCCCGCGTGCCAGGGGCGGCCCAGGTAGAAGGTCGACGCGGAGACGTCACCGTTGACGGTGGAGCGGGTGATCAGGAAGCCCTTGCGGTTGGCGGGGGTGCTGGGGGCGGTGAGGTAGCCCGCCGAGGTGCCGTTCCAGCGCTTCCTCAGGGTCAGGACCGAGCGGTCGATGACCGCCGTGGCGCGGCCGAAGACGAAGTCGACGTTGCCGGTGACGTAGGAGTTGGTGACGTAGACCCGGCCCAGCCGGTCCTTGGCGGCGGTGTCCAGCAGGAGGGTGTCCTGGTCGCCGTTGATGATCACCGAGTCGAGCATGACCTTGTCGGCCGCCGTGCGCAGGGCCACCGCCTGGTGGCCGGAGAGGGACTGGTGGGCGGCCTCGTCGAAGTCGTTGGTGATCGTGAGGTTGCGGGCCTGGAAGTCGTCCGCCTCCACGGCGACGGTGGCGCTGCCGGAGGTGCCGTAGGTGCCGGAGCCGTCGGGCTTCGGGGTGCCCGCCGCGTTGTTGTAGACGATCAGCGTGTCCCTGCGGCTGGCGCCCGTGCCCTGGAGGGTGATGTGCGGCTTGTTGGACGGGATCTTGACCAGCTCGCGGTACGTGCCCGGCTTGACGGCGATGACGACGCGCGAGGTGTTGTTCGCGGGTACGGCGTTCACCGCCGCCTGGACGGTGGAGTACTGGCCGGTGCCGTCCTTGGCGACCGTGAGGGTGGTGGCCGCGGCGGCCGTCGTCGTCGCCGTGGAACCGCGCGGACCCGCCTGCGACTTCAGCAGCGCGGGGACCTCGTTCGCCTGGTCGAGGGTGTAGGCGTAGTACGTCTTCGGGTCGAAGGCCGGGCCGCCGCTCTCGTTGCGGCCGCTGGTGCCGGAGAAGACGTTGCCGCGCTGGACCAGGGAGGCGGTGCTGTCCTTGATCACCGGGTTTCTGAAGCCCTGGAAGTAGGAGTTCTCCAGGACCATGCTGGTGCGGCCCCGGGCGTAGTTGCCGTACGCGGAGGTGATGGCGGTGCCCGTCGTGTCCTCGAGGTAGTTGTTGTAGAGGTGCGCGTGGGCGGCGTTGTCGGTGGACGGGTTGCGCTGTTCCGTCTCGCGGATCCAGTTGTGGTGGATCGTGATGTCGGTGACCAGGTTCTCCGTCCAGCCGATGCCGAAGGCCTTGTTGTTGTCGCTCAGGCGGTTCCAGGACACGGTGACGTTGGTGCTGTCCTTGCGGACGTCTATCAGACCGTCGGCCATGTGCCGCAGGTCGTTGTGGTCGATCCACACGTGGTGGGCGCCGTCCATCTGGATGGCGTCGTAGTCGTGGTCCTTGTCGTTCCAGACGCCCTGGTAGCTGTCGCGGATGGTCAGGTTCCGGATGATCACGTTGTGGACGCCCTGGCCGAGGAAGAAGCCGCCGCCGACGATGTGGCCCGAGGTGCCGGAGCCGATGATCGTCTTGTCCGAGGCGACCTTGATCTCCTTGCCCACCGGGTTCATGCTGATCGTCGCCGCGACGACGATGACGTACGGCTCCGGGGCCGTGGCGTACTTCTCCAGGTCCGCGAGCGTCCGGACGGTCACCGTCTCGCCGTCGCGGCCACCGTATGTGCCGTTCTGGCCCAGCGAGTTGACCGAGGCGAAGCCGTCGGCCTCCGCCGCGGCCCAGGTGGGGGTGGCCGCCGTCGCGCTGTTCTGGGCCGTCGTGTGGTAGCCCAGGGTTCCGGCCGCGATGACGGCGATGGGGAGGGCCGCCGTCGCCATCGTGCGCCTTCTGCGGTGGCGGGGCCTGGCGCGGGTGTGGGGGACGTTGTCGCTCATGCGCGGGTCCGATCCGGTTCGATTCGTGAGGGGCAGTCGTCTCCCTGGTGTCGCCGCGGGGGAGCGCGGGGTTGCCGGGGTGAACGAAGCGGTCGGCCGGTGCGTCGGAGGGAGGAGATCAGGAGGCTTTGATGCGTGTGATGAGAGTCGCGGTCGGGCTTGGGGGCCTTGCTGCGGTCGCCGGGTGCGGTGGGGTTGACGGGGGTGGGGGTAGGGGGTGGCGGTGGCGGTGGCGCCGCCGCCTGCTGCGCCTACGTCGTCGCCTATGACCGGCGTGCCTACTGGGGGCATGGGCACGGTGACTTCGACACCCGTACCGCCATGGCCGTGGGGGTCTCGCCGGACGATGTCGTCCTGGCGCGCGTCGATCCCGACAAGCTTGGGCCCGAGGCGGTGCGGGAGTTGTTCCGGGAGCCCTAGGGGATGTCCGGCGGCGGTGTCGACGCCCCCGGCAGGCGTACCGTCACCGTCGTGCCGCCCGTCTCCGCCGGTCGCAGGGTGACCTCGCCGCCCGCCTGCTGGATCGTGCGGGCGACGATGGACAGGCCGAGGCCGGAGCCGGGGAGGGCGCGGGCGGAGGGGCTGCGCCAGAAGCGGTCGAAGACGTGGGGGAGTTCGTCGGCGGGGATGCCGGGGCCGTGGTCGCGGACCGTGAGGGTGCCGTGGTCCAGGCGGACCTCGATCGTGCCGGACTCCGGGCTGAACTTCACCGCGTTGTCCAGGATGTTCACCACCGCCCGCTCCACGGCGGAGGGCTCCGCCCGTACGTACCAGGGCTGCACGTCCGCCGTGATCGTCAGCTCCGGGCCGCGCAGCCGGGCGCGGCGCAGGGCCGACTCGACGGTGTCGTGGAAGGCGATCACCTGGGCCCTGGCGCCCGAGTGCTGGCCGGTGTCGGGGCGGGACAGCTCCTGCAAGTCGCCGATCAGGGCGGCCAGTTCCGTCATCTGCGCCTTCACCGACGCCAGCAGGGCCTTGCGGTCCGCCTCGGGGAGGGGGCGGCCGGTCTCCTCGCTGCGGGTGAGGAGTTCGATGTTCGTACGCAGGGAGGTGAGCGGCGTACGCAGTTCGTGGCCCGCGTCCGCGATCAGCTGTTGCTGGAGGTCGCGGGAGCTGGCCAGCGCCGACGTCATCGAGTTGAAGGAGTGGGAGAGGCGGGCCACCTCGTCGTCGCTGTCCTGCCCGACGGGGATGCGGATGGTGAGGTCCTCGGTGCGGGCCACGTGCTCCACGGCTTCCGTGAGCTTGTCGACGGGGCGCAGGCCCGCGCGGGCCACGGCCAGGCCCGCGGCGCCCGCGCCGATGACTCCGATGCCGGAGACGACGAGGAGGAGCAACGCGAGTTCGTTCAGGGTGGACTCGGTGCCCTTGAGGGAGAGCGCCATGACGAGGGCGGCGTCGTTCACCACGTACCGGCCGTCCGGATCCTCGACCAGAACTGCCGTGGTCAGTACGCGGACAGGGTCGCCGTCGCTGTTCTGGCCGGAGCGGAAGGCGACCTCACCGGGCTGGGGGTTCTCGGCGACGGCCACATCGCCGTCGGTGACCTTCACCGCGCCCGCGGAGCGGCCGAGGAGGCAGGCCTTGCCGTCCGCCTTGACGATCTGGATGTAGCCCTCGGTGCCGGGCCCGAACACGGAGGTGTCGGGCGACTGGCTGCACGTCGACAACGCCGCCAGGACCTGGGCGCGGGGGTAGGCGCGGACCGACTCCCGCAGGTCGTTGTCGATCTCGTCGTACAACTTCCCCCGCACCACGAACCAGCACGTCACCGAAACCGCCGCCACCGCGAACGCCACCGCCGCCGCCACCAGCAGGGCCAGGCGGGAGCGGATCGGGAGGGTGCGCAGGCGGCGGGTCAGCCGGTTCATTCGGCGCCGCCCTGGCGCAGGACATAGCCGACGCCGCGCACGGTGTGGACGAGGCGGGGCTCGCCGCCCGCCTCGGTCTTGCGGCGCAGGTACATGACGTAGACGTCGAGGGAGTTGGAGGAGGGCTCGAAGTCGAAGCCCCAGACGGCCTTGAGGATCTGCTCACGGGTGAGGACCTGGCGCGGGTGCGCCATGAACATCTCCAGCAGCGTGAACTCCGTGCGGGTCAGCTCCACCGGGCGGCCACCGCGCGTCACCTCGCGCGTGGCGAGGTTCATGCGCAGGTCCGCGAAGGCCAGGGTGTCGTCGTCCTCGGTCGCGGCGGCCACCGCCGCCGCGTACGAGCTGCGGCGCAGCAGGGCCCGGATGCGGGCGAAGAGTTCGTCGAGTTCGAACGGCTTGACCAGGTAGTCGTCGGCGCCCGCGTCCAGGCCGGTCACCCGGTCGCCGACCGTGTCACGGGCGGTGAGCATGAGGATGGGGGTCATGTCGCCCGTGCCGCGGATGCGGCGGGCGGCGGTGAGGCCGTCCATGCGGGGCATCTGGATGTCGAGTATGACCAGGTCGGGCCGGTAGGCGGCGGCCTTCTCCAGGGCGTCCGCGCCGTCGACCGCGACCTCGGTGCCGTATCCCTCGAAGGCGAGGCTGCGCTGGAGTGCTTCCCGCACCGCGGGCTCGTCGTCGACGATCAGGATGCGCTGGGGGTCACGGTCGCCTTCGGCGGGGCTCATGGCTCTGGGTTCCTCGGGTGCGGGGAGGGACGGGGACTGCTGGTCCATTCTTCATTCAGCGTCGCACGGCGCGCTGTGCTCCGGGCCCGTGGATCAGCCGCGGACCGCCGTACGGCGCCGGGTCGTCCGGGGGCGGTGGGCGGCGGGCGCCAGCTCGGGGGGCCGGGTGCGGGGGGCGTGCAGCGTGTGGGCGACTTCCAGGGCCAGGGCGTATCCGGCGGGGTCGGTGGCCGTGGCGGCGGTGCCGGGGTCCGTGTGGTGGAACTGCTTGATCATGGTCTGCCCCTTCGGTTCTGTCTCGTCGTCAGTCCGTCGCGCCCGCGCGCAGGGTGTCCAGGTCGGACTTGACCGTGTTGACCGGGATCGCGAAGCCGAGGCCCACGCTGCCCGCGTCGGCGGAGGAGGACGAGCCGGAGGCCGAGTACATCGCGGAGTTGATGCCGATGATGTCGCCGTTCATGTCGATCAGCGCGCCGCCGGAGTTGCCGGGGTTCAGGGACGCGTCCGTCTGGATCGCCTTGTACGTCGTCGTGGACGAGCCGGTGTCGCCGTTGAACTGCTCGCCGCCGTACTCGAACGGCCAGCTGCCGCCCGGCTGCCGCTGTTGCTGGTTCTCGTCGGTGGAGACGGTCACGTCCCGGTCGAGGGCGGAGACGATTCCGCTGGTCACGGTGCCGGTGAGGCCCTCGGGGGAGCCGATCGCCACGACCGTGTCGCCGACCTGGACGTCATCGGAGTCGCCCAGCGAGGCCGCGGTCAGACCCGACGCGTCCTCCAGCTTGATCAGGGCGAGGTCCTTGCTGCTGTCGGTGCCTACGACCTGCGCGGTGTAGGACGTGCCGTCGTTGGTCGTCACCTTGATCTCGTTCGCGCCGGAGACGACGTGGTTGTTGGTGATGATCTCGCCGTCACCGGTGATGATCACGCCGGAGCCGGTGGACTCGCCGTTGCCGGAGGTCGCGTTGATCTCGACGATGCTCGGGCTGACCGCCGCGGCGATCGCCGCTATGTCGCCCTTCTTGCTCGACGGCACCACGCTGGTGCCGGTGCCGGTGCTCGCCGCCGTGGTGTCGGGGCCGGTCAGCTCCTGGATGCCGTACGCCGTGCCGCCGCCGATGGCCGCGGCGACGATCGCCACGGCGGCGAGCAGGGCGGCCGGGCCACGGCCGCGCCGCCGCCTCGGGCGGGTGGTGGGCGCGGAGAGGAGAGGCGTGGGCGCGTGCGCCGGAGGGGGCGGCCACTCCGGGTGCACGGGAGAAGACACGGGCTGGTCGCCCTGGTAGGGGGTCTCGTAGTCGCCGCTACGGCGCGTGCTCTCGGTCATGTCCATGAGCTTGGCGCGCGACGATGAGAGTCCCCTGAGTGCTCTCTGAGAAGCCCGACAGAAGCTCGTATGCCCGATATAAGGCCAACCCTCAGGCCAACCCTCAGGCCAGCCCTGAGGCCAGCGGCCAGCCCCTAGGCCAGCCCCCAGGCCAGCCCTCCAGCCCGGCCGCTCTGGCCGCTCAGGCGGGGAGAGCCCCTACTCGCAGCCGCACGACCGGCGGACCACCAGCTTCGACGGGAACACCTTCAGACGCTCCCGCCGCGAGCCCGCGACCCGCAGGCCGTCGTCCAGGACCAGGTCCACCGCCGCCCGCGCCATGGCCGAGCGGTCCGAGGCGATCGTCGTCAGGGGCGGGTCGGCGAGCGCCGCCTCCTTGATGTCGTCGAAGCCCGCCACCCCCAGCTCGCCGGGTACGTCGATACGCAGCTCGCGGGCCGCCCGCAGCAGGCCGATCGCCTGGTCGTCGGTGGAGCAGAAGATCGCGGGCGGTCGCCGGGGGCCGGAGAGGATGTCGAGGCCGACGCGGTAGGCGTCGTAGCGGTTGTAGGGGGCCTCGAACAGGCGGCCCTCGGTGGGGACGCCCGCCTCGGCCATCGCGCGCCGCCAGCCCTCGACGTGGTCGGAGACCGGGTCGCCGACCGCCGGGGTCTGCGCGGTGCCGCCCATGCAGGCGACGTAGTCGTAGCCGTGCTCCAGCAGGTGGCGGACGGCCTCCTGGGCGCCGCCGAGGTCGTCCATGACCACGGCGACGTCGTCCATGGCCTCGGGGCGCTCGTGCAGCAGCACCACGCGGGCGTCCCAGGCGTCGATCTCGGCGGCGGCGAGGTCGTTGAGCGCGTGGCTGACGAGGATGAGCCCGGAGACCCGCATCCCCAGGAAGGCGCGCAGGTAGTGCACCTCGCGCTCGCCGATGTAGTCGCTGTTGCCGACCAGCACCATCTTCCCGCGCTCGGACGCCGCCTGTTCGACCGCGTGCGCCATCTCCGCGAAGAACGGCTGGCGCGCGTCCGGCACGATCAGGCCTATGAGGTCGGTGCGCCGCGACGCCATCGCCTGTGCCACCCGGTCGGGGCGGTAGCCCAGCTCCTTGATGGCGGCGAGGACACGCTCGCGCGTGGCCGGGGCGACCGGCCGGGGTCCGTTGTTGATGACATAGCTGACTACGGCGGTGGAAGTACCCGCCAGTCTCGCCACGTCATCCCGAGTCACCTTGGCCACGCGCGGAGTCTACGCGGATGGACCGGCTCTGGGCAGGGCGTACGCCACTTCCTTGGAGCGCAGGGCCCCGCGCGCACGGGGCGCCGCGCTCCGACCGGAGTGCCGCTACGCCTCTGCCGTGACCTCGGCCGGGTCCAGCACGGCCGAGGCGTCCGTTTCCTCCCGCTCCTCGCGCTTCGGCTGGGCCGCCTTGGCCCTCGCCTCGTCGGAGGAGCGGTCCGCCTTCTCGGGAGTGACGAACCGATAACCGACGTTCCGGACGGTTCCGATCAGTGACTCGTGCTCGGGGCCGAGCTTCGCCCGCAGCCGTCGTACGTGCACGTCCACGGTGCGGGTGCCGCCGAAGTAGTCGTAGCCCCAGACCTCCTGGAGGAGCTGCGCGCGCGTGAAGACCCGGCCCGGGTGCTGGGCGAGGTACTTCAACAGCTCGAACTCCTTGAAGGTCAGGTCGAGGACCCGTCCCTTGAGCTTGGCGCTGTACGTCGCCTCGTCCACCGACAGATCACCGTTGCGGATCTCCATCGGGGAGTCGTCGTTGACGATCTGCTGGCGGCCCATGGCGAGCCGCAGCCGCGCCTCCACCTCCGCCGGACCGGCGGTGTCGAGGAGGACGTCGTCGATGCCCCAGTCCGCGGTGACGGCGGCGAGGCCGCCCTCGGTGACGACGAGGATGAGGGGGCAGCCGGGGCCCGTGGACCGCAGCAGCTGGCACAGGCTGCGGACCTGCGGGAGGTCGCGCCGCCCGTCGATCAGGATGACGTCGGCGCCCGGGGTGTCGACGAGTGCGGGGCCCTCCGCCGGAGCCACGCGCACGTTGTGCAGCAGCAGGCCGAGAGCGGGGAGCACCTCCGTCGACGGCTGGAGGGCGTTGGTGAGGAGCAGCAGAGAACTCATCGCGCTCCTCCCGCCCGGTTGGTGGTGCGTCGTCGTCCGTGCACGGTTCGCTCGCCCATAACGTCTGGTTCCTCCTCGGTCCCTGCGAGGACGTTTGCGGCACTGCCTCGTACTGGTGCTGCGGACCCCACGCCCCCTGGGTTCCGCCATGCGATCGACAACCCGTACACCTGCGGTTTCCCGCGTCGTATACAACGCTTCCGAAAGCACAAAAGGACCCGGGGGCTACGCTGCCCGAGTCCTCTGCCCAGCAGAATAGCCCACATGAGCAACGGTCCGGCAGGTCATGTGGCCCGATCCCTCCCTTCTTCCGCCGTTCGTCCACACTCCGAGACGGCGGCGGGGAACGGATCCGCGCGATTGCGGACGTTTCTGCACACCGTCGACGGGGTGACGATCGACGCTGTATACGACCCGGGTGCGGTTGTATACGACAGCTCCGCGCCGTCCGCCGTTCAGCCGGTGTTCGTCGTCGCCCACGGGTTCACCGGCGACGTGGACCGGCCGCACGTTCGGCGGGTGGTGCGCGCGCTGCGGGCTTACGGCGCCGTCGTCACGTTCTCCTTCCGGGGGCACGGGGCGTCCGGCGGGCGGTCCACCGTCGGCGACCGGGAGGTGCTGGACCTGGCCGCCGCCGTCGCCTGGGCCCGGGAACTGGGGCACGCGCGCGTGGCCACCGTCGGCTTCTCCATGGGCGGCTCGGTCGTCCTGCGGCACGCGGCGCTGCACCCGGCCGACACCGACGCCGTGGTCTCGGTCAGCGCGCCCGCCCGCTGGTACTACCGGGGCACCGCCCCCATGCGGCGCCTGCACTGGCTGGTGACCCGGCCCGCGGGGCGCCTGGTGGGCCGTTACGGCTTCCGGACCCGTATCCACCACCGCGACTGGGACCCCGTACCGCTCTCCCCGGTGGCGGCCGTGCCGCGGATCGCGCCGACCCCGCTGCTCATCGTGCACGGCGACCGCGACGGCTACTTCCCGCTCGACCACCCGCGCATGCTCGCCGAGGCCGCCGGTGACCACGGCGAACTCTGGCTCGAGGCGGGCATGGGACACGCCGAGCACGCCGCCACGGAGGAGCTGCTGGCGAGGGTCGGGGACTGGGTAGTGGACCGTGCTGTCGGCGGGGCGGGCTAGCCTGGCCGTGTTACCGCCTACTGACTCGAGGAACGAGATGGCAAAGGTCACGGTGCGCTACTGGGCCGCCGCGAAGGCCGCGGCCGGGATCGCCGAGGAGCCGTACGACGCGGCCACGCTCGCCGAGGCGCTGGACGCCGTGCGCGAGCGGCACCCCGGCGAGCTGACGCGGGTGCTGAAGCGCTGCTCGTTCCTGATCGACGGTGACCCCGTGGGCAAGCGCGAGCACGAGACCGTACGGCTGGCCGACGGCGGCACGGTCGAGGTGCTCCCGCCGTTCGCAGGAGGGTGACCGCACCGATGAGCAATCAGCCGTACGGCAGTGACCAGCCGTATCAGGGATCGTACGACCCCTACTGGCAGCAGCAGCCCCCCGCACAGCAGCCGCAGGCGCCGGGCTGGCCCGGGCAGCAGGGGTACGGGCAGCAGGGGTACGCGGAGAACGGCGGGTACGCGGAGAACGGCGGGTACGGGCAGTCCGGGCCTTACGGGCAGTCCGGGGCTTACGGGCAGTCCGGGGCTTACGGGCAGTACGACGATCCGTACGCCGCCCAGCAGTACACCCAGCAGTGGCAGGGACAGACCTGGGAGACACAGACGCAGCCGCCCGTCCCGCCGGTCGCGGCGGCCGAGACCGCGTACCTGCCGCCGGTGACCGACGACCAGGCGTACCCGGCGGAGCCCGTGGCGACGGCGCCCGCACCCGCCCCCGCGGAGGGCTACGGCCCCGCCACCCTCGCGGGCAACCCCCGCGTCACCGACGCCCAGCGCGCCCGGCTCGAAGGGCGCTCCCCGATCATCGAGCCCGGCGGGCAGCCCGCCGCGCTCACCGCGCTGCTGGGGCTGCTGCTCTCCGGTGCGGCGGCCATCGGCTCGTACGCCCTCCTCGTACCGCTCGTCGCGCTCCAGGCGGTCACCGCCGCGGGCTGGTTCCGGCTGAACGGCATGTGGCCCGCCCGGCAGGGCATCGCGCTGGCCTTCGCGGGCGCGCTGACCGCGGACGCGGTGCTGCTCGTGGCGGGCCGGGAGCACGGTCCCGCCGCGATCCTCGGCACCCTGGGCGTCTGGGTGCTGCTCTCCCTCGTCCTCCAACTGCGCTCGCACGCCGACCCGGACGAGCGGATGTACGGCCTGACGGCGACCGTCGTCTCGGCCGCGCTGGCGATCCTCGCCGCCGGGTACCTCGCGGCCGAGGCGGACGCGGTGACGGTCGGGGCCGCCGCCGTGGGCGTCGCCCTCATCGCCCGCGCGATGCCGCTGCCCACCCCGGCGTCGGTGGTCGTGGCGCTGCTCGCCGCGGCGGGCGCGGGGATCGCGGTCGGCGGGCTGACGGGCGTCGGCGCGGACGGCGCGCTGGTGGGCGTGGGCGCGGCGGTCTGCGCGCTGATCGGGCACCGGGTGGCCAGCTACGACTATCCGTCCCGGTTCGTCCACTTCACGGCGGGCGTGGCCCTGCCGTTGACGGCGGCGGCGCCGGTGGTGTGGGTGCTGGGGCGGTCACTGGGCTGAGCGGGGCCGCCGCGTGTCACAGCTGGTCGACAATCCGACGGCCGTCCCCGCCGCCGGGGTTACCGTGGCGTTCGACCTTGAAGACCGCCCAGGTGGGGGAACATGCGCGCGCTGCGAATAGTACTGATCGTCGTCGTGGTCCTCGGCGGCCTCTTCGTGGCCGCCGACCGGCTCGCCGTGCACTTCGCCGAGGGGGAGGTCGCGGACAAGGTCCGCACCACCGAGAACCTCGCGTCCACGCCCGACGTGTCGATCAAGGGCTTTCCGTTCCTCACCCAAGTCGTCGGCGGCGAGCTGGACGACGTCGAGGTCGGCATCAAGAACTACGAGGCGACCGCGGGCGGCGACGGCACGACGATCCGTATCGACGACCTCACCGCGAACATGAGGGGCGTCGAGTTCTCCGGCGACTACAGCTCCGCCACCGCCCGTTCCGCCACCGGCACCGCCACCATCTCCTACGACGAGCTGCTGAAGACGGCCAGGTCGGAGCCCACCCAGGTGTCCCCCGGTGTCACCGCCGAGGTCGTCGGGCTCTCCGACGGCGGCGACGGCAAGATCAAGGTCGCGGTGGAGGCGACGGTGTTCGGCACCAAGCTGCCGCAGCCGGTCTCCGTGCTGAGCACGGTCACCGCGCAGGGCGACAGCGTCCGGGTGAAGGCCGAGGCCCTGCCCAGCATCGGCGGGGTGGAGGTCGGCGAGACGCAGATCCGGTCCATCACCGACTTCGAGCAGCGGATCGAGGAGCTGCCCGGCGGGATCCAGCTGGACACGGTCAAGGCGGCGAGCGACGGCGTGCGGATCACGGTGCGGGGTTCCGACGTGCGGCTGGCCGGGTAGTACCGGCCGGGGGCCACGAGGGGTCGGCCCCGCTGATCTGTCCGAGGGGCGAGACGAGGCGTCCGTACCGTAGATGTGACGACGGATACAGGACACCGGCGGCCGGGCGGCGGCTGGCCGCACGGCCATCCGGTCCCGGATCGTGGACGATCGCGTCTCACCATTCGACACGCCGGTGACATGCCCGCCCGACCGTCCCTACGATCGAGCCCATGAGACGACAGGCGGACCTCACAAAGCGGCGGGCAGTAGACCTGTGCCGCGTTGCCGCCATGCTCTGTCGCACCTTCTGACCGGAGGCCGCTGCCTCCGCGTTCCCCACCGCCCCGCACCAGGGGCCTCCGTGCGCCCTGCGCACGCCCGCACCTCGCATTTCGCCCGCATTGGCACACCCCGCCGCAACTGCCCCGGAGGAGAGACATGAGCCGCAGCGACGTCCTGGTCGACGCCGACTGGCTGCAGGACAACCTGGACGACCCGAACATCGCGGTCGTCGAGGTGGACGAGGACACGTCCGCGTACGACAAGAACCACATCCGCAACGCGATCAAGATCGACTGGACCGACGACCTCCAGGACCCGGTCCGCCGCGACTTCATCGACCAGGAGGGCTTCGAGAAGCTCCTCTCCGCCAAGGGCATCGCCAACGACACGCTGGTGATCCTCTACGGCGGCAACAACAACTGGTTCGCGTCGTACGCCTACTGGTACTTCAAGCTCTACGGCCACGAGAACGTCAAGCTCCTCGACGGTGGCCGCAAGAAGTGGGAGCTGGACGCCCGCGAGCTGGTCGAGGAGGTGCCCGAGCGCGCCACCACCGACTACAAGGCCAAGCCGCAGGACACCTCGATCCGCGCCTTCCGTGACGACGTGGTCGCCGCCATCGGCGCGCAGAACCTGGTCGACGTCCGCTCGCCCGACGAGTTCTCCGGCAAGCTGCTCGCCCCGGCCCACCTGCCGCAGGAGCAGTCGCAGCGCCCGGGTCACGTGCCGTCCGCCCGCAACATCCCGTGGTCGAAGAACGCCAACGACGACGGCACGTTCAAGTCGGACGACGAGCTGAAGAAGCTCTACGAGGAGGAGAGCGTCGACCTCTCCAAGGACACCATCGCCTACTGCCGCATCGGCGAGCGCTCCGCGCTGACCTGGTTCGTGCTGCACGAGCTGCTGGGCGTGGAGAACGTCAAGAACTACGACGGTTCCTGGACCGAGTACGGCTCCCTGGTCGGCGTGCCGATCGAGCTGGGCGCCAACAAGTAAGCCGACCGACCCTCTACATCCTCTGAGGAGTGACCCATGTGCGGAGCGAAGGCCGGTGGCCCCGACGCCTCGACGATCAAGCCCGGTGAGACCACGATCCAGGGCCAGGTGACCCGTGACGGCGAGCCCGTGACCGGCTACGTCCGGCTGCTGGACTCGACCGGCGAGTTCACGGCGGAGGTGCCCACCTCCGCGACCGGTCAGTTCCGGTTCTACGCGGCCGAGGGCACCTGGACCGTCCGTGCCCTGGTGCCCGGCGGCACCGCCGACCGCACGGTGGTCGCCCAGAAGGGCGGTCTGGCCGAGGTCGCCATCGCGGTCTGAGGACCGACAACGGCACGGAGGGCCGTACCCCGCGGGTTGGACGCCCGGGGTGCGGCCCTTCGGCGTGCCGATCGGGGATGCCGACCTACGCTGGAGACATGTACGCACGGCGCCGTCGTCGCTACTTCGCCATGATGGGCTGCTGCCTCGGCCTGTTCATCCTGGCCTGGGCCGTCGTACGGCTGTGGTCCGTCCCGGCGGCCGTCGCGATGTGCCTGGTGGCCATGGTCATCCCCCCGCTCGCCGCGATGATCGCCAACCGTCGCGGCCCCGACGACCGCTGGTGGGACGACCCCTCGGGCGACCCCCAGTCGGACGAGTGGTGGGACGAACTGGACGGCAAGCGCCGGGACAGGGGTCAGTAGACGAGGGCCTGCGTGTCGTCCGCCAGGGCCTCCTGGACGAAGACCTGCGCCCCGGCGATGCGTACGCCCTCGATGACGTCCTTCTCCGTGATCCCGCGGCGGGCCGCGCACTGGGTGCACAGGGTGAGTCGGCCGCCCGCGAGGATCGAGTCGAGGAGGTCGGGCAGCGGGGCGGCGTGCGGGAGTTCGAACTCGGCGGCGCGGCCGGGCAGGGCGAACCAGGCGGACTCACCGGTCAGCCACAGGGACACCTCCACCCCACTCGCCACGGCCACCGCGGCCACCGTGAACGCCTGCGAGCAGCGCTCGGGGGCGTCCGCCCCGGCCGTCACCTTGATCACGAGCTTCTTCGCCATGCCCGAAGCGTAGTCAACGCCCCTGCGACCGGTGGCATCGACCGCGGGTGTCCCGTGCGGCGCGCACGGGGGCGCGTGCCCACGTCCTGTGGGGGACGTTCCGGAGGCAGTCCACCGAGGCCGGGCCCCACGGTCCCGGGCACGTCCGGCAGGCGTACCGGCTGATCGTCGGGAGGGCGTACCTCACAGGGAGGACCGGTTCCCGGCCGCGTAAGCTGGGGGCCGGTCCTGTGTGTCCACCGCACCCCGCTCAATCGAGGAGCACCTGTGATTCTCTTCTTCGAGGCCCTGTTGGTCGTGGTCTGCGTCGCCACCCTGGCGTTCGCCGGGCTGGTCGTGAAGAAGCTGTACCAGGGCCAGCGCTGAACCCTAGCCAGGAAGTCTCACTGATGATCGAGATCCCGTCCGACCTCCACAAGGACCTCGTCCCGCTCGTTTTCCTGCTGGGCAACTGGGCTGGTGCCGGGGTGCACGACTTCCCCGGTGCCGAGAAGTGCAACTTCGGGCAGGAGGTCACCTTCACGCACGACGGCCGGGACTTCCTCGAGTACCACTCGTACTCCTGGGTCCTCGACCAGGACGGCAACAAGGTCAGGCCCCTGGAGTCCGAGCACGGCTTCTGGCGCATCGACGCCGCCCGCCGGGTCGAGGTGACCATGACCCGCGACGACGGTGTCGTCGAGATCTGGTACGGCGAGCTGGCCGACCAGAAGCCGCAGATCGACCTGGTGACCGACGCGGTGGCCCGGACCGCCGCCGCCCGCCCCTACAGCGGCGGCAAGCGGCTGTACGGCTATGTCAAGGGTGACCTGATGTGGGTCGGCGAGAAGCAGACGCCCGAGGTGGCGCTGCGGCCGTACATGTCCGCCCAGCTGAAGAAGGTCGTCACGCCGGAGGACGTCGAGCGCTGGGCGAAGGCCCTGCCGGACGACATGCCGGACGACGGGATCGCTTTCTTCAAGTAGTCCTAGACTCTCCAGTGTGGTGAGCACCGACTGGAAGAGCGACCTCAGGCAGCGCGGCTACCGGCTGACGCCGCAGCGGCAACTCGTGCTCGAAGCCGTGGACACCCTGGAGCACGCGACCCCCGACGACATCCTCTCCGAAGTGCGGAAGACGGCGTCGGGGGTCAACATTTCCACGGTGTACCGGACCCTGGAGCTGTTGGAGGAGCTGGGCCTGGTCAGCCATGCCCATCTCGGGCACGGGGCGCCGACCTACCATCTCGCCGATCGGCACCACCACATCCACCTGGTCTGCCGGGACTGTACGAACGTGATCGAGGCGGACGTGGAGGTCGCGGCGGAGTTCACGGCGAAGCTGCGTGACACGTTCGGGTTCGACACCGACATGAAGCACTTCGCGATCTTCGGGCGGTGCCGTTCCTGCACGTCCAGGAGCGCGAGCGGTGAGTCGTAGGACGAGTCGTAGGCTGTGGATATGAAGAGCCCTCTGCTGTCCCTGCCCGGTGCCGTTCCCGGCGAAGGCGTGGACGAAGGCGTCGCCGCGCACTACGGCGACCTGTTCCGTGAACAGCGTGCCCTCGCCGGTGGGGCGGGGTTCGTGGACCTGTCCCACCGTGGCGTGGTCACCGTGTCCGGTGAGGACCGGCTCAGCTGGCTGCATCTGCTGCTCACCCAGCATGTGAGCGACCTGCCCGTGGGGCAGGCCACCGAGGCGTTGATCCTCTCCGCGAACGGCCATATCGAGCACGCGCTGTATCTGGTCGACGACGGCACCACCGTCTGGGCGCACATCGAGCCCGGCACGGCGGACGCGCTGATCGCCTACCTGGAGTCGATGAAGTTCTTCTACCGGGTCGACGTCGCCGACCGCAGCGCCGACTTCGCCGTGGTGCATCTGCCCGCCGGGTCGATCGCCGAGGTGCCGGAGGGCGTGGTGGTGCGGGAGACCGCCTTCGGGCGCGATCTCTTCCTGCCGCGGGCTGATCTCGAGTCGTACGCGGAGAAGGCCGGGCCCGCGGCCGGGCTGCTGGCGTACGAGGCGCTGCGGGTGGAGCAGCATCGGCCGCGGCTCGGGTTCGAGACCGATCACCGGACCATTCCGCACGAGCTGGGGTGGATCGGCAGCGCGGTGCACCTGCAGAAGGGGTGCTATCGGGGGCAGGAGACGGTGGCCCGGGTGCAGAACCTCGGCAAGCCGCCGCGGCGCCTGGTCTTCCTGCACCTGGACGGGAGCGAGGTGCATCTGCCGCCGCGCGGGGCGGAGTTGCGGCTCGCCGATGACGGGCCGGAGGGGCGCAAGGTCGGGTTCGTGACCACGTCCGCGCGCCATCACGAACTGGGGCCGGTGGCGTTGGCCCTGGTCAAGCGGAATGTGCCGGTGGACGCGGCGCTGGTCGCGGATACGACCGCGGCGGCGCAGGAGGTCGTCGTCGAGCCGTAGGCTCCGCGGCGCGGGAGGTCGTCGTCGAGCCGTAGGCTCCGGGCGGCGCTTGGGCGTGCTCAGAGGTCCAGCAGGACCGTGAACGGGCCGTCGTTGGTGATCCCGACCCGCATCTGGGCGCCGAAGCGGCCCGTCGCCACCGTGGCGCCCAGCGCGCGGAGCTGGGCCACGACCTCCTCCACGAGGGGTTCCGCGACGGTGCCGGGGGCGGCGGCGTTCCAGGTGGGGCGGCGGCCCTTGCGGGCGTCGCCGTAGAGGGTGAACTGGCTGATCACCAGGAGCGGGGCGTCGATGTCGCTGCATGACTTCTCGTCGTGCAGCATGCGCAGGGTCCAGAGCTTGCGGGCCAGCTGGGCCGCCTTCTCCTTGGTGTCGTCGTGCGTCACACCGACCAGGACGCACAGGCCCTCGCCGGTGATCTCGCCGACGGTGCTGCCTTCCACGACGACACTGGCGCCGTCCACTCGCTGTACCACCGCACGCATGGCGTCCATGATGCCGTGCGGGTGGGCGGGTGGTGCCGACGGGTCCGTTGCCGGTTGTTTTATGTTCCGTAACCCCCCATCTGGGGCCGATCGGGGGCACTCGGTCACATAGCGGCCAGTTGGGGTGGCACGATGCTGCCACACGCCGGTCGAGGGGACGGTAGAGGCACATGAGCACACCGAGTACGGGGCAGCCTCCCGGGGCTGTCTCGCTGACGCCTGCGGGGAACGGGTCGAGCACCCGGCCGCCCACGCAGCGCACCGACAGTCCGCGGATGCCCGCGGAGCCGCCCGAACAGGATCTGACCCTGCTGAGCCTGTCGGAGCTGCGGGCGTTGCGGAGGGACGCGCAGCGGGACGAGGCGGATCTGAGCTATGTACGGCGGCTGCTGCAGGGCCGGATCGACATTCTGCGGGCGGAGCTGGCGGGGCGGGGGCCGTCCGCGGTGGCGTCCGTGGTGGCGTCCGTGGTGGACCGGCTGCCGGAGATCCTGACGGACGCCCCGGCCCGGTACCGGTCCTCCGCACGGCATGTGACCGTCGGGACGCCGTACAGCGAGGAGTACCGGCGGCTGGCGGCGGAGATGCTGGCCGAGGTCGAACTGTCGGCGCTGGACGCCCGGACGGACGGCGAGCTGACCAGCGCGATGGGTCGGCTCGTCCGCTACGAGCAGCAGGTCTCCCGCCGCCGCCAGCGCCTCCAGCGCACGGCCGACGAGTGCAGCGCGGAGATCGCGCGGCGGTATCGGGACGGGGAGGCGCAGGTGGATGATCTGCTGACGTGATGCGTGCGGGCGGCCTGCTGGGCTGTGTGGGTGGCTGACGCTGTGCCGCCGTAGCTGTGCGCGACCCACCCCGGCACCCCGTCAGCGCCGGGCTGCGCGACCCACCCAGGCACCCCGGCCCGCCAGAAAACGTCGCGACGGTCAGGGCGTCGTACACCTAGCCTCGGCTTATGAACGACACCCGCATCGACGTACGCCCCATCACCGAGGACGAGATCCCCGCCTGGATCCGCGCAGCGAAGGTCGGCTTCCTGAAGGCCCCCGTCGTCACGGATGAGGAGGTCGCCGAACGGAGGGCGCACATAGACCCGGCCAGAACGCTCGCCGCGTTCGACGGGGACCGCTGCGTCGCGACGTTCCGTTCGTACGCGCAGAAGCTGACGGCGGTCGGCGGCCGGACGGTGCCCGCCGACGGCATCACGGGCGTGACGGTCACGGCCACGCACCGGCGCCGGGGCCTGCTCACGCGGATGATGCGGCGGGACCTGGCCGCGGCCAGGGAACGGGGAGACGTCGTGGCGACGCTGATCGCCGCGGAGTACCCGATCTACGGGCGGTACGGGTTCGGGCCCGCCACGACCGCCGCGGAGTGGACCGTGGACGTGCTGCGGACCGGGCTGGACCGGCGTCGGGCAGCGGAGCCCGAGGGTGGGGGTCGGGTCGAGCTGGTGGACGGGGACTACGTCCGCAAGATCGGGCCGGAACTGCACGAGCGGATGCGGCGGCTCCGGCATGGGGCCATCGACCGGGACGAGCGGTGGTGGCAGGTCAGCACGGGGGCGATCCAGCACAACGGGACGGGGACCTGGACCGAGCCCTTCTACGCCGTGTACCGGGCGCCGGGGGGCGCGGTCGAGGGGCTGGTGACGTATGGGGCGGACGACACCTGGGGGGACAGCAAGCAGCCCCTGAACACGGCCACCGTGCGGTGGCTGGACGCCGTGAGTCCGGCTGCCGAGCGCGCGCTGTGGCGTTTTCTGTGCTCCATCGACTGGGTGGCCCGGGTGAGGAGCGGGTGGCGGGCGCCGGACGACCTGCTGCCGATGCTGCTGCCGGACCCGCGGGCCGCTCAGCTCACGACTCAGGCGGATTGGCTGTGGGTGCGGGTGCTGGACGTGGCGCGGGCCCTGGAGGCCCGTAGCTACGCGGGCCCGGGGGTGCTGGTGCTCGACGTCGTGGACCCGGACGGGCTCGCGGGTGGGCGGTACCGGCTGGAGGTCGAGGGGGAGGGGGAGCGGGTCAGGTGTACCGCCGCCGATGGGCAGGATGCTGATCTGACCCTGGGGGTGGGGGAGCTGGGGTCCCTCTGGCTCGGTGACGAGTCCGTCGCGCGGCTGATGGCGCTGGGGCGGGTGCGGGAAGAACGAGCGGGCGCCGGCCGGGTGGCCGACGCCCTGCTGCGTACGTCCAGGCGCCCTTGGTGCCCGGACATGTTCTGAGTCCTGGTGGTCCCTCCCCTCTGGTGAGTGCGGTGCGGTGCGGTTCGGTACGTGTGCATCCGTAGCTGGACCTTGTTCAGTTGTGGCTGTGCTCTTCCCTGTTCGGTTGTCGGTGTTCAGTTGTGGCTGTGCTGACTGACCAGGCTCCCGGCTCCCCTCCGGAAGGGAGCCCGGTCAGCCGGATGGTGCGAGCAGCAGGACGAGGATGACCGCGCCGATGCCGCCGATCATGGTGTTCTTCGCCTTGACCCCGATGGTGATCGCGACGAACGCGATGATGCCCATCGGGCCGAGCTTCCACTGGACAAACTGTTCGAAGCCGATGGCCAGGGCGGCGATGACGATGGCGATGAGCGGCATGCGATCCCCCCTTCGGGCCGACCCTGGCGGCCAACCCCCGTGAAGTTTGACCATGTTGCTCAAGTTGGCGACCAACTTCCTTTCTAGTTCTCTCCACTTGGAGGCGGCTTATAACCACCCGTCGGTGAACTGCCTGGAGATGGCGAGAAGTTGTAGTGTTTGGTTGTGGAGCCGGAACATGACTCCGTCAATGGGCGGAGGAGGCCACGCCCGTCACACGCGTCACACCGCGACGTGGCGGGCGAGTTGCGTGCCCGCATCAGGTCCGGCGTGCTGCGGCCCGGGCAGCGCATGCCCACCCAGGCACAGCTGGTCAAGGAGTTCGGTGTCGAGCGCGGTGCCGTCCGGCAGGCGCTGCGGATTCTCCAGGACGAGGGGCTGCTGACCAATGTGTCCCGGGGGAGTCCGGCGACCGTGGCGGCGGACGTCGGTGACCCGGCCACGGGGCCGGAGGCGGAGCCCCAGCCCACCACCGTGGCGCTGGCGCCGAGGGTCGCGGCGGCCTTCGGGAGCGCGCACGTGGAGATCGACGCGCTGTGTCTGACCGCCATCTCGCTCACCCTCGCGCTGAGCGAACCGCTGCGCCAGATCCACGCCGGGGAGCTGAAACCGGCCAGAGTCGACGTCCGGGTGCTGCTGCCCTCGCGGGAGATCAACCTCGCCTTCCCGGCCCCCGTGGACGCGACGGACGACGTGGAGCGGCTGCACCGGCGCTGGCTCGCGATGCGCAACGCCCAGGGTCAGGTGCTCCAGCACAATCTGCTGGCGCTGCGCGCCACGCACGGCATCGACGTGCGGGTCTCCTTCCGGGCACTGCCGTTCACGCCGCCGGTGAAGTTGTACCTGCTCAACGGGGCCGAGGCGCTGTTCGCGTACTACACCCTCGGCCGCCGTGCGGAGCAGGTCGACGACGAACAGCTCGAGTTGTACGACGCGCTGGGCACCCAGTCGATGCTGTTCGCCTTCGAGCAGGGGGTGGGGCCGCGCGACACGACCTTCGTGGAACAGTCGTGCCTGTGGTTCAACGCACTGTGGGAGACCATCAGCTCGGAGCTGGTGCTCACGACCTGATGGGCTCCGGGATTCACAGGGCGGGGCCCGTGACCAGGAGGGCCAGGACCACTGCTCCGACGGAGCTGACCGCGGGGCTCTTGGCCTTGATGCCCAGGGTGAGCAGCAGCAGGCCGACGATGCCGGTGGCTCCGTACTTCGTTTCGACGACCTGCTCGAAGCCGACGACGAAGAGGGCGGAGAGGAGGGCGAGTGCAGGCACGATGTTTCCCCCTTCGCTTCCGCCAACTTAGAGAAGTTGGCGACCAACTTTGTTTAGGTTGTCCCCGCTTGGTCGATAGTCATAAACAACTTGTGAACAACTCCCCGTAAGTGGGTGAGAGTTGTACCGTTTGGTCGTGACTCAGGAGAACGTGGCAGTGAACGCCAGCAGAAGGCTCTCGCCCCAGGAGATCGCCGACGCCCTGCGGGACCGCATCCGCGCCGGGGAACTCAAGGCGGGGGACCGCCTGCCCACCCAGGCCGAGCTGGCGGACGAGTTCGGCGTGGAGCGCGGCACCGTGCGCCAGGCGCTGCGGGCGCTCCAGGAGGACGGCCTGCTCTCCAACGTCAGCAAGGGCAGCCCGCCGCGCATCGCCCCGCGCGTGCCCGTCCAGGACGAGCCGCAGCCGACGATGGTCGGGCTCTCGCCCCGGCTCACCGAGGCGTTCGGGGAGCGGCGGGTGCGGATCGACATCGTCTGCCACACCGCCGAGACGCTGATGCTGGCCCTCGGCGAGCCCGTACGCCAGATCCACGAGGGCCGCATCCGCCCCGAGTCCATCGACGTACGGATCCTGCTGCCCTCCCGGGAGATCAACCTGGCCTTCCCGGTGCCGGTCGACGGCGGCGGCGAGGACGACCCGGTCCACCAGCGGTGGCTGGCGATGCGCAACGCGCAGGGCCAGGTGCTCCAGCACAACCTGCTGGCGCTGCGCTCCACGCACGGCACGGACGTGCACGTCGCGTTCCGCGCGCTGCCCTTCACGCCCCCGATCAAGCTGTACCTGCTCAACGGCGAGGAGGCGCTGCTCGGGTACTACATGCTCACCCGGCGCGAGGAGGAGTGGGGAAACCAGACCCTCGACATGTACGACGCGCTGGGCGCCCAGTCCCTGCTGTTCTCCTTCCACAAGCGGGCCGGGCACCGGGACGAGTCGTTCGTGGAGGAATCCCAGAAGTGGTTCGACGCCCTCTGGGAAACCATCACCACGGACCTGACACTCTCCTAGTGACTTCTGATACGACCCAGACCGCACACGTGTCAGCACCGATCGAGCACCTCCGGCAGCGGGTCGGCGGGGCGCGCGTCGTCCTGTGGGACTTCGACGGGCCGATCTGCGGGTTGTTCGCCGGGCTCTCGGCCGAGCTGATCGCGCGGGACATGATCGACTGGCTGGAGGCGCGCGGCCTGCGGGGCTTCCTCCGGGAGGAGGAACTGCGCTCCACGGACCCGCACTTCGTGCTCCGCGCCGTCGGCAGCCGCTATCCGCACAGCGATCTCGTCGCGGAGCTGGAGGAACGCCTCACGCTGGAGGAACTGCGGGCCACCGACTCCGCGATGCCCACGGCGTACGCCGATCCCCTGATCCGCACCTGGCACGCGGTCGGCGCCCGCCTGGCCATCGCCACCAACAACGCCCCCCGCGCGGTACGCCGCTACCTGGACGGCCGCGGCCTGACCAACTGCTTCGCGCCCCACATCTACGGCCGCACAGCGCAGCTGCATCTGCTCAAGCCGGACCCGCACAGCCTCCAGCGGGCCCTGCGGGCCATCGGGTCGGCCCCCGAGGACGCCCTGATGATCGGCGACATGCCCAGCGACTGCCACGCGGCGCAGGAGGCCGGGGTTCCGTTCCTCGGCTACGCGCGTAACGCGGAGTCGGGCGGGTGGTTGCGGGAGGCCGGGGCCGATGTGGTGGTGGGGTCGCTGGAGTCGGTGCTGAAGGTGGTGCGGCGGGGCCGCTGAACTCGTGCCGGGCCATGCCGGTCCATGCCCGGGTTCATGCCGGTCCATGCCCGGGTCAATGCCGGTCCATGCCCGGGTTCATGCCGGGGGTTGTCCCTGGAGCAGCAGCAGGAGCAGTGTCACCGCGCCCAGGCAGGCGCAGGTGGAGTTGTTCGACCTCAGGCCGACGGCGAGCAGCAGCAGGGCCACGATGCCCATGGGGCCGAAGCGCCACTCCATCAGCTGCTCCGCGCCCACTCCCAGGACCGTCACGAGAAAGCTCAGCACTGGCACGATTGTCCCCCTAGGTCGTCGTCAACCTTCCTGCCAATTGGACTGGTTGACTTGGATTGGCATTTCCCGGTTCATGTGATCGTCTAACTTCCGGTCCAATAGGCTGTGTTGGTTGGCTGGAAATGCTGTGCCGCCGGTGCTGTTGCGGGTAGTTTGCAACCGTGGCCAACTCATCAGGACAGTCAGGGACCGGACCGGTCCGCGCGGTACGCGTGGAGGGCGGCAGGGCGTCCGCGCTCGTGGAGTCGGTGCTGCGCGAGCAGTTGGCGAACGGCACTCTCCGTGTCGGTCAACTGCTCCCGCCGCAGCGGCAGCTGGCCGACGAGTTCGGGGTCAGCCGGGACACCATCCAGCGGGTGCTGCGCAGACTGACCGAGGAGCGCTGGCTCCAGGCCCGGCAGGGCAGCGGCATCCGTGTGGTGCGGGTGCCGGACGCGGCCCGGCCGGAGCCGGGTCCGGAGGCGCGCGGTCGGGCCACTCTCGGTCCAGTCGTCCACCGGGCCTTCGAGCAGGCCGAGGTGACCCTGGACACCTTCTCGCTGACCTCCGAGACGCTCGTCAGCCACCTCAGGGTGCAGGCCGAGCGCATCGCCGCCCGGGAGATCACCCCCGCGCGCGTGCGGCTGCGGATGCTGCTGCCCGCGGAGGAGCCACGGCTGGCCTACCCGGCCGCCGTGGACCTCGTCGACGACCGGATCTGGGCCCGCTGGCAGGCCATGGCCCGGCGGCACGCCGACACGGTCGTGGAGCTGGCGGGGCGGTTCGGACAGTGGGGCGTGGACGCCGAGGTGGAGATCCGCCGGGTGGCCATGACCCCGCAGTTCAAGCTGTACGTGTTCAACGACACCGACATGCTGTTCGGGCCCTACGAGGTGATGGAGCGCACCATCACCGTCGGTGACGGCACCCCCGTCCCGGCGCTGGACGTGCTCGGCCTCGGCTCCGCCCTCTTCCTGCACCACCGGGAACCCGACGACCCCGAGGCCCAGGACGGCTTCTTTGCGACCATGAAGGCCACCTTCGAGTCGTACTGGGAGAACCTGGGTCGACCCGCGACCGAAACGTGACGGGACGAGTGCGCGAACCGCCACTGTCCGTGACCGAAGGGCGTCCACATAGTGACACGTCGTGAACTGGATCACGCCCCGTACTACTCTGTGCCGCCATGCTGCCCCCTCTGCCTCGCTGGGCTCACCAGTCACTGGTGCGGTACTTCGCGCAGGCGCGGCGCCGGGCCCCCGACGGACGGGTGGTTTCCGGCCATCACAACATCAACCACATCGCTGAGCTGCGGCAGCCGCTGGCCTTCCTGCTGGGGCTGCCGTCCGGCCGGGTGCTCGCCAAGTTCCGCACGCCCTACCCCACCGTCGAGGTCGTGCCGAGGATCTGGCCGCGCGAGGCGGAGGTCCTGCGGGTGGTGAGCGCGCGCCTGGGTGACGTACCGCGCTGTCTGGCGGACTTTGGAGAATGGTCACTGCACGACTACCTGGACGGCCGGGCACTGGCCGAGGTGGCCCCCGAGGGGGAGCCGGTGGGCAGCGGGCGGATGGCCGCGCTGGCGGACTTCTTCGCCCGATTGGCAGGGGTACCGGCCGATGAGTTGCCGCCCCGTCCGGCCGACTGGCCCAGCGAAAGCGACAGCCGTGGCTTTCTGGACTGGCTCGCCCGGTTCACCGAGCAGGAGGTCCATCAGTCCAATCGGCCGCGTTTCGGCCGCCTGTTCGATGAGGTAGGGATGCCGGAGGATGCCGTCGACCGTTTCCTGCGGTCGGTGCCGGAGATGACACGGCGGCCGTTCGCCCTCCTGCACACCGATGTCCATCGGGCGAACGTGGTCGTGCTGGAGCAGGCCGCGGCCGGTGAGCGGCTCGCCGTCATCGACTGGGAACTCGCCTTGTACGGCGATCCCGTGCACGACCTGGCGACCCATCTCGTCCGCATGGACTACGACAAGGCCGAGCAGGAGCTGATGGTCCGCCTGTGGACGGACGCCATGCGACGCGCGGACCACGCGGACGCGACCGACGGTCTGGACACCGACCTGCCGGTCTACCTCCGCTTCGAGTACGCCCAGTCCGTCTTCCCCGATGTCATGCGGGCGGCGCTCTCCCTGCCCGCCCACCCCGCCGACCGGGACCTCACCCGGGCCGCCGAGCGCGTCCGCCGCGCCCTGCGCCGGGCGTCCGAACCGCTGGCCCTGGTGGACGCGCTGAAGGACGAGTGGGAGATCGCTCAGGCGCTGCGGCGCTGGCACGCGGAGGACCAGGCGCGTGCGGGTGAGGACGCCGGGGCGGAGGGAGTGGCATGACGGACGCCGACCGGACGGCGCGGGCGCTGCTCGAGGGCGCTCGCTGTGTGCTGTTCGACTTCGACGGTCCCCTCTGCCGCCTCTTCCCCGAGGGCGCCTCGGCGCCGGTCGCGGACGAAGTGCGGGACCTGGTGGACAAGTTCGGCCTGGGTGACGTACTGGACGAGTCGGAGCGCGCGAGCATCGACCCGCATGTGGTGCTGCGTGCCGTGCACCGGGCCCGGCGTACGCGGGACGTCACCGAGCTGCTGGCGCTGATGGAGGCGGCCGTCGCGGCGGGTGAGGTGGCCGCCGCGGGGGCCGCGTGGCCCACGCCGCGCGCTGACGACCTCGTACGGCAGCTGGCGCGACGGGGCGTACGGCTGGCGGTCGTCACCAACAACGCGCCCGGGGCGGCGACGGCCTACCTCGACCGCGCGGGCCTGCGCGACCACTTCGCGTCCGTCCGGGGCCGCACCTCCGACCCCGGCCTGATGAAGCCCCACCCCGACGTCCTGCACCGCGCCCTGGACGACCTCGGGCTCGCCCCCGCCCACGCGGTGATGATCGGCGACACCGGCACGGACGCGGAGGCGGCGCGGTCGGCCGGGGTGCCGTTCATCGGGTACGGGCGCAATGAGCGCAAGGTGCGTGGGCTGCGCGGGGCGGACGCCGGTGTGGTGGTGACGTCGTACGAGGGTCTGGTCGCCGTCTAGGGTCAGGGCGCGAAGGGCGCGTCGAGGAGGGGTATCAGCTGTTCCTCCTCGTATGTGAGGTGCGCCTCCAGGGCGACGGTCAGGCGTTCGACCTCCGTGCGGGCGGTGGCGGGGTCCTCGGACGTCACCGCGTGCCGTAGGTCCTCGATGAGGACGGCGATCTTCTCGTGCTCCTCACCGAGGCGGGCGACGGCGGACGCGGCCTGTGGATGACGGTCGGCGAGGAACGGGAGCATGCCCAGATCCTCATGGGTGTGGTGGTTGTGCAGGCCGTGACAGAAGGTGAGGCAGTTGACGCGGAGCTGCGCGCCGAGGGCCGAGGCGGAGCCGTTGCTCATCTCCTCGCGGATCAAGGCGAGTTCGCGGCGGAACGCGTCATGGATCAGCTTCAGCGCCTCGCCCATGGAGCCCGCGTTAATGTTCGGCGGGCCCTCCGGCGCCTGCTCGTACAGCGCGACCATGGGGATCACCCGCCGGGTCTTCTCCTGGTACGCCGCCCAGCCCGGGTCCGCCTCCACGGCCCGCGCGAACGCCTGGTCGCGTTCCTCGCCGGTCAGTACGACCGCCTGCGCCTCGTAGGTGAAGACGCCTGTCTCGACGGTCACTTGGGGATGCGCGCGGAGGTTGTGGTACCAGGCGGGGTGGTGGTCGGCGCCGCCCGCGGAGGCGATGACCAGGACGCGGTCGGCGCCGTCGGGGAGATAGCCGACGGGGGTGGTGTGCGGGCGGCCGGTGCGGGCTCCCTTGGTCGTCAGCAGGAGCAGGCGGGCACCTTCGAAGGGGCCGCCGACGCGGCCGTGGTGGGCGCGGAACTCGTCGATGATCTGGTGGTTGAAGTCGGTGGGCACGTTTCTCTCTCTGTCGCCGTCTGGGGTGTGCTTGGTGGATGGCGCAGAGATGTCGGCGGGCCTCTCGCCCGCCTCGGCCTCACTCGGAGGCCGGGTGCCCAACTCGCTCGCGGCCCATGGCCGACCCGGCAGTCATGCGGAAAACGGTAGCGGTGGGGAGCGCGGCAGGGCAATGTCGTTTATGTGGGCGAGTACTCGGGCGTGCTGCTCTTTCTCGACATCGACGGGACGCTGATCCCGTTCGGCGGGCCCGGCCCGTACCCCGAATACGGGCGGCCGTCGGGCGGGGCCGTCGCGCACCCCCTGCTGAGCCGGGTCGACCCCGGGCTCGGGGCGCGGCTGCGGGGGCTGGGGTGCGAGCTGGTGTGGGCCACGACCTGGCTGGACGACGCGAACGACCTGGTCGCGCCGTGGCTGGGGCTGCCGTCGCTGCCGGTGGTGGACTGGCCGGATCCGAGGCCGTGTGAGCCCGCTGAGTCGGCTGAGTCGTATGAGTCCGCCGGGTCGTTCGAGTCTCCCGGGTCGTATGAGTCCGCCGGGCCGTATGAGTCCCCCGGGTCTTATGAGTCCCCCGGGTCGTTCGAGTCCCCCGGGCCGTATGAGTCCGCCGGGCCGTATGAGTCCTCCGAGCCCTATGAGTCCCCCGAGCCGTACGAGCCAGCCGTGCCGTACGCGCCCCGGCTGCTGCACTGGAAGACCCGGCCGTTGGTCCGGCGGGCGGCCGGGCGGCCCTTCGTCTGGGTCGACGACGAGATCACCGACGCTGACCGGGACTGGGTGACCGCCCACCACCCCGCCCCGGCCCTGCTGCATCGCGTAGATCATCGGTACGGGCTCACCGACGCGGACTTCGCGGTGCTGGAGGAGTGGCTCAGCGGCGGCCCAGCAGCTCGGTGACCCGTATGAAACCGTCCGTGCCGTGGCCCAGGCCGATCGCCCGCCGGGCCTGCCCCTCGGCCATGCGCAGCACGCCCGCGTCGATGCCGTGCTCCTCCGAGGCGTGGATGATGTGCGCCATGGAGGAGACCGCCGACGTGATCGGGTTGAGTTCGCCGGAGTAGGTGCCGTCGTCGGCGTCGCCCGCGAACTCCTCGATCAGCGGGGGCAGGATCGCGGCGATCCCCTGGGCGAAGGGCGCCAGTTCGCGGCCGGAGATGCCCTCCGCGCGGGCGACCGCGAGGGCGTGCGCGTAGCCCGCCATCGCCGTCCAGAAGATGTCGAGCAGCGCGATGTCGTAGCCCGCGGCCCGGCCGATGTCCTCCCCGAGGTGGGTGTGGGTGCCGCCGAGGGCGTCGAGGACGGGCCGGTGGCGCTCGTACAGCTCGCGCGGGCCGCTGTGCAGGAACACCGCGTCCGGGGTGCCGATGGTGGTGGCCGGTGTCATGATCGCGCCGTCGAGGTACTGGATGCCGTGCCGGTCCGCCCAGTCGGCGGTGTCCCGCGCGCGGCCGGGGGTATCGGCGCTGAGGTTGACGACCGTGCGGCCCTTGAGGGCGCCGGTCACCTCCTCCTCGCGGAGGATGGCGTCGGAGGCGTCGTAGTTCACGACGCAGACGACTGTCAGGGCGCTCGCGCGGGCCGCCTCCGCGGCGGACGGCGCGGCGACAGCCCCCCGCTCCGTCAGCTCCCGGTCACGGCCCGGGGTGCGGTTCCAGACGGTGGTGCGCAGCCCGGCGTCCAGGAAGGCACCGGCCAGGGCGCGGCCCATGGGGCCCAGCCCGAGGACGGTGACGGTGGACTGGTCGTCGTAGGTGGACATGCTTGAACTCCCGTGGGCGTTGTCTAGGTTGAGTTGATGGGCGGTCGCTGCGACCGACGAGGACCGCTGTAGTTGCTGTAGTGGCTTGAATTGCTGACAAAAGGGGTGAGGATGACGCGCGGCCGGGCCCAGGATCCGAACGTCTGTGGAGTGACCGCCGCGATCGCTGTGATCGACGGCAAGTGGAAGACCAGCCTGCTGTGGCTGCTGGAGTCCGGCCCGCACCGCCCCGGCGAGCTGCGCCGACGGCTGCCCGGCCTCAGCGAGAAGGTGCTGACCCAGGCGCTGCGCGAGATGGAGGAGGACGGTCTGGTGCACCGTGAGGTGTACGACGTCCTGCCGCTGAAGACGGTGTACTCGCTGACCGCCTTCGGCCGCGAGTTGTCCGAGCTGCTGGGCCCCCTCTCCGACTGGGGCCACCGGCGTCTGGAGCGTCTGGTGGCCCATTGATCGAGTGATCGAGTGATCCTGATCGAGCGATCCTGATCGAGCGATCCCGATCGGGTGATCCCGATCGGGTGATCCCGATCCCGTGATCGCGTGATCGACTAGGACCAGCGTCGCGCCGGGCAGGGGCGGTGCCAAGTACCCACTTTTTTGTGGGTACGGGTGGGGTCTACCTGCCGGAGGCCTCGCATACGTCCGCGACCACACAGCTGACGTTGTCGGGGCCGCCGGAGCGGTTGGCGCGGTCGACGAGTTCGCGTACGGCCTGTTCCGGGTCGTCGGTCGCGGTGATCACCTGGCGCACCTCCTGTGTGGGTACGACGGTGGACAGACCGTCGGAGCAGAGCAGATAGCGGTCTCCGGCCCGGGCGTCGTGCAGCCGCAGGTCGGGCGTGGCGGCGCCGTCCGTGCCGAGGGCCCGCGCGAGGAGGGACCGCTGGGGGTGGGAGGCGGCCTCCTCGGGGGTGAGGCGGCCGTCGTCGATCATCGACTGGACCAGGGTGTGGTCGTGGGTGATCTGGAAGAACTCGCCGTCCCTCAGGAGGTACGCGCGCGAGTCGCCGATGTGGACCAGGGCCAGCTGTGAACCGGTCCACAGCAGCGCGGTGAGCGTGGTTCCGGCCGCACCCGTCGACGGGTCGGCCGTGGCGACACCGCGCACGGCCCGACCGGCCTGCTCGACGGCGTCCTCCAGGACGTTGAGAAGACCGCCCGCCGGTATGCCGTCGGCCTCCAGCCGCTTGAGCGCGTCCACGGCCGCGGCACCGGCGGAGGCCCCGCGCGGGCCGAACCCGTCGGCCACCGCGAGCAGATGGGCACCCGCGTAGGCGGTGTCCTGGTTGCTCTCGCGGACCAGCCCGGCGTCGGAGAGGGCGGCGTAGCGGATCTCCAGGGGGTGGGCGGCCTGTGTCGTCGGGGTCATCAGGGGTTCCTTCCGTGACAGGTGGTCGACGAGGAAGGCGGCCAGGTCGCGACGGGTGGCGAGGTCGGCCTCGACCTCGGCCCAGAAGGCGCGGACCTCCCGCGCCGCGGCGCCGGTGTCCGTGGCCTCACAGACGCGGCGGATACGGGCCAACGGCATCCCCAGCCGCCGTAGCCAGGCCACCAGGCGGGCCTGGTCCAGTTGCTCGGGGGCGTAGAACCGGTAGCCGGTCAGGGGGTCGACCCGGGCCGGGGGGAGCAGGCCCAGCTCGTCGTACAGGCGCAGTGCCTTGGGCGACAGGCGCGCGGCCCTCGCGAACGCGCCGATGGTCAGCAGGGCGGTGTCGTCCACTCCCACGGGCGTCGCCCTCCTTCCGGCCCTCTCCTGGCCTTCGTCTGGCCCTCTTCCGGCTCCGTCTGGCCTTCCTCGGGCCGGGCTGGTCGCCCGGTGCCGTCGATGCTGGGGGCTGCCCCAAGGTGAAGGTCAAGCGGAGTCGACGGGGGTGGGCGGGGTGGGGGGATGCTCGGGCGGGCCGGGTGGGCTCTGGAGGGGGCGTCATCGGGGGAGTCGGGTTGAGCACGTCGTACCAGCGGAAGTTGCGCGAGCGCTATCTCGCCGCGCCTGTCATGCCCGCCCCTGAGCCGTGGCGGCGGGTGGCCGGGGGCGCATCCCGGTCGGCGGGCTGCTCGGCGTCGGGTTCGCGGTCCATCCCGGCACCGGCCATGACGTCGCCATGGTGGTGTCCAGCTCGGGGCACGGGCTTTTCGACGCGGTCACCGGCGGGCGGATCGCCCGGGAGTACGACCCCGGGTGATCCTCTCCACCGACGGCGGGGCCGCACGAGGGACCGCCGGGCGGGAGCTGGTGGCACGCTCCTGCACGCCGATGTCCTGGAACTGCGCGCCGCCGGTTTCTCCCGGTCCGGCCGCACCCTGGCGGTGGCGAGGGTGGCGGCGTCACCTTCTGGACGCGCCATCCATGACTCCGCGCTCCCCTCGGTTCCGGGCTGTCAGGCGGGTGGCCAGTTCCGCAGCGCCGCGTCGGCGACCTGCTGGAGTTCGGCCCGGCCGACGCCACCGGCGGCCTGTACGGCGATGCCGTTCGCCACGGTCATGAGGTAGCGGGCGAGCAGCTCCGGGTCCGCGTCCGAGGGCAGGTCACCCTCGTCGACGGCCCGCCGGAACCGGTCGCGGAGGCGGGTGCGGCCGTCCTCGCGCCAGACGACCAGGGCGTCCTGGGCGACCCGTCCGGACGCACCGGCGGCCAGCGAGCCCTGCACGCCCAGGCATCCGGCGGGGCAGCCGGTGTGCGTGGTCGTGCTGACCGAGCCCGCGAGGAAGGCCGTGGCCACTTCGCGGGCGCTCGGCTGCTCCAGTGCGCGGGCCGCGTAGGAGGCGGGGCCTTCGGTGTAGCGCTCCAGGGCCTTGCGGAACAGGGCCTCCTTGTTGCCGAAGGCCGCGTACATGCTCTTGCGGGTGATGCCCATGGCGCTGGTGAGGTCGGTCAGGCTGGCGCCTTCGTAGCCCTGCTCCCAGAAGACCAGCATCGCCCGCTCCAGGGCCTCGTCGGCGTCGAAGCCTCTCGGCCGACCGACCGGCGCTTTCCGGGTGCTCTCCACGGGCTCATCGTACCGCCTAGATACCGATCGGTGCAGAAGTGCTACGGTTCACTTCCGCACCGATCGGTATCTAAATCTGAGGAGTTCAAGCGATGGGACAGCTCCAAGGCAAGACCGCCGTCGTCACCGGCGGCAGCACGGGGATCGGACTGGCCACCGCCGCGCGGCTGGTGTCCGAGGGTGCCCATGTGTTCATCACGGGGCGGCGCGAGGACGCGCTCGACAGGGCCGTTGAGTCGATCGGTTCCGGGGTCACCGCGGTGCCGGGCGACATCGCGGAGCCGGACGACCTGGACCGGCTCTACGACGCGGTCCGTGACCGGGGCCGGGGTCTGGACGTGCTCTTCGCCAACGCGGGCATGGCCACACTCGCACCGCTCGCGGAGGCCACCCGGGAACAGTTCGACCAGATCTTCGGCGTCAACGTCCGCGGCACCCTGCTCACCGTGCAGAAGGCCTTGCCCCTCCTCAACGACGGCGCCTCGGTGATCGTGAACGACTCCATCCGCGCCGACGACGGCCGGGAGGCCTTCGGCCTGTACGCGGCGTCGAAGGCCGCGATCCGGTCCCTCGCGCGGACCTGGGCCAACGAGCTGAAGGGCAGGGGCATCCGGGTCAACACGGTCGCGCCGGGGGCCATCGACACCCCCGGAGTCGACCTCGCCCTCGGCGAGGAGAACGCCGCGGCCGTCAAGGCGGAACTCGCGGCGGGCGTACCGATCGGCCGCCGGGGGCGCCCGGAGGAGGTCGCCGCCGCCGTGGCCTTCCTCGCCTCCCCGGACAGCAGCTTCATGCTCGGCACGACCCTGCACGTCAACGGCGGGGAGAACCAGTTCTGACGCTGCCGCGCGGGGTCCTGGCGTGCCTCGTCCACGGTATGGGTGGTGGTCAGCGGTCGGGCGAGGGCAACTTTTGCAAGCAGGCGCTTGCAATTGTTAGCGCGGGTGGGGCAAGCTGGACGTATGGCATCGCTCAACGTCGGCAATCTCGGTGAGTATCTGCGTGAGCAGCGGCGCAATGCGCAGCTGTCGCTCAGGCAGCTCGCCGATGCCGCCGGGGTGTCGAATCCGTATCTCAGTCAGATCGAGCGCGGGCTGCGCAAGCCGAGCGCGGAGGTGTTGCAGCAGGTCGCCAAGGCGCTGCGGATCTCCGCCGAGACGCTGTACGTGCGTGCGGGGATCCTCGACGCGGAGCGGCCCCGGGACGAGGTGGAGACGCGGGGTGTGATCCTCGCGGATCCCACGCTGAACGAGCGGCAGAAGCAGGTGCTGCTCCAGATCTACGAGTCCTTCCGCAAGGAGAACGGGTTCGAGATCGCCGGTGTGCTGGACGTTGACGCCGGGGTCGAGGGCGACCTCGGTGGCGGTGCCGGGCCGCGGGAGCCGACGGCCGGTTGATCCAGGGGGAAGTGATCGACGGGTGACGGGTGGGTGGCGACCCGCGGAGACGAGAGAACGCCGAGTACGCGGTACGGGGAACGTCGGGTTTCGCAACAATGGGGCGCATTCGATGTGAACCGTACGAAATGGATCCAGGAGGATCAACACGATGGCCATCGCCGACGATCTGCGTAAGACCCTGAGTGACCCGAAGCCGCTCTACTTCGCCGCCGGTACCGCCGACCTCGCCCTTCAGCAGGCCAAGAAGGTGCCGGGCCTGGTCGAGCAGCTGCGCACCGAGGCGCCGACCCGTTTCGAGGCCGTGCGCAACACCGACCCGAAGGCCGTCCAGGAGAAGGCCACCCACCGCGTCAAGGAGACGCAGGAGACCCTTCAGGCCAAGGTCGGTGAGTTCTTCGGGTCCCTCGACACCGACCTGAAGAAGCTTGGCGAGAACGCCCAGGACTTCGCGCTGCGCGGAGTGGGCATGGCCGCCGAGTACGCCGTCAAGGCCCGCGAGACCTACGAGAAGGTCGCCGAGCACGGCGAGCACGCCGTCAAGCAGTGGCGCGGCGAGGCGGCCGAGGGGATCGAGGAGCTGGCCGTGGCCGTGGAGCCGCAGGCCCAGCCCGTCGAGGTCAAGGAGGAGGCGCCCGCGGCTGGTACCGCCACCGCGGTGCAGACCGAGGCCCCGGCGAAGAAGACCGCGGCCAAGAAGACCCCGGCCGCCCGCAAGCCCGCCGCCAAGAAGACGACTCCGCCCGCCAAGTGATAGCGGGGGCGTCCGGCGTCACCCGGACAGGTGAACGGTCACGGGTCGGGCACTAGTGAGGTGTCCGGCCCGTTGTTCGGGTAGCGGGCCGGGCTGTGCGGGTACGGTGACCGGGTAAGGACGAGCCGAGTCGGGTGGTGGACGTTGTGCTGAGGCAAGGGTTCGACGGATTCTTGGGGCTGCTCTTCATCGCCATGCTGGCGTTCGCGGTGGTGGCCCTGGTCATGGCCGCGATGGCCCGCGAGGACGCCTACCGCGCGGCCGACAAGCAGAACAAGATGTTCTGGCTGATCATCCTGGGCGTCACGGTTCTGGTGAACCTGCTGCTGCCGATGCTGTTCCTGCAGATCGCGGGCCTGATCGCCACGATCGTCTTCATGGTGGACGTGCGGCCCGCCCTCAAGCAGGTCTCCGGCGGAGGCGGCCGCCGCGGCTCCAGCAGCGACGGACCTTACGGCCCCTGGAACGGGGGCCGCTGACCGGCCCACCCGGCTGACAGCAGGGGTGGGGACCGCCCTGGAACCGCAGCAGCCGTGCGGGCAGCGGGGCGCGCGACCCGACGAAGCCGCGGCTCCTATGCGCCGCCAGGCTGCCGAATCTGCGGCTCCTATGCGCCGCCGGGCTGCCGAATCTGCGGCTCCTATGCGCCGCCGGGCTGCCGAATCTGCGGCTCCCATGCGCCGCCGGGCTGCCGAATCTGCGGCCCCCATGCACCGCCGGACCGCCGAACCCGCGGTTCCTACGCGCCGCCGCGGTCCAGCAGCAGCACCGCCACATCGTCCGTCAGTTCGCCGCCGTTGAGTTCGCGGACCTCGCTCACCGCAGCCCGCAGCAGCTCCTCGCCCCGTAGGCCCTGGGACAGCTGGCGGCGGACCATCTCGACCATGCCGTCCTGGCCCAGTCGCTCACCGCTGTCGCCGACGCGGCCCTCGATCAGGCCGTCGGTGTAGAGCATCAGGCTCCACTCGGCGCCCAGCTCCACCTCCATCCGCGGCCAGCGGGCGCCCGGCAGCAGGCCGAGGGCGGGGCCGTTGTTGTCGTAGGGGAGCAGCTGGGGCCGTCGGCCGGGGCGGGCGATCAGCGGGGACGGGTGACCGGCCAGGTACAGGCCCGCGCGGCGGCCGTCCGGGGCGATGTCCACCGTGCACAGGGTCGCGAAAATCTCCTCGTCCGCGCGTTCGTGCTCCAGGACCTGCTGCAGTGTGCTCAGCAGCTGGTCCCCGCACAGCCCGGCAAGGATCAGCGCACGCCAGGCGATCCGCAGCTCCACGCCGAGCGCCGCCTCGTCGGGCCCGTGGCCGCAGACGTCGCCGATCATGGCGTGCACGGTGCCGTCCGGGGTGCGGACGGTGTCGTAGAAGTCGCCGCCGAGCAGGGCGCGCGAGCGGCCGGGGCGGTAGCGGGCGGCGAAGCGCAGGGAGGAACCGTCCAGGAGGGGCGTGGGCAGCAGGCCCCGCTCCAGCCGGGCGTTCTCCTGGGCGCGCAGCTTGCCCTCGGCCAGCCGTCGCTCGGCGGTGTCGGAACGTTTCCGCTCCACGGCGTAGCGAATCGCCCGGCTCAGCAGCCTGCCGTCCAGCTCATCCCGGAAGAGATAGTCCTGCGCGCCCACGCGCACGGCCTCCGCGCCGCGCTCGGCGTCGCCGGAGGCGGTGAGGGCGAGCACGGCGTGCCGGGGCGCCAGCTCCAGTACGTGCTTGAGCGGGGCCAGCTCGTCGTCGCCGTCACCGGTGCGGCCCGGGGCGGGCAGCGCAAGGTCCAGCAGGATGCAGTGGACGTCGTCGGTGAGCAGCCGCTCGGCCTCGGTGAGGTTGCGGGCGGTGCGGACGCGGATCGGCTTGCCGGAGGAGTCCAGCAGCTCGGGCACGACCGTGGAGCCGCCCGGGTCGTCCTCGATGAGGAGCAGCGTGAGCGTGGTGCTCGTGGCGTTATGGGTGGTGTTCGTGGTGTTCGTGGGAGTCGTGGTGTTCTCGACCGTGTCTTCCTGGCGCGGGGCCCCGGCATCGGACTGAGCGCCGGACGGGCCGCCGACTGCGGACGCGGGCTGCGACGCCTGACCACTCTCCACGGCCGGGATCGCTCTCTGCCGCGGTACGGGTACGGGCATTGTCTTGAGTTCCTTCCCTCCCCCCGAGGGCACGGCAGGACGAGACCTCGACCTACCGACGGGGACCATAGCGGGTGTCGGCACCACAGCGGAATGGTGTGAGCCACGTCCCTCGGCAGGGAGCCACTGTCATATGCCGCGTTCCGTACCGCAGTTGGACAGGGTGCCGCGTGACCTCGGATGACAAAGGTCACGTCCGGGTGGGCGGGGGGAGGGTGTTCGGCGTGGAATGGGTCACGTGACCTGGTACACAGGCCGTGTTCGCGGGTGGGTGGCGGGGCTGGTGCGGGGACGAGCCCTCGCCTACTCCGCCCCGGGTCGCACGACCCCGAGTATCGGCATGGACCCGGCCCCGGCGATCGTCACCGTGCGCCCCGGCCGTGGGGCGTGGACCATGGCGCCGTCGCCGATGTAGAGGCCCACGTGGCTGGCGTCGTCGAAGTAGATGATGAGGTCGCCGGGGCGCATGTCGTTCACGTCGACGCGCTGGAGCTGCTTCCACTGCTGCTGGGAGGTGCGCGGTATCGCGGCCCCCGCCGCCGCCCAGGCCTGTGAGGTGAGGCCGGAGCAGTCATAGGAGGACGGGCCCTCGGCGCCCCATTCGTACGGTTTGCCGATCTGGGCCGTGGCGTACTCGACGGCCTGCTTGCCCTGGACGGTCGCCTCGGCGTCGATGTCGTCGAGGGTGACGGTGCCGAGCCAGTCGTTCTGGGCCTTGCGGGCGGCCTCCCGCTCCAGGCGGGCGAGCCGCTCCTTCTCCTCCTCCTCCAGCTCGGACTCGAGCTTCTCGGCCGCCGCGATCCGCTTCTTGATCTTCTTCTTGGCGGTGGCCTTCGCCTTGCGGTTGGCCTCCAGCTTCTGCCACTGGGTGGAGGCGTCGGTGGCGTACTGCTCCAAGTCCTGCTGGGTCTGGGCCAGTTCGCCCAGCACGTGCTCGGTGGCGCGCTCGCCCTGGAGGATGCGGCCGGAGCCGTTGAGGAACTGCTGCGGGTCGTCGCTGAGCATCAACTGGGCCTCGGGCGGCAGCCCGCCGGTGCGGTACTGGGCGCGGGCCGCGGCGCCCGCGCGGTCCTTCAACTCGTCCAGCTTCTTCTTGCCCTTGACGATCCGCTGGGCCAGCTCGACGATCTGCGCGGACTGCGTCTCGGCCTTCTCCTCCGCGGCGTTGTAGGCGTCGGTGGCGACGGCGGCCTCGTGGTAGAGGGTGTCGAGCTTCTGGCGGATCGCCTCGAGGTCCCTGCCCGGCAGGGGAGTCGGGACGGTGGGGGCGGTCGTGCTCGGGCCGGGGGCCGGGGCCGCGAACGCCGTACCGGGTGCCGCCGCCAGTACCGTGACCGCGCAGACCACGGTCACGGCCGCGGTGAGCAGGCTTCGCTTGCCCGTTCCCATCCCAGTGCCCCCAAACTGATTTACCGTCAGTAACTTACGGACGCCTGGGGGATCGTGCCATGTCGCGCCGCAAAACGACAGAGGTGGTGACTCTCTCCCCCCATTCCCCCCGGCCTACGACGATCCCCCCGCCCTTGTGACGAACGCCTCATCCTCTGCGACGAACGGATGCGGGAGATCGTTCCCGGGCTCGGAGGCCGCCACCGGTACCGGGCAGTGTTCCCGTACGTGGAGACCGGGTTTCGGTACCGGCGATCGTTCCCGTACGTGGAGGCCGCCACCGGTACCGGACAGTGTTCCCGTACGTGGAGACCGTTTCGGTACCGGCGATCGTTCCCGCCCCACCGGTCCGCAAGGCGCCGTACGCCCCAGCGGGAGGTTGCCGCGAGGCGGCGTCAGGGCGTCGGGGCCAACGCCGCCCACCGCACGGTCACTTCCCCCTGCCGCCACCGCACCGGCCCGTCGGTGACCGGCCAGTCGGCGGCGAGGTCCCGTACCGCCCGGATCCAGCGCTGCCGGGCGCCGTAGGAGGCGTAGGGCGCGGCGGCGGCCCAGGCGCGGTCGAAGTCCCGGAGGAAGGCGTGCACCGGCTCGCCCGGCACATTGCGGTGGATGAGCGCCTTCGGCAGCCGTTCCGCCAGGTCGGAGGGGCGCTCCAGGGAGCCGAGGCGGGTCGCGAAGGTCACGGTGCGCGGCCCCTCCGGGCCGAGCGCGACCCACACGTGCCGACGGCCGATCTCGTCGCACGTCCCCTCGACCAGCAGCCCGCCCCGTGACCCCGTCGACGGGTCGGCGGGCGCCAGCCGCGCGCACAGCCGCCGCCAGACGTCGGCGACCTCGGCCTCGTCGTACTGGCGCAGCACGTTGGCCGCGCGGATCAGCAGCGGCCGTCCGGGGACCGGGATCTCGAAGCCGCCGTGCCGGAAGACGAGGCCCTCGCGCTCGTACGGCCGGGCGGCGGCGACCCGGGAGGGTTCGATCTCGACGCCCACCACGCGCGCGTGGGGCGCGGCCGTGCGCAGCCGGATGAGGAGTTCGACGGCCGTCCAGGGGGCGGCGCCGTAGCCGAGGTCGATGGTCACGGGATCGGCGGCGCGGCGCAGCTCGGCGCCGTGCGTGGCCGCGATCCAGCGGTCCATGCGGCGCAGCCGGTTCGGATGGGTCGTCCCGCGCGTCACCGTTCCCACGGGTCCCACCGAGCGGGTCGTCGCGCGGGCTGTCATACGTCGAGGGTATGCGGGCGTGGGGGCCGGGGAACCCGGGAGGGAGACGCAGGTCGCGCTCGAACGGTTGAGCGAACCACGGTAATGATTCGGTAAAGAAGCGCATGCCGGAAATGGAGCGCATCCCTCCGGTGTTGCCTCCTTCGGAGGGCCCCCGGGACACCCTCTGGCAGTCATGCCCACGGCGAGGAGGACCGGCACGTGAGCCAATACGTCAGCAGGCTCGGTCGCCGTTCCCCGGCGACGCCCCCGCGACTGCGACTCGGGCACCGCCGCCCACGCCGGGTCGCCATGCTCTCCGTGCACACCTCCCCGCTCCACCAGCCCGGCACCGGCGACGCGGGCGGCATGAACGTCTACATCGTCGAACTCGCCCAGCGCCTGGCCGCGCTGAACATCGAGGTCGAGATCTTCACCCGGGCCACCACGGGCGCCCTCCCGCCCACCGTCGAGATCGGGCCCGGCGTCCTCGTCCGGCACGTCGACGCGGGCCCCTACGAGGGCCTCGCCAAGGAGGAGCTGCCCGCCCAGCTGTGCGCCTTCACCCACGGCGTGATGCAGGCCTGGGCAGGCCACCGCCCCGGCCACTACGACCTGGTCCACTCCCACTACTGGCTCTCCGGCCACGTCGGCTGGCTCGCCGCCCAGCGCTGGGGCGTACCCCTGGTGCACGCCATGCACACCATGGCCAAGGTCAAGAACGCCAACCTCGCCGACGGCGACACCCCCGAACCCGCCGCCCGCGTCATCGGCGAGACCCAGATCGTCACGGCCGCGGACCGGCTCATCGCCAACACCGCCGAGGAGGCCGCCGAGCTGGTACGGCACTACGCCGCCGACCCGGCCAAGGTCGCCGTCGTCCACCCCGGGGTGAACCTCGACCGCTTCCACCCCGCCGACGGCCGCGCCGCCGCCCGCGCCCGTCTCGGTCTGCCGCAGGACGCCCTGATCCCGCTCTTCGCGGGCCGCATCCAGCCCCTGAAGGCACCGGACGTGCTGCTGCGCGCGGTCGCCGTCCTCCTCGACCAGCGGCCCGAGCTGCGGTCGCGGATGGTCGTACCCGTCGTCGGGGGGCCCAGCGGCAGCGGGCTCGCCAAGCCGGAGGGCCTGCAGAAGCTGGCCGCGCGGCTCGGCATCGCGGACGTCGTACGGTTCCGCCCACCGGTCGGCCAGGAGCAGCTCGCGGACTGGTTCCGTGCGGCGTCCGTCCTGGTGATGCCCTCCTACAGCGAGTCCTTCGGCCTGGTCGCCATAGAGGCGCAGGCCGCGGGCACCCCGGTGCTCGCGGCGGCGGTCGGCGGCCTCCCGGTCGCCGTACGTGACGGGGACACCGGCTTCCTCGTCCAGGGGCACGACCCGGCGGCGTACGCGCGCGTGCTGCGCGATTTCGCCGAGACCCCGGAACTGACGCACCGCATGGGCGAGGCCGCCGCCCGGCACGCGCGCTGCTTCGGCTGGGACAGCGCGGCAGCCGCCACCGCGGACGTCTACACGGCCGCCCTGCACGCCCACAGGCGTCGCGTACGCTCGCACCATGGGTGAGCCTCAGGAGCTGCAGCAGCCTCAAGGGACGGCGGCACGGGTCGTCGAGGACGCGCTGAAGGACGCCGAACTGGAGTGGGAGGGCCCGGAGCCCGGCCACTACGTCGTCAGACTCCCCGGCACCCGCAAGCTCTCCACGACCGTCTCCCTGATCGTCGGCCGCCACTCCCTGTCGCTCAACGCCTTCGTCATCCGCCACCCCGACGAGAACGAGAGCGCCGTCCACCGCTGGCTCCTGGAGCGCAACCTCAAGCTCTACGGCGTCGGTTACGCCGTCGACCCGCTCGGTGACATCTACGTGACCGGCAAGCTCCCGCTGGCCGCCGTGACTCCCGACGAGATCGACCGGCTGCTCGGCCAGGTCCTGGAGGCCGCCGACGGCAGCTTCAACACCCTCCTGGAACTGGGCTTCGCCACCGCCATCCGCAAGGAGTACGCCTGGCGCGTCTCGCGCGGCGAACCGACCCGCAATCTGGACGCCTTCGCGCACCTCACCCAGCGCCCCGAGAAGTGAGGCGTCAGCCGGTGCCGGACAGCCGGTAGCGCCCCGGCGTGACCCCCACCAGCCGCCGGAAGTGCCGCGTCAGGTGCGACTGGTCGTAGAAGCCGGTGGCCACCGCGACCTCGCCCGGTGACCGCCCGTCGAGGAGCAGCCGCCGGGCGCGGTCGACGCGGCGGGACATCAGGTACTGGTGCGGCGCGATGCCGTAGGCGGCACTGAACACCCGTACCAGATGCGCGGGGTGGGCCTGGAGACTGGCCGCGGCCCGCTCCAGGGTGACCCCGTCGACCACGCGCGCGTCGAGGAGTTCCCGCAGGCGGCGCGCGAGGGCGGGATCACGTGCCGGTGGCAGTACTGCCGCCCGCGGCCGCAGATGGGCCCGCAGCCGGTCGCCGACCAGCGTCAGCCTGCTCTCCGCCTCCAGCTCGTCGCCGGGGCGGGTCAGCGCGCCGTGCAGCTGGCCGACGCGCCGCCGCAGCAGGGGGTCGCGCAGGTCGGGGGCGTCCACCGCCGGGCCGATCAGGTCCTCGCCGAGGCGGGAGGCGTCCAGGTACAGGACGCGCTTGCGGAAGCCGTCCGCGGTGGCGGCGGAGCCGTTGTGCGGGACGTGCGGGGGCAGCAGGGTCACCGTGTCGTGCGGGGTGCCGTGCTCGTGCCGGTCCAGGTCGTACCGTACGGCGCCGTCGTCGACGATCAGCAGCGTCCACGCCTCATGGACGTGCATCGGGTAGGCGTACTCGGTGAAGCGGGCGTGGAAGACCTCCACGACGCCGGGGATACCAGGGCGCCAGGCGGACACCGACTCCTGCGCGGCCATGCAAAGAACGTACAAGACAGGGTCGGGACGCGGTCGGCAGTCTCACTCCATGAGCACGCGATTCGACACCAAGATTGCCGTCCTGCTGCGCGAGGACCTGGAGCCCTGGCAGCGCCTGAACGTCACCGCCTTCCTGGTCAGCGGCATCGGCACGGCCGTTCCCGAGGTGATCGGACAGCCCTACGAGGACGCGGACGGCGTCCCCTACCTGTCGATGTTCCGGCAGCCGGTGCTGGTCTTCGAGGGCACCAAGGAGACGCTGACGGCCGCCCACGCGCGCGTGCTGTCCCGTTCGCTGCCGCGCGCGGTCTTCACCGGCGACCTCTTCTCGACCGGTCACGACGACGCCAACCGGGCCGCGGTACGGGCCGTGCCCACGGCGGAACTGGATCTCGTGGGCCTCGCGGTGTACGGCCCGCGCAACGCCGTGGACAAGGCGCTCAAGGGCGCCCGGATGCACCCCTGAGAGGCCGGGCGGTCAGGCGGCGCCGACCTCCGCCTCGGCGGGGCTGTCGGCCCGCTTGCCACCGCCGACCGGCTCCGCGCCCGGCAGCCCGCGCATCAGCGTCCAGTAGCCGACCGCCGCGACCGTGCCGATCACCGCGGACAGGCCCCACAGCCACTCGGCGCCGTACCGGTCGATGACGAAGCCGGACATCAGCGGCGCGACGAGGGCGGCGACCGACCAGGACATGGTGTACATGCCCTGGTAGCGGCCCCGGCCGTGCAGCGGGGACAACTGGACGACGAGACCGGTCTGGGTGGGCGCGTTGACGATCTCGGCGAGGGTCCACACGCACACCGTGAGCGCGATCAGGCCGACGGAATCGGCGAACGCCGTCAGCCCGAAGCCGTACCCGGCGAGCAGCGCGGAGATGACGAGCAGCCGCCGTGGGTCCCGGTGCTCGATGAACCGGGTGACGGGGATCTGCAGCGCGACGATCAGGACACCGTTGACGGCGATCGCGAGGCCGTAGTCCGCGGGCGAGAACCCGGCCTGCCCCATGGCGACCGGCAGCGCCACCGAACCCTGCTGGAAGATCAGCGCGATGAGGAAGGACAGCCCTACGACGCCCATGAACCGCCCGTCGCGCAGCACCGTCCCGAGCCCGACGACGGGTTCGTCCCCCGGCTTCTCCCCGGGGGCGGGCAGGGGCCGCGACTCGGGCAGCTTGAGGTAGATGAGCACGGCACACGCCATGGTCATCACGGCCTCGATCAGGAACCCCGCGAGATAGCTGCTCTCCGCGATGAAACCGGCGGCGGTGGCGGAGACGGCGAAGCCCAGGTTGATCGCCCAGTAGTTCAGCGAGAAGGCCCGCACCCGGTCCTCGGGCCGCACGATGTCGGCCATCATCGCCTGCACGGCGGGCCGCGAGGCGCTGGAGGCGGCGCCGACCAGGAACGCCACGGCGGCGATGGACAGGGGGTGCTGCATGAAGCCGAGCAGCGCCACGGACACCGCGGTGGACGCCTGCGCGACCAGCAGCGTCGGCCGCCGCCCGAGCCGGTCGGTGAGCACCCCCGCGCCCAGCGAGGCCACCACCCCGCCGAGCCCGTGCAGCGCGACGACCAGACCGGCGTACGAGGCGGAGTAACCGCGCTCCAGGGTCAGGTACAGCGCCATGAACGTCGCCACGAACGCGCCGAGCCGGTTGACGAGGGTGCTCGTCCACAGCCACCAGAACTCGCGGGGTAGTCCGGAGACGGTCTCGGACAGGGCGCGTCTGAGGGTGGCAGGCGACATTCGGGGATCCCCCACGGTGTAAGCGACTCGTTGCAAGCGACTCGTTGTAAGCGGCACAAGTGGTAGGCACACCTTACGAGGGGAGGGTCCCGCCAGACCACTCAATTAACTGCCGCCCCAGCCCCCTGCTACCAGCGGTCGCACGCGCGAGCGATCGCCCCCTTCGATTACGCTCAGGCCCATGGCCGACGCACCGTACAAGCTGATCCTCCTCCGCCACGGCGAGAGCGAATGGAACGCGAAGAACCTGTTCACCGGCTGGGTGGACGTCAACCTCAACGAGAAGGGCGAGAAGGAGGCAGTCCGCGGCGGTGAGCTGCTCAAGGACGCCGGCCTGCTGCCCGACGTTGTCCACACCTCCCTCCAGAAGCGCGCCATCCGCACCGCGCAGCTCGCCCTGGAGGCCGCCGACCGCCTCTGGATCCCGGTCCACCGCTCCTGGCGCCTGAACGAGCGCCACTACGGCGCCCTCCAGGGCAAGGACAAGGCCCAGACCCTCGCCGAGTTCGGCGAGGAGCAGTTCATGCTGTGGCGCCGCTCCTACGACACCCCGCCGCCGCCGCTCGACCGCGACGCCGAGTACTCCCAGTTCTCCGACCCGCGCTACGCGACCCTCCCGCCGGAGCTGCGCCCGCAGACGGAGTGCCTGAAGGACGTCGTCGTCCGGATGCTCCCCTACTGGTTCGACGCCATCGTCCCGGACCTCCTCACCGGCCGCGTCGTCCTGGTCGCCGCCCACGGCAACAGCCTGCGCGCCCTGGTGAAGCACCTCGACGGCATCTCGGACGCCGACATCGCGGGCCTGAACATCCCGACCGGCATCCCCCTGAGCTACAACCTCGACACCGACTTCAAGCCGGTCAACCCGGGCGGCACGTACCTCGACCCGGAGGCTGCCGCGGCGGCGATCGAGGCGGTCAAGAATCAGGGCAAGAAGAAGTAAGCCCGAGCGCCCAAGCCCCCTGCCTGCGGCTCGTCCGCCGGGAGGGGGCTTCTCGCTGTCCGCCTGACGTCTCGGGGGCAGGTCCCGGTTCATGGACCCGGGGCGCTGGGCGAACCGCGGAGGCCGACTACACCTCGTTGAACCCCCGCGACGCGTCGTAGATGTCGAGTTCGATGACGACCACGAAGAAGCGCGTGACGACGTAGTGGACCATGACGCCGTCTTCCCAGGCCGCGCGGGTCACCGTGTCGGTCGTGTAGGCGAGGTGGCCGGTGCCTTCGGGGTCGGCCGTGATCCTCTCGATGAGGCGGTGGAAGTTCTCGCGGTCCGAGGCGGGCATGTAGTCACGGAAGCGCACGACCTGCTCGGTGTACTGCACACGTCTCTTCATCGAGGCAGGATGCTACGGACCCGGAGCGCGCCCCTGCCGGGAATTCCGGCGGTGCCCGTGTGCGTGGTCGCCGTGCCACCGCGGCGATCCGGGCGGCTGGGCTCACGACGCGAAGCCGCGGGCCGCCCGCAGGACGTCACCAGGGGCCGTGCCGCACTGGGCCCAGGCGATGCCGACGCCCGCGTGCATGCGCACGGCCTGGTCGCCGAGGGGGAGCGGCAGGCGGATCCGGGACTGCATCGACGTCGCGGCGGTGCGCGCGTCGGCGAGGCCGAGGCCGTCGGCGAGGACGACGAACTCGTCACCGCCGTACCGGGCGACCGTGTCGCCGTCGCGTACGGCCCCACCGAGCCGCCGGGCGACTTCGACGAGGACGCCGTCCCCCGCGTCGTGTCCGAACCGGGTGTTGATCGCCTTGAAGTCGCGGAGGGCGAAGAACATCACGGCCAGCCCACGGGTGTGGCCGTCGCCCGTGGGGGCCCATACGTGGGCATGGGGGGTCCCGGAGCCGGGGTGGAGGTCGGCGGCGCCTCCCGCGCCGGTGAGGGGGCCGTACTCCCGGAGCCCGCAGAGCCGGGCGCCGATGCGGGCGTGCAGCTCGGCGGAGTTCGGCAGGCCGGTGAGGGAGTCGTGGGAGGCGCGGTGCGCGAGTTCGAACTCGCGGCGCTTGCGCTCCTCGATGTCCTCGACGTGGGTGAGCAGGAAGCGCGGGCCGTCATTGGCGTCCGCGACCACGCTGTTGCGCAGCGAGACCCAGACGTAGCTGCCGTCCCGGCGGCCGAGCCTGAGTTCCGCGCGACCGCCCTCGGCGGAGGTGCGCAGCAGGGTGCCGATGTCCTCGGGGTGGACCAGGTCGGAGAAGGAGTAGCGGCGCATGGCGGAGGCGGGGCGGCCGAGCAGGCGGCACAGGGCGTCGTTCGCCCGGAGAATGCTGCCGTGGCTGTCGCCGCCCATCTCGGCGATGGCCATGCCGGAGGGGGCGTACTCGAAGGCCTGCCGGAAGCTCTCCTCGTCGGCCCGCAGCGCCTGCTGCTCGCGCTCCAGGCGGACCAGGGCGCGCTGCATGTTGGCACGGAGGCGGGCGTTGCTGATGGCGATGGCGGCCTGGATGGCGTACTCCTGCAGGGCCCGGCGCTCGTCCGGCCTGGGACGGCGGCGAGTGAGGGGCCGGTCGACGGACAGGACGCCGATCAGTTCGCCGCCGGGGCCGCCGTACATGGGGGCGAAGAGGCGGTCGGAGGGGTGCCACTCGTCCTCGAAGCGGGGGGCGGGGCCGTCGGTGTACCACTGCGGGACGTCGTCGTCGTCGAGGATCCAGCCCTCGGTGTGCGGTATGAAGATCAGGTCGCCCCACTGCTCGCCCATGGCGAGGCGGCGCTCCCAGGACTCCCGCGAGCCCACCCGGCCGGTGATCTGCGCCTCGGCCGTGGAGTCCCCGGAGAAGGCGGCGACGGCGAGGTCGCCGTCGGGGCGGACGAGGTTGACGCAGGCCAGCTCGTAGCCGAGGCCGGTCACGACTCCGTCGGCGACGATCTGCAGGGTGTCCCCGAGACTGCGGGCCAGGTGGAGCCCCTGGACCGCGGCCTGCAGATGGTGACTCCTGTCGAGGGCGAGGGCGCTGTGGGTGGCGAACTCGGCGGCGAGGGAGAGACCGGCTTCCTGGAAGGGCTGCTCGGCCGGGTGCCGCAGGAGGACCGCGGTGCCGATGATGCGCCTGCGGCCGTGCAGGGGCACGAGGACGGTGTGGGCCCCGCCGGGTGTCTCATGCCCCTCACCGAGCAGTTCCGGCAGCGCGGCCCCACCGACCGGCGAGTCGGTGGCGACCGGCAGTGCTCCGTTGAGCACGTCCAGGAGCGCGCTGCCGGGGCGTACCTCGCACGCCGCGGCTCCCTTTCCGGCGTGCGGCGGATGCACCTGTCGCAGCCGCAGCACCAGTGGGCCGACGTGCTCCTCGTCGCCCACCGGGATCGGGTCCCGCAGATAGACCATGACCGCGTCGGCGATGGTGGGGACGACGGCCCGGCACAGCGCCGCCACGATGTCCTCCGGTTGCCTTCCCTGGGTGATCCGGTCGGCCGCGGCGGAGGTGCCGCCCTCGGGAACGGCGGCCGTGGGCCGTAGGGGTTCGAGCGCGGGGAAGGAGGCCTCCTGGCTGGTCGGCGGGTTGTCCGGGGTTGTTCCGGACAACTCCGAGGGCCGTTCCCCCGGGGGCTGTCGCACCTCCCCGGGCACGGAGACGCCGGATCGCGCGGAAGGGGCCGGAGGGACCGAGGACGACCGGTAGCCCACCTCGTCGGCGGCCTGCTGAACGGCTTCGTGCTCCTCGTCGAGGACGGCGCGGGCCTTCTCCAGCGCACGGTCCACGTCGTTGAGCGCGGCGTCGTCGGTGCTGAACGTGTGCGGATCGGGCCGGGACAGCAGCGGCTCCGGATCCCGCGTCCGGGAGGACTCGTCCTCGCCCGCGCGGAGCCGCAACTCCGCCAGTTCCGCCTCCAGCTCGTGGATACGGCGTGCGGCGTGATCGGCGACCTGCTGGGCGACGCCGCGCTCCCGCTCGGCGCGGGCCAGCTGTTCGCGCAGCTCCGTCTCCTGCCGCCGCGCCCGGGAGAAGAGTTCCACCACTCCCTGGCCGTCCGAGAGCCCGCTCGTCACCGACTCCAGCGCGTCGAGCCGCCGCTTCAGCTCCGTGACCTTCGCCTGGGCCTGACCGAGCATGACGAACAGCAGGGTGGCGATCGACAGGGCCTGTTGCCGTCCGTGCTCGCCCGCCTCGTACGCCTGCCGGGCGCGCTGCATCTCCTGGAGGACCTCGATGATGCGGTCCTTGGCCTGCAGCAACTCACGGGCGGGCACCAGCTCCTGCGCCTCCGTGAGTGCTGTCGGGTCCGCGCTCGCCCGGTCCCACAGCCTCCTCGCCTCGCCGAGGCGTCGGCGGGAGAGGTCGGCCGGTTCGTCGGGGAAGCACACGTCGGCCACGGCCTCGACGAGATCCCACTCCAGCGACTCGCCGGACAGCCGGTCGCGCAACCGGCGTAACTCGGGCACGGTCCGGGCGACGAAGTGTTCGGGGGTGAGCCGTGCGTGCAACTCCCGCACGGTCACCGCCGACTCGTCGAGCCACGACCGCACCACCGCGACGAGTTCGTTGATCTCGACGCACGATCCCCGGGCCGGTCCCCACGGCCGTCCCGCCCGTTTCCTCTCGCCGGCCACGCGCTCTCCCCCTGGGTTGTTCGCCGGACAACCCCCTGTTGTCGCGGGAGAAACATCCAACCGTCCCGGCTGCGGCCCCGCCCGGGGATCGTCGTGATTCGTCATCGACACCACACGACCCAGGCGGTGCCTCCATGAACCACACCTTCCCGGCGTTCCAGCTCCTCGCGCTGGCGGTGGCCGTCCTCTTCTGCGTCATCGCCGCGGCGGTCGCCTTCGCCCTCGCCCGTTGGGAGGGAGCCGCGGTGCCGACGGCCCTGTCCCGGTGCGGCATCGCGTTCGCCGGGAGCCTCACCCTGTGCCTCGCCGTCTTCGCCGCGTTGGACCGTTCGTAGCCGGACGTTGGGCCGTTCCTAGTGGACGTTGGGCTGTTCGTAGCGGACGTTGGGCCGTTCCGAGCGGACGGAGAGGACAGCGCCCTGTGCCGCCCCGGTGACCACGGCCCGCGTGATCGAAGTCACATCGCCCTGCGACTACCCTGCGCGAGCGTCGCCGCTTTATGCGCCCGCCGGACAGGATGGCTTGAACTCGCACCCCGGTGGCGCCGTCGATGAGTGCCTCGAGCGCGCCTCAAGTAGGTCCCCCGTGGCACAAGTTGAGCGGTGCTCAGCATCCTCGGCGCTCAGGTCCAGGCCAATATTCGCTCACGCGATCGAATGTCTGAAGATCGACTGTGACTCCCGCGTGACACCTGGAGCCGGGGAGGCCGCGTGGTGCGGCTGGGGTGACGCTGAGTCACGGCGCGGCCGGACCGGGGCAGGGAAGCGGTCTAGACCCCTTCCCTGCGGCGGGCGCTCCGTCTTAGGTTCTTGGCGCTGCGGTGGTCCCCGCAGACTGCGCTTTCTTTGAAATGTCGCAATGTGTGACACCTGGAGCAATGCTGCATTCTTCCCGGGAGCGAGAGAGAAATATGGTGGGGCGTGGTGGGCGCGGATTCTTGCTCGCTCTGATGTGCGTGGCAGCCGCAACTGGATGCTCGCAGGGAGGCAATGGCGACGCGAAAGCAGCCGCCGCACCCGGGGCGACGATGCCCGCCGGGGAGAACATCGAGGGTGTCGACCACAGCAAGTGGCCGTCCGCCCAGGCGACCAGTGGACTGACCAAGGGAATGACCCTGCCCATTCAGGCATACCTGGTCTCCTACCCCCAACAGGTCACCGTCCTGCGCGCCCAGCACAGCGTGCAGAAGGAATGCATGAAACGGCTGGGGTTCGAGTACAACCCCCGAGAGCCCGGGCATTTCCCCCCGCCGAACGCGGACGACGCGAACATGTCCCGGCGTTACGGTGTCGCCGATCTGGAGCAGGCGCGCGAGTACGGATACCGCCTGCCCGGTAACAGCGGTGAGCCTCCCGCCGACGAGAAGATCTCGGAGGCCGCCAACGCGGCGCTCCTGGGGCGCACCTCGTCCGGGGAGGAGGTCACCACGGCGGGCGTGCCCGAGGGCGGCTGCCTGGGGGAGTCGGAGCGCCGTATCGGCACCCTCGACGGCGCCCTGGCCTCCCGGCTCAACAACGAGGGGTTCGACGCCTCCAAGGCCCTGCCGAAGGTGCGTGCCGTCGTCCAGAAGTGGTCGACGTGCATGCGGGGCAAGGGCTATGCGGTCGCCACCCCGCTGGATGCCGCGAAGCTGGCCGGTTCCGCCGGGGGCTCCGGGGCCGCTCCGGCGCGCGAGACCGAGATCGCGGTCGCCGATGTGGAGTGCAAGAAGTCCACCGACCTCGTGTCCGTCTGGTTCACGGAGGAGTCGCGGATCCAGAGCGATCTGATCGAGCGCAACCAGCTCGCCCTCCAGGAAGCCAAGGACGGTGTCGAGGCGGCCATCAAGAACGCGACCACGGTCATCGCCGAGAAGTAGAAGTACATCTTCGATATGTCAAGGGAGTTTTAGCGTGAACAACCTTGCCCGCATAGCAGTCGGCGCGTCGCTTGCCCTTTCCGCGTCCTTCCTCGCCACGTCCCCCGCCCAGGCGGCGACGACCTACTCGGGGGACGAATGCACGGCCAGCAACGAGAACTGCTTCGCGCTGTTCTACAACTCGGGGGTCAACACCTGGACGTCGTCCTGCTTCCTCTCCAACAGAAGCATTCCCGACCTCTGGGGTTACAGCCCCAACGGCGCCACGGTCGTGCGCTTCGTCTTCCGTGCCCCCGGCACCCACATCAACACCAATCTGGCCGTGTCGTGGTGCTACGGAAGCGGTGAAGGGCAGGACGTGAAGAACAACGCCGCCGCCGCCGCGAGCGGTGAGGCGTCCGCCACCAACACCGTGTTCTACAACTCCGGATACGCGGGCGCCTCGCAGAGCTTCGGTCCCCGGTCGACCGGAAACCTCAATTCGACCCTCAAGAACGAAAACGCTTCCATCCAGCGTTCTTCCTAGCCGGTACTCGGCCACGGGGCCCGGAGCTGTCGCGTCGGGCCCCGTGCTTGTCACGAAGAGTCTCAGTGGATCGGCGGATCGAAGCAGTGGCAGAGGAACCAGTCCAGCAACCCGACGCACTCGCGCGGTCCCGGGACACCCGCCTGGCGCGCCGCCGACGCCTGGCCGTGCTGGTCGCCGTGAGCGCCGCCTCGGTCGCCGTCGGCGGGATCGTCGCCGGGAGCTGGGTGCAGTCGCCCGCCCAGGCAGCCGCCGACACCAGGGCGCCCGAACCGAGCCTGGTCACGGCACCCGTGGAACGTAAGGTGCTGCGGACCACCACGGTCATCCGGGGCACCTTCTCCAACGGGCGCACCATCGAGGCCGAGCCCACCGCCGTCGCCCGCACCGACGCCTCCGAGCCGCCGAGCACCCTCGTCGTCACGGACGTGCTCACCAGGACCGGGCAGCGAGCCGAGGCGGGCCGCGCCCTGGTCGAGTACTCCGGCCGCCCGGTCTTCGCGCTCCCCGGAGCGATCCCCGCCTACCGCGACCTCTCCGTGGGGACCAGCGGCAAGGACGTCACCCAGCTCCAAGAGGCCCTGCGCGCACTCGGTTACGACACCGGCTCCGACGTCGGCGGACAGTTCCAGGCCGGGACCGCCCGCGCGGTGGAACGCATGTACGAGGCCATGGGGTACCCCGTACCGATCTCCTACGGCAGCACGCCCGAGGCCCCGGAGACCGCACCGACCAGCGGCACACCCCAGGCAACGGACGGCACCTTCGAGTCCGCCACGCCCAAGCCGGAAGCACCAGCCCCGGAACCGCAGCCACAACGGCAGCCGCAGCCGCAGCCGCAGCCACAACCGCAACCGCAACCGCAACCCATGCTCCCCGCCTCCGAGGTCGTCTACGTCCCCACCCTCCCCGCCCGCGTCGTCTCCGTCCCCGTCCACGTCGGCGACACCGTCTCCGGCCCCGTACTCGGCCTCGCCCGCGGCGAGATGACCCTGACCGGGCGGCTCGATCCCGCGCAGGCGGACCTGGTGTCGGAGGGCATGGACGTGACGGTGCTCTCCGAGACCACCGGCACCGAGCAGCGCGCCACCGTCCGCACCGTCGGCCCGCTGACCACGCCCGCGGCCGACGCCGGGAAGTCCGGGGGCGGCGAGGACGGCGCGCCCGTGGACGCCGGACCCCCGCACATCCCGCTGGCGATCAGGCCCGAGAAGCCCTGGGACCCCAAGCTGGCCGGGCAGGACGTCCGGATCACCATCAGCGCGGCGGCCACCGACGGGCCGGTCCTGGCCGTACCGCTGGCCGCGGTCTCCGCGGGCGCGGACACCAGGACGACCGTGAGCGTCGTGTCGTCCAACGGCACCACCCGGCGCACGGTCGCCGTGAAGGTGGGCGCCTCCGCAGACGGGATGGTCGCGGTCACCCCGCTCAGCGGACGTCTGAAGGTCGGCGACCCCGTCGTGGTCGGCCAGTGATCCAGCGCCTGCGCCGCCGCCGTACCCGCCACCCCGTGGGCACCCCCGGCCCGGAGCCGTCCCCGTGGGTGGTCGAACTGGCGGACTGCGGGCGCACCTTCGACGGCACCCCGCCCGTCGCCGCCCTGCGCCCGGCCAGCCTGCGGATAGCGCAGGGCGACTACGTGGCCGTCGTGGGCCCGTCGGGATCGGGCAAGTCCACGCTCCTGAACATCCTCGGGCTCCTGGACCGCCCGACCACCGGCACCTACCACCTCGCCGGTCAGGACACCGCCCGGCTGAGCGAGGCCGACCGCACGGCGCTGCGCGGGCACCGCATCGGCTTCGTCTTCCAGGCCTTCCACCTGCTGCCGCACCGCACGGCCCTGGAGAACGTCGTCCTGGCCCAGCTCTACGTCACCGGCCACCGGGCACCCCGCGCCGCCACGGCGTCGGCCGCCCTGCACCGGGTCGGCCTGGCCCACCGCCTGCACGCCATGCCCACCGTCCTCTCCGGCGGCGAACGCCAACGGGTGGCCGTGGCCCGCGCCCTGGTGAACACCCCCGACCTGCTGCTGTGCGACGAACCCACGGGCAACCTGGACTCGGCCACCGCGGCCTCGATCATGGACCTGCTGGAGGAACTCAACGCCGCCGGTGTCACGGTGGTCGTGATCACCCATGACCAGGCCATCGCCGCCCGCGCCCGCCGCGTCGTCACGATCCTGGACGGCTCCCTCAGCGAAGCGGGGGCCGACCGGTGAACGGCCGCGTCCCCCGGACCCGGCTGTCCCCCTACGACACCGTGGCGGAAGCCCTCGCCGGGCTGGTGCAACGGCCGGGGCGCTCGGTGCTCACCATGCTGGGCACCATCCTCGGCATCGGGTCCTTCGTCGCCGTACTGGGTCTCACCTCGACCGCTACCAGCCAGATCGGCAAGTCGTTCAGTCTCCTCCAGGAGACCACCGTGACCGTCGAGGACACCGCCCCCGGCGCCGCCGCCATGTCCTTCCCCGAGGACACCGACAGCCGTCTGCAGCGCCTCGACGGAGTCTCCGCCGCGGGAGTGTGGTGGACCCTGCCGCTGCGCAACCCGAGGGTCGCCGCCCAACCCACCGCCCGAGCCGCGGACGGACAGACGAGCCTCGGCCTGTACGCCGCCAGCCCGGGCGCGCTGCGCGCGATGCAGCCGACGCTGACCAGCGGCACGCTCTACGACGACTTCCACCAGCGCCGTGACGAGCGCGTGTGCGTCCTGGGCAGCGGCGCCGCCCGGCAACTCGGGATCAGCCGGGCGGACACCCGCGCGGCGGTCTTCGTCAACGACACCGCCTACACCGTCGTCGGCATCATCGACGACACCGAACGCCTCCCGCAGACCCTGCTCGGCGTGCTCATCCCCACCAGCACGGCGACCACCCAGTACGGCGCGCCCACCGACGCCCCGGCCCAGGCGCTGATCCACACCCGTCCGGGCGCGGCGCGCCTCATCGCCGACCAGGCGCCGCTGGCCCTGCGCCCCGACCAGCCCACGCTGCTGAAGGCGGTCCCCCCGCCCGACCCCCGCACCCTGCGCGACCAGGTCGACACCGACCTCTCCGGCCTCTTCCTGCTGCTCGCCGTGATCTGTCTCGTCGTGGGCTCCGTCGGGATCGCCAACACCACGCTGGTCGCCGTGCTGGAACGCACCGCGGAGATCGGCCTGCGGCGCGCCCTGGGCGCCCGGCCCCGCCACATCACCGTGCAGTTCCTCACCGAGTCGACCGCGCTCGGCACCCTCGGCGGCCTCATCGGCACGGCGATCGGCATCGTCGCCGTCCTCGCCACCGCCGTCGTACGCGACTGGACCGCCGTCATGGAGCCCCTCACCGTGCTCCCGGCCCCCTTGATCGGCTCCCTCGTCGGCTTCCTCGCGGGCCTGTACCCGGCCTGGCGCGCCGCCCAGATCGAACCACTCGAAGCGCTACGTCGCTGACCTCCCGCAACCCCCGTCACCCACCCCCAGCAGTCTCTCCGAAAGGAATTCCATGGCCGACGAGATGGTGCTGCAAGCCCAGAGATTCATCAACACCACCTACAACAACGGCGCCACACTCGGCATCTCGAAGCTGACGGAGAACGGCCAGACCGGCTGGCCCGTCATGTACGCCCTCACCCGGGCGTTGCAGTACGAGATGGGCATCACCTCCCTGTCCAACAACTTCGGCCCGGCCACGCTCGCCGCGATCGCGGAGAAATACGGCAAGCTCGACGACACCACCATCCCGTCGGCCAACTTCTGCCGGATCATCCAGTCCGGCCTCTACTGCAAGGGCTACGACGGCGGCGGAATCGACGGCACGTACAACGACCGCGTCAAGGCGGCGGTGCGCAAGCTGAAACTGGACATGGGCGTCAGCGCCACCTATCCCGACGACGCCCTGTGGCCGAAGCTGGTCAAGGGCCTGTTCAACATGGACGCCTATGTCACCGTCAACGGCGGATCCGGCAGCGTACGGCTCATCCAGCAGTGGCTGAACGGGCGTTACCTGCTGCGCAAGGACTTCTACGTCATCCCGTGCGACGGCCACCATTCCCGCGACGTGGCCAAGTCCATGCTGTACGCCATCCAGTACGAGCTGGGCATGGCGGACGGCGTCGCGAACGGGGTCTTCGGCCCGGGAACACAGGCGGGCCTGAAGAACCACACGGTGTCCCTCGGCGACACCGGCGTATGGGTGCGTCTCTTCTCCGCCGCCATGGAGCTGAACAAGCGCCCGGCCTGGATGTCGGACTCCTTCCAGGCCGTGCTGGAAAGCGCCGTCCGGGAGTTCCAGGCATTCGTCAAACTTCCCGTGACCGGAAAGGGCGACTTCCAGACCTGGTCCTCCCTGCTGGTCTCCTACGGCGACCAGTCCCGTCAGGGTGAGGCGTGCGACGGCGTCACGAAGATCACCCCGGCACGGGCGCAGGCGCTCAAGAGCGCGGGCTACAAATACATCGGCCGATACCTCTACAACCCCTTCCCGAACGGTGATCTGCCCGAGAAGGAGATCCAGCCCGGAGAACTGGCGACGATCAAGCAGTACGGCCTGCGCTGTTTCCCCATCTACCAGACCTGGGCGCGCTCGGTCGACTACTACAGCGTCCAACAGGGCGTCGCCGACTGCATGAACGCCGCCTACAAGGCCGAGGAACACGGCTTCAAGCCGGGGACCAGGATCTACTTCGCCGTCGACTACGACGCGGTCAACGACGAGGTGACCTCGCACATCCTGCCGTACTTCAAGTCCATCAAGGACCAGATGGACCGGATGGGAAGCCCGTACCGGATCGGTATCTACGGGCCGCGCAACGCCTGTTCCCGGGTGTCCGACGCGGGATACGCGGGCACCAGTTTCGTGTCCGACATGTCCTCGGGATTCTCCGGGAACCTGGGCTATTCGATGCCGGAGAACTGGGCCTTCGACCAGATCGTCACCAAGACGGTCGGCTCGGGTGACGGCCTCATCGAGATCGACAACAACATCGCCTCCGGACGGGACACCGGCCAGGGCGATTTCGACGCCCCGCCCGCCCAGAAGCTCGACATCGGCTTCAGCCTGGCCTACTGGGAGGCGTTCCTGAAGGAGATCGACGACTACATGGCCGCCATCGGCAGGCCGACCAGCGGCGGGGAATCGGGCAACGGCTACGTCTACACCAGGAGGCAGTGCCTGGAGACGATCATCGCGCACGACGACGTGATCACCTCGGCGGCCCGCAGATACCGGATGCGCAAGGCCCTCATCCAGACCTCCGCGTTCTGGGAGTTCTGCCACTACAGCCAGGTGGACGTGGCACAGGACGCCGGAGTCGTCTGGTACTACACCGGGGCGATTCCCGACTGGGCGCAGGGACTTCCCGTCATCAACAAGCTGACGGACAGCGCCACCGGCGTCGCCAAGATGAAAAGCCGCAGCTGCATCCGCGCCCGGAACAACTCCATCCAGTCCGGTCTCCTCGAGGGTTCGGTCCTCGACCCGGCCAAGGAGGCGGACGTCTGGGCGAACTGGCAGAAGGTCAACCAGGACAACGCCTTCAACCTGGCCAGCGTCGCGCATCTGCACATCTGGGGCGCGGACGGAAAGATGGGGGACATCGTCGAGGAAACCCCCATGCGCCGACCGTCACTCGACTACACCGACGACGAGACCTACGAGGTCCTGCGCCGCTACCAGGGGTCGGGATCCGTGGCCGAGACCGACGCCAGGCTGCGTATGCCGCTCTACGCGATATTCGAGAAGTACAACCGCGTCATCCGGGAAGCCTGAGCCACCGTGACCACGGCAGCCGCCGCCACCGGCCACAACGGCCTGGTGCTGGTCTCCGTCGTCATGGGCGGACTGGTCGCCGTGGTGGCCCTCGCCGTGTACCTGGGCTCGGCGGTCACCCGGCGTCGTCGCCGCGCCGCCACCCCGGCGACCCGCTGGCGCGACCTCTCCCTCCTCTTCGCCACCGCGTCACTCGCCCTCTACGTCTGGGGATGTCTCCATGTCTTCCTGCGGGCCGGAAAGGCGGGCGGAGAGGACTGCTTCACCCTGAGCGACCTGGAAAGAGGCGTCACCCTGCGGGAGGCCGAGGGCGATTTCCTGCCGCTCCGGCTCGTCTGCCACATGTCGGACGGACGCAGCTTCCCCATCGTCGTTCCCGACTACGTCAATCCGTCCATCGCCGTGCTGCTGCCGCTGGCCGGGATGGCCGCCGTCACCTCGGCCGTCCTCCAGCGCAGGCAGGTCAACCCACCCAGAAGGGAACGCGTCAGTTGAACGTCACCGGCATCACCCGGAGAACCGCCCTCACCGCAGCCGCCGGAGCGGGCCTCGTGTCCACCGGCCTCCTCGGCCTCTCGTCCCCGGCCGTCGCGGCGCCCCAGCCGCCGTCACCCCAGCCCTTCCCCAACGAGGAACTGAAGGAAGCCCTGCGCCGGGCCAAGGCCCGGGACCGCCGCGTCCTCACCGGCCGCCCGTCCGCCAACCGGTGGGACATGCAGAAGGAGGTCGACGCGGGCGGCGACATCGCCACCTGCTCCGTGCCCGGCACCGGACTGACCGTGGCCGTGCGCGTGGGCGACGTGGAAACGGTGCTGGTGCACGTGGTCCGGCGCTTCCACTACGAGGTCGACGCCCTCGGCCGCGACGGCGAACCCCGGCCGGTGGAGGGCTGGGTGGCACCGTCGAGCGTCCGCGACAGCCGCTCCCCGGAGTCGAACCGGGCGTCGGGCACCGCCGTGGTCATCCGGCCCGGCTCCTACCCGCCCGGCGCGACGGGGGGCTTCACCGCGGCCCAGCGGCTCGTGATCCGGGACATCATCGCCGACACCGAGGGCATCGTCCGCTGGGGCGGCGACGACCGCCACCGCCCCTACGAAGGCCTCTTCTACCTCACCGCGCGGCCCGATTCCCCCCGCCTGGCGAAGGTCGCGGAGAGGCTCCGCACCTGGGGAACCACCTCCGGGCTGGCCGCCGGAACCCTCGTCGACACGGCCCAGCCGAGCCGACGCCGCAGGGCCGCCCGCTACCAGTGACCCACGGCGGCCGACACCGCAGGGGCCTCAGATCGACAGCGGCACCGGATGGACCTCGTCCGCCTTGTGCCCCGCGCGTTCGTGGACGCGCTGGACCGCTTCGGCCGAGGGCGCCGCGGACAGGCAGTACACCGTGCCGGACTCGGGATCGGCCCACGCGCGTTCGAAGTGGACCTGCTCGTCCTTCTCCAGGGCGAGGTCCGCGTTGTGGGCCTCGCGCAGCTGGTCGGCGGTGATGCCCTTCATCCCGTGGTGGACGTCCATGAACTGGGGCATGGCCTGACACCTCCTCCTCCACACGTCGTACTTCCATGCTGCGCCCGGGGAGGAGGAGGGGCGACCGGGACGTCAGGCCCCCGTCAGCCGCACGGGGTCAGCCGCACTGACAGGGGCCGCCCGACTGGCAGCCGCACCCGCAGCCCGAACCACAGCCGCAGGCCGCGAGGAGCGGCAGGCTCCGCGGCTGTGCGGGCTGCTCGGTCGGGTGCTGCTGGGTGGGGTCAGGGGTCGGGGCGGGCGGGGTGGCGGGGGAGTCGGGCATGGTCGGGTCCTCCTCGAGGCCGGTGCCGATACCTGCACCTGTGCCCGTTAAGGCGCGGTGCCTTGCCCATTGCATGCCCGCTCCACTGGGCGCATCAACGGCGCACAGTGGCTCGCGCGCGCCCCGGCCCCCGGGAACGCGCTGCTCAGGCCTCCTCGACCGCCGGCACCGCCTGGATCTCCGGCTGGGTGTCCTGCTGCAGCTCGTCCGCGTGCTCGCCCGTGACGAGGAAGACGACCCGCTTGGCGACCGACACGGCGTGGTCGGCGAACCGCTCGTAGTAGCGGCCCAGCAGCGTCACGTCGACGGCCGTCTCGATGCCGTGCTTCCAGCGGTCGTCCATCAGGTGCTGGAAGAGGGTGCGGTGCAGCAGGTCCATCGCGTCGTCGTCCTGCTCCAGCTGGAGCGCCAGGTCGACGTCCTTGGTGACGATGACCTCGGCGGCCTTGGCCATCAGCCGCTGGGCGAGCTGGCCCATCTCCAGGATGGTGGCGTGCAGGTCGTGCGGGACCGCCCGCTCCGGGAAGCGCAGCCGCGCGAGCTTCGCCACGTGCTGGGCCAGGTCGCCGGAGCGCTCCAGGTCGGCGGACATCCGCAGCGAGGTGACCACTATCCGCAGATCCGTCGCCACCGGCTGCTGCCGGGCCAGCAGCGCTATCGCACGGGCCTCCAGCTCGTGCTGGAGTTCGTCGACCCGCTTGTCGGCCTCGATCACGTTCTCGGCCAGCTTCAGATCGCTGTCGAGGATCGCCGTGGTGGCGCGCCCGATCGCCGACCCGACCAGCCGGGCCATCTCGACCAGTCCGTCGCCGATCGAGTCCAGTTCCTCGTGGTACGCGTCCCGCATCAGGGTTCCTCTCGTACGTCTCTTTCGGGTGGTTTCGGACACCTTCTGGCATCTCTGCGGGCCCCCGGAAAGGGTCCGGAGGGGGATCCGGAGACATCCCGGAAGGGGTCCGAAGGGTCCTGCCGACCGGACCCGGCGGATCCGGTTCGGCCCGGCCCCCGGTCTCCTCATGGTCCGCAAAGCCCATGGTGAAACCGGTGCCGCTCCCCCCACGCTCCCACGTTCCGGCCCGCACGCGTCCGTTTCTTCCATCCCAAATGAATCAGTACTGGCTCCAAGGTGAACTCTGGGCGACGAGTGTTCGAGCTGGTGCTCGGACGACTGTAGGCACCGCGTGCGGCATGCCTAACCTGGAGGCATGGACGTGAACGCGGCGGTCGCCGCAGCGGCAGCGATCGCCGGGGTACTCACCGGCGTGATCGCCATGCTGGCGTTCCGCTGGAGCGAGCGCGACCTGAAACGCCCCACCCGGACCTCCCTGCACACCGACCCGGTGCTCCCACCGGGCGTGGACACCGTGCTCTCGGTGCTGCGCTCCTCCGCCGTCGTACTCGACGAGGCGGACGCCGTGGTCAAGGCCAGCTCGGCCGCGTACGCGCTGGGACTGGTCCGCGGCGGCAAGCTGGCCGTCGAGCCGATGCTCCAGATGGCCCGCGACACCCGCAGGGACGGCGAGATACGGCAGGTCGAGCTGGACCTGCCCCGGCGCGGCTCCGGCCGCGGCGAGGCGCTCGCCGTCTCCGCCCGCGTCGCCCCGCTGGGCTCCCGGCTGGTGCTGCTGCTGGTCGAGGACCTCACCGAGGCCCGCCGGATAGAGGCGGTCCGCCGGGACTTCGTCGCCAACGTCAGCCATGAGCTGAAGACCCCGGTCGGCGCGCTCTCCCTGCTCTCCGAGGCCGTCATGGACGCCTCCGACGACCCCGAGGCGGTGGAACGCTTCGCCGGGCGGATGCAGATAGAGGCGACCCGGCTGACCAACCTGGTGCAGGAGCTGATCGACCTCTCCCGGGTGCAGAACGACGACCCCCTCGACGACGCCGAGCCGGTCCGCGTGGACGAACTCGTCGCCGAGGCCATCGACCGCTGCCGCCACACCGCCTCCAACAAGCAGATCACCATGGCCACCGGGGGCACCGCCGATCTGCACGTCTGGGGCCACCGCGGCCAGCTCGCCGCCGCACTCGGCAATCTCGTGGAGAACGCCGTCAACTACTCACCGGCCCGCACCCGCGTCGGCATAGCCGCCCGCCGGGTCGCCGCGACCGGCGGGGACATGATCGAGGTCGCCGTGACCGATCAGGGCATCGGCATCTCCGACAAGGACAAGGAGCGCATCTTCGAGCGCTTCTACCGGGTCGACCCGGCCCGCTCCCGTGCCACCGGTGGTACGGGGCTAGGGCTGGCGATCGTCAAGCACGTGGCCGCCTCGCACGGCGGGGAGGTCACGGTGTGGAGTTCCGAGGGACAGGGCTCCACGTTCACCCTGCGGCTGCCGGAGGCGGGCGCCGCCCGTGACCGGGCCCACCAGCACCCCGCCGTCGACGACGAGGACGACGACGCCGGCGCCGGTCAGTCCGCCGACTCAACCCGTTCGCCGTCCCCTGACTCACCCCCGTACGAAACACTTCCCGCTCCGGAGGTCCTTCCGTGACCCGTGTGCTCGTCGTCGAGGACGAGGAGTCCTTCTCCGACGCCCTGTCGTACATGCTCCGCAAGGAGGGCTTCGAGGTCGCGGTCGCGACCACCGGGCCCGACGGACTCGACGAGTTCGAGCGCAACGGCGCCGACCTCGTCCTCCTCGACCTGATGCTGCCCGGCCTGCCGGGTACCGAGGTCTGCCGTCAGCTGCGCGGCCGTTCGAATGTTCCCGTCATCATGGTGACCGCCAAGGACAGCGAGATCGACAAGGTTGTCGGGCTGGAAATAGGAGCCGACGACTACGTCACCAAGCCGTTCTCCTCGCGGGAGCTGGTCGCCCGCATCCGCGCGGTGCTGCGCCGCCGCGGCGAGCCCGAGGAGGTGGCCCCGGCGGCCCTGGAGGCCGGTCCGGTCCGCATGGACGTCGACCGGCACGTGGTCACCGTCGGCGGCACCAAGGTCGACCTCCCGCTGAAGGAGTTCGACCTGCTGGAGATGCTGCTGCGCAACGCGGGCCGTGTGCTCACCCGTATGCAGCTCATCGACCGCGTCTGGGGTGCCGACTACGTCGGCGACACCAAGACCCTCGACGTCCACGTCAAGCGCCTGCGCGCCAAGATCGAGCCCGACCCGGGCGCGCCGCGGTACCTGGTGACGGTGCGGGGTCTGGGCTACAAGTTCGAGCCGTAGGCCGTATCCGCGCCACCATGACGAAGGGCGGGACCTCCGTGGAGGTCCCGCCCTTCGTCGTACGGCGCTCAGTGGCCGGAAGCCTCACCGGTGGCCGTCTCGGTGGCCGTGCCGGTCTCGGGCGCCTCCGGCGAGTTGGTGTCCCCGCCCGGCTCCTCGGTCTCGCCGGTCTCACCCGTCTCGGTGGCCTCCGGCGACTCCTCCGTGGCCGGGGCCTCCGGGGTGGCGCTCGGGCCCCACGAGGCGTAGTAGCCCTCGGCCGGGACGATGAACGCGTCCAGGACCACCTCGCCGGTCTTGCTGAAGGCGAAGGTGACCTTGTGGGCGTCGCCGTCCGTGAGGCTGGCGCCGTCGGGGAGGACCGCCGAGGCGTTGCCCTCGCCGCCGATGATGACCGAGCCGCCGGCCGGGACGGTCAGTCCGCCCTTGCCCTGCGCGGGCGACAGCTCGACCGGGCCGCCGACGCCGTCCACGGTGATGGAGTCCAGGGTCTGGGCGCTGGAGCCGCTGTTGAAGACGGTGGCGGAGATGGCGGCCGGGCCGGTCGCCTCCGCCTCGGGCTGGGTGATGACCACGGCGTTCTGGATCTTGATGTCCCCGACGCTGGTGGCCGCGTTGTCCGGCTTGATCTCCAGAGTCTGGGAGTTGTTGCCGGCGCCGCAGGCGGCGAGCGAGGCGATCGAGAACGCGATGGCGGAAGCGGCGAGGGCGCCGCGTCGAAGGCTGCTGCTCACGGCGGCGGCAACTCCTTGAACGCAGGGGCGGCTGTCCTGTAAAGCCGCCCTAAGGATCTGTCAGCGGCCCCAGGTTACCGATCCGTTCCCCGGCCGCCGCACCCGACCCTCCCTACCGGGGTGTCCCGGTGGCTCACCTCCCGCCGCGGTGTCACCGCGGTCACTTCGGAGCTGTCACCCGTCCGCCATTCACATAAGCCCCGTGGGGCAATGCCGAGCAAAAACCCGGTGAAGGAATGCACCGCCTGTGACCCGGAATTGATCAACGGGAGAAGGGGGTGATCAGCGGGGATCGGTGAAGCCCTTGTGATCAATTCCGGAATCGTCTCCCGCCCGGCTCCGCGAGCCGAACGGAGTAGCGGAAGTCGATCGTTTGGAAGCGGACATATCGGGATGTTCAGCCACTTGGCAGGGGGGTCGGGGGTGTGTAACGCATGCGTTTCCCGTGCCCCGGACAGCGGCTCCGACCTGCGAATACCTTGTTCCGCGGGGGCCGCGAAGCACGTTCCTGTCGCTGTTGTCAAGCCCCGAGATATGCCCTGACCTGCGAAAACGCCATTCAGAAGACGCCGTATCCGTGTTACCCTGGATAGCCACGGAAGGGGTACCTGTCACATGACGTTCAAGGTTGGCGACACCGTGGTCTATCCCCATCACGGGGCCGCGCTGATCGAGGCCATCGAAACTCGCCAGATCAAAGGCGTGGACAAGACCTACTTGGTGCTGAAGGTCGCCCAGGGTGACCTGACGGTACGTGTGCCAGCGGACAATGCGGAGTTCGTCGGCGTACGTGATGTGGTCGGTCAGGACGGGCTGGACCGGGTCTTCGAGGTGCTGCGCGCGCCGTACGCCGAGGAGCCCACGAACTGGTCGCGTCGGTACAAGGCAAATCTGGAGAAGCTCGCCTCCGGCGATGTCATCAAGGTCGCGGAAGTAGTGCGTGACCTGTGGCGTCGTGAGCGCGAGCGCGGACTCTCCGCCGGTGAGAAGCGAATGCTCGCCAAGGCCCGGCAGATCCTGGTCAGCGAACTCGCCCTCGCGGAGAACACCAACGAGGACAAGGCCGAGGCCCTGCTCGACGAGGTTCTCGCGTCCTGACGCGTGGCAGGCAGCCCACGCCTATTCCATAGCAGTTCACCAGCAGCACCAGTCGAAATGCCGCGGTGCCCGATGACGATGACATAGAACTGGCTGTCGTCGCCGGGCGCTGCGGCATGTCCGCTTTCGGGGTCCCCGGATTCCCTGGGCGGCATGCCTCGGGGGCGCACTCCGTACGCCAGGGGTTTGGCTGGAATTCCCGCCCCCGATACTTGGTGTGCCGGGCCCGGGCAGTTGGCTCGACCAGTGTCACGGAAGGGTCCGGTCAAGGCGTCGCGCCCGGCACTCCCCGCGCTCCAGGAGCACGGGGTACGCCCAGGCCATACCCACGCCAGGCCAGCACACAAACCTGACAGGAACCGATGTCTGACGATTCGCGCCCTTCGCCTGCGGGAACTGGTTCGCAGGCCGCTCAAGAAGCCCGTACGGAGGCCCATGCGGACACGCGTACGCAGGCCCGTACCGCCGCGGTGATCCCGGCCGCGGGGAAGGGCGTGCGGCTCGGCCCGGGCGCCCCCAAGGCGCTGCGCGCGCTGAACGGCACTCCGATGCTGGTGCACGCGGTGCGGGCCATGGCCGCGTCCCGTGCCGTGTCCCTCGTGGTGGTCGTGGCCCCGCCCGACGGCTCCGCGGAGGTCAAGTCGCTGCTCGACGCGCACGCCCTGCCCGAGCGGACCGACTTCCTGGTGGTGCCCGGCGGGCAGTCCCGGCAGGAGTCCGTGCGGCTCGGCCTGGACGCGCTGCCGCCCGGCTACGACATCGTGCTGGTGCACGACGCGGCGCGCCCGCTGGTCCCGGTGGACACCGTGGACCAGGTGATCGACACCGTGCGGGGCGGGGCACCGGCCGTGGTGCCCGCTGTACCGCTGGCGGACACCGTGAAGGAGGTCGAGCCCGCCGCGGTCGCGGGGGAGGCGGAGGCGGTCGTGGCCACACCGGTACGGGCACGGCTGCGGGCGGTGCAGACACCGCAGGGCTTCGACCGGGAGACCCTGCTGCGGGCGCACGAGAGCGCCACCGGCGAGGTCACCGACGACGCCGGGATGGTCGAGCAACTGGGCGTGCCGGTGGTGGTCGTACCCGGGCACGAGGAGGCGTTCAAGGTCACCCGGCCCCTGGACCTCGTCCTGGCGGAGGCGGTTCTGGCGCGCAGGAGGCTCAACGATGGCTTCTGAACCGACGGCGGTGATGCTGCCCCAGGTGGGCATCGGCACGGACATCCACGCCTTCGAGGAGGGCCGGGAGCTGTGGTGCGCCGGGCTGAGGTGGGAGGGCGAGGGCGCCGGGCTGGCCGGGCACTCCGACGCGGACGTGGTCGCGCACGCCGCGTGCAACGCCCTCTTCTCCGCGGCCGGACTCGGTGACCTGGGCCAGCACTTCGGCACCGGGCGGCCCGAGTGGGCCGGTGCGTCCGGCGTCGCGCTGCTCACCGAGGCGGCACGGATCGTCCGCGCGGCGGGCTTTCGGATCGGGAACATCGCCGTGCAGGTCGTCGGCCCCCGCCCGAAGATCGGCAAGCGCCGCGAGGAGGCCCAGAAGGTCCTGTCGGAGGCCGCCGGTGCCCCGGTGTCCGTCTCCGGCGCCACGACCGACGGGCTGGGGTTCCCGGGACGGGGGGAGGGCCTGATGGCGGTGGCGACGGCGTTGGTGGCGCGGGTGGCGTAGCCCACCGGGTCCGGGAGCGAGTCCCGAGCGGTGTCGCGGCTGGGAGGAAATCGGCCGGGGCACTGGTCGGGGCCCACTACCCTGGAGGGGTGACTATTCGCCTGTACGACACCAGCGCCCGGCAGATCCGTGACTTCGCCCCGCTCACCCCGGGCTGTGTCTCGATCTACCTGTGTGGTGCCACCGTGCAGGCCGCACCGCACATCGGGCACATCCGGTCGGGCCTGAACTTCGACATCCTGCGGCGGTGGTTCGACTACCGCGGCTACCGGGTGACGTTCGTGCGGAACGTCACCGACATCGACGACAAGATCATCACCAAGTCCGCCGAGCAGGGGCGGCCCTGGTGGGCCATCGGCTACGAGAACGAGCGCGCGTTCAACGACGGGTACGCCGCGCTCGGCTGCCTGCCGCCGACGTACGAGCCGCGGGCCACCGGGCACATCACCGAGATGGTCGAGATGATGCGCGGGCTCATCGAGCGCGGGCACGCCTACGAGGCCGACGGGAACGTCTACTTCGACGTGCGGTCCTTCCCGGACTACCTGAAGCTCTCCAACCAGGAGCTGGACAACCTCCAGCAGCCCTCCTCCGCCGGTGAGACCGGCAAGCGGGACCCGCGCGACTTCGCCATGTGGAAGGCGGCGAAGCCGGGTGAGCCCAGCTGGGAGACGCCGTGGGGGCGGGGGCGGCCGGGGTGGCACCTGGAGTGCTCCGCCATGGCCCACAAGTACCTGGGCACCGAGTTCGACATCCACGGCGGCGGCCTCGACCTGATCTTCCCGCACCACGAGAACGAGATCGCCCAGGCCAAGGCCTACGGCGACGAGTTCGCCCGGTACTGGCTGCACAACGCCTGGGTCACCATGAGCGGCGAGAAGATGTCCAAGTCGCTCGGCAACTCGGTGCTCGTCTCCGAGATGGTCAAGCACTGGCGGCCGATCGTGCTGCGGTACTACCTGGGCACCCCGCACTACCGCTCGATGATCGAGTACAGCGAGGAGGCCCTGCGCGAGGCGGATGCCGCGTTCTCCCGCATCGAGGGCTTCGTGCAGCGCGTCGTCGAGCTGGCCGGTGCCGTCGAGCCCGCCGCCGAGGTGCCGCCCGCGTTCGCCGACGCCATGGACGACGACCTCGGCGTCCCGCAGGCGCTCGCCGTCGTGCACACCACCGTCCGGCAGGGCAACTCCGCCCTCGCCGCCGACGACAAGGACGCCGCGGTCGCCCGCCTCGCCGAGGTCCGGGCCATGCTCGGCGTCCTCGGCCTCGACCCGCTCGACCCGCGGTGGACCGGGGGCGACGACCGGGGCGAGGAACTGCACGGGGTCGTCGACAGCCTAGTAAGACTCGTCCTCGAACAGCGGGAGTCCGCTCGGGGGCGGAAGGACTGGGCCACCGCCGACGCCATCCGCGATCAGCTCAAGCACGCCGGGCTGGTCATCGAGGACAGCCCGCAGGGCCCCCGGTGGACCCTCGGCGGGCAGGGCTGACCGGCCCCGGGTGATCGGGTGTGCCGTCCGCGCGGGCGGGCGGCACACTTCACCTCAGACACAAGACGCACGTACTCACTACAGACAGGTAGATCATGGCCGCTCACAACCGTCGCATGTCCGGCAAGAAGGGCGCGCAGGTCGGCAGTGGCGGCCAGCGGCGCCGGGGCCTGGAGGGCAAGGGGCCCACCCCGCCCGCCGAGATGCGCAAGGGGCACGTCAAGCAGCGGGCCGCCGCCGCGAAGGCGCGCCGGGCGCAGGTCCGCGCGCCGCAGCGCCGTACCGGCAAGGCGCCGTCCGAACTGGTCGTCGGCCGTAACCCCGTCGTCGAGGCGCTGCGCGGCGGCGTGCCCGCGTCCACGCTCTACGTGCAGCAGTTCATCGACAACGACGAGCGGGTGCGCGAGGCGCTCCAGCTCGTCGCCGAGCGCGGCGGCATCAACCTGATGGAGGCGCCGCGCCCGGAGCTTGACCGGATGACCAACGGGCTCAACCACCAGGGCCTGGTGCTCCAGGTGCCGCCGTACGAGTACGCGCACCCCGAGGACCTCGCCGGTGCCGCCGCCGACGCGGGCGAGGACCCGCTGATCGTCGCCCTCGACGGGGTGACCGACCCGCGCAACCTCGGTGCCGTCGTGCGGTCCGTCTCTGCCTTCGGCGGCCACGGTGTCGTCGTACCGGAGCGGCGTGCGGCCGGGATGACGGCGGGTGCCTGGAAGACGTCCGCCGGTACCGCCGCGCGTACGCCGGTCGCGCGCGCCACCAATCTGACGCGGGCCCTGGAGGCGTACAAGAAGGCCGGGATCGTGGTCGTCGGGCTCGCCGCCGACGGTGAGACCGAGGTGCAGGAGCTGGCGGCGCTGGACGGGCCCGTCGTCATCGTCGTCGGCAGCGAGGGCAAGGGGCTGTCCCGGCTGGTCGGGGAGACCTGCGACTTCCGGGTGCGGATCCCGATGCCGGGCGGCGCCGAGTCGCTCAACGCCGGTGTGGCAGCGGGGATCGTGCTGTACGAGGCGGCGCGGCGCCGCGCCTGAACGCCCGTGCGGCGTATCACCCGTACGGGGTAATCCGGGCGTTGAGGGCGAGCTTGACGGGGTCCGGACAGTTCGCCCAAGTCAAAGCAGTGTCCTAAACACACGTCACTCGGTTAGATGAGTGTGGACACCAGAACACCCCGCACACCCACGGGGGACCGCTCGTCGGGATTCGACGACGCTCCCGCGCTGAGCATGGTGAAGGTGCCGAGCGATCCGGCGCAGGTCATCGTCAATCACGCCAGCTTCCGCGTGCAGTTGGGCGCGTCCTCGCGGGCGCCCCAACTCCCGCGGATCGCACGACACGCGAGCGCCGCCGCGGACACCGCCCGGATGCCCGTCGTCGGCACCAGTACGGGCGCCAGGCGCCGTCCGGTCGTCTGGAGCGGCCGGTCGCTCCCCGACGACACCGGCGCGCACCGCCTGCTCCAGGCCGTGCGCGGTGCGGGCGTCCGCCCCGCCGACGAACCCGCCTCCGACACCGGCGCCACCCAGGTCATCCCCCGCGTCGACGCCGACACCGGCTACCAGAGCGGCTACGGCGGCGGCTACGACGACGAACTGGTCCAGACCGTCGAGACACCCGTCGTCGGCGCCCAGCGCGGCCCCGGCGACGCGACCCGGCTGCTGCCGCACATGCGCACCGTCACCAGCGCCGACGACGAGCGCGAGGCGGCGGCCCACGACGAACGCCCCTACGACGCATCCCCGTACGACGAATCGCCGTACAGCGAATCCCCGTACGGCGAACCCTCCTACGACGACGCGGACTTCGAGACCCCCGAGGGCGCCCGCCGCAAGCCGGGCGGTGACGACCCCGCCCGGCACGCCTACTACCCCGGCCGCCGGATGAACCTCGGCGTCGTCCTGCTCCCGCTGCGCGTCTTCCTCGGCTTCATCTCCATCTACGCCGGTATGGGCAAGCTCTGCGACCCCGTGTACTTCGACGGCGGCGAGCGCGGCTCGATGGTGAAGTGGCTCAACACCCTGCACCCCTGGGAAGTCGCCGAGCCGCTGCGGCAGTTCGCCCTCGACCACCCCGTCGGCTCCGGCCTGGTCATCGCCTTCTTCCAGGTCATCGTGGGCGTGCTCACGGTCCTGGGCTGCTGGCAGCGGGTCGCCGCCGTGGTCGGCGCGCTGCTGTCGGCCGCGCTGCTGGTCACCGTCAGCTGGAAGAGCGTCCCCGCCTACGACACCCCCGACATCATCTATCTCGCCGCCTGGTCCCCGCTGATCATCGCCGGGGCGCCCGTGTACTCCGTCGACGGGCGGCTCGCGGCCGGCGCCTGGCGGCGGCTCGGGCCACGCGCCGACATCTGGGAGCTGCGCCAGTACGTGCTGCGCCGCGGTCTCCTCGTCACCACCATCGCGACCGGGCTCACCCTGCTCATCGGCTCGCTGCTCGGCGGCGCGGTGCGCGACGCGGACCGGGTGGTCGTCCCCGGGCCCGGCGAGGCCCCGCGCAACGAACTGCCGGGCTCCCCGCTGCCGCAGAGCCCCAGCGAGCGGCGCGGCCAGTCCCCGTCGGCGAGCGCCTCCTCGCCCACCCAGGGCGCCACGCAGGGCGCCTCCTCGGCCGCGCCCACCGCGGGCGCCGCGGCCTCCCCGGACGCCACCCGCGACACCGGCACGGTCACCGGCGGCGCCCCCAGCCAGACCCAGGGCACCGCGGGCCAGGCCCCGCCGCAGCAGTCCTCCCCGGAACAGCAGGCGCCGAGCACCAGCTCCGGGCCGACCTCCGGCGGCGCCGCGACGAGCGGCGGCGGCGATCCCACCGGCGGCACGGGCACCGGCTCCAGCGACGGCGAGTCGACGTCCGGGCCGGGGCTGGTCGGAGGGCTGCTGGGCTGACCGGCTCACCGGCTCACCGGCCGACTGGCCGACTGGCTGTACGGCGACACAGGGGTCCCACGCGCTGGTGGGGCCCCTGTGGCGTGCGGTGGGGGCCCCTGTGGCGCACCGCTTTCAGTGCTTGAGCGCCGCCAGTTCCCGTGCCGCCTCCGTGAGGTCCTTCGCCGTGTCGATGGCGCGCCAGTAGGCGCCCTGCGGGAGCGGGAAACCGGCGAGGCGGCGTTCGCGGGCGAGCTGGGGGAACGTACTGCGTTCGTGGTCGCCGCGGTCCGGGAGGAGTGCGGCGAACCCGGCGGAGAAGACGTAGACGCCCGCGTTGATCTCGAACGTGGACGGCGGGGACTCTATGAAGTCCGTGACATGGCCGAAGCCGTCCGTCTGCACGGCGCCCCACGGCAGCCGCGGGCGGGCCAGGGCGAGGGTGGCGACGGCGTCGCGCTCGGTGTGGAAGTCCGCCATGTCGCGCAGCGGGAAGCGGGTCCAGATGTCGCCGTTGGTGGCGTACCAGGGCCGGTCGGGGTGGGGGAGGCGGGCGGCGGCGTACTTGAGGCCGCCGCCGCGGCCGAGGGGCTCCGGTTCCACGACGGTGGTGACGGAGACGGGCAGGTCGGTGGCGTCCAGCCAGTCCTGGAGCACCTCGGCGAGATGGCCGCAGCTGACCACCACGTCGGTGACGCCCTCCTCGGCGAGCCAGGAGAGCTGATGGCCGATGATCGGAGTCCCGGTGCCGGGGATCTCGACCATCGGCTTGGGCCGGTCGTCGGTGTACGGGCGCAGCCGGGAACCCTGGCCACCGGCCAGGATGACGGCTTGGACAGGCCTGGCCGCGGCGGCGTTCGGAGCAGTCATGCCCGAAGCGTAGAGGGCGTTCCGCGCGCGGCCTTCCGGCGGGGGTTCAGCTGTGGGCGGCGGCGACGCCCGAGGCGAAGGCGGTGTCGCAGACCGGGCGGGCGTAGGACTGGGCGCGGGTGGGGCCGTAGACCCGGACCGCGGCTCGGCCGAGGGCGCGGGCGATGGCGGCGCAGTGCCGGGCGAGCGAGGGGCTCTCGTTGACCGCCTGCTGGAGGTGGGTGAGGGCGACGCCCGGGTCCTTGGCCTGTAGCTCGGTCAGGAGTCGGTCCTGGAGCACCTGGTACGGGGCGCGGGCGGCGGCACGGGAGGAGGCGTTGGAGGCCGAGGCGTCCGCCGCGGTGAGCACCGGGTGCGAGGTGTTCCCCGACCAGTTGACTCGGGTGACCGCGAGGGTCCCGGAGAGCACCAGGACGACGGGCAGGACGAGGGCGAGGGTGCGGCCGATCCGGCGGGCGGGGCCCTGGCCGCGACGCGTCTGTTGGATGGTGGAGTGCTTCACGCGAGTGAGGGTAGCGCCCGGTAATGATTTGGCGACATTTGGTCACCGTATCGGGGGACGGGAAGGTGGCTCCTCCGGGGTGCGGGGTTGACGCACACTGCTCGAAATGAGCGGTGTGCCGGGGTATTTGTCGACAACCGAATGCCTACGAAACGGGCCCCGCGGCGATCCGCGGGGCCCGTTTCGTCAACCTGGGTGAATCACCCGGCTTTGCCGGTTACGGCGTGCTCAGTCGGACAGGCGTGCGCCCGTCGAGGTGGAGAACACGTGGGTCTCGCCGGGGCGCGGGACGACGTGCAGCGTGCTGCCCTTCTCCGGGACGTTGCGGCCGCCGACGCGGACGACGAGGTCCTTGGACTCGTCGCCGACCTTCGCGGTGCCGTAGACGTAGGCGTCGGAGCCCAGCTCCTCGACGACGTTCACGGTGACCGCGAGGCCCTGGTCGGAGTCGGCGCCCTCGACGTCGAAGTGCTCGGGGCGGACACCGACGGTGACCGTCTTGTCGGTGGTGGCGGAGAGCGCGTCACGGTCGACCGGCACCACGCTGTTGCCGAACTTCACACCGCCGTCGGTGATCGGGACCTCGACCAGGTTCATGGCGGGGGAGCCGATGAACCCGGCGACGAAGAGGTTGGCGGGCTTGTCGTACATGTTGCGCGGGGTGTCGACCTGCTGGAGCAGACCGTCCTTGAGGACCGCGACGCGGTCGCCCATCGTCAGGGCCTCGACCTGGTCGTGGGTGACGTAGACGGTGGTGATGCCCAGGCGGCGCTGGAGGGAGGCGATCTGCGTACGGGTGGAGACACGCAGCTTGGCGTCCAGGTTGGACAGCGGCTCGTCCATGAGGAAGACCTGCGGCTCACGCACGATGGCGCGGCCCATGGCGACACGCTGGCGCTGACCACCGGAGAGCGCCTTCGGCTTGCGGTCCAGGTACTCGGTGAGGTCGAGGATCTTCGCGGCCTCTTCGACCTTCTGCCGGATCTCCGCCTTGTTGACGCCCGCGATCTTCAGGGCGAAGCCCATGTTGTCGGCGACCGACATGTGCGGGTAGAGCGCGTAGTTCTGGAACACCATGGCGATGTCCCGGTCCTTCGGCGGCAGGTGCGTGACGTCGCGGTCACCGATGCGGATGGCGCCGCCGTTGACGTCCTCCAGGCCCGCGAGCATGCGCAGGGAGGTGGACTTGCCGCAACCGGACGGGCCGACCAGGACGAGGAACTCACCGTCCGCGATCTCGATGTCGAGGCCGTCGACGGCGGGCTTGGTGGAACCCGGGTAGATCCGGGTCGCCTTGTCGAACGTGACTGTGGCCATGGTGAATGGGCCCCCTTCTACCGGCAGGAACGTGCCGGACGATCCGTTGTAGGAAGGTGGTGTAGTCCACGGATGCGGACTGGCTTTCGGACGGTACCTGGCGTTCACCTGTTCTGTCAGTACCCGGAGGCCTGTGAACTTCGCGGAAATTTTCGAGGGGGCCCGGCCGGGAGCTGGGTACACTGCACGGGCACGGCGTCACGCGCGCGTGCGTGCCTCCTTAGCTCAGCTGGTCCAGAGCGGCTGTCTTGTAAACAGCAGGTCGTCGGTTCGAATCCGACAGGGGGCTCCAGTGGGCCGGGTTGCCCGGGGGGACCGGGCAACCCGGCGTGGGTGTTATTCCACCCCGGCGCCGTCGCAGGCGCGCGGGTTCATCCACAGGTGCTGGAACTGGTTGATGTACCGGTTGGTGACGTCGCCGTCGATGACGCGGAGCATCGCGTCGTTGGCGCGCCAGGCCGAGTTCTCGGTGAGGTTGTAGGAGCCGACGAAGACCGGCTTGCGCCATTCACCGGCGTACTTCGCGTCGATGAGGAGCAGCTTGTTGTGGCTCCAGCCGTCGCAGTGGATGTCGGTCGCCGGGATGCCGTAGCCGCGCAGCATGTCGTAGCCCGCCTGCTTCTGGACGATGACCTTGATGTCGCAGCCGATGCCGCGCAGGCGGTTGAGCTGGTCGACGATCCCCTTCGAGTAGGACGTCGAGTCGAACTCGCTGGCCTCTATCCAGATGCGGTCGCTGCCGGACTGGCAGGCGGAGACGTTGCCCAGGACGTCGGCGACGCGGGTGGCGCCGGGCTGGGGGAAGAAGTACGCCTTCGACAGGTCGTTGGTGCCGTCGATGGTCCTTGAGGCGTTGGTGCCCCAGGTGACGCCGTCGTACGTCCAGTCCTTGGCGAACAGGCGGCGCCAGTAGTTGACGTAGGCGGAGAACAGGGCGTCGTCGTCGCGGCTGATCAGCAGGTTCTGGGCGTGCGTGTTCTGGCTGTCCTTCAGGTTGCTGGAGCTCTGGATGACCAGCTTGGTGTCGCCCTTCTTGACCAGGAAGAACTTGTTGTGCATCGCGCCGCTGCCCTCGGTCATGCAGGCGTCGGCGCAGTAGGTGACGTCGATGCCGTTGCTCTTGAGGTAGTTGATGACGGTGCCCTCCGAGGGGCCGACCACCACGCGGACGCTCACACCGCTCTGCTGGGCCCGCACGAGCGAGGCCGCGATGTCCCAGCCGCCGCCGCTCACCCACCAGTTGTAGACGGCGACCCGGATGTAGTTGCCCGTCTCCCCGGCCGCCGCCGCGTCGGCGGTGGCGTCGATCTTGCCCTTGATCTTGGTGACCAGCAGGCGGTCCTCGGTCCCGCCGCCGTAGATGAAGCAGGTCTCGTAGCGGCCGGACACCGAGGTCTCGCAGTCACTGGTCGTCGCTGCCGAGGCGGGGGGCGCCGAGACCATCGTGGTCAGCAGCGCCAGGATGAACAACAGCAGGCCTGCCAGGGGATTCCGCCTGAACGCGGACTTATGAGAGATCACGCGCGGATTGTATGGCGTGTACCGTACAACGAGGGCTGGCGCGCGTCAGGACGCGGCCGATGCGGAGGCCCGGCCACGTTGTCCGATGCGGTCGACCACCTGGATGTCGGTCTGGGTGCGGGTCTCGTAGTACCAGCCGGTCTGGATCCACTCGCCGTTCACCTTCTTCGCGACGCTGCCCTTCAGCCGCATGCCCAGGTAGTCGTACGTCGTGCGGTCGAAGAGGAAGGTGAAGGTCGACTTGGGGTGGGAGACGCCGACGGCGCTGCGGCCGAGGACGTCGGTGTCGTGGCGGTCCACGCGGACCCGGGGGAGCTTGGACAGCGCTTCGAAGGCGGCGGCCTGGAGGCCGGGGGGCATCACGCGCGGACCGCGCATCAGCATGCAGGCGTTGAGGAACGTGTTGGCGTCGCCGACGGTGGTGTGGGCGTGGCCGAGTCGCAGCGCGGCCAGGAGTTCGTCGGGGTCGGTCGGCCACTTCTTGAGCTTGGAGTAGACGGTGGGCGGCCAGGCCACCTCGTGCTCGCCGAGCGGCGGGTCGTGGTGGACCCTGCCGTACTCCTGCCGCCGGGACGTCCGGGAGCCGTCCACCGACATCCAGCTCTCGTCGGTCCAGGTGCGGGTCCTGCCGCCCTTGACCGGGGTCCGCTCGACGTACGTCTTGGTGTAGAGGAACTGGTCGTCGCGCGGGACCGGCAGGTCGCTGCCCAGGGCGCGGGTGCGTTCGGCGGCGCCGCGCAGCACCTCCGCCGCGCTGGCCTCGTCCATCCGGGGCGCGTGGCCGTCGCCGGTGTCCTGGGCCACCACGACGGCGACGCCCACCGCCGTCGCGGTCAGACCGGCGAGCGAGGCGCGGAACACCAGCCGTCGGCTCAGCGCGCGGCCACGGGACGCCACCGTGCGGGACTCGTCCGCCATGGCGGCATGGAGCCGGGCCCGGGCGGCGGCGCGGGCCCGGGGCGAGGGGCCGGGTCCTTCGGTCTCCCACTCGCGCACCATCGTCAGCTCATCCACGGTCGGTCTCCTTCTGGGGTGCGGGATGGTCGGCCGCGCCCAGGGCCCGGCGGAGCCTGGTCCTGGCGCGGTGCATGCGGGAGCGCACGGTGCCCACGGGGATGCCGAGGGCCCGCGCGGCCTCGGCGTAGTCGAGGTCGCCCCAGGCGATGACCAGCAGGACGTCGCGGTGGCGGGCGGGCAGCGTGGCGAGGGCGTCGGCCAGGGCGCCGCCGACGTCGTGGTCGGGGGTGTGCTGGTGGCCGTCCCGGCCGTCGGACAGGGACGCCATGCGCGACAGCGCGCGCAGGCGGCGGGCCTCGTCCCTGCGGTGGCGGCCGATCAGGTTGGTGGCGATGCCGTACAGCCAGGGCCGGGCGTGCGGATGGGACGGGTCGTAGCGCCGACGGTGGCGGAACGCGATGACGAACGTCTCCGCCATCAGGTCGTCGGCGGTGTCGGGGCCCAGCCGCCGGGCGATGTAGCGGTGGATGTCGTCGGCGTGCCGGTCGAAGATCACGGCGAACGCGTCGGGGGTGTCCCAGGACCGTTCGATGACCGCGCCGTCGCACTCGCCGTACGCGGCCGTCGCCCTGGCGGAGGCGGCGGCGCCCGGCATGAGTGTCACGCCTTGCCTCTTCGGTTCATGTCGTTTCGTTTCCCTCGAAAGCCGTCCCGTGGTCATCTGCTGTTCGCCGATGGCCGCGACCGAGTTCCACTCCGCGACGTGACCTGGATCACACGGCGTGCCTCAGGGTGCGGGCGATCTCCAACTGCTCCGGAGCGAGCGGATGGCCGTCCTCCGTCTGCCACAGGCAGTTCTGCAGGACCCGGGCGAGGGTCCAGGCGCGGGCGCGCGGGCGGTCCAGGGCGAGGGTGTCGGTCATGGCGTCGAAGCGCCAGCGGACGTCGGCCGGGTCGTAGCGGTTGTGCAGGGCCGGGAGGAGTTCGAAGCCCGGGTCGCCCGCGAGGGGCTTGGGGTCGATGGCCAGCCAGGGGGCGCGGTCGGCGGCGAGGACGTTGTCGTAGTGCAGGTCCCAGTGCAGGAGGCGGTCGCCGGGTTCGTCGGCGACCTCGCGCAGGGCGGCGGCGCAGTCGGCGAGCAGGGCGCGGGTCGCCGGGTCGGGGACCCGGGCCAGGGCGGGCGGGGTGCGCTCCAGCAGGGCGGGCGCGATGTCGGCGAGGCGGCGGAGACCGGGCGGGGCCCCGGTGGCCGTCAGGTGGGCCAGCAGGCGGGCGATGGTCAGGGTCGCCTCGTGGACGTCGGGCAGGTCCGAGAGCGCGCGGGCCGGGTCGAGGCGTTCCAGCAGCATCGTGCCGGTGGCCGGGTCGTGGTCGAGCAGCCGTACCGCCCCGTCGCCGTTCCAGGCGCGCAGGGCGAGGGGTTCGCCCGCGCTCTCGTCGTCGGGGAGCTGGAGCTTGAGGACGGCCGGGGTGCCGTCGTCGCGCAGCACGGGCAGGACCAGCGCGCACACGCCGTACATCGACGGGCCGTCCGGCCGCAGCGCCCACGCGTCGAGGAAGCGGGCGGCGAGACCGGGGAGCGCGGCGATGAAGTCGCGGCCCGCGGCACCGTTGTAGAGGGTCTGGGTGGCCGCCAGTTCCGCCGGGATCTCGATCACCTACGGGACTGTATCCGGGGCCGCAGGACAACGGATTCCGTAGCAGACAACGGGCCCCGCGCCGGGTTAGCTTCCGGCCATGAGCGACTCCGCGAGCAGCCGTCTCGTCAACGGCGGTGTCTCCTTCTGGTACGCCCAGGACGGCCTGCCCGAGCCCCGGCAGCCGCTGCCCGGTGACGCGGACGCCGACGTGGTGATCGTCGGCGCCGGGTACACCGGGCTGTGGACGGCGTACTACCTGAAGAGGGCCCGGCCGTCCCTGCGGATCACCGTGCTGGAGCGGAAGTTCGCCGGGTACGGCGCCTCGGGGCGCACGGCGGCTGGCTCTACAACGGCGTCGCGGGCCGGGACCGGTACGCCGCGCTGCACGGCCACGAGGCCGCCGTACGCCTCCAGCGGGCCATGAACGACACCGTGGCGGAGGTCGTCCGGGTCGCGGACGAGGAGGGCGTCGACGCCGACGTCCAGCGCGGCGGGGTGCTCGAAGTGGCGTACACGTCCGCCCAGTTGGGGCGGCTGAAGGCGTTCCACGAGCGGGAGCTGGCGTACGGGGAGCGGGACCGTGAGCTGTACGGCGCCCGGGAGACCGCCGAGCGGATCCGGGTGGCCGGGGCGGTGGGGTCGGCGTGGACGCCGCATGGGGCGCGGGTGCAGCCGGTGAAGCTGGTCAAGGGGCTGGCGGCGGCCGTCGAGCGGCTCGGGGTGGCCGTGTACGAGTCGACGCCGGTGACGGAGATCCGGCCGGGGCGCGCGGTGACGCCGTACGGGACCGTGCGGGCGCCGTACGTGCTGCGCTGTACGGAGGGGTTCACGGCGGAGCTGAAGGGGCAGCGGCGGACCTGGCTGCCGATGAACTCCTCCATGATCGTGACCGAGCCGCTGCCGCGGGCGCGGTGGGCGGACATCGGCTGGGCGGGGTGCGAGACGCTCGGCGACATGGCGCACGCGTACATGTACGCCCAGCGCACGGCGGACGGGCGGATCGCGCTCGGCGGGCGCGGAGTGCCGTACCGCTTCGGCTCGCGCACCGACGACGACGGCGGTACGCGGCCGTCCACCGTCGAGGCGTTGTACGGCATCCTGGTGCGCTTCTTCCCGTCGCTGGGCGGCGTCCGGGTCGCGCACGCCTGGTCGGGGGTGCTCGGCGTGCCGCGTGACTGGTGCGCGACGGTCACCCTGGACCGGGCGACGGGGCTGGGCTGGGCGGGCGGTTACGTCGGCTCCGGGGTGGCCACCGCGAACCTCGCCGCCCGGACGCTGCGCGACCTGGTGCTGCTCGACTCGGGGGAGGGCGCCGCGACCGAGCTGACCGGTCTGCCGTGGGTGGGCCACCGGGTGCGCCGGTGGGAGCCGGAGCCGCTGCGGTGGCTGGGGGTGCACGGGCTGTACGCGGCGTACCGGGCGGCGGACCGGCGGGAGTCGGCGCGGGGTGGGGCGGGGTCGTCGCGGTTGGCGCGGGTGGCGGACCGCCTGGCGGGCAGGCACTAGCGGTCCTCGCGGGTCAGCGCACCGACTCCGGTACCGGTTCCGTCGCCGGTGTGCCGTGCTTCGGGGGCTTCGCCGTGACCATCAGGGCGGCCACCACCGCCGCCAGGAGCATGATCGCCGCGGCCCACCAGATGGCGACCGTGTAGCCGTGCACGGTGCCCTCGCGGACGACCTCCGCGCGCTGGGCGGGGTCGCGGAGGTGGGCGGCGACGTAGGCGGTGGTGCTGGTGGTGGCGATGGTGTTGAGCAGGGCCGTGCCGATGGAGCCGCCGACCTGCTGGGCGGTGTTCACGGTGGCCGAGGTGACACCGGAGTCCTGCGGGGCGACCCCCGCGGTCGCGGTGGCGAAGACCGGCATGAAGGTGAGGCCCATGCCGAGGCCCATCAGGATCAGCGCGGGCATGATCTCGGTCGCGTAGGCGGAGTCGACCGTCAGCCGGGTGAGGATCAGCATGCCGCCCGCGGCCAGGACCATGCCCGGGGCCATCAGCATGCGCGGGGCGACGTGCTGGAGGAGGCGGGCGGAGATCTGGGTGGCGCCGACGATGATGGCGGCGGTCAGCGGCAGGAACGCCAGGCCCGTCTGCACCGGCGAGTAGCCGAGGACGACCTGGAGGTAGTAGGTCATGAACAGGAACAGGCCGAACATGCCGATGACGGCCAGCATCATGGTCAGGAAGCAGCCCGCGCGGTTGCGGTCCTTGATGATGTGCAGCGGCAGCAGCGGCTTGGGCGCCCTGGTCTGCCACCACACGAACGCCGTCAGCAGGGCGGCGCCCACCGCGAACAGGGCGAGCACGTACGGGTCGCTCCACCCGCGCGGTTCGGCCTCGCTGAAGCCGTAGACGATCGCGACCAGGCCGCCGCAGCCGAGCAGCACACCGGGTACGTCGAGCCGGGCACCGGCGTGGCCGGGGCGGTCGTGGAGCAGGGCGAAGGCGCCGATGACGGCGACGACGGCGATGGGCACGTTGACGTACAGGCACCAGCGCCAGTCGAGGTACTCGGTGAGCAGACCGCCGACGATGAACCCGATGGCGGAGCCGCTGCCCGCGAGGGCGCCGTAGACGCCGAAGGCCTTGCCGCGCTCCTCGGGGTCGGTGAACGTCGTCGTCAGCAGCGAGAGCGCGGACGGCGCGAGGACGGCGGCGAAGGCGCCCTGGAGGGCGCGGGCGCCGAAGAGCATGCCCGCGGTGGTGGCCGCGCCGCCGATCGCGGAGGCGCCCGCGAAGCCGATCAGGCCGATGACGAAGGTGCGTTTTCGGCCCACGAGGTCGGCGATCCGGCCGCCGAGCAGCAGCAGTCCGCCGAAGGCGAGGGTGTAGGCGGTGATGACCCACTGCCGGTTGCCGTCGGTGATCCCGAGGTCGCTCTGGGCGGAGGGCAGGGCGATGTTCACGATGGTCGCGTCGAGTACGACCATCAGCTGGGCCAGGGCGATCACCACCAGGCCCCACCAGCGATGCGGGTCGTGGGGGTCCGTCGCGGTGCTGGTTTCACCTTTTCGGGTGACACTCATCCGGCCAGAAGACCATGAATCGGGTCATGTCGCATCCGCGCGGGACCGGGCCCTCGCGCGCTCGCCCGGTCATGGCTCCAGCACCACCTTCCCGGTCGTCCCGCGGGACTCCAGCGCACGGTGGGCGGCGGCGGCCTCGGCGAGCGGGAAGCGGTGCACGGCCGGGCTGAGACGGCCCGCGGCGGCCTCGGCGAGGGCGCGCAGTTCGAGGGTGCGCATCGGGTGGGGGCCGCCCGCCTTCTCCAGCATCACCGGCCCGAGGACCTGCTCGGACACCCCGTCGACGAGATACGGGACGGTGTCCGCCCCGATGCCCTGCGCCGACCAGCCGAAGACGAGGTGCCTGCCGCCCGGGGCGAGCAGGCCGACGGCCGCGCGGGCCACGTCGCCGCCGACACCGTCGTAGACGATCGTCACCTTGCCGTCGTACGCGCTGACGTGCTCCCGCCACGACGGGTCCCGGTAGTCGACGGCCAGGTCCGCGCCGTTCGCGGCGACCCTGGCGGTCTTCTCCGGGCCGCCCGCGAGCCCGATGACGGTGGCGCCCGCGTTCTTGGCGTACTGCACGAGGAGGGTGCCGACGCCCCCCGCGGCGGCCGGGACCAGGACCACGTCGCCGGGGCCCGGCTCGGCGAACTGCACGATCCCCATCGCCGTACGGCCCGTGCCGATCATCGCGACGGCCGCGGCGAGGCCGAGGTGCGCGGGGACCTCGTGCAGGCGGTCGGCGTCGGTGACGGCGAGTTCGGCGTAGCCGCCGGGCGCGAAGCCGAGGTGGGCGACGACCCGCTTGCCGAGCCAGGCCCCGTCGGTGCCCTCACCGAGGGCGACGACGACACCGGCGACCTCGCGGCCGGGGATGGTGGGCAGCGGGGTCGGGGCGGGGGCGGGACCCCGCTGTCCCTCCCGGAGGGCGGTGTCCAGCAGGTGGACACCGGCGGCGGCTACGGCGATACGGACCTGGCCGGGGCCGGGGCGGGGGTCCTCGACCTCCTCGAGGACGAGGTTCTCGGCGGGGCCGAAGGCGTGGAGGCGGATGGCGTGCATGGCGGGTCCCCCTGTGCTGGTGGGCGGTGAGCTGCGTGCTGATCGCTGATCCGGGACCCACTCTTCAACCTCAAGCGTGCTTGAGGTCAAGGGAGTTCAGGCCGTGGCGGCCCAGGGCCAGGGACACGGCCGTCAGAGCGCTGTTGAAGGACACCTCGGAGAGCACACCGGGGGCGGCGACCTGGTCGCCCGCGAGATAGACGCCGTCGCCGCGGTCCACGGCGGGCCGGTCGCGCCAGCAGGTACCGGGCAGGTCGACGGCGCCCGTACGGCCGTTGGCGGTGGCCTCGCTGCGCCAGGTGAGGCGCTCACGCCAGCCGTCGAACGCCAGGTCGAGCAGGTGCTCGGCGCGGGCGATGCCGTCGGCGCGCGACTCGTGGGGGGCGATCGGGATCTGGCCCTGGACCAGCTGCTCCCCGGCCGGGGCGAGGGTGCGGTCCTGCGCGGTGAACCGCTCCAGCCAGCCCGGCGCGTCCAGGTCGGACACGGCGAACGCGTCGCCGCGCCGGGTGCGCACGGCGAGATCGATGAGCGCGGTACGGCCGCTGGGCCAGGTCAGACTGGCGTCGCCGAGGAGATGGCGGGCGGCGTCGAGGGAGGTGGCGACGATGACCGGGCCGCGCCCCTCCGGGACCGTCTCGACGCGGGACAGCGTCTCCATGCGCACCCCGAGGTTCCAGGCGCGCGCCGCCATCCGGTCGATCACGGTCGCCCAGCCGCCGCGCGGGTAGTGCGCCTCGGGCGGCAGCTTGGTGGCCCGGCGCAGCCGCTCCTGCACGAACGCCGCGGACAGCGAGCCGGGATCGTGGTGGAAGAGGGCGACCGCCGAGTAGTGGGCGGCGGCCCGCGCGGCCTCCGCACCGGCCTGCTCGGTCGCCCAGGTGAGGAAGTCGACGTCCACGGGCGCGTGCCGGGCGGTACGGCGCAGCAGCTTCAGCATCCCGAACGGCGGGGTGCGGCGCAGCACGCCCTTGTGGCGCAGCCGGAGCCGGGCGGCCTCCAGGGGCGGGAGCGGGGCCAGCGGGCCGATCAGGTCGCGCTGGTGGAGCCAGGTCCAGTGCGGGCCGCCGTTGTAGAGGGCGTGCGGGCCCTCGTTGGTGCGGTAGGGGGCCTCGGCGGTCCGGGCGCGTCCGCCGAGGGTGTGGTGGGCCTCGTGCAGGGTGACCTTGGCGCCCGCTTCGGCGGCGGTGATGGCGGCGGTGAGGCCGGCGAATCCGCCTCCGATGACGGTGATGCGGTGCATGGGCTGGACTCCCTCGGGTCGGTCGGTGCGTGGGCGCCGGGCAGGGCTTGGCGGTGATGCCCCGGCGCTCTGCGGTCGCTGTGCTGCCACTACGACCCCTCGCGAGCCCCGAAATGTGACATCGCTGCGAAAGGAAGGGTGTCTGTGCAGGTCAGGGCGATTGTCAGTGGTGGGGTGCAGGATGGGGGCATGGTGAGGCGAGGGCGTGGGCAGGCGGCGAGCCGGGTCCGGGGGGCGCGGCGGGCGGAGGTGCGGCTGCCGGTGCTGGAGCCGTGGCGAGGGGGTGGGCTGGAGCCGGACGGGGACTATGACGGGCTGGAGTTCGGGGAGGCGGACCTCGGCGGTCAGGACGGCGGGGGCGCCCGCTTCATGGACTGCGCCCTGACCGCCTGCGCCCTCGACGAGACCCGGCTGCGGCGCGCCCGGATCCTCGACTCCCGCGTCAGCGCCCCACGCGGCGTCGGCACCGACCTCGCCGATGCGACGCTGCGGGACGTGGAGATCCTCGACGCCCGCCTGGGCGGGACGCGACTGCACGGCGCCGCGCTGGAGAGAGTCCTCGTCCGGGGCGGCAAGCTCGACTTCGTCAATCTGCGGGGCGCCCGGCTCAGAGACGTCGTCTTCGACTCCTGCGTCCTCGTCGAGCCGGACTTCGGCGGCGCGGACCTGGAACGCGTCGAGTTCCTCGACTGCGCGCTGCGGGGCGTGGACTTCAGCGGGGCCACGCTGAAGGACGTGGACCTGCGCGGCGCGGCGGAGCTGGAGATCGAGCGGGGGGTGGAGCGGCTGGCGGGGGCGGTGATCAGTCCGGGGCAACTGGTGGAGCTGGCGCCGGTGTTGGCGGGGGCGTTGGGGATCCGGGTGGAGGGGGAGCAGGGGGCGGGGGAGTAGGGGGCGGGGGGCTAGTGTCCTGCGCCTGAGATCCGTCGGTAGGTCTGTCTCGTCCCGGTGGTCGGATTGCCGCCGCCGAACAGGCGCGGGGACTGCCTGCGGCTCAGCCAGGACCGCGCCTCCTGGAGGCGGCGCAACCGCGTACGCATCTCCGCCTGGTCCCGGGTCTCGACGACCACTTCCCACCGCCCCGCGTCCGGCGTGGTGCGGGCGGCAAGCCGCTGCCGCTCGGCCTCCTGCCGCCGCCCTCGTTTCCCCTGCCCTGGCACCAGCCCGGACTCACCGGCCGACGTCAGGACGGCAAGGTCAGGGAACCCGGGGGAAACGGGCCTGCAGCGTCCAGATCGCCGGGTTCTCGGCGAGGTCCTCGTGCATGTCGGACAGGTCGGCCAGCAGGTCGTGCAGGAAGTCCCGGGACTCGCGGCGCAGTTCGGTGTGGGAGAAGGTGAGCGGGGCCTCCTCGGCGGGCATCCAGTCGGCCTCTACGTCCACCCAGCCGAAACGGCGCTCGAAGAGCATGCGGTCCGTCGACTCGGTGAAGTCCAGCTCCGCCCGCTGGGGCCGGGCGGCGCGGGAGCCCAGCGGGTCGCGGTCCAGCCGCTCGACGATGTCGCACAGCGCCCACGCGAAGTCGAGCACCGGCACCCATCCCCAGGCTGTGGACAGCTCCCGGTCCGACTCGGTGTCGGCGAGATAGACGTCACCGCAGAACAGGTCGTGCCGCAGCGCGTGGACGTCCGCGCGGCGGTAGTCGGTCTGCGGGGGGTCGGGGAAGCGGGAGGAGAGGGCGTAGCCGATGTCGAGCACGGGCTGATCGTGCCACGGGCGGGGGCCCACTCCGGCACCGGGCGCCGTCCAGCCGGGAACCCGGCACCGGCCTCATAAGCTCGGCGGGTGCGCACCCCCCACCCACGGACCGGCCCCGCCCTCACCGTCGTCGCCGCCCTCACCGCCGCCTGCGCCGGAGGCGGTGTCTCCGGCGCCCCCGGCGACGACGGCCTGCGCGACCCTTACTTCCCCAGGGCGGGAAACGGTGGCTACGACGTCACCCACTACGCGCTGACCCTCGCCTACACCCCCACCGACCGCCACCTCACCGGCACGGCGACCGTCACCGCCCGCGCCACCGAGGACCTCTCCGCCCTCAACCTCGACCTGTCCGGCCTGGACGTCGACTCCGTCGCCGTCGACCGGCGCCCCGCCCGCTGGAACCGCGCGGGGCAGGAGCTGACGATTCGCCCGCGCGACGAACTCGACGCGGGCGCCGTCTTCCGGGTGACGGTCCGATACGGGGGCACCCCGGAGACCATCACCGACCCCGACGGCTCCGAGGAGGGCTGGCTGCCCACCGCGGACGGCGCGCTCGGGCTCGGTCAGCCGACGGGTTCGATGGCCTGGTTCCCCGGCAACCACCACCCCTCCGACAAGGCGTCGTACGACATCAGCGTCACCGTGCCGCGAGGGCTGCGGGCCGTCTCCAACGGCCAGTTGACGCGGGAGCCGACCACCCGCGGCGGCCGGACGACGTATGCCTGGCGCACCGCGGAGCCCATGGCGAGCCATGTCGCGACGGTCGCGATCGGCCGGTACGACATCCAGCGCTACGACATCACCGCCCGCGACGGCCGCCTGCCCGTCCACACCGCCGTGGACCCGGCGCAGGCCGACGCGAGCCGCGCCGTCCTGCGCCGTCTCCCCGACGTCATGGCCTGGGCGGAGCGGAACTTCGGGCCGTACCCCTTCGCCTCCACCGGCGTGATCGTCGAGCGCCCCGAAGACATCGGATACGCCCTGGAGACCCAGAACCGCCCCGTCTTCCCCGGCGCCCCCGACCTCACGCTCCTCGTCCATGAGCTGGCCCACCAGTGGTACGGCGACTCCGTCACGCCGAGGACCTGGCGGGACATGTGGCTCAGCGAGGGCTTCGCCACGTACGCGGAGTGGCTGTGGCGCGAGGACCAGGGCGGGGAGACGGCCGAGCAGACGTTCGACGCGCTCTACGAGAGCGGTCCGGAGGACACGAGCGACGCGGACGGCGACGGGCTCTGGGCCTTCCCGCCCGCCGACCCACCCGACGCCGCCCGCATCTCCGGCCGCCCCGTCTACGACCGTGCCGCCATGGCCCTGCACCGGGTCCGCCAGATCCTCGGCGACGACACCGCCTTCCGCGCCCTCCTGCGGGACTGGGCCTCGGCCCAGCGGCATGGCACGGCCGACACGGAGGAGTTCACGGCGTGGGTGGAACGGCGTGCGCCGGGCTCCGACTTCTCGGGCGTCTGGCGGGACTGGCTGTACGGCGACGGGAAGCCGCCCCGGTGACACGGGCGGGGTGCGGCGCGCCTACCGGTGGCCCTCCCACCCGTCCAGCAGCCCTGCCAGTCCGGGCGGCCACACCGGCTCCGGCTCCTGCGCCAGTTCCTCCCGGCTCCACCAGCGCCAGGCGAGGATGTCGTCCACGGAGTGCGCGGCGGCGAGGTGGGGACCGGTGGGTTCGCGGTGGGGGCCGTGGGTGACGAAGATGTGCTCGTGCTGGCGGACGGGGCGGGAGGAGTGCGTGAAGTCGTGCTCCCAGGTGCACAGCAGGGGTCCCGGCTCCAGGTCCGTCCAGCCGGTTTCCTCGCGCAGTTCGCGCAGTGCGCCCTCGCGCGGCCCTTCGTTCGCTTCCAGGCCGCCGCCGGGCAGCGCCCAGTGGACGCCGACCTCGACGTTGTCGTACCGGAAGAGGAAGACGGCTCCCTCCGGGTCGACCACGGCGATCCGGGCGGCCCGGCGTGGGACGCGCAGCCGTTTGCGCAGGACCGCGCAGGGGCGTCCCGCCGCGCGGTCGGGGCGGTGGTCGATGACCTCGTAGCCGAGGGCCGTCCAGAAGGCGAGGGCGCGGGGGTTGTTGGCCAGGACGGCGAGGCGTGTGCCCGTACGGCCCGTGGCGCGGAAGCGGTCCTCGACCAGGGATGCCAGTCGGCGTCCGTATCCGCGTCGGTGGAGGGCCGGGTCGACCATCAGGAGCCCGATCCAGGGGTCCGGGTCGGCCGGGTCGGGGTGGTGGGCGAGGGTGATGGCGATGCCGACGAGCCGCCCCTCGACGCGGGCCAGCAGGATCTCGGTGTCCGGGTTGGCCAGTTCGCCGGTGAGTGCCTGCGCCACCTGGGCGGGGCTGATGTCGTCCGGGTCGGGGAAGTCGCCGCTGAGGGTGTGGAAGTCGCGGTTGGCCGCGTAGAGCGCGGTGATGTCCGCGAGGAGGGGACCCTGGCCTTGGAGCTCCCTGGCGTCGTGGCCCGCGAGGACGTCGATGATCATGCGGGCACCCTAGGCGGTGGCCCGGTCAGCCGGAGGAGAGGCGTCGGGCCCTCGGCGTACACCGGGGCC
>NZ_JBHVMS010000008.1:111892-283630 GCF_042796855.1 Streptomyces sp. NPDC057877
CGCCGCGTTTGCGGTGTTTGTTGGCGTGCCCCCCCGGGGGGCGGGCGGCGGCCGGCGTCGGGGCGCGGGCGCCCCCCGGGCCCCCCCGGGGCCCCCCCCCCCGCGACTACTCCTCTTCGGATGACGTCCGTCAGACGCCCACGCCGAAGTCCTGCGCGATGCCCGCCAGGCCGGAGGCGTAGCCCTGGCCGACGGCGCGGAACTTCCACTCGGCGCCGTTGCGGTACAGCTCGCCGAAGACCATGGCGGTCTCGGTGGCCGCGTCCTCGGAGAGGTCGTAACGCGCGATCTCGGCGCCGCCCGCCTGGTTGACGATGCGGATGTAGGCGTTGCGGACCTGGCCGAAGTTCTGCGAACGGGTCTCGGCGTCGTAGATGGAGACCGGGAAGACGATCTTGTCGATGTCGGCCGGGAGGGCCGCCAGGTTGACGTTGATCGCCTCGTCGTCGCCCGCGCCCTCGCCGGTGCGGTTGTCACCGGTGTGGACGATGGTGTTGTCCGGGGTCTGCTTGTTGTTGAAGAAGACGAAGTGGGCGTCGGAGTAGACCTTGCCCTGGGTGTTGACCGCGATGGCCGAGGCGTCCAGGTCGAAGTCCGTGCCGGTGGTGGTGCGGACGTCCCAGCCGAGGCCCACGGTGACGGCGGTCAGGCCCGGAGCCTCCTTGGTGAGCGAGACGTTGCCACCCTTGGACAGGCTTACAGCCATGGTTTGGGAGTCCCTTCCCTCGATGTCGTACGGTTTTCGTACGGGGTTGTACAAGCGCCGTGGTGTACGGCCACGAAGCTACAGCTACCCCTTAGAACGCCGTGTGGGGTGCCACAAGTTCCGAGTGTCTTTACTTTCTTTGCCGAACGCTTCCTGAACCGCGGATATCGGGTGCGGATATTGGGGTGACGTGGACCGGACAGAGCGGGGAACATGGTGCGCATGTCCGGTCCTTACGTCATCCGTGGCTCCGTCTCCCTGCCCGAGGCCGAGCTGATGTGGCGTTTCTCGCGGTCCTCCGGACCCGGCGGACAGCATGTGAACACCACGGACTCCCAGGTCGAACTGCGCTTCGACCTCGCCCGCACCGACGCCCTCCCCGAGGTCTGGAAGCAGCGCGCCCTGCACAAGCTCGCCGGGCGCCTCGTCGACGGGGTCGTCACCGTCCGCTCCTCGGAACACCGCTCCCAGTGGCGCAACCGCGAGACCGCGGCCGTACGCCTCGCCGCCCTCCTCGCCGAGGCCACGGCACCCCCGCCCAGGCCCCGCAGGCCGACCCGCATCCCGAGCGGGCTCAACGAACGGCGACTGCGCGAGAAGAAGCAGCGCTCGCAGACCAAGCGCGGGCGGTCGGGCCGGGACTGGGGGTAGCCCGGCGTTCCTCGCCGGAGCGCTTCACCCCAACTGCCGGTACCGCCCCTTGAAGTACGCGAGCGGCCCCCCGTCCGCACTGGGCACCCGCGCGCCCAGCACCCGCCCCACCACCAGCGTGTGATCCCCGGTCGGAATGCGCTGTTCCGTGCGGCACTCCAGGGTGGCCAGGGCGCCGCCGACCAGGGGCGCGCCGGTGATGTCGCCGCGGGTGTAGGGGATGTCCTCGAAGAGGAGGCGGTCGCTGATGCGGCCCTTCATGGCGAAGCGGCCCGCTATGTGGCGCTGGCTCTCGGAGAGGACCGAGACCGCCCACAGGGGCTGCTCGGTGAGCAGGTCGTCCATGCGGGAGCCGTCGCGGAGGCTGACCAGGACCAGGGGCGGGTCGAGGGAGACGGACATGAAGGCGGTGGCGGTCATGCCGACGTCCTCGCCGCGCGGCGCCTGGGGGTCGTCGGGGTCCAGCGGCGGCTCCTGCGCGGTGACCAGCACCACGCCCGCGGCCAGCCGGGACATGGCGGCCCGGAACTCGTCGTTGCTCACCCCTTCAGCATGCCCGGCGGCACGCGGCTGGGCGGGGACGGCCACAGCGGTGGTGGGGAGAGGATGGTTCAGCACGCCTCGCACGCTAGTCTCCGGTGCGGACGCCGCACATCGGGCCGTGGTCCGAGGAGTCCCCTGGGCGGAAGGTCCTAGGACCCCCGGGTTCATCGAACAACCGACCGACAGCCAGCTCCCTACACGGGGCCGACAAAGGATGAAACCCCTCTCAATTGCTCACGTTTTGCTGTGACTTGAGTCACAAGGGGCACTAATTGTTGACCCTGTGTACCGAGTGGGCAGCGCGCTGTGATTCAGTGGCGGGGAAGCTGTAATGGCACCGTCCAGAAAAGGCGCCAAAGACAACCCTTGATTCGCTGCGAGGTCTCGGGGGGAGGGCGAGCATGGAGACCGAGTCGGAGCCGTACGTCCAACTTGCGTCCCTGCGTCAGCTGCACAAGGTCATGGCCGACATGAACGCCGCCCGCAGCCTGGCGGACACCTTGCAGACGGTCGCGGACGGCGTGGTCAGCGCCCTCGGCTATGAACTGGCCTGCATCAACCTCGTCCGCCCCGACGGCGACCTCGTCGTGGCCGCCTTCTCCGGAAACCCCGCCGCGGAGGCCCTGATCACCGGCCGGGTCGGCTCGCGGGAGTCCTGGGAGCGCCGCCTCGCCATGGGCGAGCAGTGGGGCGACCTGATCTTCATACCGCACACCGAGGGCTGGATCCTCGACGACGACGACGTCCCGCAGTGGTACACCGACGGCCCCGCCCCCCGCTTCGAGGACGAGTGGCACCCCTCCGACCGCCTCTTCGCCCCCATGTACGGCGGCCCCGGCGGCGAACTGATCGGCGTCCTGTCCGTCGACCGCCCGCGCAACGGCCGCAGGCCCGGCGCCTGGGGACGCGAAGCGCTCCAGATGTACGCGTTCCAGGCGGGCATCGCCATCAGCAACGCCCGCCTCCGTGCCAACATGCAGCGCGCCCTGGTCCGCCTGGAGCGCGAGCAGCAGGCGCTGCGGGCCAGCGAGGAGAGCTTCCGGCAGGCCTTCGAGTACGCCCCCTCCGGCATGGCCATCGCCGAGATGGGCGGCGACCAGCACGGCCGCATCCTGCGCACCAACGACGCGCTGTGCCGCCTGCTCGGCCGCCCCGCCTCCGCCATGCGCCGCTACTCCTTCTCCGACCTGGTCCACCCCGAGGACATCGGCACCCTGCTGCGCACCTCCGCCGAGGGCGGTCGCGCGGAGCTGCGCCTAGGCCGCCGGGACGGCAGCTACGTCTGGGTCTCGCTGCGCAACTCCGTCGTCGCCGACGCCGCCGACGGGCCCCGCTTCCTGCTCACCCACGTCGAGGACATCGAGGAGCGCAAGCGCCGCGAACTCCAGCTCGCGCACCGCGCCTCCCACGACTCCCTCACCGGCCTGCCGAACTCCGCCGAGCTGCGCGCCCGGCTCTCCTCCCGCCTGTGCCAGCAGCGCCCGCAGTCGGCGCACGGCGGCGTTCTGGAGACCGTGGACGCGGCGTACGGCCACCCCGTCGTCCCCTTCGACCCCTACGACACCGGCCACGACTTCGGCCTCCGCCCGGACGGCGCCTTCGGCGAGCCCTACGACGCCTACGACCACCACGTCCACACCATCGCGCCCGAGGGTGACCGCGACGACGGCACCAAGGGCCTCGCGGTCCTCTTCTGCGACCTCGACGGCTTCAAGTCGATCAACGACCGGTTCGGGCACAACGCGGGCGACGCGGTCCTCATCGAGGTCGCCCGGCGGCTCGGCAACGGCGTCCGTGACGGCGACACCGTGGCCCGGCTCGGCGGTGACGAGTTCGTCATCCTCGCCGACGGGCTCGGCCGCGCCGACGCCCAGGACCTCGCCGTACGCCTGCGCAACGAGATCATCCAGCCGATCCGGGCCGAAGGACGGGCTGTCCGGGTGGGCGCCAGCTTCGGCATCGGGTGGGCACACTGCGGCATGACCGCGGACGAAGTGTTGAAATCCGCTGACGAACGGATGTACGTCGAGAAACGGTCTCGTCCCAAACAGCACAGACGTGCGGGATGACGCCCAGGTCAGCGCGCTGATGCGGTCCGAGTCACCCGTTTGGGCCAGCAAGAGCGGGTAGGCTCGCCATTCCCACCATGTACCGCATCCGCCCCGCACCTGAGGAGTACGAAGGGATGACGCCCGGCAACAACGGCGCGAGCACGCCCGAGGACGACGACCCGTTCGGCTACCTCTATGCCGACGGTCAGGCCAACGGCGCCCAGCCGCCCTCCGGCGGTTACGGCTACCCGAACTCGGTCAGCCGGGTCAGAGCGGTCGGCGAGCGGCAGTACGGCCAGCAGCCAGCGGCACCCGGCCAGGTGCCCCCACAGCAGGGCGCCTACGGCCAGCCGAACACGCACTACGCGGCCCCGGAGACGTTCCCCGGCGGCGCCCCCACGGTCCAGCAGCAGGGCCATGGCGGTCGCGGCGGTGGCCGGGGCGGCCGGGGGCCGAACACCAAGGGCCTGCTGATCGGCGCCGTCGCGGTGGTCGCCGCGGTCGTCATCGGCATCGGCGTGGCCATGCTCGGCGGCGACGACTCCGACGACGGCGACACCGGCAACCAGGCCGACACCACCCCGACCCAGACCCAGAGCAGCGAGCCGACGTCGTCGAGCAGCGCGGGGGGTGACGCCGAGGAGGTGGAGCTGCCGAAGATCGACGCCAAGGCGCTGCGGCTGAGCGAGGGCATGTCCACGGCCTCGGAGTTCTCGGGCGCCCAGTCCGACGGCGGGGTCTACGTCACCGGCTTCAACCAGGTCGGCGCCAAGGTCACCTGGACGGTCAACGGCATCGAGAAGGCCGGCAGCTACCGCCTCGACGTGCGCTACGGCATCCCGGGCACGGACGCCGACGCCACCCTCCTCGTCAACGGCAAGGACACCACCCGCCCGCTGAACATGAAGAACTTCGGCGGCACGCCCAAGGGCGACTGGGAAGCGGGCTGGCAGACCACCTGGGCCACGGTGAACCTCACCAAGGGCACCAACACCATCGAACTGGCCTGCAACGACGGCAACAAGTGCGACGTCGTGTTCGACCAGCTCGCGATCACCGAGGGATAAGTCCGCAGGACAGGCCCGCCGGGTCGCTCAGGCCGCCGTCGCGTCCGTCGTGACGGCGACGCGGCGCAGCAGGTCCTGGTAGGCCCCGGGGTCGAACTCGCCCGCCGTGCGCGCCCGTACCGTCGCCGCCGACAGGGCCGCCGCGCGGGTCAGTCGGTCCGGCCAGGTCAGTTGCTCGACCATGCCGGACAACAGGCCCGCGACCGCGGCGTCGCCGGCGCCGGTGGGGTTGCCGGGGATCGGTTCGGGTGGCGCGGCTCGCCAGCGGCCCTCCGGGGTGAGCGCCAGCAGACCGTCGGCGCCCAGGGAGGCGACGACCGCGCGGGCGCCTCGGCGGCGGGCGTCCTGGGTGGCCCGTAGCGGCTCGTGGGAGCCGGTCAGCTCGGCCAGCTCGTCGGCGTTCGGCTTGACGACGTCCGGGCGGGCGGCGATGCCGCGGCGCAGCGGCTCCCCGCCGGTGTCGAGCAGGACGGGTACGTTCGCGGCGCGGGCGGTGCGGATCAGCCCCGCGTACGCGCCCACCGGTACGCCCGGCGGCAGGCTGCCGCACAGGGCCACCGCGGCGGCGGGCCGCAGCAGATCCTCGTACGCCTCCTGGAAGGCGGACCACTCGGCGGGTGTGATGGTGGGGCCGGGTTCGTTGAGCTGGGTGGTGTCGCCGCTCTGTTGGTCGACGACGGCGATGGTGCGGCGGGTGGCGCCGGTGATCGGTACGAGGGCGTCGGTGATGCCGGGCGCTGTGGTGAGCCCGTCCTGCACGCTGAGGCCGGTGCCGCCCCCGGCGAAGCCGGTGACGGTCACCTCATGACCGAGGGCGGCCAGCACCCGGGCCACGTTGAGGCCCTTGCCGCCGGGGCGTTCGGCGACGTCCGTGACGCGGTGGGTGCCGTGCGGGCGCAGGGATCGTATGTGGTACGTGATGTCGAGAGCGGTGTTGAGTGTGACCGTGAGGATCATCGGGGCCGACCTCCCCCCATTGCCTGCGCTTGCGGTGTGTCCCGGTGCCACGATCATGCCAAAGAGACGGCGGTCGGCCCAGCCCTCGTGCCGGTGCTCGTCGGCTTCCCGCCGTTTCTCGACCCGGGTGCGGATCAGCCCAGTTGCGGGTCCACCACCCACTCGCCGCGCCGCATCACGCCCTTGACGTCGAAGGCGTCGTCGAGCAGGACGAGGTCGGCGTACTTGCCCGGATCCAGGGAGCCGATGGTGTCCGTCATGCCCAGCAGCCGGGCCGGGTTGGCCGACAGGGCGGCCACCGTGTCCTCCACCGACAGCCGGTCGATCGTCACCGCCCGCTTGAAGGCGCGGTCCAGGGTGAGCGTGGAGCCCGCGATCGAGCCGCCCTCCACCAGCCGGGCGACGCCGTCGGCGACCTCGACCTCCAGCGGGCCGAGCATGTAGCGGCCGTCGCCGAACCCGGCCGCGTCCATCGCGTCGGTGATGAACGCCACCCGGCCGGGGCCCGCGTGATGGAACGCCAGTTCCAGCGCGGCGGGGTGCAGATGGGTGCCGTCGTTGATCAGCTCGACGGTGACGCGGTCGTCCTCCAGGAGCGCCGCGATGGGGCCCGGGGCGCGGTGCCCGAGGACGGGCATCGCGTTGAACAGGTGCGTGGCGACGGTGGCGCCCGCCTCGATGGCCTCGACCGTCTGCTCGTACGTGGCGTCCGTGTGGCCGACGGCCGCGATCACCCCGTGCTCGGCGAGCAGCCGCACGGAGTCGATGCCGCCCGGCAGTTCGGTCGCCAGGGTCACCATCCTCGCCTTGCCGCGCGCCGCGTCGATCAGCTTGCGCACGTCCGCCGGGTCCGGGTCGCGCAGCAGCTCCTCGGAGTGCGCGCCCTTGCGGCACGGCGAGATGAACGGCCCCTCGAAGTGGATGCCCGCGATGTCGCCCTGCTCGGCCAGTTCCGAGAGCAGTCCGGCGCGCTGCGCGAGGAAGTCCATGTCGCCGGTGACGGTGGAGGCGACGAGGGTCGTGGTGCCGTGCAGCCGGTGGGTGTGGATGCCCTGGAGCACCTGGTCGACCGTGCCGGAGGTGAAGGAGGCGCCGCCGCCGCCGTGATTGTGGATGTCGACGAAGCCGGGCACGAGCCAGTGGCCTGATACGTCGCTGACCCGCGCGTTCTCCGGCGCGCTCGCGGCGATGCGGGCGCCGTCGACGATCACTTGCCCGTCCTTGACGGTGCCGGTGGGCAGCACGACGCGGGCGCCGGTCAGGACGAGGGGCGCCGTGCCGGTCGCGGGTCGCACGGGCTGGGGGGCGGGGCTGGCGGGTAGGGCGGTCCCCTGCGCCCCTGGGGCGGTTGCCATCAGGCCGTTGCCTCCTTGCGGTCGGTGGAGTCGAGGAGGTCCCAGGCCAGCAGTCCGGCACCGAGACATCCGGCCGTGTCCCCCAGTGCGGCGGGGACCATGGCCGGGAGCTTCTGGAAGGTGATGCGGCCTTGCACCGCGTCCCGCAGTGGTGTGAACAAGGTTTCCCCCGCCTCGGCGAGTCCGCCACCGATGATCAGGGTGCGCGGGTCCAGCAGGGTGAGCGCGGTGACCAGGCCGTCGGCGAGGGCGTCAACGGCGGCCTGCCAGACGGCCTGGGCCGCCCGGTCGCCCGCCGCCACCGCCCGCGCGCAGTCCGCCGCGTCCGCGTCCGGGTCGCCGGTGGCCGCGGCCCACGCCTCGGACACCGCGGCGGCCGAGGCGTACCGCTCCAGGCAGCCGCGCTGACCGCACGGGCAGGCGGTGCCGCCCGGTCGGACGACGACATGGCCGATCTCGCCCGCGAAGCCGTGCGCGCCCGCCTCCACCCGGCCGTCCACGCCGATCGCGCCCGCGATGCCGGTGCCCAGGGCCACGAACAGGAACCGGTCGGCGCCCTGGCCCGCGCCGACCCGGCCCTCGGCGAGGCCGCCGGTGCGGACGTCGTGGCCGAGGGCGACCGGGAGGGCGCCGAGGCGGTCGGCGAGCAGGTCGCGCAGGGGTACGTCGCGCCAGCCGAGGTTGGCTGAGTAGACGGCGGTGCCGTCGGCCTCGTCGACGATGCCGGGCACGGCGACGCCCGCGGCGGCGGCCGGGGCGCCGAGGTGCCGGACGCCGTGGGCGCGCAGGTCGGCGGCGAAGCCGAGGATGCCCTCGACGACCGCGTCCGGGCCGCGCTCGCGTTCGGTCGGTCGGCGGGCCTCGTGCAGCAGGGCGCCGTCCGGGCCGATGAGGGCGGCCTTCATCCCGGTGCCGCCCACATCGAGGGCGATGACGTGTCTGACGGGTTTCACGCAGGACAGTGTGGCCCGAGGACCCGGAAGAGGTCTAGTCCACTTACCTGGGGTACGCCTTGCTCTTGGATTTTCAAGTGGTGTAGACCTTGATTCGAAAATCGGACACCTGATGTTTCGTTAGACGGTTTGGGGCGGTACGGCAGTGCAGCGGCGGCAGCGACAGCAGCGACGGCAGCGACGTGGAACGGGGTTCGGCGGGCCAGGCGGCGGGGCGGTCGCGGCCGCGTCCGCGCTGGGCATGGTCGCGCTGCTCGGCGGGTGCGGGCTCGGCGGGGACTCGGGGGACGTGACGCTCCGGCTGGTCGCCGCGGACTACGGTACGAACGCGGCGAACAGCTCCGAGAAGTACTGGGCGAAGCTCGTGGAGGAGTACGAGGCCGAGCACCCGGACGTGCGGGTCGAGGTCAGCGTGTACTCGTGGAACGACGTCGACCGCAAGGTCAAGGAGATGGTCGACGCCGGGGAGGCGCCGGACATGGCGCAGATCGGGGCGTACGCGGACTACGCGGCGGACGATCTGCTGTATCCCGCCGACGACCTGCTGTCCATCTCCGCGCAGGCCGACTTCGCCGCCCAGCTCGCCGATGCCGGGCGGGTGAACGGGACGCAGTACGGGATGCCGTTCGCCGCCTCCACCCGGCTGCTGTTCTACAACAAGTCGCTGTTCGCGGACGCCGGGATCACACCGCCGAGCGACTGGGAGGAGCTGGCCGCGGACGCCGCCGCGCTGAAGGCCAAGGGCGTGAAGTACCCGTACGCGCTGCCGCTGGGGACGGAGGAGGCGCAGGCCGAGACCATGCAGTGGCTGCTGAGCGGGGGCGGCGGCTACACCGACCAGACCGGCGCGTACTCCGTGGACTCGCCGGAGAACGTCGAGACCTTCACCTGGCTGCGGGATGCGCTGGTGGGCGAGGGCCTGACCGGGCCGGTCGCGCCGGGGAAGCTGAACCGGGCGCAGGCCTTCGAGGCGTTCGCCGCGGGGGACGTGGGGATGCTGAACGGGCATCCCTCGCTGATGGAGATGGCCGAGAAGAAGGGCGTGAAGTTCGGCATGGTGCCGATGCCCGGCGAGGACGGTCCCACCAAGGCCACGATGGGGGTCGCGGACTGGATGCTCGCGTTCAAGCAGAACGGGCGCGGACGGGAGGTCGGGGAGTTCCTCGACTTCGTCTACAGCGAGAAGAACGTGCTGGACTTCAGCCGGAGGTACGACCTGCTGCCGGTCACCAACTCCGCCTCCCAGACCATGAGCGGCGCGCAGGCGGACCAGGCCCTCCAGCCGTTCCTGGAGGAGCTGCCCCTGGCCGAGCTGTACCCCGTGGGGAAGACGTCCTGGGCCTCGGTGAGCGCGGACGTGAAGAAGCGGATCGGCGACGCGGTGGGCTCCGAGGGGAGTCCGGCGGGCGTGCTGGGGCAGATCGCGGGGACGGCCGTCGCCGCGGAGGGTTCGGCGGGGGAGTAGCTGTCGTACCGGTTAGGTACGGTGCTGGCATGGATGAGCGTGCACGGCTTGGACGGCGGGAGCTGGACGTGCTGGCGCTGGAGCGGCGGGGGTTCGCCGGGCCCGGGGCGAAGGAGCGCGCGATACGGGAGGAGCTGGGGCTGGCGCCGGTGCGCTACTACCAGCTGCTGAACGCACTCCTGGATGACCCTCGGGCGCTGGCGGAGGACCCCGTGACGGTGAACCGGCTGCGGCGGGTGCGGGAGGCGCGGCGCGGGGAGCGGTGAGGCGGTTGTGGTGCGGCCGGGGTGGATAGTGTCGCCGTATGGGCATCCACAGCGCGGACTCGAACGAACCGAGCGGATCTCTGCCTCTGCCGACGCCTGTGACACAGGCCGGGCGTGACGGGCTCGAGGCACTCCTGGCGCGGCCCGGGCGGGCGGTGATCGCCCTCGACTTCGACGGCACCCTCGCGCCGATCGTCGCCGACCCGGAAGCGGCGCGGGCACACCCCGACGCCGTGCCCGCGCTGGTGGCACTGGCGCCGAAGGTGGCGGCCGTGGTCGTGATCACCGGCCGTCCGGCGGAGGTCGCGGTGCGGTACGGGGGGTTCGCGGGCGTCCCGGGCCTGGAGCACCTGGTCGTACTCGGGCACTACGGGGCCGAACGGTGGGACGCGGTGAGCGGGAAGGTGACGGCGCCGCCACCGGATCCGGGGGTGGAGGCGGTGCGGGCCGAACTGCCCGGACTGCTGGAACGGCTGGGGCTGTCGGGGGACGACGGCACCTGGATCGAGGAGAAGGGCCACGCCGTGGCGGTCCACACCCGACGTGCGGCCGACCCGCAGGCCGCCTTCGACACCCTGCGCGCGCCCCTGACGGACCTGGCCTCCCGCCACGGCCTGCTCCTGGAGCCGGGCCGCATGGTCCTGGAACTGCGCCCACCCGGCATGGACAAGGGCATGGCCCTCCTGGACTACGTCCACGAAACCTCCGCGGAGTCCGTCCTCTACGCGGGCGACGACCTCGGCGACCTCCCCGCCTTCTCCGCCGTCACCCGGCTCCGCACCGAGGGCACCTTCGGCGTCCTGGTGTGCAGCAGCGGCCCCGAGGACGTCCCGTCCCTGCGGGAACGCGCGGACGTGGTGGTCCCGGGTCCGCAGGGGGTGGTCCGCCTGCTCGCGGCCATGGCGGAGGCGGCGGTCGCCTGACGCGGCCCCGCGCCGGTCACGCCTCCAGTTCGTTCAACTGGTCCAGGAACCACCGCGCCGGAGGCAGGGCGGTGGCCGCCGCCGCGAGCCGCTTCGCCCGCTCGGCGCGCTCCCCCGGAGGCATGGACAGCGCGGTGTGCAGTGCCTCCGCCGTCTGCGTGATGTCGTACGGGTTCACGGTGATCGCGTCCTCGGCCAGCTCCTCGTAGGCCCCGGCTTCCCGGGAGAGGACGAGCGCGCACCCCTCGTCCGACACCACGGGGACCTCCTTGGCGACGAGGTTCATGCCGTCCCGGATGGGGTTGACGAGGGCCACGTCGGCGAGGCGGTACGCGGCCAGGGAGCGGGCGAAGTCGTCCTCGACGTGCAGGATGACCGGGGTCCAGGCCGACGTGCCGTAGTCGTCGTTGATCTGGGCGGCGACACGCTGGACCTCCGCCGTGTAGTCGCGGTACACCGCCAGGTCCTGCCGGGACGGGTACGCGAAGGCGACGTGCGTGACGCGGTCGCGCCACTCGGGGCGGGTGGCGAGCAGATGGCGGTAGGCGTGCAGGCCACGGACGATGTTCTTGGAGAGTTCGGTGCGGTCCACGCGGACGATCGTGCGGCGCGGGGTGCCGTCCGGGGAGGCGCCGATCTCGGTGCGCAGGGACGCCAGCCGCTCCGTCACGTCCGGCTCGTGGGAGCGCTGGCGCAGGAAGTCCGCGTCCGCGCCCAGGCCGTGCACCCCGATGCGGGTGCCGCCCACGCCGCCGTCCACGAAGGCCTCGCAGCACGCCCTGAACGCGTCCGCCCAGCGGTGGGTGAGGAAGCCGAGGCGGTCCGCGCCCAGCATGCCGTGCAGGATCGCGGCGGCGATGTCGTCGGGGAGCACGCGGAAGTAGTCGGGCGGCGCCCACGGGGTGTGCGAGAAGTGCCCGATGCGCAGGTCAGGGCGCAGGGCGCGGAGCATCCCGGGGACCAGGGTGAGGTGGTAGTCCTGGATCACGGCGGTCGCGCCGTCCGCCGCCTCCTCGGCCAGGGCTGAGGCGAAGGCCCGGTTGTAGGCCTCGTACGACTCCCACTGGGCGCGGAACTCCGCGTCGAAGGACGGCTCCAGCGGGGTCTGGTACAGCATGTGGTGCACGAACCACAGCACGGAGTTGGCGACGCCGTTGTAGGCGTCGGCATGGACGTCGGCCGGGATGTCCAGCATGCGGACACCTGGCTCGCCCACCCCGCGGCGGACCGCCTCGCGGTCGCCGTCGCTCAGGGACGAGCACACCCAGAGCGCGCCCGCGTCGGGCCCGATCGCGGAGAGACCGGAGACGAGCCCGCCGCCGCCGCGTCTGGCGTGCAGCGAGCCGTCCTCGGCCACCTGGTAGGAGACCGGGCCGCGGTTGGACGCGACCAGCACCTGTGCAGCCTGCGTGGAAGCCATACGCCTCAACCTAGCCCGGCCCGGAAACGCTCAAACGTGCGGTTCGGCACGCCCCACGCTTCACGCCACCTTGCGGGACGCGTACTCCGCGATCTCCACCATCGGTGGGCGTTCCTCCGTGTCGACGGAGTAGGTGCGCGGCTCGAAGCCGTCCTCGCCGCGTTCGAACTGGGTGAGGGAGGGGCGGACGAGGTGGCCGCGGGCCAGGCGGAGCTGGGCCGTGCGGTAGATCGCCGCCGACATCCGGCCGAGCGCCTGACCGTCCTGGTGGCGGTGCTTGCGGACGCCCACGTCGACCTGGGCGAGGGCGTCCAGGCCCACCAGGTGCAGGCTGTCCACGAGCATCCCCAGCTCCACGCCGTAGCCGACGGGGAAGGGCAGCTGTTCGAGGAGGGTGCGGCGGGCCGCGTACTCGCCGCCGAGGGGCTGCACGAACCCCGCCAGTTGCGGCCAGTGCATGTTGAGCAGGGGGCGGGCCATCAGCTCGGTGACCCGGCCGCCCTGCGCCGCCGTGCCGCCCAGGGGACGGTCGTACATGCCCTTGACCAGGTCCACGTCGGGGTCGGTGAGCAGGGGGCCGACGATGCCCGAGACGAAGTCCGAGGAGAACTCCCTCAGGTCGGCGTCGATGAAGCAGACGATGTCCCCGGAGGTGGCCAGAAGGGAGCGCCACAGGACCTCGCCCTTGCCGGGGACGGGCGGGACGCGGGGGAGGATCTCGTCCCGGTGGACGACGGTGGCGCCCGCGGCGGCGGCCACCTGCGAGGTGCGGTCGGTTGATCCCGAGTCGACCACCACGATCTCGTCGACCAGCGGGAGCTGCCGCATGAGGTCATGACGGATCACGGCGACGATGTCGCCCACCGTCTCCTCCTCGTTGAGCGCGGGCAGCACGACACTGACCGACTGGCCCGTCGCGCGTTTCGCGGCCAGGATCTGGTGGAGCGGGCGATCGGTCTTGGACCAGGAGCGGGTGCTCAGCCAGCGCTCGACTTCTTCCAGCACAGTTGGCGGCTCCTCACGGTTCGATCAGGCGGTCACGGTGTGGTCGTGTGATCCATCTCGCGGTTCGGACGTCTATCTCAACTGTCCTGGCCTTCGGTTACAGTCTTGAACAACGCGGATGACCATCGCATGTCGGGGGTCGTCGGTGTTCACAACCACATACCGCTCATCCAGAGGGGCAGAGGGATACGGCCCGTTGAAGCCCCGGCAACCCTCCAGTCGGTTCTCGTACCGGTCGATGACGACCGTGCTCAGCGAGGCTCCCGGCTAGGGAAGGTGCCAAATCCGTCTCACGGCGAGATGCGTCGTGAGGAAGATGAGGAGAAAGGGCCTCGCCTCACATGGCTGTGCAGACTGTTGCAAGCACTGACAAGACCGTTGATCTGGGTCCCGCCGCCGCGCTTTCCTGTCGTGAGTGCGGGCACCGGGTGCCCCTCGGACCCGTCTTCGCGTGCCAGGAGTGTTTCGGGCCGCTGGAGATCGCCTACGACTTCTCCGCGTACGACGCGGAAGAACTGCGCAGGCGGATCGAAGCGGGCCCCGCGAACATCTGGCGTTACGCGCCGCTGCTGCCCGTTCCGGCCGATGTGGCCGAAAAGCCCAACCTGAACCCTGGGTGGACCAAGCTCGTCAAGGCCGACAACCTCGCCCGGGAGCTGGGCGTGACCGGCGGGTTGTATGTGAAGGACGACTCCGGTAACCCGACCCACTCGTTCAAGGACCGGGTGGTCGCGCAGGCGCTGGAGGCGGCGCGGGCGTTCGGGTTCACCACCCTGTCGTGCTCGTCCACCGGGAACCTCGCGGGGGCGGTCGGCGCCGCCGCCGCCCGGGCCGGGCTCCGGTCGTGCGTGTTCATCCCGCACGACCTGGAGCAGGGCAAGGTCGTCATGGCCGCCGTGTACGGCGGTGAGCTGGTGGGCATCGAGGGCAACTACGACGACGTCAACCGGTTCTGTTCCGAGCTGATCGGCGATCCCGCGGGGGAGGGCTGGGGGTTCGTGAACGTGAACCTGCGGCCCTACTACGCCGAGGGGTCCAAGACGCTCGCGTACGAGGTGTGCGAGCAGCTCGGGTGGCGGCTGCCCGACCAGATCGTGGTGCCGATCGCCTCCGGGTCGCAGCTGACGAAGATCGACAAGGGGCTGAAGGAACTGGTCGAGCTGGGGCTCGTCGAGGACCGGCCGTACAAGATCTTCGGCGCGCAGGCGCTGGGGTGCTCACCGGTCTCCAGCGCCTTCAAGGCCGGGCACGACGTGGTGCGGCCGCAGAAGCCGGACACCATCGCCAAGTCGCTGGCCATCGGCAACCCCGCGGACGGGCCGTACGTGCTCGACATCGCCCGGCGTACGGGGGGTGCGGTGGAGGACGTCACGGACGAGCAGATCGTCGACGCCATCAAGCTGCTCGCCCGCACCGAGGGCATCTTCGCCGAGACCGCGGGTGGCGTGACGGTCGGCGTGACGCGCAAGCTGATCGAGAACGGCGTGCTCGACCCCGGGCTGACGACCGTCGTCCTCAACACCGGTGATGGACTCAAGACGCTGGACGCGGTGGCCGGTACCGGCCTCACCGCGACCATCCGACCCAACCTGGACTCCTTCCGAGAGGCTGGCCTCGCATGAGCGTGACCGTTCGCATCCCGACCATCCTGCGCACCTACACCGGCGGTCAGGCCGAGGTCGCCGCCGAGGGCGCCACCCTCGCCGAGGTCATCTCGGACCTGGAGAAGAACCACACCGGGATCGCGGCCCGGGTCCTCGACGACCAGGGCAAGCTGCGCCGGTTCGTGAACGTGTACGTCAACGACGACGACGTGCGCTTCGAGCAGGGCCTGGAGACGGCCACGCCGGACGGCGCGGGCGTGTCGATCATTCCGGCGGTCGCCGGAGGCTGAACCGGGCGGCGAGTATTACTTTCGGTAATGCTCATTACGGACCGTTCATCGAATGGCCCCCTCCGTAAGAGAAGCGGAGGGGGCCATTCCATGTGGTTGAGCGCGGTAGAGTTGGGGAACGGGTCGCCTTCCGCGCGCCGAGCGCATATCAGTTCCGGCTGCGCCTGCGATAAGAAGTAGCCAAAGTGTCTGCCACCTTTGCGCCATTCCCACCTTTTGTCGGGCCCGACTTGCCCTGAATTCGGGTGAATTCTACGTAAATTCCCGACCGGTACTGCCCGGAATTCTCGTCCGACTGACCTGTTGCAGACGGCAGTTGGACAGATACATTCAGCCGCGGTCGACGCGTTCCGGCGCACGCCCCCAATCCACGGGGGGTGAGGTCTGACCCGGATCCGCGAAGTGTGGATCTGTGCAAGGGCCAGTAATAGGGGAGTTAGGCATGGCTCAGGGCACCGTCAAGTGGTTCAACGCGGAGAAGGGGTACGGCTTCATCGCGGTCGACGGTGGTGCGGACGTCTTCGTCCACTACAGCGCGATTCAGATGGACGGTTACCGCACCCTGGAAGAGGGCCAGCGGGTCGAGTTCGAGATCTCGCAGGGTCAGAAGGGCCCGCAGGCCGACATGGTTCGCGTCACCGCCTGAACGTTCTTCCACGAAGGGCCCGCACCAGCAGTCACCGCTGCTGGTGCGGGCCCTTCGTGCTGGCCGGGGGCGCGGGGCCGTGCGGCGGGGTGTTCGCGGGCGGCTGAGCGCCCGTCCGGAACCCGGTAGCCGCTTGCACTCGCATGGGTCGAGTGCTAATCATTGGCGTTAGCACTCTGAAGGTGAGAGTGACAAAGAAGGACCGGGTCGGTGAGGCCGCAGGCCAGGTGGGGCAAGGAACCACACGGCAGGCGAGCCGTCCGTCGCGGGCGCGGGCGCGGTCCGAAGGAATCACCCCCAGTCCTGGAGGGACCACTTCACATGGCCAAGATCATCGCGTTCGACGAGGAGGCGCGGCGCGGCCTCGAGCGCGGCATGAACCAGCTCGCGGACGCCGTGAAGGTGACGCTCGGCCCCAAGGGCCGCAACGTCGTCCTCGAGAAGAAGTGGGGCGCCCCCACGATCACCAACGACGGTGTCTCCATCGCCAAGGAGATCGAACTCGAGGACCCGTACGAGAAGATCGGCGCCGAGCTGGTCAAGGAAGTCGCCAAGAAGACGGACGACGTCGCCGGTGACGGTACGACCACCGCGACCGTCCTCGCCCAGGCCCTCGTCAAGGAAGGCCTGCGCAACGTCGCCGCCGGTGCCAACCCGATGGCCCTGAAGCGCGGCATCGAGAAGGCCGTCGAGGCCGTCTCCGGTGCGCTGCTCGACCAGGCCAAGGAGGTCGAGACCAAGGAGCAGATCGCCTCCACGGCCTCCATCTCCGCCGCCGACACCCAGATCGGCGAGCTGATCGCCGAGGCGATGGACAAGGTCGGCAAGGAAGGCGTCATCACCGTCGAGGAGTCCCAGACCTTCGGTCTGGAGCTCGAGCTGACGGAGGGCATGCGCTTCGACAAGGGCTACATCTCCGCCTACTTCGCGACCGACATGGAGCGCATGGAGGCGTCGCTCGAGGACCCGTACATCCTCATCGCCAACTCCAAGATCTCCTCGGTCAAGGACCTGCTCCCGCTCCTGGAGAAGGTCATGCAGTCGGGCAAGCCGCTGCTGATCATCGCCGAGGACGTCGAGGGCGAGGCCCTGTCGACCCTGGTCGTCAACAAGATCCGCGGCACCTTCAAGTCCGTCGCCGTCAAGGCTCCCGGCTTCGGTGACCGCCGCAAGGCCATGCTCGGCGACATCGCCATCCTCACGGGCGGCGAGGTCATCTCCGAGGAGGTCGGCCTCAAGCTGGAGAACGCGACCCTGGACCTCCTGGGCCGCGCCCGCAAGGTCGTCATCACCAAGGACGAGACCACCATCGTCGACGGTGCCGGCTCCGCCGACCAGGTCGCCGGTCGTGTGAACCAGATCCGCGCCGAGATCGAGAACAGCGACTCCGACTACGACCGCGAGAAGCTCCAGGAGCGCCTGGCCAAGCTCGCGGGCGGCGTGGCCGTCATCAAGGCCGGTGCCGCGACCGAGGTCGAGCTGAAGGAGCGCAAGCACCGCATCGAGGACGCCGTCCGCAACGCCAAGGCGGCCGTCGAGGAGGGCATCGTCGCCGGCGGTGGCGTGGCCCTCATCCAGGCCTCCTCGGTCTTCGAGAAGCTGGACCTGGAGGGTGACGAGGCGACCGGCGCCCAGGCCGTGAAGCTCGCGCTCGAGGCCCCGCTGAAGCAGATCGCCGTGAACGCCGGCCTCGAGGGCGGCGTCGTGGTGGAGAAGGTCCGCAACCTCACCCCGGGCCACGGCCTGAACGCCGCGACCGGTGAGTACGTCGACCTGGTCAAGGAAGGCATCATCGACCCGGCGAAGGTGACGCGCTCCGCGCTGCAGAACGCCGCGTCGATCGCCGCGCTGTTCCTCACCACCGAGGCCGTCATCGCCGACAAGCCGGAGAAGGCCGCCGCGCCCGCCGGTGGCGGTATGCCCGGCGGTGACATGGACTTCTGATCGACCCTCGGGTTGATCGACCGTCCACCGACGTACCGAGGGCGGCACCTCCTGGAACTCCAGGGGGTGCCGCCCTCGGGCGTTGTCAGGGGCTGATCCGCAGGGACGTGAAGCGGGGCCAGGCGCGCTGCGGGTCCTCGTTGCGCACGCCCAGCGCGATACCGCCGCTCATCAACGCCACCGGGACGCCCTCCGGACGGGCGACGTCGAGCGTGGTGCCGTCGACCGTGATCCGCACCGACCGGGGCGTCACCCGCAGGGTCAGCTCCCGCTCGACGGCGGGTGCCAGCTCGCGGACGGCCACCTCGGGCGGACCGCCGTCCGGCCGCTGGACGAACCGCAGCCCGCGCCCGCTGACCGTGAGGGTGCCCGGGTGCCGACTGCCGTACCCCACCTGGACGGAGACGCTCGTACCCGCCGCGCCCAGGCCGTCCGCGCGGGCCGTGACCCGGTAGGTGCCCCAGTCCGCCGTCGCGAAGGGCCGGTGCGCCGCGGAGACATAGGTGCGCCGTGCCGAGCCCAGGCCGGTCACCGCCCCCAGCGCGCCGCGCTGACCGTCCGGGAACGTCCAGTGGCCCGGCTCGCGCAGCGGCTCTGGTGCGTCCCCCGGCGCGAGGGACGTCCTGTCGCGGACCTCGCGCAGCAGGGCCTCGGGGGTGGTGTCGGCCACCATCCCGAGCCGCTGCACCTGACCGGTGGCCGCGGCCCGTGCCCCCGCGGGCAGCGGGCGGGCGGCGGTGTTGGTGAGCGTCGCGGTGAACCGTTCCCGCAGCAGCCGCTCCAGGACCGGCGTACCGCCGCCGGGCAGGTTGGAGGCCCGGCCCGTCTCGGAGAAGGGATAGGCGAAGAGGCGGGGCGCGGGCAGGGAGTGGGCGGCGAACGCGCGGGCGGCGCGGTCGAGGTCCCGGCCGACGCGGTCGCGGTACTCGCCGGGGGTCTCCAGCCGTTCCTTCTCCGGCAGCCACAGCCGGTTGGCGAGCACCGAGCCCCGCCGCCCGGCCGCGTCGACGGCGGCGCGGCGGTGGCCGTCGTGGGTGTGCGCCTGGAAGTCCCATCGCCCGGAGGCGGCCAGCCGCCCGATCTCCGCCCAGGTGAGGTAGTACGGGCGCCGGGTGCCGACCATGCCGGTGATCAGGTACGTGGCGGCGCGCATCCGGTGCTTGGCGAGGATCGGGTCCGCGTACGCCCACAGTCCCCGGGTGCCGTCGTCGAAGGTGAGGTAGACGGTGCGGGGGGCGGGGGCGCGGCCGGTCGTCAGGTAGCGGGTGAACTCCGCCGAGCTGAGGGCGCGGTAGCCCGCCGCGCGCAGGGCGCCGAGGTGGGCGTCCAACTGCTCGGGGGTGACCGCGTACCGGCTGTCGGAGTCGGGGGTGACGTCGTGGTACGCCAGCACGACGGGCGCGGCGGTGTGCCGCGCGGCTGCCGGGCGGACCCCGGGCAGGGCGCCCCCGGCCGGTGCGGGCGCCTGGGCGGACACCGAGCGCCGGTGCGCGTCGTACTGCCAGGCGGCCACGAACGGGGCGGCGAGGAGAGCGACGGTGAGGATGCCGGGCACGGTACGGGTGAGGACGTGACGCGCGCCGTGGCCGCGCGCCTCCCGGGCCGTCACAGGGGACCGCCCCGGGTCAGTACGACGAGGTACAGGGCCGCGAGGGCGAACACGGTCAGGATGGTGGTCGCCGCTCGGGTGAGGACGGCCAGGTTTCGTCTCATGCAGGGCTCCTCGTCCAGATGCCGCGTCGGAGGGTGAGGACGGCGTACGGCAGTAGCCAGGCCAGGACGCACGCGGAGAGCAGGCTCATCAGGGGGCGGTAGCGCCAGCGGCGGTCGCCGGGGTTGTCCAGCCGGTAGGCCAGCCCCCACAGGGCGCCCTTGAGCAGGACCCCGCACAGGTAGAGCAGGGTGAGCCCGGCCGCCCAGTGCAGGGGCGCCCAGACCAGGTGCCAGAAGACCAGCGCGGGGGCGGCCAGGACCCACAGGGCGTGGCCGTAGAAGAGGAGGGCGGGGCCGGGGCCGCGGCGCCACATGAAGCCGCCGGTGAAGAAGAGGTTGCGCACGAAGCTTTTCTTCCAGCGGACCTGTTGGTGCAGGAAGGGCCGCCAGCGGGCGGGTACGTTCGTCCACACCCGGGCGGCGTGGCTGTAGCCGACCAGCCACCGCCGCTCGGGGTGGTCCTCGGCGCTGACGAACGGCGAGTCGGCGTGCCGTCGCTTCAGGGCGGCGCCGCGCCAGGCCTGGCCGAGGACGTAGCCGGTGAGCTGGCGGTCGGTGGCGAAGCGGAAGGGCGCGCCCGCGAACCGGTCCTCGGCCCAGGCGGGCAGGTAGTTGACGACGGCGTCCCGGCGGAAGGCGGCGAGCGGCCCGGAGACGCAGGTGACGGACCCGAAGGCCGCCTCGGCCGCCTTGGCGATCCGGAACTGTCCCTCGTACCAGATGTCCTGGACCCTGGCCAGCAGCGAGGCGTGGACGTTCAGGGCGCGGCAGTGACCGCTGACCGCGCCGAGGTCGGGATGGCGGACCAGGGCGTCCACGCACAGCCGTACCGCGTCCGGTGCCACGACGCAGTCGGAGTCGGTGAACACCAGCACGTCCCCGTCGGCGACCGCGCAGCCGCGCACCAGGGCCGCCTTCTTGCCGAGGTTGCGGTCGAGATGGAGGACGGTGATGTCCAGTTCGCGCGCGAGGCGGTCGAGGACGGCGCCGGTGCCGTCGCCGGAGCCGTCGTTCACGACGACGATCCGCAGGTCCGGGTAGTCGGACGCGGCCATCGAGCGCACGCACGCCTCGACGTTGCCCACCTCGTCCTTGACGGCGAGCAGGAAGCTGACCCGGGGCCGGGAGGGCAGCGGCGGGAACTCCTCGTGGCGGGGGGCGCGGTGGCGCAGCGGGCGCAGGGCGGGGTCGTCGTAGCGGACGTAGGCCAGGTAGAGCAGACAGCAGGTGCCGGTGAGCACGGTGAGGCCGTAGAGGGTGACGGGGCCCTTGAGGTACGGCAGTTGGGTGGAGCGGTGGGCGATCAGGAGGAGGACCGGGAGCAGGGCGGTGAGGGCGAGCAGGCGTACCAGGGCGTTGCGTTCGGGGTCGGGCAGCACCGCGAGGGAGGCGCGCAGGCGACGGACCGGAGCGCCGGTGCGGGGTGGCCCGTGGTCGTGGGGGGCGGTCATGCCGCTCTCTGTTCCATTTGCCGTAAATGTCACATGGTGATATCTACGGCGTGCTGTGGGGGTGAGGGGTGCATGCGGTGCCGGACCGGGCGCCGGTTCACCCGGTTGCCGTGCGGGGTGCCGGAATGCGCGGGCGGCCGAGATGGTTGAGGCGTATGCATTAAATGCGCATGCATATGATGTGGGAAAGAGTTCGCCGCCGACCCCAGGAGCCCCGTATGAGCACCGCGCCCCCCGCGACCCGCGCCGCCGAGATCCTCTCCCGCCCCGCCGCGATCAACGGACTGTCCCTCGCCAACCGCATCGTGATGGCCCCCATGACGCGCAAGTTCTCCCCGGGTGGCGTGCCCGGCGCGGACGTGGCCTCGTACTACTCCCGCCGGGCCGCCGCGGGCGTGGGGCTGATCGTCACCGAGGGCACCTACGTCGGCCATGGGTCGGCCGGGGAGAGCGACCGCGTCCCCCGCTTCCACGGGGACGAGCAGCTCGCCGGGTGGGCGAAGGTCGCCGAGGCGGTGCACGCGGCGGGCGGGCGGATCGTGCCGCAGCTGTGGCACATCGGCATGGTGCGCCAGGCGGGTCAGCCGCCGTTCCCCGAGGCTCCCGCGGTCGGCCCGTCCGGCCTGCGCATCGGCGCGGCCGAACCGACCGGCAAGGCGATGACACGGTCCGACCTGGACGCGGTGATCGAGGCCTTCGCGGACGCCGCTGCCGCCGCCGAGCGCATCGGCTTCGACGGCGTCGAACTGCACGGCGCCCACGGCTATCTCATCGACCAGTTCCTCTGGTCGGGCACCAACCGCCGCACCGACGCCTACGGCGGTGACCCGGTCGCCCGTACGAAGTTCGCGGCGGAGGTGGTGACGGCCGTACGGGAGCGGGTGTCACCGGAGTTCCCGGTGATCTTCCGCTACTCCCAGTGGAAGCCGGACTTCTACGACGCCAAGCTGGCTGGCACCCCCGAGGAACTGGAGGCGATCCTCACCCCGCTCGCCGCGGCCGGTGTCGACGCCTTCCACGCCTCCACGCGCCGCTACTGGGTCCCGGAGTTCGAGGGCTCCGACCTCAACCTGGCGGGCTGGACGCGCAAGTTGACCGGCAAGACCGCGATCACCGTCGGTTCGGTGGGCCTGGACGGTGACTTCCAGAGGGCGTTCCAGGGGGAGGGCGCGCCGGTGAGCGGCCTCGACGACCTCCTGGACCGGCTGGAGCGCGACGAGTTCGACCTGGTGGCGGTCGGCCGGGCGGTGCTCCATGACCCGGAGTGGGCGGCGAAGGTGCTCGAGGGGCGGCTGGACGAGCTGAAGGCGTATGACGCGGCGTCGCTGCGGACGCTGAGCTGAGGGGTGCCGGGGGCGTCCGGAAGGCTTTGCCCGAGTCATTCGGCCCGCTGTCGGTGCCCTCGCGGAACGCCGTACGGTGCTGGTGGTGGGCGCCGGGGCGGCGCTGCTGGCGTTCGCGGTCGCGGCGTCCTCCCGCGGCAGGGGGCGGGCGGCCCGGCCCCACGCGTCGCGCGGCCGGAGGAGACGGTGACCGCGGGCCGCGCCTAGAGGTTGCCCATCGGCTCGATGTCCACCCGCACCGGGGTGCCCCAGACCTGCAGCACCTCGTAGTCGGTGAACTCGTGCACCAGCCGGTACGCCATCGCGGGCCGCGATCCGCGGCGCTGGGCGGCGATGTACAGCTCCGCCTCGCGGCGGTCGCGGCGCGGGGTGCCGCACAGCTGCCACTCCTGGCCGTTCCACAGCTCCGGCAGCCAGCGCTGCTGGGGCTGGGGGCGGTCGGCACGGGTGCCGTAGCGGGAGGGGGCGGGCTCGGTGCGCTGGTGCTGGGCGGCGGGCCCGTTGAACTCCGCCCGCCGGGCCGCCCGGCGCCGGGTCTCACAGAGCAGGCACAGATCGGGGGCGCTCTCGTCGACGGGGCCGGTCGGATGCTCGGCACACCGGGTACTGGGCGCGGCGCCGGTCACACCCTCTTCCAGCAGGTCAAGGGCGCGCTTGAGGTCCGCCTTCACCTCGTGCAGCTTGGTGTCCGGGGTGTCGCCGGTGAGCGCGTCGCCGTGCTCGCCGAGGAGGCGGAGGGCGCGGCCTAGGGCGGTGAGCTGGGCGTGGTTCATGACTCCATGGTCACATTGGGGAGGGGGAGGGGGAGGGCCCGCCGTTCTTCGGGGCTCCCGTCGCCCCTCCGCCTGCCCTCCCCTCCCCTCTCGTCCGTTCCCGGGAACTCAGCCCATCGTCTTCGCGCCGTCCAGGGACTCCCGGATGATGTCGGCGTGACCCGCGTGCTGCGAGGTCTCGGCGATGATGTGCAGCAGCGCCCTGCGGGCCGACCACCGGGCGCCGGGCTCGAACCAGGGGGCCTTGGGCAGCGGGTGGGCGGCGTTGAGGTCGGGCAGTGTGCGGACCAGTTCGTCGGTCCTGCGGGCGACCTCGGCGTACGCGTCGAGCACACCGGCCAGGGTGTCACCCGGAAGCATCCGGAACTCGTCGGCCCGCCGGGCGAAGTCGGCCTCGGTCATCGCGTCGAAGTCGCCCATCGCGGAGGGCCCCTCGACGATGAAGTTGGACCATCCGCGCTCCACCGACGTCACGTGCTTGATCAACCCGCCGAGGCACAGCGCACTGACCGTGGTCTGCTTCCCGGCCTGCTCGTCGGTGAGGTCACGGGTGGTGAAGCGCAGGAAGTCGCGGTGCTTGGCGAGCGTCTCCAGCAGGTCGGTGCGCTCGTCGGGGGTGGTGGTCATGGGCTCGTCCTCCGTGGAGAGTTTTCTTCCGTCGGTCGAGTCATGACGGTAGGCGTCGAGTAGGTCAGATCCTGTCCGCCTTGGCCGGGGGATCGGGGTGGGGCCGGTCAGCCGTTCTTGTGCGTCACCGTGAAGGTGGTGGCCTGGGCGGCGTAGGTCGTGTCGCCGTCCTTCGCGGTGACCAGGACCGCCATGTTCCAGGTGCCGGAAGGCATGCTGGCGGCGTCCTCCTGCGCGCCCCCCGGCAGGGTGTAGGTGCACACCGAGGTCGTCGCCGAGGTGGCCTCGCAGGTGGCGCTCTCCGTGTGCTTCATCTCGGCTGCCGTGGGGTCGAGCTGGGAACTCCTCGGCCAGGGCAGCACCTTCACGCCCTTGATGCCCGAGTCATCGGCCACGGTCGCCGTGAACGTGAAGGTACCGGTCCCCGTCGTCCCCACCTCCACCGAGGTGGCCGAGGCCTTGTCGATCGTCGGCCGCGAGGGGGCGGCGTCGGCCGAGCCGACCAGGGCGAAGGTGGCGGCTGCCGCACCGCCCAGTACGGCGACACCGGCGAGCGAAGAGACCAGCAGACGAGCGGACATGGGATCCCCCTGGGAGATGCTGAGTTGGAGAGTGAACGCGCTGTTCACTGACTCCATGGTGTGGCGCACGGCGTCCCCGGGGCATGAGTACGCCGACTCATCCGCCTGCCCGCACGGCAACAGGATCGAGTGAGTACGGGAGCGACGGAGGCAGGGAGCAACTCATCAGGCGGCCCCCAACGGTTGTTTGGGAGTTACGTGTGCTTGAGGTTGGCCACGAATGCCCGCCATGCCGTTGTCCGGAACGCGAGCTTCGGGCCGTGAGGGTTCTTGGAGTCGCGGACGGCGATGAGGGTGGGATGGCCGTCGGCTACTTCCAGGCAGTTGTCGCCGCCGCCTCCGCTATAGCTGGACTTGCGCCAGATTGCCGTGCTCAGGTCGAAGTTAGGGATGTTCCTCATGTGCGTAATCCTGCGCCAACGTTTCGAGCAGGGCTAGGGACTCCCTCGGCGAGAGTGCGGTGGCAGTGAGGAGTTCGAAGGTGAGCCTCATTCGGGCGGTGGTGGCCGGGTCGTCCTCCAGGCGTCCGGCGCCGACCCCTTCGAAGTAGACCAGCGGAGGGGCGTCCTCGAAGTCCATCAGCTTCAGGTCACCCTTCATCGCCGCATGCCCTCCCGCGCTGAACGGCAGCACCTGCACCATGACCCGGTTCCGGTGAGCTAGTTCCGAGACGTGGCGCAGGGCTTCTGCCATCACTGCCCGACCGCCTGTCATGCGGCGCAGGGCCGCCTCGTCAAGGACGACCCACAACGCGGGTTTTGTTGGATGGTCGAGTAGACGGGTCCTTGCCATCCGGCCTTGGACCCACTCGTCGATGACTTCCTCCGGAGCCGTCGGGGCGTAGGCGCGGTTAACAGCTCGTGCGTACGCGGCGGTCTGGAGCAGCCCCGGGATCAGCAGTGGCGCGTACTCCCGGATCGTCGTGGCGATCGCCTCAGCCTCTACCGCTTCCGCGAAATGCTCCGGATAGCGCGACTTGGCCGCGGCCTTGCAGTTCCGCGAGAAGAAGTCATCCGTCCCCAGCACCTCATCCAACATCCGCGCATGTTCCGGCTGCATCCGCCGCGTACCCGCCTCCAGTTGGCCGATGAACGCCCCACTCACGAACACCCTCAGCCCCAACTCCTCCTGACTGAGCCCGGCCTTCTCCCGTGCGTGCCGCAGCTCCGCCCCCAGCAGCGCACGGGGTGACGACGACGGGTCGAGGTCCTTCGGTCCTGGCATGGGCGACTCCCGGTCCGGCATACGAGGTTGTTGGGCGGACTCGTATGGCCAGGTTAGAGCCGTACCCAACACGCTGTGTGGTGAACAGTGAACTCTGCGTGGAGAGGTGAGGCGCGTGCGGTCGACGGAAGAGGTCGTGGGGTCCCTGAGGAAGGCGCTCTTGGGCGTCGGTGTCGTGTTGCCCGGTCTTCGGGTGGACTCGGTCCTGGTCGACCTCGGGCGCTGCAACACCCGCGTCGCCGACCGGCTGGCGTCGGCGTTGCGCGGGGAGCGGCCCGTGGTCGGCGGGTACGTGGTGGACGAGCGGGACGACCGGCTCGGGGAGGTGATGGGGCACGTGGGCAGTGCGGTGCAGCTGCGGCCCCTCGGGGGTGGGCGGGAGTGGGACTGTCCGCCCGAGCTGTTGCGGGCCGCGCGGCAGGACGAGGTGCTGCGGGAGCACGTCCGGCTGGTCAACCGGGGTAGCTGGACCGGTCGGTGGTGAGGCGACCCTAGCCGCCCGTCGCCGCCGCGAGGGCCGTACGCAGGTGACCGCCCGACTCGGTCAGCAGACGGGCCGCCGTCTCCCCGTCCACCCCCGCCAGCACGACGAGGATGGCGTTCTTCGTCTCGCCGTCCGTCGCCGTCAGCGCCGCCTCGATCTCGGCGTCGTCGGCTCCGGTCGCCAGGGCGACGATGCGGTGGGAGCGGGCGCGGAGCTTGGCGTTGGAGGCGCGGACGTCGACCATCAGGTTCCCGTAGGTCTTGCCCAGGCGGATCATCGTGATCGTGGAGATCATGTTGAGGACGAGCTTCTGTGCCGTGCCCGCCTTGAGGCGGGTGGAGCCGGTGAGCAGCTCGGGACCGGTCACGATCTCGATGCCGTGGTGCGCGGCGGCGGCCAGCGCGCTGTTCTCGTTGCAGGCCAGGCCGACCGTCAGGGCGCCCCGCACGCGCGCGTGCTCCACCGCGCCGACCGCGTACGGGGTGCGGCCGGACGCGGAGACGCCGACCACGGTGTCCTCGGGGGTGAGGCCGAGCGCGGTCAGGTCGGCGGTGGCCAGCTCGCGGGAGTCCTCGGCGCCCTCGGAGGACGTGACCATGGCCTCGGGGCCGCCCGCGATCAGACCGACGACCTGACCGGCGTACGTGTTGAAGGTGGGCGGGCATTCGGAGGCGTCCAGCACGCCCAGGCGGCCCGCCGTGCCCGCGCCCGCGTAGATCAGGCGCCCGCCCCGCGCCATCCGCGCCGCGACCGCGTCGATGGCCGCGGCGATCTCGGGGAGGCGTCGGGAGACGGCGGCCGGGACGGTGGTGTCCTCGGCGTTCATCAGACGGGCCACCTCGACGGTGGGCAGGCGGTCGATGTCGGCCAGGTCGGGGCGGAAGGCCTCGGTGGTCAGGGTCTCCAACTGGGCGCGCAGATCGCGGGGGTCGGAGGTGGAGGAGGTCATGGAGAGGCGGCTCTCTTCGACGTCAGTGGCAGTGAGGTGGGCTTCAGCCGCGTGGAGCGCTCCGGTGCCGGTGCGCCAGCGCCTCGTACGAGGCCGACAGGGCCGGGGCCGCGGTCTCGTAGGTGCGCTGGGCCACGCCGACGAACAGGCAGTCCACGACCAGCAGCTGGCTGGTCCGGGACGACATCGCGGCGGGGCGGAGTTCGGTCTCACGCGAGGTGGCCGTCGTCAGTACGTGGTCGGCGTACTGCGTGACGGGCGAGTCCGGGCGGCCGGTGATGGCGACGGTCGTGGCGCCGCGTTCGAAGGCGACCCGCAACGGCTCTATGACGTCGCCGGTCGAACCCGAGTGGGTGATGGCGATCGCCACGTCCCCGGCGCGCAGTTGCACGGCGTTGGTGACGGCGAGGTGCGGATCGCTGTGGGCGTGCGCTATCAGGCCTATGCGCAGCAGCTTCTGGGTGAGGTCCTGCGCGACCAGGCCGGACGCGCCGATGCCGTACACGTCGGTGCGGCGGGCGGCGGCGAGGGCGGTGACGGCGGCGCCGAGCTGGGTGGTGTCGAGTCCGGCGGCGGTGTCGGCGAGGGTCTGCTGTTCGTCGTAGGCCAGTTTCGCCACGACGTCGGCGATGGGGTCGTCCACCGCGATGTCGGTCGTGATGGCGGGCGCGCGGCCGGACTGCTGCTGGGCGGCGAGGCCCGCGAGGGCGAGGCGCAGATCGCGGTAGCCGGGGTAGCCGAGGAGGCGGGCGGTGCGTACGACGGTGGCCTCGCTGGTGCCGGTGAGTTCGGCGAGACCGGTGACCGTGAGGGCCGCGCAGCCCGCCGGGTCGTGCGCGACGGCCTCGGCGACGCGCTGCATGGAGCGGGTCATCGAGGGGGCGAGGGTGCGTACCTTGGCGGCGAGGGCTGCGGGGGCGGGAGGGGACGGGGTCGCCTTCCCGCCCTCGAAGGCTCCGTCGGAAGTTTCCTTCACGTTCCGGGTCACATGTGAAAGGTATTTTCAGTTCGGCGGGCTGGTCAAGAGTGCGCACAATGGGGGCATGGACCCCGTCAGCCCCCTGGAACAAGCCCTGCACGCCGCCCGCGCCCTGGTGCTCGCCGATCTGGTGGCCCGTGAGGTCGCCGAGGCGGATGTGGTGTCGCTGGTGGAGGAGTCCGTGGCGCAGCGCCGTTGGTGGGTCGAGCAGTGGCCGGACGGCGCCGAGTTCCTCGCCGGGCTGGTGGCACAGGACGTACAGGACGCCCTGCTGGAGCGGTACGGCCGCTGGCCGCTGTGCCCGGTGTGCGGCACCGGCGACCCGCACGCCCTGGAGATCGAACCGGAACTGGGCCCCGACCCGCACTGGGTCTGCCACCAGGCGGGCGTGAAGGTCGCCGCGGTCGGCTCCCTGGGCACGGGCGGGATGTTCGCCTCGTCGTGACCCTCTACATCGACCCGCCCACCTGGCCGGGCCACGGCCACCTGTGGTCCCACCTCGTCAGCGACCACTCCTTCGACGAACTGCACGTCTTCGCCGCGGGCTTGGGCGTCCCCCGGCGCGCCTTCGAGCGCGACCACTACGACCTCCCGTCCCACCGCTACCCGGACGCGGTCGCCGCGGGCGCGGTGGAGGTGAGCAGCCGCGAGGTGGTACGGCTGCTCACGGAGTCGGGGTTGCGCAGGCCCAAGGGGCGGAGTGCCTAGTCGCTCGTCGGCGGGATGAGCTTGTCCAGGTCGAGGCTGATCTCGAAGGGGACGGGACGCTTCAGGGTGCCGCGGAAGATGCCCGCGGGCGCGTAGACGCCGGTCGGTCCGTCGAGTTCGTAGACGTGGACGACGGGGGCGCCGTGCTCCTCCTCGACGCACCAGTAGTGCGGGATGCCCGCCTCCGCGTACTTGCGCAGCTTGACGGTGCGGTCGCGGTGGGCGGACTCGGGTGAGACTACTTCGATGGCAAGTTGCACCTCATCCGGTGTGAACCAGGTGCGGTCCTTGGCGTAGGCGGCGGTTGTCAGGAGCAGATCCGGCTCGGGCCGGTTTCGCTCGTCGAGCCTTATGGTCATCTCACGACCGACCCTGACGTCGCTGGGCGCCTGCTCCATGAGGGCGACGGCGAGCATGGTGACGAGGTGGCCGTGCCACCATCGCTGGGGCGACATCATGAAAACGAGGGCTCCGTCGATCAGCTCGGTGTGGCGGGGTGCCTCGGGGAGGCGGTCCAAGTCCTCCGCGACCCAGCCTTCCTCGCGCGGCGGGCGCATCCAGTCGGGTAGTGCGGTCATGGCTCAACGATAACGACTGGCCCGCAGCTCGTACGCGTAAAGCCCACCGTCGTCATCCGCCGCGCTCACCCGCGTGAACCCGGCCCGTTCCAGCACGGCCTGGGACTTGGTGTTCTCCCGTTCCACCGTCGCGAACACGATCTCGACCTCCTCGCGGGACAGGGCCCAGGCCGCCAGGGTGCGCAGGGCCTCGGTGGCGTAGCCGTGGCCCCGGGCGGGCTCGGTGAGGTCGTAGCCGATCTCGACGCGGCCGTCCGCGTCGGGGACGCCGTGGAAGCCCATCGCGCCGAGGGCGCGGTCGTCGTCGGGGCGTACGAGGACGTACATGCCCCACTCGGGGCGGTGCGTCCCGGCCTCGTACTGCTTCAGGAGGAGCCCGGCGCCCTCGCGGGTGCCGTCGATGGGGCCGCCCGCGAGCCAGTCGAAGCCGCCGTCGCCGCCCGCCGCGAGGTCGGCCGCGACGGCCGGGGTGACGCCCTCCAGGGTGAGGCGTTCGGCGGGGAGGACGAGGTTGTTGCTCCAGCGCCACTCGGTCAGGCGGGGGCGGCCGGGCAGGTCGGCGCGGCCCGTCGCCCACAGCAGGGTGGTCCAGTGGTCGGGGCCCGGGCGGACGTGCGGGAAGATCCGCGTCAGGACGAACGCGCAGAGGTCGGCGGGCGGCTGGTAGGGCGGCAGGCCCAGGCCCTCGGCCATGTCGTGCGTGTGCAGCAGCACCTCGGCGATGCCCATCGCGGCGAAGCCCTCGCGGTTCGCGCTGCGGAACGGGTACGGGTGGAAGGCGCGGGTGGCGCGGGGCGTGGTGTCGAGCGTGGCGGTGAACAGGGCGCCGGTGGTCTCGATGACGTGCAGCAGGCCCGCGTTGTCGGCCGGGTCGAGGCCGTCGTCCGAGCCGTCGACGTTGATCTGGAAGGGGACGTACGCGTCCTGTGCCCGTCCCGCCAGGTTCCCCGCGTAGGCGATCAGGTCGCTGGCTATGTGCGCCGCCGTCTCCCGGCAGCTCCACTCCAGTGACCCCGCCCTGGTGGCGCCCCAGTCCCGCTCGGTCGCCGTGCCCAGCACCGTCACCGCGTCCGTGACAGCCTGCCGTACCTGTTCCCCGCCTGTGATCCGCATGCCGAGCAGGCTAGACCGGCCGGTGCCGTCAGGACGACAGCATTTCCAGCTCGCCGGTGAGGTTGTAGCGCGCGGTCGGCTCCCAGTGCTCCGTCCCGTAGGGGGTGTGGAACAGGCGGGGCAGGGCGAGGAGTTGGCGCAGTACGGCGGTACGGCCCTCCCGGAACGCGTCGTTCGGGACGAAGCCGTACTCCTCCCGGACGGCGGCCGTGTAGGCGGCGTACGCGGACGGCGCGGCGGCGAGGACCGCCAGGTCGGCGTCGCACAGGACCTGGCCGTCGGGGTCGTCGGCGGCCGGGTCGTGCGTGACGGTCAGCCGGACCAGCCGGGCCACCTCCGCGGTCTTCCCCTCCGGCACCCCGGCCTCCGGCAGGGCGCGCTCGGCGAGCCGGGCGGACCGTTCCTCGTTCTCGGAGCGGTCGGGGAAGTAGACGGCGTCGTGGAACCAGGCCGCCAGACGCACCACGTCCGGGTCGGCGGCGTACTCCTCCAGCACGTCGATGTGGTCGAGGACCGCGGTGAGGTGGGCCAGCGTGTGATAGCGGCGCTGTGGCTCCGCCCAGCGGGCGAGGAGGTTGTCGGCGTACGGGGCCGGGTCGGGGGCGCCTTCGGGGCCCCGGGCTCCCTGAAGGGCACGGACGAAACGGGTGCGCAGGGCGTCGAGATCATCGGCCATGGACCCATTGTGGCCGCCGTGCCGGTCCCCGGCGCCGCGACGCGCGACTCCCACGTTCGGGTGAGCCCCGCCAACTCCCCTGAGGGACAAGGGCGGTGATCCCTACGGTGTGATGCCCCGACGCCCAGCGGAATCCCCGAGGAGACATCCATGCGCATCGAGATCCAGGTCGGTCGCGGTGGTGGACCCGCCACCGCCGACCTGTACCGCTGGCTGCGCCGGGACCCGCGCGTCCGTCGGCACGCGGAGGTGAGCCTGGGGCGCTCGCGGGCGGGCGGTGCGGACCGGGGGGCGAGTACGACCATGGCGGCGTACGACGTCGTGGAACTCGTCGTCGGGCAGGGCATCGCCGCGCTGAACCTCGCCCTCTCCTACGCCGCCTGGCGCGCCGCCCGGCCGTCCGCTCCCTCCGGTTCCCGCGATCCTTCCGCTCCCTCCGTGACCTTCACCGCGAACGGGCGTTCGATCACCGTGCGGGGCAGGTGCGACGAGGCGACGACCCGCCTCATCACGGAGCTGCTCCAGGACGACGGCACCGAGGCGCGCGACGAACGGGGGCCCGCGTAGTGGCGCAGTCGGATCCTCGCAGGTCACGTGCGGTTCTCATCGGCGTGAGCGGCTACCGGGGCACGCGGGCTCCGGGGCTCGAGCCGCTGCCGTCGGTGGCCACCGGCGTGCGGAGACTCGGGCGGCTGCTGACCGATCGCGCCGTCTGGGGACTGGACGGGAAGCATTGTGAGGTCCTGTACGACCCCGAGTCGTCGGACGACGTCCTGCGAGCCGTGTGCGACGCCGCCCGGGAGGCCACCGACACCCTGCTCGTCTACTTCGCGGGCCACGGCTGGCCGGTCGACGGCGGCGACCTGTGCCTCATGCTGCCGACGGCACATCCGGACGGGCTCTACGGCGCGGTCAGGTACCGCGACCTGAGGAGGGTCCTGGTGGACGAGCGCAGGGCCCGGAACCAGGTGGTCGTCCTCGACTGCTGCTTCTCCGGAACCGCCGTCACCGGGAGCATGGGCAGCGGCGGCCCACGGGACATCGCCCAGCACGCGGTCATCGAGCGGACGTACCTGATGACGGCGTGCGCGGCCCACGAGCTGGCCTACGCGCCACCCGAGGAGCGGTACCCGGCGTTCACCGGGGCCCTCATCCGCGCCATCGACCAGGGCGTACCGGGCGCACCCGACCCGCTGCCCATGCGGGACGTCTTCGTCCAGGTGAGGGACGCCCTGCGCGCGACCGGCCGCCAGGAGCCCAAGGACCTGGCGATCGGCGTCGGCCATGAGATCGCCCTCGTCCGCAACCGTCGGCCCTCCGGTGAGGCGGTCACCGTCCCCCCGGGTCCCGAGGCGGTGTCCTGGCGGGCACCCTCCCCGCGGGCGGCACGCTGGTCCGCGGCGGCGGCGGTCGTGGCGGCCGTCTCCGCCTTCTCGCCGCTGTGGGTCTCGTCGGAGGGCAGCCCCGGGGCCCGGCCGCCCGCCATCGGGGACGGCCGCAGCGCCGACCCCTGCGCGCTCACCTCCGCCGCCGCGCTGGGCCGGTTCGGGGAGACCACCCTGGACGCCGTGTACGGGGGCTTCGACCGCTGTGACGTCCTGGTGGAGCGGCCGGACGGCGACGAGGTCGACGTCGTGGTGGAGTTCGACGGCGGCCAGGACCCGCCCGGCGCCGCCACCCGGACCACGGGCCGCGTCACGGTGGTGGAGCTGCCGGAGGAGAGCGACGAGTGCACCCGGGAGCTGCTGCCGGAGGGGGACGACGCCACCGTGAAGGTCGTGGCGAAGACGTACGACGACGGGGCGCATCCCCTGTGCGACATGGCCGACGCCGCCGTCCGGCACGCGGCCGACGTCCTCAACGAGGGGAAGGTTCCCCGGCGTACGTACGCGTTCCCGGACGACTCGCTGTTCGAGAGCAACGCCTGCGACGTGCTGGACCCCACGGCGCTGGAGATCGTCCCCGGCATCGACGCGGACGAGCCCGACCCCGGGTTCTCCAACTGGGTCTGCAAGTACTGGAGCACCACCAGCCACCTCCAGGTCGACGTGCGCTTCGACCGGGGCCTGCCGCCCACGTCCGAGGACGGGACGCCCACCCGGATCCGCGGACGCCGCGCGTTCGTGCGGCCGGAGGCGGACGGGGAGGACACGTGCCGGGTACGGGTGGTGCAGCGGACGTTCTCCGACAGCGCGCACCCGTCGCTGGCCGAGACGCTGGACATCACCCTGCGCGGCGACGAGGACCACCCCTCGGACGGCCTCTGCCGGATGGGCACGCGGCTCGCCGACGCCGCCGCCGTGAACCTGCCGCCGAACACCGCGTGAGCGCCCGTCAAGGCCCTAGCGTGGGGCGCATGACTGCTGTGGATGTGCACAACGGACGGGACGCCGAGCTGCCGGGACGGCTGCTGGTCGTCGAGCGGGACGCGCTGCTGCCGGTGCTGCGCGGGCGGGCTGAGGCCGACTTCGGGCTGCCGGTGGCGGCGTGTCCGGGGTGGACGGTGCGGGAGGTGCTCGCGCACTGTTCGGCGGCGCTCGACCGGGTGCTGGAGAAACGGTTCGAGGAAGGTGTCTTCTCGTCGGAGTCGAACGACCGGGACATCGCCGAGCGCGCCGAGTGGACCCACGCCCAGGTGCTGGACGAGCTGGAGCGCGGGATGACGGAGACGGGGCCGGTGCTGGCCCGCAGCGGCGGGCTGCTGGACGGGCTGGCGCTGGGCGAGTGGGTGCACGCCGGGGATGTGCGCGAGGCGCTCGGGCTGCCGGAGGCGTACGCAGGGCCGGGGCTGCCGCACGCCCTGGAGCTGCTCGCCTGGGTGACCCGGGAGCGGGGGCATGTGCCGCTCCACGCCGACCTCGACGACCTCGACGAGCCGCTGCTGCTGGGTGACGGCGGCGGCGAGCGCACCCCCGCCCGCTACATCGGCGACGCGGCGACCCTCGTACGGCTGTACGCGGGGCGCGCGGTGCCGGAGGGGACGGGGTACGAGCTGGCGGGGGTGGAGGCGGGGGAGCTGAACATTTACGGCTGACTGTCTGCGGCTGATACGGCTGATACGGCTGGCTGGCTGTCTGCGGCTGGCTGTCTGCGGCCGACTGTCTACGGCCGACTGTCTACGGCCGACTGCCTGCGGCTGACTGTCTACGGCTGTGTGGTTGCGGCCGAATGTCGACGGCCGAACACCGGATGTGAGCGCGGCCCCTCACCGGCGTACCCTGAGATTGGACTAGACCTGTAGCCGCTCCGGGGGAAACCCGAGGAAAGGGGTCCTATGAGCACGCGTGCGCTCCTGGAGGTGATCGCCCTCGACGCCGAGGACGCGATCGCCGCCCGGGCCGGAGGCGCGGACCGCCTCGAACTGGTCACCGACATGGCGGCCGACGGACTCACCCCGTCGGCCGGGACCGTCGCCGCGATCCGTGCCGCCGTCGACATCCCACTGCGCGTGATGCTGCGGCTCGCGGACGGGTTCGCCGCCGCGGACGTGGACCGGCTGGTGCGGGCCGCCGGTGAGATGCGGGGGGCCGGGGCGGAGGAGTTCGTGCTCGGGTTCCTCGACGCGCACGGCGGGGTCGACCTCGACGCCGTCGAGCGGGTCGTCGCGGCGCTGGACGGCTGCCGCTGGACCTTCCACCGCGCCATCGACCGCGCCGCCGACCGCGACGCCCTGCGCAAGCAGCTCGACGGCCTCCCCGGCCTCGACACCTACCTCACCGCGGGCGCCGCCACCGGCGTCGACGACGGCTTCCCCACCCTCCTCGCGGAGGCCGCCCGCCACGGCGAACAGGGCTACGAGCCCCGCATCCTCGTCGGCGGGGGCCTCCGCCTGGACCACGTACCCTCCCTGCGCGCCGCGGGCATCGACGCCTTCCACATCGGTGGCGCGGCCCGCTCGGAGGGCTGGTCGGGACCGGTGTCGGCGGAAGCGGTCGGCGAGTGGCGGCGGGTGCTCGACGGGGCCTGAGCCGCTACGGCCTACCCGAGCCGCTACGGCCTGGGGGAGCCGCTTGTCCCAACTGCTCCGGCAACGGCCCCGCGTGCGTCACGATCAGCCCCGACACCGCGCGGGTCAGCGCCACGTACAGGCGGCGCAGGCCCGTGCGCTCGTCGGGTTCGGCGTCGACCACGGCCCGGGGTTCGTCGAGGACCACGTAGTCGTACTCCAGGCCCTTCGCCAGGGACGCCGGGACCAGGGTGAGGCGGCGGTCCGGGGTGGTCTCCTCGCCGGGGGCGAGGGGGCTGAGCCCGGCCGCCGCCAGGGACTCGGTGAGGGCCGGGATCCGGGCGTCGGCGGCGATCAGGCCGATGGACCCCTCCTGGCGCAGCGAGTCGACGCAGGCCGCCACCACGTCGGCCGTCCCGGTCACCGGGCGGATCTCGAAGGAGCCCGGGTTCTCGCGCACCGACGCCACCGGGGTCAGCCCCGGCGCGATGTGCGGCAGCAGCCGGGAGGCGTAGACGATCACGTCCGTCGGCACGCGGAAACCGGCCGTCAGTTCCTCGACCGCCGCGTCCGGCTTGCCCAGGTGGGTCAGCGCCTCCTGCCAGCTGCGGGTCGCCCAGGGCGTGGTGCCCTGGGCCAGGTCGCCGAGGACGGTCGCGGAGCCGGTGGTGCAGCGGCGGCCGACCGCGCGGTACTGCATGGGGGACAGGTCCTGGGCCTCGTCCAGGACGACATGGCCCAGCGAGTGGGTGCGCTGGACCAGGTCGGTCGCCTCGTCGATCAGCACCGCGTCCGCCGCCGACCACCGGGCGGACCTCACCGAGCGCACCGGCTTCGCCCAGAGGATCGTCTTCTGCTCGTCCGCGGTGAGCACACCGTCGGCGTGTACGGCGAGGAAGTCCGGGTCCGACAGCAGCCGCAGCACCAGCTTCTGCGGGTCGACCGGCGGCCAGATCGCCTTGACGGCCGCCTTCACCGCGCTGTTGCGGGCGACCGCGTCCTGCACCCGGTCGTCGGGGGCCTCGCCGGAGCGCTCCATCTGCACCAGCACGGCGTGCGCGATGCGCTGTGGGAGGGCCTCGCGGGCGGCGCCGTAGCGGATGTCCCGCTCCAGCAACTCCCGCACGATGTCTTCGAGTTCGTACGCCGGAACCCGCCAGCGGCGTGAGCCGCGCACCACCACGACCGGCTCCGTCGGCATGCTGACGTGGGAGTAGACCGCCCGGCGCAGCACCTCCGCCATCCGTGCGTCGCCCTTGACGACCGCGGCGGTCGCGTCGTCGGTGCCGCGCACCTCGACCTGCGCCACCAGGTCGTCCACGGTCGCCTGCTTGACGGACAACTCGCCCAGCGCGGGCAGCACTTGCTCGATGTAGTGCAGGAAGGAGCGGTTCGGGCCGACGACCAGGGTGCCGGTGCGGGCCAGCCGCTCGCGGTGCGCGTACAGCAGGTACGCCACCCGGTGCAGGCCGACCGCCGTCTTCCCGGTGCCGGGACCGCCCTGCACGCACACCGTGCCGCCGAGCCCGGAGCGGACGATCTCGTCCTGCTCGGGCTGGATGGTCGCCACGATGTCCCGCATCGGACCGACACGCGGTCGCTCGATCTCCCGCTGGAGCAGCTTGCTGGCCCGCGCCGCCTCCGCCGGGTCCGACAGGTGCTCGTCCTCGTACGCCGTGAGGTCGCCGCCGGTGTAACCGAAGCGGCGGCGCAGCGCCACGTCCATCGGCTCCTTCTTGGACGCCCGGTAGAACGGCTGCGAGACCGGCGCCCGCCAGTCGATCACCATCGGGTCGCCGTCGGCGTCGTGGACGTGCCGCCGCCCGATGTAGAAGCGCTCACCCCCGGCGCCCTCGGCGAGGTCGGCGCCGGGCGCGTGCAGATAGTCGAGGCGGCCGAAGAACAGCGGCGTGTGGCTCAGGTCGGCGAGCGCCTTGATCCGCTCGTCGATGTGGCGGGCCAGGATCTGCGCGTCCACCCAGTTCGCGGTGGAGTTGCTGAGGTCGAGCGATTCGACGTCCTCCCGCATGGCCCGCAGCGCGGCACGGGACGCCGTGAGGTGGGAGCGCTCGCGCGCGAGGGGATCGTCGGCGGGCGTGGACAAGGGGGTGCCTCCGGAGTGACCTGCGTAGGACTGAGCGACCGGTTGCCGACCGGTTTCCGTCCGGGCGGCGGCACTCCGTGAAGGGAGGCGGGCAAGAGCGGAGATCTTAGGTGAGCGGCGGGGGGCCCGGCCAATGAATTACGCCGGGCCCCTGTGAGCCGTAGGACGCGGAGTGCGGCGTAGGCCTCAGTTCTCCGCCAGCAGCTCGTCCGCGTCCATGATCCGGTACGCGTACCCCTGCTCCGCCAGGAACCGCTGCCGGTGGGCGGCGAAGTCCTGGTCGATCGTGTCGCGGGCGACCACGGAGTAGAAGTGGGCCTGGTGGCCGTCGGCCTTCGGGCGCAGGACGCGGCCGAGGCGCTGGGCCTCCTCCTGGCGGGAGCCGAAGGTGCCGGAGACCTGGATGGCGACCGTCGCCTCGGGGAGGTCGATGGAGAAGTTCGCGACCTTGGAGACGACGAGGACGCTGATCTCGCCCTGCCGGAAGGCCTCGAACAGCTTCTCGCGCTGGGCGTTGGTCGTCTCGCCCTTGATGACGGGGGCGTTGAGGTGCTCGCCCAGTTCGTCGAGCTGGTCGATGTACTGGCCGATGACCAGGATCTGCTGGCCCGCGAACCGGCGGACGATCGCCTCCGTGACCTTGCGCTTGGTGTCGGTCGTGGCGCAGTAGCGGTACTTCTCCTCGGCCTCGGCGGTGGCGTACGCCAGCCGCTCGGAGTCGGTGAGGTTCACGCGGACCTCGACGCAGTCGGCGGGCGCGATGTAGCCCTGCGCCTCGATCTCCTTCCACGGCGCGTCGAACCGCTTGGGGCCGATCAGGGAGAAGACGTCGGACTCCCGGCCGTCCTCGCGCACGAGGGTCGCGGTGAGGCCCAGGCGGCGGCGGGCCTGGAGGTCGGCGGTGAACTTGAAGACCGGCGCGGGCAGCAGGTGCACCTCGTCGTAGACGATCAGACCCCAGTCCCGGGAGTCGAAGAGTTCCAGGTGCGGGTAGACACCCTTCCGCTTCGTCGTCAGCACCTGGTACGTGGCGATGGTGACCGGGCGGATCTCCTTGCGCGTCCCGCTGTACTCGCCGATCTCGTCCTCGGTCAGCGAGGTCCGCTTCACCAGCTCGTGCTTCCACTGCCGGGCGGAGACGGTGTTGGTGACCAGGATCAGCGTCGTCGACTGGGCCTGCGCCATCGAACCCGCCCCGACCAGCGTCTTCCCGGCGCCACAGGGCAGCACGACGACGCCCGAGCCGCCGTGCCAGAAGTTCTCCACCGCCTGCTTCTGGTACGGCCTGAGCGCCCAGCCGTCCTCCGCCAGCTCGATCGGGTGCGCCTCGCCGTCGACGTACCCGGCGAGGTCCTCGGCGGGCCAGCCCAGCTTCAGCAGCACCTGCTTGATCTGTCCGCGCTCCGAGGGGTGCACGGCGACCGTGTCCGGGTCGATGCGCGTGCCGACCAGCGGGGCGATGCGCTTGGAGCGCAGCACCTCCTCCAGGACCGGGCGGTCGGTGGTCGTCAGGACCAGGCCGTGCGCGGGGTGCTTGGAGAGGGTGAGGCGGCCGTAGCGGTCCATCGTCTCGGCGATGTCGACGAGCAGCGCGTGCGGCACGGGGTAGCGGCTGAACTGCACCAGCGCGTCCACGACCTGCTCGGCGTCGTGCCCGGCCGCGCGCGCGTTCCACAGGCCCAGCGGGGTGACCCGGTAGGTGTGGATGTGCTCGGGCGCCCGCTCCAGCTCCGCGAAGGGCGCGATGGCGCGGCGGCAGTCGTCGGCACGCTCGTGGTCGACTTCGAGGAGCAGCGTCTTGTCGGACTGGACGATCAGCGGACCGTTCACGCGGGCACCCTTTCCCTCCGGCCGGACGATTCGGCCGAACGTCCAGTGTGCCTGATCGTCCCTGGCGAGGGGTGGGCTCGGCCGGTGGGCCGGGGAGGGTTCCGGCCGCGGCGCCCCTCCCGTCGTACTGGATGTCTATTCATCCGGGCGGGTGACGCGGTTTCACCTGGACGGCGGCGGCTGCGAAGAATGCGGACCGTGCAGGCCATCACACGTGACCCGTCCCCGCCGACCACCACGCTCGGCTACGCCCTGTTCGCCACCCGGTGGCTGCAGGCGCCGCTGTACTTCGGCCTGGTGGCCGCGCAGGGGGTGTACGTCTACAAGTTCTTCAACGAACTGTGGAGCTTAATCCTCCGGTGTCTGACCGGGCGGGCGACCGAGACGTACGTCATGCTCGCCGTGCTGAAGCTGGTCGACGTGGTGATGATCGCCAACCTGCTGATCATGGTGATCGTCGGTGGCTATGAGACGTTCGTCTCGCGGATCGGGCTGCAGGGGCACCGCGACCAGCCGGAGTGGCTGTCGCACGTGAACTCCAACGTGCTGAAGGTGAAGCTCGCCACCGCGATCGTCGGGATCTCCTCGGTGCACCTGCTGCAGATGTTCGTGGACGTGCACCACACCCCACGGCACTCCCTGCTGTGGGGCACGGTGATCCACATGGCGTTCATCGTCTCGGCGGCGATCCTCTGGTACATGTCCGGGCCGACGACGGCCGCCCATCACGACGCGGCGGAGGTCCGCGACGACCCGCCCCGGCGGACCGCGGAGCCGTCGGCGGCCGTCGTCCCCGCGCAGGGCGGGCCGCCCGCCGACGAGGTGGGCGCCGAGGAGCGGCTGCGGGCGGCCGGGTTCCCGGCGCGCAAGGTGCTGGAGGAGTTCGACGCCGACCACCCCCGCGCCTTCGACCGGGAGGCCGTGGCCCGGCTCGGCAAGCTGGACTTCCTCGCCGTACCCGGCAACGTGGTGCTCACCGGTCCCCCCGGCACCGGCAAGACCCACCTCGCCGTCGGCATCGGGGTGCGCGCCTGCGAGGCCGGGCACCGGGTCCTCTTCGGCACCGCCGAGGAGTGGGCCGCCCGGCTGTCCGGCGCGCAGGCGGCGGGACGGCTCGGGGAGGAGCTGACCGCCCTGGACGCCTACCCCCTGCTGATCGTCGACGAGATCGGCTACGTCCCCTTCGACGCGGACACCACCCGCCTGCTCTTCCAACTGGTCGCCCACCGCTACGAACGGGCCTCGCTGGTCGTCACCTGCGACCGGCCGCTCGACCGCTGGCACGAGGTCTTCGGCGGCCCGGCGGCCCCGGCGATGGTGGACCGGCTGGCCCACCACGCCGAGACCGTGCGCATCGACGGCGACAGCTACCGGATGCGCCGGGCCGCGGGCGGCCGGGCTACCGCAGCGTGGGCAGACTGACGTTGTTGATCAGTGGGCCCTCGACGTTGACCGCCTCCGTGACGAGCGGCTCGGCGCCCACGAGGGGCAGCGGCAGGGGCAGCGACGGGGCCGCGGAGGCCTCCGGGGCCAGCGCGGCGATGAGCGCCGCCGCGGAGAACAGCGCCGCCGCGGACACGGCGACGGCGGCACGGGTCTGGGCGGAACGGGTGCGGGCGGGGAGCTTGGCACGCATGGGACGTCTGGGCCTTTCACCTACGGGACGTGGGGAGGAGGGGGGTGCGGGGCCGGTACGGGGGGCGTGGACCGGCCCCGCCCACCCGGTGCGGGGACGGGCGGCGTCTAGATGGGCGGCGTCTCCAGGACCAGACCCGCCACGTCGATGCCGATGGCGGCGGCCTGGGTGGTGAAGGCGCCGATCAGCACGGCGGTGGCGGACAGGACGGTGGCGACACGACGGACAGCACGCATCCGGGACTTCCTCTCACTCCGGTCACCTGACCGGGTTCGGCCAGGACAACCGGTGGCTGCCCCACGCCCCGCACCGGGATGCGGGACACGGATCAAGCTCCCTCATGGGTGGGAAGTGTCCGGCGTGGCGTGCATGAACGCGGGCGTACACCCGCACGAGTGAGGCCCTAGCCCTGGTCGTCCGCCAGCTCCGCCACCCCCGTGATCCGGTGCAGCGGATACGTGCGGACCTCGTCCGCGGTGTGGTCGTACGCCGTCACGAAGCCGCCCTCCACGCGGACGGGCGCGATGACGCGCTGGCTCGCGGTGCCCTCGGCGTTCACGTAGCCGATCCACAGGGTCTGCCCGGTCAGTACGGCGGCCTGCAGGGTGGCGAGGGTCTCGGCGGAGCCGGTGCGCGGCGGCTCGCCGCCCGCCGGGGCGTCGGTGGTGGGCTTGCGCGGGGTCGTGGAGGCCAGGTCGCCCGCGCGGATGGCGCGGATCGCGGCCGTCAGCAGGGTCGCGTCCGGGGGCGGCGGCCCGTCCGGCACCGGCTCCGGGGGCGTACGCGGGGGTGTGCGGTGGGCGTGCGCGCGCGTGATCAGTACGTCGCCCTCGGCGGACTCGGCGGCGGGCGCGAAGCCCATCGCGCGCAGGCCCTCCAGCAGGGCCGCCGGGTCCGACTGCGCGGCCAGCACCGTGGGCGCGAGACGGCGCAGGCGCAGGCCCGCGGACCGCTTGTCGGCGAGGATCTCGTGCAGCAGGGCGTCGTCGTCGCAGCGGACGTACGCCGACGCCGCGCCGACCCGCAGGTGCCCGTGCCTGCGCGCCACGTCGTCGATCAGGTACGCGAGCGGCTGCGGAACCGGCGTACGCGAGTGCTCCGTGAGGAAGGCGTGCAGGTCGGAGGCGCTGCGACCCGCGTCAAGCGCGCGGCGCACGGAGCCGGGGGTGAAGCGGTAGACCGTGGCCCCGCCCTTCGACTCCACGTCCGCGAGGATGCCGAGCATGTCCGCCAGCGGGCGCTCCAGGGGGCCCGGTGCCACGGCCGTGAGGTCGGCCTGGAGCAGGACGTGGTCGAGAGGTTCCGGGAGGAGGGGGGCGAGGAGGCGGGCGGCGGACGCGGTGGCGGTGGCCTGCTCCGGCGGGGACAGGGGGTGGTGCTCCGGGGCGGTGCGGTGGTGGTGGAAGGGCAGCTTGTCGCCGGGGCCCCGCGCGGGGGGCTCCTGCGGGGGCCTCGGCGGGGCGGGCGCTCCCAGCAGGGCCCTGGCGTGGGTCGACAGCGCGCCGCGGCCCGTGATGCCGAGCAGCTCCGCCTCGTTCAGCGTCCACTCCGCCAGGCGTGCGCGCAGGTCGTCGGCCGTCCGTGGCGGGCGCTCCCAGCGGAGCCGGGCCAGCAGCGAGTCCGTCGCGGGTGCGGAGCCCTCCGGGAGGTCGGCGATCAGGGCCAGCACCCGGTGCCGCACCTCCTGCGCGGCCGAGCGGTCCAGGCCCGGTCCCAGCGTCGACAGGCTGCGGTCCTTGGCGTCCCGGCCGCCCACCAGACCCGGCGTCCGGGTCGCCGCCAGCCACACCTCCGCCAGGCGGGCCCAGCGCTCGGCGGCGGGCAGCTCCAGCCACTCGTCGTAGGCCGGGGTGGCCGCGTACCGCTCGTCGGGCTCCCCGTCGGAGGCCAGCAGCCCGGCGGCGTAGGCGAGTTCCACCCAGAACGCGGCGACCGGCTCGGACACGTCCAGCGCGACCGCCGTCCGCTTGAGGTCCCGCACGCTCAGCCCACCGGCCCGCAGGACCGTCGGACCGCCCTCGTCCCAGTCCTTCAGCAACTCCTCCACGGTGGCCAGCGCGGTGTACGCCTGCCCCGCCGCCGTACTGTCCACAACCTGTGGATGATGTGTCGCGGCGACCGTCACCGGCGGTGGCGTGGGCTCCGGCACGCGGTGCGCCCGCCCCGCGCGCAGATGGAGCGCGACCTCCCGGGGGAGGACGACCGTCCCGGGTGCCGTCGGCAGCAGCAGCCCGCGGTCCAGCAGCCAGCGGAGTCTGGCGGCCGGGTCGGCGGTGACCTGGCCGTACGGCGGCCCCCACAGGAGTCTGTCCAGGACCTCGACCGAGTCGGCGGGGGCCTCGGCCAGCAGGTCGTTCATCCGGGCGCGGTCGGTGAAGAGGGCGGTGAGCGCGGCCACCGCGGAGACCGAGTCGTGCGTGGACGCGAGGCCCGCCGTGGTGACGATCTCCTGGATCCTGCCCGGCGACATGCCCGCCGTCGCCTCCTGCACCGTCGGGCCGAGGCCGGTCGGGGAGGGGTGCTGCGGTGTGGGCGCGAGGAGTTCGCGCGCGGTGCGCACCAGGCGCAGACGGTCGTCGGCGCCCCACACCAGCGCCTGTTCGCGCAGCAGGTTCAGGGCGCGCGGCAGGGCCGCCGTCACCTCCGGGTCGCGGTCGTCCCCGGCCAGCAGCCCGAGCAGTTCGTCGTACGTCGCCGGGTCGGCCGCCACCGCCAGCGCCTGCGCCGTCTGCACCGCGAACCTGTCCAGCCGCTCCAGCGCCCGCACCACCGACGCGCGCGTACCGGCGCGGGTGGCGAGCTGGGTGAGGTCCGTCGGGACGGGCGTGATGAGGTCGGGACGGCTGCGCAGGAGGGTCGCCAGGGAGGCGTCGTCGCGCGAGCGGAGCGCCTCCGCGAGGGACCGGGGCGCGGTCGGCTTCTCGTCGCTGCTCATCCGGTCAACGGTAGCGGGTGCGGGGGCGCCAGAGGCGAACGGAACGTTTCCACGGCCCGGTGAGCGCCGCGCTCTCCCGGCCGGGGGGCTGCGCTAACGTCGTCCGGGTGGGGATCGAGAGCGACAAGGTCGTCTACGAGTATCTGAGCCGCGTCGGTGACGTGGCCCAGCAGCGGCAGCTTCCGTCCGCTGCGCGGATGCGGCTCGTGTCGCAGCTGCGGGACGAGATCGACCGGCGCCGGGCCAAGGCGGTGATCGACAATCCGGCCTCCGTCCGGCGGATCCTCGCGCGGATCGGGAGCCCCGACGACGTGGTCACCGCCGCGGACTCCGCCGCGGACTCGGGTGGGGCCCAGTCGAAGGCCCCGTCCACCGCGCGGGCCGTGCCCGCGCGGCGCGAGCCCGAGCGGACGGCTCCCGCCGCGTCTCCGCCGCACCGTGCGGGTGAGCACGAACTGGGGGACAGCTCGCGTCAGCCCGACTGGTGGCGGGTGGACAGCAGCCCGTTCGGGGTCGGCGACCAGGTCGACGGGTTCGTGGGCGGGGTGGAGGTCCCGGAGCTGTTCAGGCCGCCGGGGCCGCGCAAGGCCGCGGAGGGCTCTGAGAAGGCCGCAGAGACCGCCGCTGAACCCGAGCCCGAATCCGAGCCCGAGTCCGGGACGCGCAAGCGGCGGTTGCGGCTGCCCGCCCTCGGACGGTGGAGCAATCCGCTGCTGCTGCTCGCCGCGGCGCTGCTCGTCGTCGGCGCCGTGCTGCGGCACCCCGTCTATCTCGCCTTCGGGTGGCTGATCGCCTATCTCTCGCGGCGGCTCACCCCGACCGAGATGAAGATCGCGGTCATAGGGCTGCCCTCGCTCGCCGTCGCCGGTGGTGTGGTGTGGCTCTGGGGCCGGGAGAACGAGCGGTGGGGGACGCGGATCGCCGAGGGGGCGATGAACGACGCCATCGGCGAGGCGTATCCCTGGGTGGTGCGCGGGGCCGCCGTGGCGTCGGCGCTGTTCCTGGTGTGGCGGTCCCAGCGGCGACGGTAGCCGTCCCGCGGTAGGGGCTGTGGCCCGCACAATGGCCCGTATGGCCTTCACGACCGCTTACCCCACCGTCGGGTTCGATCTCGACATGACCCTCATCGACTCCCGGCCCGGCATCCACGCCTGCTACCTGGCGCTGGCCGAGCGGACGGGCGTGCACATCGACGCCGATCTGGCGATCACGCGCCTCGGGCCGCCGTTGGAGGAGGAACTGCGGAACTGGTTCCCGGCGGCGGAGGTGGCGGCCGTGGCCGATGTGTACCGGGCCATGTACCCGTCGATCGCGGTCACCGCGACGCCCGCGCTGCCGGGGGCCCGGGAGGCGATCGCCGCCGTGCGGGAGGCCGGGGGGCGGGCGATCGTGGTGACCGCCAAGTACGAACCCAACGCCAAGCTGCACCTCGCGCACCTCGGCATGGAGCCGGACGCGGTCATAGGCGACCTGTGGGCCGAGGCGAAGGCGGAGGCGCTGCGGGAGCACGACGCCGGGGTCTACGTAGGCGACCACGTCGGTGATGTGCGGGGCGCGCGGGCCGCCGGAGCCCTGTCGGTGGCGGTGGCCACCGGGCCCTGTGACGCCGGGGAGCTGCGGGCGGCGGGCGCGGATGTCGTGCTCGAGGATCTGACCGGGTTCCCGGAGTGGCTTTCGGCCTATCTCGAAGCCTCCCGCGCCTGACGGCGGCCCGCCGCGATGGAGCGCAGGACGCCCGCGCCCGCGATGGCGAAACCGACGCCCATGAGCATGCTCAGACCGAACATGTAGGTGGGAAATGGCGTCGTTCCGAGGAACAGCGGCGCCACCGTGACGAGTGTGGCCACGGTACCGATGAAGAACACCACGGCACCGGCACGGATCAGCCGGTCACCGGGTGCGGCGGAATTCGTTTGGGTTTTGTCACGCACCGGACCAGGGTAGTTCCCAGCGCGAAGGAACAACCGGGTGACGTCTTGTCACCGGCTCCTGGACCAATAGTCTTGGTACCGGCGGGTCATGGACGACCCGCCCCAGTGCTATCAAGAGCCGTTTCAGAAGCAGTTTTCCCGACGAGTACGAGGACGAGGACAGACGTGCCTACCGGCAAGGTCAAGTGGTTCAACAGCGAGAAGGGCTTCGGCTTTCTCTCCCGCGACGACGGCGGTGACGTCTTCGTCCATTCCTCGGTTCTCCCCGCCGGAGTCGAGACGCTCAAGCCGGGTCAGCGCGTGGAGTTCGGGGTCGTCGCCGGGCAGCGCGGCGACCAGGCCCTCTCGGTGACGCTCCTCGACCCGACGCCCTCGGTCGCCGCCGCGCAGCGCAAGAAGCCCGACGAGCTGGCCTCCATCGTCCAGGACCTGACGACCCTCCTGGAGAACATCACACCGATGCTCGAAAAGGGGCGCTACCCCGACAAGGCCTCCGGCAAGAAGATCGCCGGTCTGTTGCGGGCGGTGGCTGACCAGCTCGACGTATAGCGGTCGTAGGGCGGTCGTATGGCGGTCGTATAGCGGTCTCAGGGGAATTCGAGCGCGTTCGGGCCGAGGGGCGGCAGGAGTCCCTCGGCCGCCGCGCGCGTCAGCAGGCCGCGTACCGCCGCGTAGCCGTCGGCGCCCAGGTCGGCCGTGAACTCGTTGACGTACAGGCCGATGTGCTGGTCCGCGACCGCCGGGTCCATCTCCTGGGCGTGCTCCATGACATAGGGGCGGGAGGCCTCGGGGTCGTCCCAGGCGGCGCGGACCGAGGCGCGGATGGCGTCGGCCAGCCGGGTCAGGGTCCCGGCGCCCAGTGAGCGCTTGGCGATGATCGCGCCGAGCGGGATCGGCAGGCCCGTCGTGCGCTCCCAGTGCTCGCCCATGTCGGCGAGCCTGTGCAGGCCGTAGTTCTGGTACGTGAAGCGGGCCTCGTGGATGACCAGTCCCGCGTCGACCTTGCCGTCCCGCACCGCGGGCATGATCTCGTGGAACGGCATGACGACGACCTCACCGACCCCGCCGGGCACGGTGTCCGCCGCCCAGAGGCGGAACAGGAGGTACGCCGTCGACCTCTCGCTGGGTACGGCGACCGTGCGCTGGCTGAGGTCGGTGGTGTGCTCGTCGCGGGTGAGGACCAGCGGGCCGCAGCCCCGGCCCAGCGCGCCGCCGCAGGGCAGGAGCGTGTACGCGTCGAGGACGTACGGCAGTACGGCGTAGGAGACCTTCAGGACGTCGTACTCGCCCCGCTCGGCCATGCCGTTGGTGAGGTCGATGTCGGCGAAGGTGACGTCGAGGGGCGGGGCGTCCGGGACGCGGCCGTGGGCCAGGGCGTCGAAGACGAAGGTGTCGTTGGGGCAGGGGGAGTAGGCCGTCTGGAGGGGCCGGTCACCGGTGGTCATGTGCGTTCCAACTCTCCAGTACGGGCGTGAGCTTCCCGAAGGCCTCGGTGAGGGCGGCGAGGGCGTCGCCGATGCGCCAGGCGGCGCGGTCGCGGGGGCCGACGGGGTTCGAGACGGCGCGCACTTCGAGGACGGGGACGCCGTGGGCGGCGGCGGCCTCCGCGACGCCGAAGCCCTCCATGGCCTCCGCGAGGGCCGTGGGGTGCCGCTCGCGCAGGGCGGCGGCGCGGGCCGCGGTGCCGGTCACCGTGGAGACGGTGAGGACGGCGCCGGTGCGGGCGCCGGTGGCGGTGGCGGCGTCCCGTACGAGTGGATCGGGCGGGCGGTGGGTGACGGTTCCGAAGCCGAGGTCGGTGACCGGCAGGAACCCGTCGGCGGTCTCCGCGCCCAGGTCGGCCGCGGTGATCTCGTCGGCGACGACCAGGGAGCCGACGGGGGCTCCGGGGAGGAAGCCGCCCCCGATGCCCGCCGAGACGACCAGCGTGTACTTGGCGCCGCAGAGGGCCTTCGCCGTGGTCGCGGCCGCCGCCGCGGGGCCGACCCCCGCGGCGATGACCCGGCCCGGGAACGTCCGAGCCACCGCGTCCCGTTCGGCGGGGACCGCGGTGGCTACGAGGATGTGCGCGGCGGACGTGATCAGTCGTCCTTCTTGAGCTTGAACGACCACAGGCCCCTGGCGTCCTTCTCGCCTTCCTTGATGGAGACGAGGGTGGAGTCGCCCTGCGCGCCGTACTGGGCGTTGAAGAACACGCTGCCGGGGATCGTCGTGTAGGTCTTCTTCAGGGGCTCGTTGAGCAGCGGCTGACCGTTCATCAGGATCGTCCAGCCCTCGTCCGCGACCTCCGGGTCGACGCCGAAGCGCACGATCTCGTCGGGGTCGACCGTGATCGAGTCGATGTCCTCGTCGCGCAGGCACTCGGTGAGGTCCGCGGTCTTCAGGGCGTCGCCGTCGTTGTAGCAGGTCGCCTCGGAGCTGACCGAGTCCGATCCGACGGTGATCGTCGACATCGGCGTCGGCTTGTCGCAGGCCGACAGGACGAGCAGTCCGGCGGATACGGCGCCGGCGGCGGCGACGGCGCGGCGGCGTCGCACAGCAGCGGATTGCATGGTCATGGCCGAAGGCTATCGGGCGCCCGGCGCCGGTCGCCTATGTGGGGTGCGCGGTGCGCGGTGCGTTACGCCACGCGTGGGCGGCTCACACCGCCGCGGCGGGCCGAGGTGAGCAGGCCGCGTACGGTGGTCAGCCAGCCCAGGGCGACGATCGCGGCGCCGACCGACAGGCCGAGGGTGCCGTTGAGGGGCAGGGCGATGCCGACCGCGCCGCCGACCACCCACGACATCTGCAGCAGCGTCTCGGAGCGGGCGAACGCCGAGGTGCGGACCAGTTCGGGCACGTCCCGCTGGATCAGCGCGTCCAGGGAGAGCTTGGCCAGCGCCTGGGAGAACCCGGCGAGCGCCGCGAGGCACACCACCAGGAACGCGCTGAAGAACACCGCCGCCGTGACCGCCGCGGCGGCCTCGATCGCGACCACCGTCACGATGATGATCTCCGGCGCGCGGGAGCGCAGCCACGCCCCCACCGCCGTACCGAGCGCGTTGCCCGTGCCCGCGGCGACCGCCACCATGCCCAGCGACACCGCCGCGCTCTGCCCGGACAGCGGGTGCTCGCGCAGCAGGAACGCCAGGAAGAAGATCAGGAACCCGGCGAGACAGCGGATGGCGGCGTTGGCGCCCAGCGCGTGGGTGACGGCGATGCCGACCGTGCGCAGGCCCGGACGCTTGACCGGCTTGAGGTGCGGCCCGTGCAGGTGCTCCTCGTCCGCCGCCAGCAGCGCGGTGTCCTCGCCCTTGGCCGAGTCGACCTTCGGGGGGAGCGAGAAGGAGAGGAACATCCCGGCGACGAAGATCACGAAGGCGCCGTAGAGGGGCCAGCGCGGCCCGATCGCCTGGAGCCCCGCGCCGATCGGGGCGGCCACCCCGGTGGCCAGCAGCCCGCCGAGGGTCACCCGCGAGTTGGCCTTGACGAGGGAGAAGCCGCTGGGGAGCAGCCGGGGCACGACCGCGCTGCGGACGACGCCGTACGCCTTGGAGGCCACCAGCACGCCGAGCGCGGCCGGGTACAGCTCGATGCCGCCGGTGATCACCGCGCCGGACAGCACCAGCGCGAGCAGCGCCCGCGCGAGCATGGCGCCCGCCATCGCCGCGCGGCGGCCGTGCGGGACACGGTCGAGGAGCGGGCCGATCACCGGCGCGAGAAGCGTGAACGGCAGCATGGTGATCGCCAGGTACAGCGCGACCCGGCCACGCGCCTCGTCCGTCGGCACGGAGAAGAAGACCGTGGAGGCGAGCGCCACGGTGATCATCACGTCGCCCGCGCCGTTCACACCGTGCAGTTCGATCAGCTTGCCGAGTCCGGACTCACCGGCGCCGTGCGCGTGGGTGGCCCTGCGGATGCCGCGGACGGTGCCCGTCACCGGGAAGTGCAGGGCACGGCCGACCGCGCGGAGGGACCCGGGCCACCGGCCCCCTCCGCCACCTGCGTTCTTTCCGCCGACCCCGCCACCGATGCCGGTGGCACCGTCGGACGACTTCGCGGCTGCCACCCCGCAATAGTGCCCCGAGATGGTGGTGTGTAGTGCGTCTACGGCGCGTATGGCCCGCACTTCACCGTGGACGGGCGGTACCGGAAGATCACCGTCGGGCCGCGATCCGTCCCGTCGGTGTAGGCCAAGCGCCGACGAACAGGTAGCGTGCGTATCTCGGCCATCCCGCAGAATGGATGGTGTCAGGTGCGCTCGAGTGCGATGGCGCGTGGACGTCGACGCGGTCCCCAGGTCCGCTCCGTCCGCCCCGCCGCCTTCAGGCAGGCGCACCCGAGAGACGGCGTAGGAGAGAAGCGATACCTGTGAGCGCAGCGACAACGCGAAGCCGCACCCCCGACCGCCTGTGCGCCGAGGCCGTCGACCTCGCACGCGCCGCAGCCGAGGAGGCGGCGGCGCCAGGCGTCGTCGGCGAGCATGTGGGCGTGGTGTCCGAGGGCGACCGCGTCGTCACGCACTTCTTCGAGTGCGGGGAACCGGGCTACCGCGGCTGGCGCTGGGCGGCGACCGTGGCCCGCGCCTCCCGCGCGAAGCTCGTCACCCTGGACGAGGTCGTGCTGCTGCCCGGCCCCGACGCGCTGCTCGCCCCCGAGTGGGTGCCCTGGAGCGAACGCCTGCGCCCCGGTGACATGGGCCCCGGCGACCTCCTGCCCACCGACGCCGAGGACCTCCGCCTCGAGCCCGGCTGGTCCGGCGAGGAGGAGCCGCCGCCGAACTCCGCCGTCTCCGAGGAGATGGCCGACCTGGTGGAGGCCGAGGACGCGGAGGTGACGCAGGGCCCGCCCGCGAACCTCCCGATGGCCCCGACCCGGGGTTCGATCTCCGCCGTCGCCGAGGAACTCGGCATGCGCCGCGCGCGGGTCCTGTCCCGGTACGGCCTCCATGTCGCCGCCGACCGCTGGGAGGAGGCCTACGGCTCCAAGACCCAGATGGCCCAGGCGGCCCCCGCCTCCTGCGTCAGCTGCGGCTTCCTGGTCCCCCTCGGCGGCTCCCTCGGCCAGGCCTTCGGCGTCTGCGCCAACGAGTTCTCCCCGGCGGACGGCCGCGTGGTGTCCCTCACCTACGGGTGCGGGGGCCACTCGGAGGCGGCCGTCATGCCCAAGCCCCCGGTCCCGGCTCCCCCGGTGATCGACGAGACCCGGGTGGACCCGTTCCCGCTGCGACCGTCGCGGGATTCGGGGTCGGTGCCGGAGGTGGCGGTGGAGGGGGATGTGGCGGAGTTGGGGCATTCGTAGGGATCCGGACCGGGTTGCTGCGCAGCCGGGGTCCGGGGCGGAGCCCCGTGGCGGGGCGCATGCAGCCCTCCGAGCCGTAGCCCGGGGTCCGGGGCGGAGCCCCGTGGCGGTCCCTTCCAGCCCACCGAGTCGGGTGGTGGGTGGGCGAGGCCGGGGTCCGGGGCGGAGCCCCGTGGCGGGGCGCATGCAGCCCTCCGAGCCGTAGCCCGGGGTCCGGGGCGGAGCCCCGTGGCGGTCCCTTCCAGCCCACCGAGTCGGGTGGTGGGTGGGCGAGGCCGGGGTCCGGGGCGGAGCCCCGTGGCGGGGCGCATGCAGCCCACCGAGCCGTAGCCCGGGGTCCGGGGCGGAGCCCCGCGGCGGGGCGCACACAGCCCACCGAGCCGTAGCCCGGGGTCCGGGGCGGAGCCCCGCGGCGGGGCGCACACAGCCCACCGAGCCACAGGCCGGGGCCCGGGGCGGAGCCCCGTGGCGGGGGCGGGCAGTGCACCGGGTGGGAGCCCCCCGCCCACCTCACCCCGGCGTAAGCCAGCGCAGCGCTCCGGTACCTTCGTGCTCACGCCGATGAGGAGAGTGGACGTGAGCAAGTTCGTGCGGCCCGCAGCCGAGGGTGCGGACCCCTTCGGGACGGCCCGTCTCAGGCGGGGCGTCCTCGACGCCTGGGCCACCAGTCCCGCCCGTTTCCGTGAGGACGCCAACGCCGAGGAGGACCTGGTCCTCGGCGGCTACCGGGACCGTCTCGTCGTGGAGCTGGCGCAGAACGCCGCCGACGCCGCCGCCCGCGCGGGCACCCCCGGCCGACTCCGTCTCACCCTGCGGGACGACGTCCTCGTGGCCGCCAACACGGGCGCCCCCCTGGACGCCGCCGGAGTGGAGTCCCTCGCCACTCTGCGCGCCTCCGCCAAGCGGGACGCGGACACCGGCACCGTCGGCCGCTTCGGCGTCGGCTTCGCCGCCGTACTGTCCGTCACCGACGAACCGGCCGTGGTCGGCAGGCACGGCGGCGTCCGCTGGTCCCTCGCAGAGGCCCGCGACCTCGCGGCGGAGACCGCGCGGCGCAGCCCCGGCCTCGGCGACGAGATCCGCCGCCGGGACGGCCACGTCCCCCTCCTGCGCCTCCCGTACGCCGCCGAGGGCACCGCCCCCGCCCCCTACGACACGGCCGTCATCCTCCCCCTGCGCGACCCGGCCGCCGCCGCCCTCGCCGAACGGCTGCTGACCGCCGTGGACGACGCCCTGCTGCTCGCCCTGCCCGGCCTGGACGAGGTCGTGGTCGAGGTCGGCGACACCGTCCGCACCCTCAGCCGCGGCACCGAGGGCGCCCTGACCGTCGTAGCGGACTCCCGGGAGGGTACGACCCGGTGGCGTACCGTCGCCGCGCACGGGGCGCTGGCGCCGGAACTGCTCGAGGACCGGCCGGTCGAGGAGCGGCTGCGGCCCCACTGGTCGGTGACCTGGGCCGTGCCCGTGGACGCCGAGGGCGCGCCCGAGCGCCCCCGGACCACTCCCGTCGTCCACGCCCCCACCCCCAGCGAGGAGCCGCTCGGCGTGCCCGCGCTGCTCATCGCGTCGTTCCCGCTGGACAGCACCCGGCGGCACGCCGCGCCGGGCCCGCTGACCGACTTCCTGGTGGAGCGCGCGGCGGACGCGTACACCGAACTGCTCGCCGACTGGCGGCCGGTCGGCGAGGGCGTCATCGGCCTCGTCCCCGGCCCGCTGGGCAAGGGCGAGCTGGACGGCGCGCTGCGTCAGGCCGTGCTCGCGCGGCTGCCGCGCACCTCCTTCCTGCCGCCCGCCGCCGAACCCGACGGAGAGCTTCCGGAGACCCTGCGGCCCCGGGACGCCGAGGTCGTCGAGGGCGCGGGCGTGGAGACCGTACGGGTGCTCGCCGAGGTGCTGCCGACGCTGCTGCCCGCCGGGCTCGAACGCCGCGTGGAGCTGCGCACGCTCGGGGTCGCCCGGGTGCCGCTGACCGACGCCGTCGACCGGCTCGCGGGACTGGAGAAGGAGCCGCAGTGGTGGCGGCGGCTGTACGACAGCCTCGCCGGGGTCGATCCCGACCGGCTGTCCGGGCTGCCCGTGCCGCTCGCCGACGGGCGGACCACCATCGGGCCCCGGCAGGTGCTGCTGCCCACCGCCGACGCCACCCGCCTCGACGCCGACGTCCTGGCCCGGCTCGGCCTCAAGGTCGCCCACCCGGACGCCGCCCACCCGATCCTGGAGAAGCTCGGCGCGCTGCCCGCCACGCCCCGCGCCGTGCTCACCACGCCCCAGGTGCGGGCCGCCGTCGCCGCCTCCCTCGACGAGGACGGCGGCGCCTGGGACGAGGACACCCCGGACGCGGAGGAACTCGCCGACACCGTGCTCGCGCTGATCCGCGACGCCGGTCTGGAGCCGGGTGACGAACCCTGGCTGGGCGCCCTCGCGCTCCCCGACGAGGACGGCGAACTCGGCCCCGCCGCCGAGCTGGTGTACCCCGGCAGCCCCTTCGCCGAGATCATCCGCACCGACGAACTGCCCACCGTGGAGGCCGAACTGGCGGAGAAATGGGGCGAACAGCCCCTCGCCGCCTGCGGGGTGCTCGTCGACTTCGCGCTCGTCCGCGCCACGGACGTGGTCCTCGACCCCGATGAACTCGACCCCCGTGAGGGTGACTTCCCCGAGCCCGACGACCCGGGGCTGCTGGACGCCGTGGACGTGTGGTGCGAGGACATCCTCGACCGGTTCCCGGACAGCCCGGTGCCGCCCGTCGCCACCGAGCTGACCGCCGTACGCGATCTCGACCTGGTCGCCGACGACCAGTGGCCCCGCGCCCTGTCCCTGCTGTCCAAGCCGCCGCTGCGCGACGCCCTCGTCCAGCCCGTGCGGGTCCTGCTGCCGGACGGCACCCATGAGGTCGTACGGCCGTACACCGCGTGGTGGCTGCGCGGGCACCCCGTGCTCGACGGCCGCCGCCCGGCCGGGCTGCTCGCCGCCGGTGGCGACCCGCTGCTGCGCGGCCTGTACGACGAGGCCGACGCCACCGGGTTCGACGACGAGCAGGTGCTGCGGGCGCTGGGGGTACGGACCTCGGTCGCCGCGCTCCTCGACGAGCCGGGCGGCGCCGCCGAGCTGCTGGACCGCCTCGCCGACCCCGACCGCACCGTCACCGCCGCCCAACTGCACGGGCTGTACGGCGCGCTGGCCGACCTCGACCCCGAGCAGGTGACCCTGCCGGACGACGTGCGGGCCGTGGTCGACGGGCGGGTGGAGATCGTGGACGCCGCCGACGCGGTGGTGGTCGACTCGCCGGATCTGCTGCCGTTCACCGGCGGGGTGCCACTGCTGCCGGTGCGGCCGTCGCGGGCGGCCGGGCTGGCGGAGCTGTTCCAGGTGCGGCGGCTGAGCGAGTCCGTCACCGGCCAGGTGGACTCCGAGGGCACCGAGCACGACGTACCGGAGCCGGTGCGGGTGCTGCTCGGGCCACGCACGCCCGCGTCGTACGTGGAGCACGAGGAGCTGGTCGTCGACGGGGTGGAGATCGACTGGCGGCTCACCGACGACGGTGTGCCGCACGCCGCCACCCTGGAGGGCGTCGCCGCCGGTCTGGCCTGGGCGGCCGGGCAGTGGCCGCGCCGCTTCGAGGTCGCGGCGCTGCTGGAGGACCCGTCACGGACGGAGGAGCTGGCGCGGGACCGCTGGTTCGACTGACCCTCCACATTTCCCTCACCGCCCGTACAACCTTTCGAGCCCTTCGAGGATCTGATCGTGCGAGCCAACAGGCTCCACGATCACTTGAACCCCGCCGTACCCATGAGCCGCAAGGAACGAAGGGCGGCGGGGCCTTCTCCTCCAAGGGGAAACGCATGCGTATCCGTGCCACCGTGGCCGCCGTCTCCGGCGCGCTCGCCCTCTCCGCCCTCGCCATGCCGACCGCGCAGGCCACCTCGCAGGGCGACACCGAGCTGCGCAAGCCGAGCGCCGCTGAGCGCTTCGGCGTCTCTTCCAGCCGCTCGGCCTTCAGCACCGCCGCGGCGCTGCCCACCGTCTCCAAGGTGACGGTGAACTCCGGCAAGAACGTCGTCGTCGGCGCCACGGTCGCCAAGACCTTCACCGTGTCCCTGACCGCCAGCCACGCGAGCGGTATCGAGGACGCGTACATCGACCTCTGGCACGGCACCGACCCCGAGGCCGCCCTCGACGGCTACCTCCCGCCGAACGAGGAGTACGCCACCTGCACCGCGAGCAGTGCCACCACCTCGACCTGCAAGCTGACCATCACGGCCTACCCGGGCGCCGACCTGTACACCAACTCGCTGGCCGGGACCTGGAACGTGGCCGTCGGCGTGCTCTCCAACGACCAGCAGGTCTACTACACCGACTTCTACGGCAAGCACAAGGTGCAGCGGCTGGCGAAGCTGACCGTCAACGCCTCCCCGGAGCCGGTCGCCAAGGGCGCCACCGTCACGGTCAGCGGCAAGCTGACCCGCGCCGACTGGCCGAACGCCCGGTACGTCGGCCTCAACGGGCAGCCGGTGAAGCTCCAGTACCGGACCAAGACCGGCAGCTACACCACCCTGAAGACCATCACCTCCGGCACCGGCGGCGCCCTGAAGACCACGGTCAAGGCCACCGCCGACGGCTACTACCGCTTCGCGTTCGCGGGTCTGACGAGCACCTCCGCGGTCAACGCCACCGGTGACTTCGTCGACGTGAAGTAACCGCCCCCGCGTCACCCGCCCGGTCCCGGAAGCCGTCCGGGGCCGGGCAACCGATCCTCCGCCGCCCCCATCTGACCGGGTGGAGCCGACAACCGGCCCCACGACCACCGGACTTCACCTGGGGGAAGCCCATGCCCACCCGCATCACCGCCGCCGTCTGCGGCGCCCTGACCCTGACCGCCCTCGCCGTCCCGGCGGCACACGCGGACGACGACGGCACGAGGGGCGCGTACCGGGCCCCCGGCCTCGGCAGAGCGGCGGAGGCGGAGGCCCCGTACGACCTCGACGTCACCTTCTCCGCCGTCAAGGTCGCCAAGGCCGTCAAGGTGGGCCCCACCGGCCACCACTCCACCACCGTCACCTACAAGCTGACGCACGGCGCGGACGTCGACATCACCGCCGAGGACTTCCTCACCGGCCCCTACCTCTACCGCGGCGCCTACGGCAGCCCGGACAACACCCTCTTCGGCAACAAGCCCGCCACCTGCACGGCCACCTCGGCGACCACCGCCAAGTGCACCGGGAAGATCGACGTCTATCCGGCCCAGGGCGATCTGCTCAACTCCGAGGCGGGGACGTGGAAGGGCGCCGCCCTCGCGATCGCCTACAACGGCCAGGACCCCGACGGCGACGACTTCGACATCACCAAGGTCGGATACGCCGACCAGGGCGCCCTCGCCACCACCAAGGTCCAGCGCGCCTCGAAGCTGACGGTGAACGCCTCCCCGGAGCCGGTCAGGAAGGGCAGGACCCTCACCATCACCGGCAAGCTGTCCCGCGCCAACTGGGAGACCCGCAAGTACGCCGGATACGCCACCCAGCCGGTGAAGCTCCAGTTCCGCAAGGCGGGCACGAGCACCTACACCGACGTCAGGAACGTGACGACCACGAGCAAGGGCGAACTGAAGACGACCGTGAAGGCCTCCGCCGACGGCCACTACCGCTTCACCTTCGCGGGGACCGGGACGACTCCGGCCGTCAACGCCAAGGGCGACTTCGTCGACGTCCGGTAAGGCCCTACGACACGGGCAGGCTGGCCCTACGACACGGGCAGACGGGCCCTACGACACGGGCAGGCGGGCCCTACGACACGGGCAGGCGGCGGCCCACCCACCTCCACAGCACCTCCAGGGTGGCCGCCGCCACCGCCGCGATCGCCACCGCGATCCACGGCATCGTCATCCCGACCAGCTTCAGCGCGAAGAACTCCTGGAGCCACGGCACCACCAGCACCAGCAGGAACCCGGCGCCCATCGCCGCGACCAGCGCGATCCGCCACCAGGTGTAGGGGCGGGCGATGATCGCCAGGACCCACATGGAGATCAGGAACAGGGTCAGCGTGGCCGCGCTGGTCTCCGCGTCCAGGGCCCCGGCGCCGGTGTAGTGCTCGCGGGCGATGAGGTACGAGGCGAAGGTGGCCGTCCCCGCCACCACGCCGCCGGGGATGGCGTAGCGCATCACCCGGCGGACGAAGTGCGGCTGCGCCCGCTCCTTGTTGGGGGCGAGGGCGAGGAAGAACGCCGGGACGCCGATCGTCAGGGTGGAGAGCAGGGTGAGGTGGCGGGGCAGGAACGGGTACTCCACCTGCGAGCAGACCACCAGCACCGCCAGCAGCACCGAGTAGACCGTCTTGACGAGGAACAGCGTCGCCACGCGCGTGATGTTGCCGATCACGCGGCGGCCCTCGGCGACCACCGACGGCAGGGTGGCGAAGCTGTTGTTCAGCAGCACGATCTGCGCGACCGCGCGGGTGGCCTCGGAGCCGGAGCCCATCGCCACGCCGATGTCGGCGTCCTTGAGGGCGAGGACGTCGTTGACGCCGTCGCCGGTCATGGCGACCGTGTGCCCGCGGGACTGCAGGGCGCCGACCATGTCCCGCTTCTGCTGCGGGGTGACCCGGCCGAACACCGTGCCCTCGTCGAGCGCGGTCGCCATGCCGTCCTTGTCGGCGGGAAGGCTGCGGGCGTCGACGACCGTGCCGGACAGCCCGAGCTTGCTCGCCACCGCGCCGACCGAGACCGCGTTGTCGCCGGAGATGACCTTGGCGTGCACGTCCTGCTCGGCGAAGTAGCGCAGGGTGTCGGCGGCGTCGGGGCGCAGCCGCTGCTCCAGGACGACCAGGGCGGCGGGCTTGGCGTCCCTCGTCGGCTCGGGGTCGTCTAGGTCGCGGGCGGCGCGGGCCAGCAGGAGGACGCGCAGGCCCTGCTCGTTGAGGCGGTCGGTCTCGGCCAGGGCGGGGTCGTCGGGGGGCAGCAGGACGTCGGGGGCGCCGAGCAGCCAGGTGCTGGTCTCGCCGTTGCCCTCGCTGAAGGAGGCGCCGCTGTACTTGCGGGCGGAGGAGAAGGGCAGCGACTCCACGCACCGCCATTCCTCGCTGTCCGGGTAGGCGTCGATGATCGCCTTCAGGGATGCGTTGGGCCTCGGGTCGGACTCGCCGAGGGCGCCGAGGACCTGGCGGACGTACGACTCGTCGTTGCCGCCGAGGGGGCGCAGGTCGGTGACGTCCATGCCGCCCTCGGTGAGGGTGCCGGTCTTGTCCAGGCAGACCGTGTCGACGCGGGCGAGGCCCTCGATGGCGGGGAGTTCCTGGACCAGGCACTGCTTGCGGCCGAGCCGGATCACGCCGATCGCGAAGGCGACGGAGGTGAGCAGGACCAGGCCCTCGGGGACCATCGGGACGATGCCGCCGACGGTGCGGGCGAGGGAGTCCTTGAAGGCGTTGTCCTTGACGACGAGCTGGCTGATGATCAGGCCGATCGCGGTCGGGACCATCATCCAGGTGACGTACTTGAGGATGGTGGAGATGCCGCTGCGCAGCTCGGAGTGGACGAGGGTGAAGCGGGACGCCTCCTCGGCGAGCTGGGCGGCGTAGGCCTCGCGGCCGACCCTGGTCGCCTGGAACGCGCCGCCGCCCGCGACCACGAAGCTGCCGGACATCACCTGGTCGCCGGGTTGTTTGACGACCGGGTCGGCCTCGCCGGTGAGCAGCGACTCGTCGATCTCCAGGCCGTCGGCCTCGACGCACACCCCGTCGACGACCACCTTGTCGCCGGGGCCGATCTCGATCAGGTCGTCCAGCACGATCTCGGAGGTGCTGATCCCGGCCGCCGTCCCGTCGCGGCGGACGGTGGGTCTCACCTCGCCGATCAGGGCGAGGGAGTCGAGCGTCTTCTTCGCCCGCCACTCCTGGATGATCCCGATGCCGGTGTTGGCGAGGATCACGAAGCCGAAGAGGCTGTCCTGGATCGGCGCGACGAAGAGCATGATCACCCAGAGCACGCCGATGATCGCGTTGAACCGGGTGAAGACATTGGCGCGGACGATGTCGGCCATGGACCGGCTGCTGCGCACGGGCAGGTCGTTGACCTCGCCGCGCGCGACCCGCTCGGCGACCTCACTCGCGGTCAGTCCGGCCATGGCGGTCGGCGTGGGCACGCGCACGGGGTGCACGGGATCGAGTTCGGCGCCCGCGTCGATGTGGGTCATGCCATCGACGGTACGTGCGGAGGCGGGCGTTCACCCCTGGAACGGGGTGAAGATCCGACTACGGGAGGACGGCCGTAGTGCGGAGGTTGTAGAGCGGTACGAGTGCTCAGGCGGTGGTCTCCGGGTGGGCGCCCTGAGCGCCCTGAGCGCCCTGGGCCCGCTTGAGGGCGGTGTCCCTCTTGCGGACGTACCAGATGCCGATCAGACCGAGGCCGCCCCCGGCCAGGCAGGTCCACAGCCACCAGGTGTGGCCGTGGTCGTCGAACCAGCCGTAGAACGGCAGCTGGGCGAGGAAGAGGACGAACCACAGGATGGTGCCGCCGGTGATGGTGGCGACCACGGGGCCCTCCAGGGGCTCCGGCGCCTCGTGCTTGGGGGTCCACTTCGCCATGGGCACAGCTTACGAGGCGGTCGGTGTGAGGCAGATCGCGACCGTTTCTACGCGCGGAGATGTGCCTTCGGGGCTCTCATATGTTCATACTGAAACCGTTTGCCGTTGACCGCTTTCATTCGTAGAAAACTCCAAGGGCCCCGGGGGGAAGGCCACTGGAGATGAGGTCCCGCATGTCCACCTCGGCCACCGACGCCAAGGTCCCCGCCCCCGAGCAGCCGGGCGGCCGTCCCGCGTACGGCGCGCTCGACCGCTACTTCAAGATCTCCGAGCGTGGCAGCACGCTCGCCCGTGAGGTGCGCGGCGGCTTCGCCACCTTCTTCGCGATGGCCTACATCATCGTGCTGAACCCGATCATCCTCGGCAGTGCGAAGGACATCTACGGGAACCAGCTCGACAACGGGCAGCTCGTCACGGCCACGGCGGTGACAGCGGCGTTCACCACGCTGCTGATGGGTGTCATCGGCAACGTGCCGATCGCGCTCGCCGCCGGACTCGGTGTGAACTCGGTCGTCGCGCTCCAGCTCGCCCCGCGGATGTCCTGGCCGGACGCCATGGGCATGGTGGTGCTCGCCGGTTTCGTGGTGATGATCCTGGTGGCCACGGGTCTGCGCGAACGCGTCATGAACGCCGTCCCCTACGGCCTGCGCAAGGCCATCGCCATCGGCATCGGCCTGTTCATCATGCTGATCGGCCTGGTCGACTCCGGCTTCATCAGCCGCATCCCGGACGCCGCCCACACCACCGTCCCGATGCAGCTCGGCGCCGACGGTCACCTCAACGGCTGGCCGGTGCTGATCTTCATCCTCGGCGCGCTGCTGACGTACGCGCTGATCCTGCGCAGGGTGGCCGGTGCGATCCTGCTCTCGATCGTCGCCATGACGGTCCTGGCCATGATCATCAACGCGGTGGCCGAGGTGCCGTCCTGGGGTCTGACCACCCCGACCTGGCCCGGCAACCCCGTCGCCAGCCCCGACTTCGGGCTGATCGGCGAGGTCAGCCTGTTCGGCGGCTTCGAGAAGGTCGGACTGCTGACCGGCGTCCTGTTCGTCTTCACCGTCCTGCTGTCCTGCTTCTTCGACGCCATGGGCACGATCATGGGCGTCAGCGACGAGGCCAGGCTGACCGACGCCCAGGGACAGATGCCCGGCATCAACAAGGTGCTGTTCATCGACGGTGTCGCGGTCGCCGCGGGCGGTGCCAGCTCCTCCTCGGCCACCACCGCGTTCGTGGAGTCCACGGCCGGTGTCGGCGAGGGCGCCCGGACCGGCTTCGCGAACGTCGTCACCGGCGCGCTGTTCGCCGTGGCCCTCTTCCTGACGCCGGTCGCCACGATGGTCCCGTCCCAGGCCGCCACCCCGGCGCTGCTCGCGGTGGGCTTCCTGATCCTGGCCGGTTCGATCAAGGAGATCGACTGGGCGGACCACACGATCGCCATCCCGGCCTTCGTGACCATGGTGATGATGCCGTTCACGTACTCGATCACCAACGGCATCGGCATGGGCTTCATCACCTTCACCGTGCTGCGGCTGGTGGCGGGGCGGAGCCGGGAGGTTCCGGTGGCGATGTACGTGGTGTCGGCGGTGTTCGCCTTCTACTACCTGATGCCCGCCCTGGGTCTTACCTGAGCGAGGGCGGCTTGGCTCAGGTGAGCCCGTAGAACCTCTCCGTCTCCTCGACGGCGGTCTGGAACCGTTCGTCGAAGTCATCGCGAATGAGCGTCCGGACCACATAGTCCTGGACGCTCATTCCGCGTTTGGCGGCATGGTGCCGCAGGCGTTCGAGCAGGTCGCCGTCTATCCGCAGGCTGAGCACGCTGGTCCCCATGGAGACGAGGGTCGGGGACGGGTCCCCGGTGGTGCGCCGGTTTCCGCTTCCAGATCACCCGTATGGGCGATGGGGATGGCGCCGTGGCGAGCGTCACGTCATAGGGGGCCGTTCCGGAGGCACCCCAGGTGGTCCTTAGGGAGAGTAATGAGTTACCCTAAAGAACATGCCGGACCTCACCCATGGCGACGACGCTGCCGCCGTGAACTCCCTGCGCTCCGCGATCATGCGGCTGTCCCGTCGGCTCAAGCACCAGCGGGTCGACGAGTCGCTCAGCCCCACCGAGATGTCGGTGCTGGGCACCCTCGCCAAGCACGGCCGGGCGACCCCGGGCGAACTGGCCCGCAAGGAACATGTGCAGCCGCCGTCCATGACCCGCATCGTGGCGCTGCTCGAAGCCAAGGGGCTGGTCCGTCTGGAGCCACACCCCGAGGACCGACGGCAGAAGGTCGTCACCCAGACCGAGCAGGCCGAGGCCATGCTGGAGGAGAGCCGCCGCAAGCGGAACGCCTTCCTGGCCACGCTGGCCGAGGACCTCGACGAGGACGAGTGGGCGAGGCTCCGCGCCGCCGCGCCCGTGCTGGAGAAGCTGGCACACCTGTAGGCGCTGCCCACCCGCTCGTCAGCACTGTCCGCCCACCCGTGGACACCGTCCGCCCACTGCCCAGGAGGCGACCCTTTTGAGTACGGGACCCGGAGCACACTCCGCCCCCGGACCTGACACCACCGACCCGCTGACCGCCCCCCACGACCGCACCACCCGCAAGTCCTCGATGTTCAGCTCCCTGAAGATCCGCAACTACCGGCTGTTCTTCATGGGCCAGGTCGTCTCCAACATCGGCACCTGGATGCAGCGCATCGCCCAGGACTGGCTCGTCCTCAGCCTCACCGGCTCCGCCACCGCCGTGGGCGTCACCACCGCCCTCCAGTTCCTGCCGATGCTCCTCTTCGGCCTCTACGGCGGTGTCCTCGTCGACCGGCTCCCCAAGCGCCCGGCGCTCCTCGTCACCCAGACGTCGATGGCCGTCACCGGCCTCGCGCTCGCGCTGCTGACCATCACCGGGCACGTCGAGGTCTGGCACGTCTACGTCGCCGCCTTCGCCGTCGGTCTGGCCACGGTCGTCGACAACCCGGCCCGGCAGTCCTTCGTCAGCGAGATGGTCGGCCCCGGCCAGCTCCAGAACGCGGTCAGCCTGAACTCCGCCAACTTCCAGTCCGCCCGCCTGATCGGCCCCGCCGTCGCGGGCCTGCTGATCACCGGCGTCGGCACCGGCTGGGCGTTCCTCTTCAACGGCCTGTCCTTCATCGCGCCCATCACCGGCCTGCTGCTGATGCGGGCCCGCGAACTGCACGCCGTCGAGCGCGCCCCCAGGAGCAAGGGCCAGCTCCGCGAGGGCCTGCGCTATGTCGCCGGACGCCCCGACCTGATCTGGCCGATCATCCTCGTCGGTTTCGTCGGCACCTTCGCCTTCAACTTCCCCGTCTACCTCTCCGCCTTCGCCGACGACGTCTTCCACGCGGGCGCGGGCGCGTACAGCCTCTTCAACACGCTGATGGCGGTCGGCTCGGTGACGGGCGCCCTGATCGCCGCGCGCCGGGGCCGGGCCCGGCTGCGCGTCCTGAGCACGGCGGCCGTGGTCTTCGGCGCCCTGGAGATAGTGACGGCGCTGACCCCGGCCCTCTGGATCTTCGCCCTGATGATGATCCCGCTCGGCATCTTCGGCATGACGGTCAACGTCACCGCCAACACCAACATCCAGATGTCCACCGACCCCGCCATGCGCGGTCGGGTCATGTCCCTCTACATGATGGTCTTCCTCGGCGGCTCCCCCGTCGGCGCCCCGATAGTCGGCTGGATCACCGACACCTACGGCGCCCGGGTGGGCCTGGCGACCGGCGGCGCGATCGCCGCGCTGGCCGCCGTCGTCATCGGCCTGATCCTGGCCCGGGTGGGCGGGCTACGGCTGGCGGTGGGCTGGCACCGGGGGCATCCGAGGGTGCGCTTCGTGCCGCGCGAGGAGGGGGAGCCGGAGCGGGTGGCCGTGGCGGCGTGATCAGTCGCGGGGGAAGTCGTCGGTCTTGAGGGTGAGACCGACGACCGTGCCCGTCAGGTCGATGTCGTCGCCGAAGCCGAAGCTGACCTCGGCGTGGTACTCGCCGTCCTTCGGGAGGGTGTGCAGGTGCCACTCCGCGGTGTACGGGTTCACGATCAGGTACACCGGTACGTCGGCGAGAGCGTAGGCGGTCTTCTTGGGGCCGTAGTCGTTGGCGGCCGTGTCCTTGGAGATCACCTCGGCGACGAACTCGACGTCCTTGTACTGCCAGCGGCCCTTGTCGTCCTTCTGGGCGTCCTCCGCAAGGGCCGTCACGTCGGTGGCGAACCCGTTGAGATGCCCGGGATAGTCGATGCGGACGTCGGACTTGACGCGCTTGCGCGGGTACTTGGTGCGTAGTTGCTCGACGATTTCCAGGATGATGTCCCAGTGGCTGTCTCGCTGCGGCGACATGAAGATGTGCCCCCCGACGATCTCGGTCTTGTATCCCTCGGGGACGGGCATTTTCTCCAGCCACTCGAACAGCATGTCGAGCGTGAGTTCGCTGCTGCTTTCGGCCATCTCGATCCTGTCGTCAAGGACGGTCATCGTGGCGCTCCTCCCCGGCCGCCGCTCGTTCACGACAACCGCGCGGTACAACGATACGAACGGCGGCCGGGACACGCCCGGACGTACATGTGTACGGCGGGCACACTGGCCCCATGAGACTCTTCGCCGCCGTGCTCCCGCCCGACGAGGTGACCCGGGAACTCGCCGCCGAGATCGACCGGCTGGGGAAGCTGCCCGGGGCGGACGGGCTGCGGTGGACCGGGCGGCCCGGGTGGCACTTCACGCTCGCCTTCTACGGGGAGGTGGACGACGCCGTCGTACCGGAGCTGTCGGCGCGGCTGGAGCGGGCCGCGGGCCGGAGCGAGCCGTTCGGGCTGGCGTTGCGCGGTGGGGGGCAGTTCGGGCGAGGGCGGGCCCTGTGGGCCGGGGCCGAGGGCGACCTGGACGCGCTGCGGCTGCTGGCCGAGCGGTCCGAGGCCGCGGCCCGTCGGGCGGGCGTGGACATGGGCGAGCACCGGCGGTACAAGCCCCACCTCACCATCGCCCGCAGCCGGGACGCGACGGACGTACGGCCGTATGTCGCGGCCCTGGCCGATTTCACCAGCAGCACCTGGACCGTCGCGGAGCTGGTGCTGGTGCGCAGCAACCTGCCGAGGTCCGGGGAGGCGGGCGAGCAGCCCCGTTATGAGGCGGTCGCCCGCTGGGCGCTCGGCGGGGCGGGTTAGTCTCGGTACGTGGACCCGAAAACCCGGAACCGGATCATGGCCGGTGCGCTTGTGCTGATGTTCGTGGTGGTGGCGGTGGCGGCGGCCTTCGGAGGCTAGCCGCCGCCCCCGCCGTGCTCGCGCTGACTACCAGGCGAAGGCTTCCGGAGACGGCCCCGGCCCCGGGAAGATCTCGTCCAGCCCGGCCAGCACCTCCTCGCTCAGCTCCAGCTCGACCGCCCGCAGCGCCGACGCGAGCTGCTCCGCCGTGCGCGGCCCGACGATCGGGCCGGTGACGCCGGGACGGGTGAGCAGCCAGGCCAGCGCGGCCTCGCCGGGTTCGAGGCCGTGCTTCTCCAGCAGGTCCTCGTACGCCTGCACCTGCGCCCGCACGGCGGGGTCGGTGAGCGCCTGGGCCGTACGGCCGCTGGACCGGCGACCGCCCTCCGCCTCCTTCTTGATCACCCCGCCCAGCATGCCGCCGTGCAGCGGCGACCACGGGATGACGCCGAGTCCGTAGTCCTGTGCGGCCGGGATGACCTCCATCTCGGCGCGGCGCTCGGCGAGGTTGTACAGGCACTGCTCGCTGACGAGCCCGATGGTCCCGCCGCGCCGGGCGGCGATCTCGTTGGCCTGGGCGATCTTGTAGCCGGGGAAGTTGGAGGATCCGACGTAGAGGATCTTCCCCTGCTGGACGAGGGTGTCGATCGCCTGCCAGATCTCCTCGAACGGGGTCGCCCGGTCGACGTGGTGGAACTGGTACACGTCGATGTAGTCCGTCCGCAGCCGTCGCAGGCTGGCGTCGACCGCCCGCCGGATGTTCAGCGCGGAGAGCTTGTCGTGGTTGGGCCAGGCGGGGGCGCCGTCCAGCCCCATGTTCCCGTACACCTTGGTCGCGAGGACGACCTTGTCCCGACGGTCACCGCCCTTGGCGAACCAGTTCCCGATGATCTCCTCGGTACGGCCCTTGTTCTCGCCCCAGCCGTACACGTTCGCGGTGTCGAAGAAGTTAATGCCCGCGTCCAGCGCCGCGTCCATGATGACGTGACTGTCGGCTTCCTCGGTCTGCGGGCCGAAGTTCATCGTCCCGAGGACGAGTCGACTGACCTTGAGCCCGGTGCGTCCTAGCTGCGTGTACTCCATGGGACTCAAGCCAACGGCTTGGAGTGCGCTTCAGGCAAGTGACGGAGGAAGGCGGACCAGGTGGTGGGGGTGAGGTGGATGGTGGGGGTGGGGTGTTTGGAGTCGCGGATGTGGATGGTGGTGGGGGTGAGGGCTATTTCGAGGCATTCGCCGCCCTGGTCGCCGCTGTAACTGCTCTTGAACCAGTTCAGTTCGGTACTCATAGTTCGCGTGCCACCCGTTCGATCAGCTTCATGGACTCTTCGGGGCTGAGGGCCTGGGCTCGCAGGATGCCATACCGCGCGAACAGGTCTCCAAGGTCGGGCTGTTCGGCCACGAAGTAGCCTCCGCTCGGTCCGTCGACGTAGGCGACTTGGGTTCTCTCGGCCGTCTCCAGAAGAATCATCGGGCCGTTCAGTCCGGCATGTGCCTCACGGTTCAGCTCGATCACCGTGATCTGCACGTTGCGCCGTTGGCCGATGTCGAGAATGTGGGCCAACTGCTCCTTCAGAGCCACCGATCCGCCCAGTGGGCGGGACAGAATGTGCTCCTCCAGTACGAAGCTCACGGTCGGAGCGGGCTTGCGCTGCAACACCTGCTGTCGTCCCAGCCGAGCCGCCACGCGGGCCTCGATCTCGTCGTCCTCGGGAGCGGGCAAATGTGAGCCGAAGATGGCCCGGGCGTACGACTCGCTCTGGAGCAGGCCCGGGATCACGTGGGTGGCGTACATGTAGATGCCGATGGCTTGCGCTTCCAACTCGGCGTAGTCCTCGAACCATGACGGGAAACGGCTGACCTTGAGCTTCTGCGCCGCCGCGAGAAGTGCACCTTGTGCACTCAGGGTTTGGTCGGCGACTTCGACGAACCGCCCCTTCGGGGGCCGTTCTCCCCGCTCCACCATGGCCACTTGCGACTTGGAGTACCCGACGTACTTGCCCAGCGCCTCCTGCGTCATCCCGGCCCGCTCGCGAGAGAACCGCAGCAACGAGCCGAACATCTCCAGGTTCCCCGTACTCCGTCCACCGGAACGCACACCGACCTCCCCAACTGCACAGCGCGGCACCACCCTTGCGTACCCCCGGTCACAGTATGTGACCGCACGCAACGATCTGCGTCATGAACGAGAGAATCACCGCCCCCTGGATCCCGACGTGGATCCCCGCCTCCGGCCACACCCTCCGTCACGCGGGCGTCCACTTCGACGCCGTACGGATCAGAGGCGAACTGGGCGCGCGCGTCGCCACGGAGTTGGTGCTCTGCACGGACTTCCGGGCGGGCCCGATCGTCCAGGAGGTCTCGGGCGAGCGGGGCATGTACTTCCTGCTCCCGCCCGGCACCGCGTCGGTCTTCGACTGGCCCCCCGGCGTCCGGGCGCTGACCCGCAGGGCCGGCGTCCAGGCGTACGTCGGCGTACCGGCGCTGACGGGCGTGACCTGGCCGCGGGGCTGGCGCTCGGTGCCGTCGCCGGAGGCGTTGTTCGTGGAGGGCGAGGTGCTGTGGGACGCGGTGGCCCTCAGTCGCGGGGGAAGTCGGTGGTTTTGAGGGTGAGGCCGAGGGGGGTGTTGGTGAGGTTCACGTCTGCGCCGAAGGGGACCGTCGTTTGGGTGATGTAGTCGCCGTCCTTGGGGTCGGTGAAGGTGTGGCACCTGCCCTGATAGGGATCGACGATGAGGTAGACGGGAACCTCGGCCTCGGCGTAGGCGGTCTTCTTGGGGCCGTAGTCGTTGGCTGCCGTGCCCTGCGAGATGACCTCGGCGACAAATTCGATGTCGTCGCACCGCCAGCGACCTTCTTCGTCCTTCGTGGCGCTGTCCCGGAGCTTGGCCAGGTCAGGGCAAAAGGCGTTCTGGTGGCCTGGGAAGTCCATGCGGACGTCAGAGAAGATCGGCGCGTCCATCCCGTACTTGTCTTCCAGGGGCCGTGCGATTCGCCGGATGATGTTCCAGTGGATGTCCCGCTGCGGTGTCATGTAAACGCTGCCCTCGACGATCTCGACCCTGAAACCTTCGGGGACGGGCATCCGCTCTAGTCGCTCGAACCACTCGTCCAAGCTCTGATGGTCGACCTCGGCCATGGCGATCCTGTCGTCTACGACGGTCATCGTGGCGCTCCTCCCCGGCTGCCCCTGAACAAGTGCAGCCGCGCAGTACAACGATACGCACGGTGACCGGGCAACGGCGGGATTCGGTCAGCCCGCGTACTCGCCGCCCAGCCCCCACCCCTGGAACAACGCCTCCGCGAACGCCCCCGCGATCTTGTGTTCGCCGCTGGCGTTGGGATGCGTGCCGTCGTACGTGTCGGAGTGGATGTCGTACGAGGCCGGAAGCGAGGCCAGCAGCAGGGGGGAGCGGGGTTCGTCCAGGTCGGCGAACGTCTTCGCGAGGAGGTCGTTGAAGGTGGACACCTGCTCGGCGAAGGGCGCGTCCGACGCCGCCCGGATGTTGGGGATCACCGGCAGCACTGCCATCCGCACGCGCGGGTTGGCCTCCCGCGCCCCGGCCACGAACCCCCGCACGTTCTCCGCCGTCTGTTCGGCGTTCGTGTAGAAGCCCAGGTCGATCAGGCCGAGGGAGATCAGCAGCACGTCCGCGCGGGACGTGCGGACCGCCTCGCCGATGAGGGGGGCCATGTGCAGCCAGCCCTCGCCCCAGCCCGCGAGGTGGCCGCGGGGGAAGTCGGGGTCGGCGTAGGCGTGGGAGGTGGGGGCGTCGGCGGTCTTGTCGTGGAGGGTCTCGCGGGGGCCCACGATGCCGAACGGGCCGCCGTACGTACGGCACAGGTGCTGCCACAGCCGGTAACGCCAGGTGTGCTCGCCCGCGCTGCCGATCGTCATGGAGTCGCCTACGGGCATGAACCTGAGCATTCGCTCATGATGGACGATCGCGGGGGCGGGCGGGGCGTGAGGTCCACCACCCTCCGTCAACCCTCGCCCGGGGTGGCAGTCTTGGGGCATGCGCCGATCCTTCGTTCGCCTGCTGAGGGCCCTGATCCCGGTCCTCCTCGTCAGCGCGGTCGCCGCGCCGTCCGCCTCCGCCGCCGACGGCGACGACGGCTTCACCATCAAGGACGCGCGCATCACCGAGTCCAGCGGACTCGCCGCCTCCCGCCAGCACCCCGGCATCTACTGGACCCACAACGACAGCGACGACGGTGCGTATCTGTATGCCGTGGACGGGGGGAGTGGTGAGACCGTCGCCACCATCACCCTGACCGGGGTGGGGCAGCCGCGTGATGTCGAGGCCATTTCCATTGGGCCCGGGAATCAGATCTTCGTGGGGGACATCGGGGACAATCTCGGCGGTACGTGGGATTACGTATGGATCTATCAGCTTCCCGAGCCCGCGCAGCTCAAGGATCAGACCATCCGGGCCACTCAGTACGTCGTGAACTATTCCGACGGGGCCCGTGACGCCGAGTCCCTCGTCGTGCATCCCAAGACCGGGCGCGTTTATATCGTCGACAAGAACGCGGAGGGCGGGCGGCTCTATCGGGGGCCCGAGGGACTGTCCGCCTCCGGGCGTAATGTCTTCACCCCCGTCGCCGAGCTGCCCGACCTGGAGGCCACCGACGCCACCCTCTCCCCGGACGGCGAGATCCTCGTCGTCCGCAGTTACTTCGGGTCCGTCGCCTACGAGTGGAACGACGGGAAGCCGAAGAAGCTCCAGCGGGTCGGGGTGCCCTTTCTCGGGCAGGGGGAGTCCGTCACCTTCACCGCCGACGGGGAGCGGTTGATGTACGGGGCGGAGGGCGCCGACAGCCGGGTGGAGCCCGAGGACGCGCCGGGGGCGGCGGCGGACGGGTCCTCGCCGTCCGGTGAAGGCGGCGCGTCCGAAGCCGCCGACGAGAGCGACGGCAGCCAAGGGCTGAAGATCGGTGCCGTCGCCGCGGCGGCCCTGCTGCTGGTGGCGTTCGGGTTCCGGCGCGCTACTCGTTCGCGCGGCGAGTGACCGCGACCTCCAGGCCGTCCAGGATGCGCTGGAGGCCGTACTCGAAGTGGTCGAAGTCGGGGCCCCAGGTGTTCTCGTCGAGGCCCATCAGCAGGGGATAGCGGCCGGTCGTCATGACCTCCTGGAGGACCGGCCACTGGGCCTCGAAGAACTCCGCGGTGGTCAGGCCCGTCGTGCGTTCCGCCTCCTCCGCGTAGACCTGGGTGCGTGCGGCTCCGACCACGTAGGCGTCGATCATGATGATCGCGGAGACCAGTTCGGGGTCGGTCAGGCCCATGGGCTTGATGCGGGCGAGGACTTTCTCCATGCCGTCCAGGGCGCTCGGCCCGAGGATCGGGCGGGACTGGTTGACCTTGAGCAGCCAGGGGTGGCGGCGGTACAGGGCGAGGGTGGCGCGGCCGAGGGCCTGGAGGGCCGAGCGCCAGTCGCCCTCTCCCAGGTCGGCGGGGTTCTCGGAGGGGCGCTGGACGCGGTCCAGCATGAGGTCGAGCAGTTCGCCCTTGCCGGGGACGTAGCGGTACAGGGACATCGTGCCGGTGCCCAGTTCCGTGGCGATACGGCGCATGGAGACGGCTTCCAGGCCGTCGCGGTCGGCGACCTCCACGGCCGTGTCCACGATCCGCTCCAGCGTCAGGCCCGGCTTGGGGCCACGGCTCCGCCGCTTCCCGGTGATCCACAACAGTTCTAGCGTGCGGCCGATGTCGCCGCTGCCGCTGGTCCCGTCCGTGCTGCTCGCCATGGGTGCAGTCTAGGTCCGCCGAAAAAACTGGGTACGGCGTACGCGCAATCGGGTACGGTGTACCCAGTTACAGGGAAGGGGGACTCACTCATGACGAGCGACACGACCGGCTCGACCGGCACGACCGACGGCGACGGATACGCCGTACTCGCCGAAGGGCTCCAGAAGCGCTACGGCGACAAGCGCGCCCTCGACGGCTTCGACCTCGCCGTGCGCGAGGGCACGGTGCACGGACTGCTCGGGCCCAACGGCGCGGGAAAGACCACCGCCGTCCGCATCCTGTCCACGCTGGTCCGGCTGGACGGCGGGCACGCGCGCGTGGCGGGGCTCGACGTGGCCCGGCAGCCGCGTGCGGTGCGCGCGCGGATCGGGCTGACCGGGCAGTACGCGGCGGTGGACGAGGTGCTCACCGGACGGCAGAACCTGGAGATGTTCGGGCGGCTGTTCCACCTGGGCGGCAGCCGGGCCCGGCAGCGGGCCGTCGAGCTGCTGGAGCAGTTCGACCTGACCGACGCCGCCGACCGGGGCGTGGGCAAGTACAGCGGCGGTATGCGGCGGCGGCTGGACCTCGCCGCCTCGATGATCCTCGCCCCGGCGGTGCTGTTCCTCGACGAGCCGACGACCGGGCTCGATCCGCGCAGCCGCGGCGAGGTGTGGGAGTCGGTACGGGATCTGGTGGCGCGCGGTACGACCGTGCTGCTGACGACCCAGTACCTGGAGGAGGCCGACAAGCTCGCCTCCCGGATCACGGTGATCGACCAGGGGCGGGCCATCGCCGACGACACCCCGGACGGGCTGAAGAACCGCGTCGGCGGGGACCGCATCGAGGTCGTGGTCGCCGAGCGGGCCGACATCGCGCGGGCCGTGAAGGTGGTCGCGCGGGTCTCCGACGGTGAACCGGAGTCCGACGAGACCGAGTTGCGGGTGCACGCGCCGGTCGCCGACCGGGTGGCGGCGCTCACGGACGTGGCCCGCACCCTGCAGGACGAGGGTGTCCGGGTCGAGGACATAGGGCTGCGCAGGCCCAGCCTCGACGACGTGTTCCTGCGCCTGACCGGACACCGCACGGAGCGCGCGCAGCAGCAGGAGGCCGCCGTATGACCACCGTCGACCTCGACGAGACCGCCGTGCGCGGGCGCGCGTACTGGATGCTCTCCGACTGCTGGAACATCGTCCGCCGCGGACTCACCCACTACCAGCGCCAGCCCGTCAACATCGCCTGGCAGCTGGGCTTCCCGATCCTCTCCGTGCTGCTGTACGGCTATGTCTTCGGCAGCGCCATGCAGGTGCCCGGCGGCGGGGACTACAAGGACTTCCTGATGCCGGGCATGTTCGTGATGACCATGGCCTTCGGCTTCATCAACACCGCCACGGTCGTCGTCTACGACGCCACCAAGGGCGTGATCGACCGGTTCCGCTCGATGCCCATGGCGTCGTCCGCGGTGGTCGCCGGGCGCGGGGTGACCGATCTGCTGGTGGCCTGTGCCGAGCTGGGGATCATGATGCTGACCGCGTTCGCCATGGGGTGGCGGCCGGACGGGGGCTGGGAGTTCCTGGCGGCGTTCGGGCTGCTGCTGTGGCTGCGGTTCGCGCTGATCTGGGTCGGGGTGTGGCTGGGGCTGATCGTGCCCAACCCGGAGGCGGCCGGTGGGCTGTTCGCGGTCGCCTTCCCGCTGACGATGATCTCCAGCATCTTCGTCGCGCCGCAGCTGATGCCGGACTGGCTGGGCTGGGTGGCCGCCTGGAACCCGATCTCCTCGACGGCCGCCGCGACCCGTGAGCTGTTCGGCACGCCGGTCGGCGGCGGCGACTCCTGGGTCGAGCAGCACGCGCTGCTGATGGCGGGGGTGTGGCCGGTGGTGCTGACGGCCGTCTTCCTGCCGCTGGCGGTACGGCGGTTCCAGAAGCTCAGCCGCTGATCCGGTGGGTGTGCGGGCTGTCCGCCCCCGCGGGAGACTGGGGAGGGGGAGCTTGGAGGAACCCGTGACAGTGGCGACGAAGGACGGCACCGCGGTCGCTCTGGAGGGCGGCGGCGTCGAACTGCGCAAGGCCGAGATCGGCGGGGACATGAGCGTCGCGTTCATCCGCCTCCCCAAGGGGACGGACATGGGCCCGGCCGTTCAGGGACTGCCCGACGACATGTGCCAGTGCCCCCACTGGGGCTATGTGCTCTCCGGCCGACTGGCCCTGCGGACCCCCCGGGGCGACGAGACCTACGAGGCGGGCCAGGCGTTCTACTGGGCGCCCGGCCATGTGCCGGTGGCGCTGGAGGACGTGGAGTACGTGGACTTCTCGCCCACGGCCGACTTCGAGCGGGTCGTCGACCATGTGAAGGCGCGGATGGGGTGAAGGGGGGCCGCCACCGCGGCCCCCCTCGGGGTCACAGCTTCTCGATGACGTAGTCCACGCACTTCGTCAGCGCCTCGATGTCCGCCGGGTCCACCGCCGGGAACATCGCGACCCGCAGCTGGTTGCGGCCGAGCTTGCGGTACGGCTCCGTGTCGACGATGCCGTTGGCGCGCAGCACCTTGGCGACGGCCGCCGCGTCGACCTCGTCGGTGAAGTCGATGGTGCCGATCACGGCCGAGCGCTTGGCCGGGTCGGTGACGAACGGGTTGGCGTACTTGATGTCCTCGGCCCAGCCGTACAGGGTGCGCGCGGACGTCGCGGTGCGGCGCACCGACCAGTCGAGGCCGCCCTGGCCGTTGATCCACTCCAGCTGCTCGTTGAGCAGGAACAGGGTGGCCAGCGCCGGGGTGTTGTACGTCTGGTTCTTGCGGCTGTTGTCGATCGCCGTGGGGAGGCTGAAGAACTCCGGGACATGGCGGCCGGAGGCGTGCACGCGCTCGGCGCGCTCGATCGCCGCCGGGGAGAACACGCCGATCCACAGGCCGCCGTCGGAGGCGAAGGACTTCTGCGGGGCGAAGTAGTAGACGTCCGTCTCGGCGATGTCGACGGGCAGGCCGCCCGCGCCGGAGGTGGCGTCCACGAGGACCAGCGCGCCCTCGTCGGCGCCCGCCACCCGCTGGATCGGCATCGCGACACCGGTGGAGGTCTCGTTGTGGGTGAACGCGTAGACGTCGACGCCCGCCTCGGCCTCGGCGAGCGGGTGCGAGCCCGGGTCGGCGGAGAGCAGGGTGGGCTCGGCGAGCCACGGGGCGAGCTTGGCGGCCTTGGCGAACTTGGAGGAGAACTCGCCGAACGTGAGGTGCTGCGACTTGTTCTCGATCAGCCCGTGCGTCGCGATGTCCCAGAACGCGGTGGAGCCGCCGTTGCCGAGGACCACCTCGTAGCCGTCGGGCAGTTGGAAGAGGTCGCGGATGCCTTCGCGGACCTTGCCGACCAGGTTCTTCACCGGAGCCTGGCGGTGGGAAGTGCCCATGAGGGACGTGCCGGTCGCCGCCAGTGCTGCCAGCGCCTCCGTCCGCACCTTGGAGGGGCCCGCGCCGAAACGACCGTCCGCGGGCTTGATGTCAGAGGGAATCTGGATCTCAGCCACGATCGGGAGCCTATCGGCTTCGCGAAACGCGGGTGAAACGTCGTCCGGCGGATGAGACGCGCTGTCCGGGGGGCGGGCACGACCGCCCCCCGGAGCCGGTTCAGGCGCCGAGCTTCACCGGCAGCTCGAACAGGTCGTTCTGGGTGACCACCGGCTTGTTGCGCAGCTCGCTCGCCGGGACCGCCAGGTCCAGGCCCGGGAAGCGGGCGTACAGGGCGGGCAGCGCCACGCCCGCCTCCAGGCGGGACAGGGCGGTTCCGGGGCAGACGTGGGGGCCGTGGCCGAAGGAGATGTGGCGGGTCTCGGTGGACCGGGTGATGTCGAACTCCCCGGCGGTCGGGCCGTGCGCCCGCTCGTCCCGGCCGATCGCGGCGTACGACACGATCAGCGCGTCTCCCGCGGGCAGCACCTTGTCCCCGACCGGTATGTCCTCGGTCGCGAACCGGATGAGGACGTGGGAGGTCGGCGTGGACCAGCGGAGGGTCTCCTCCACCACCGCCGACCAGTCCGCCTTGCCGGTCAGGACCAGCTCCCGCTGCTCGGGGTGGGTGGAGAGGTTGACGACCGCGTTGACGATCAGGGAGATCGTCGTCTCGTGGCCCGCCGCGACCATCAGCTGGAGGGTGGAGACGATCTCCTGGTCGGTGAGGCGGTCGCCGTTCTCCGAGGCCGCGATCAGGGCGGAGGTCAGGTCGTCGCCGGGGTTCTCGCGCTTCTCCGCGACCGTGTCCGCCATGATCCCGGCCAGCTCGGTGAGGGTCGCGATGACCTCAGCCGGCGGGGTCTGGGTGGAGAAGAACTTCTCGAACAGCTCCTTCAGGCGCGGCAGCCGCTCCTCCGCCAGGCCCATCAGGTCGGCGATCACGTACATCGGCAGCGGGTAGGCGAACTCCGCCTTCAGGTCGACCGCGTCACCGTCGTACGCGGCCAGGCGGTCCAGCAGACCCTCCGTCAGCTCCGTGATCCGGCCGCGCATCGACTCCACCCGGCGCGGGGTGAGCGCCTGTGCGACCAGGGTGCGCAGGCGGCGGTGGTCGGCGCCGTCCACGGTCAGCATGGAGCGACCCGGGTTGGCCAGCCCGATCAGCGGCCAGTCGGCGGCTATCTCACCGCGCTGCCAGGCGCCCCAGACGTTGATGTCCTTCACCAGCCGGGGGTCGGTGAGCAGCTTCTTCGCCTCGGCGTGGTGCGTGACCGCCCAGACCGGGACGTCACCGGGCAGCATCACGGCGGCCAGCGGCCCGGCCGCCCGCAGCGCGGCGCTCTCCGCGTCCAGGTCGGTGACGAAGGGGTCCAGGTGGATACGGGTCTGCTCGGCGCCGGATCTCGGCGTGTCCGTACCAGCCGTCATGTGCGCGTGCCTCCCAGGGCGGGGGTGGGTGTGAAGGTCACCGGTAGGTCCGTCAGGCCCCGCAGCCATGGTGAGGGGCGGCGGGTCAGCTTGTCGGCGGGCACCGCGAGGTCGATGTCCGGCAGCCGGTCGAGCAGCACCTCGATGCCGGTCCGGGCGATCACCTCGGCGATCTCCTGCGCCGGGAAGGGGCAGCGGTGCTCCCCGTGGCCGAAGGAGAAGTGCGCGTTGTTGCCGCCGGTCAGCGAGCCGTCGGTGCGGACCTGGGGGTCGGAGTTGGCGCCCTGGAGGCCGAGCAGCAGCAGGTCGCCCGCGCGCAGCCGACGCCCGCCCAGCTGGGTGTCGCGGGAGACCCAGCGCCCGGCGACGTTCTGCGTCGGGGTGTCCTCCCACAGGACCTCGTTCATGGCCTCGGCGACGCTGTTGCGGCCCCCGAACAGGGAGGCGGCGAACCGGCCGTCGGTGAGCATCAGATGCAGGGAGTTGCCGATCCAGTCGGCGGTCGGCTGGTGGCCCGCCGCCGTCATCACCATCAGGTCCTGGCAGATCTCCTCGGCGGTGAACCCGGAGGGGTCGGCGAGCATCCGGGACACCACGTCGTCGGCGGGGGTCTCCCGCCGGGCCGCCACCAGCTCCGTCATCGACGTGAACAGGTGGGTCTGCCCGGCGATCGCCTTCTCCCGGCCGTCGATCATGTCGTTGAGGGCGGTGACCAGGCCCGGCCCCTGCTCGTCGGTGAAGCCGAACAGCCGCGCCAGCACCCGCACCGGCAGCAGCGTCGCGTACTCGGCGATGATGTCGGCGCTGCCCTTGGCGGAGATGCCGTCGATCAGCTCGTCCGCGAACTTCTCGGCGTAACCGCGCAGTTCGAACGGGTCGACGGCGTCCAGCGCGTTGCCCAGCATGGCGGCGCGCTCGCGGTGGCGCTCGCCGACGGTGTAGAGGATCGACGGCTGCTTACGGCCGATCATCGGCAGCAGCGGCCAGTCGTCGGGGATGTTCTCCCACTGGTTCCACAGGTCGGAGTCGCGGCTGAACAGCACCGGGTCGCCGGTGACCTGGTGCAGCTCGCGGTAGCCGAGCACCAGCCAGGCCGGTACGTCGCCGTCGAGCAGCACCGGCACCACGCTGCCGTGCTCGCGCCGCATCTCCCGGTAGACGCGGGCCGGTTCGCCCTGGAGGGCCGGGCCGCTCAGGTAGACGGGGGTGGGGGTGGGGGCGGAGGTCACACCAGCTCCTGACGGGGGGCTCGGGAGGGATCGGCGTACCGGGCCTGGATGTGTTCCACCAGGGTGATCAGCACCAGCTTGCTCGAGGCCCGGGAACGCGCGTCGCACCGCACCAGCGGGACGTCCGGGTCGAGGTCGAGGGCCTCGCGGACCTGCTCCGGCGGGAAGGCGGGGCCGCCGAAGTCGTTGCAGGCCACGATGAACGGCGTGCCGTGCTTCTCCAGGCGGTCGATGGCGTACCAGGAGTCGTCGATGCGCCGGGTGTCGACGAGGACGACCGCGCCGAGCGTGCCGGAGAACAGCCGGTCCCACAGGAACCAGAACCGCTCCTGGCCGGGCGCGCCGAACAGGTACAGCACATTGCGCGCGTCCAGCGTGATGCGGCCGAAGTCGAAGGCGACCGTGGTCGCGGTCTTGCCGCGCACCTCGCTGATGTCGTCGACCGCCTCGCCCGCCTGCGTCATCGTCTCCTCGGTGTTGAGGGGACGGATCTCGCTGACCGAGCGGACCAGCGTCGTCTTGCCGACGCCGAAGCCGCCCACGACCACGATCTTGAGGCCGTTGTCGGCCGACGCGCCGAGCGGCGTACGCACGTCAGCGGGGGCAGGCGTCTCAGAGGCCGTGCGCGTTTCAGAGGTTGCGGAGTCCAACGAGCACCTGCTCCAGGATGTCGGGGTCGGGAACGGCTGCCATGCGGGGGTGACGGGCGCTGACGCGGCCCGCCGCTTGGAGGTCGGCCAGCAGGATCCGGGTGATGCTCACCGGCAGCTTCAGCTCGGCCGCGATCTCCACGACCGCCGTGGGGCGTTCGGTCATGCGCAGGATCGCCGCGTGCTCGGACTGCATGCCGGGCACCGGGTCGCCCTCGGCGACGACCAGCGTCACCAGGTCGAAGGGGTTGCCCGGGCCGGACCGGGTGCGTCCGCCGGTGAGCGTGTACAGCCGGTCCGGGGCGTCGTCCCTGCCGGGCCTGCTCATGAGCTGCTGCGGGGCAGGGCGGTGAGGTGCTCGCCCAACTGCTCGACCAGCTCGCTCATGTTGTGCCCCACGAGCCCGGGATCGGCCTCCTCGGTGGTGACGACCGCGAGGTGCGCGCCGTCACCCGCCTCCACGATGAACAGCACGCCCCCGTAGAACTCGGTCATCGCCGACCGCACGCCCCCGCTGCCGTCGCCGAACTCCACCGACGCGCCGTGCGACAGCGACTGGATACCGGCCGCGATGGCGGCGAGCTGGTCGGCCTGGTCCGCGGACAGCTCGGGGGTACGGCACAGCTTCAGCCCGTCGCGGGAGAGCACGAGCGCGTGCCGCGCGCCGGGGGTGCGCTCCAGCAGGCCTTCTATCAGCCAGGTGAGCTTGTCGTCGGCGGTGGTCGTGCCGGTCATGTGGTGGGGTCGCCTTCCGGGTGCGGGGTTGCGGGGGATTCGGCAGTGGCCTGCGCGGGGGTGGTGACGTCGTCTTCCGCCGCCACCTTGCGGACGGCCTCGCGGAAGCTGCTGAAGCGTGCGGTGCGGGCCCGGGTCTCCTCGGCCGTGGGGGCGGGTCGCGGTTCCCGGGTGGCGGAGCCGTTGGACCGGGTGCGCTCGGCTTCGGCGAGGGTCCGGCCGCGGCGGCGCCGGGGCAGTTCGCGCGGGGGCGCCGGGTCGGTGTCGTCGCCCGCGGACTCATGGGTCGGGACCGGCTCGGGGTCCACGTCGCGCCGCAGGGTGAGGGTGGGGTCCGGGTCCAGGTCGAGGGGCGGGAGCGGGGGCGGCGTACGGCGGCTGGCGGGCGCGGGGGCTTCCTCGCGGCGGGTGTGCTCCGGCTCCGGGGCCGTGGGGACGGTCGACGCCTCCTGCGGCGCGAGGATGTCCTGCGGTACGAGCATCAGCACGCCCGTGCCGCCGCGCGCCGAGGGGCGGTAGGAGACCTTCAGCCCGTACCGCACGGCCAGCCTGCCGACCACGGTGAGGCCGAGCCGGGTGCCGGTCAGGCCGCCGAGGTCGGACGACTCACCGGAGACCGCCCGCTCGGCGCGGCGCAGTTGCGCCTCGCCCATGACGAGGCCGCTGTCCTCGACGGAGATGATGACCCCGGCGGGGACCTCCTCGACGTACACGTGGACCTCGGCGGTCGGCGGCGAGAAGTTCGCGGCGTTGTCGAGGAGTTCGGCGAGCGCGTGCATGACGCCCTCGGCGGCGTGCCCGGCGACGGCGGTCTCGCTGGTGGAGTGGATCCGCACCCGCTGGTAGCCGCCGATCCGGCCCATGGCGCCGCGCAGGATCGACTCCATGCCGATGGGCCGGGCCCAGCGGCGGCCGGAGCGGGCGCCGGTGAGGACGGCGACGGAGTCGGCGAGGCGCCCGGCCTGGGCGGTGCGGTGGTCGAGGTGCAGGAGGTCGGCGAGGACTTCCTCGTCGGCGTGCTTCTCCTCCATCCCGCGCAGGTCGGCGAGCATGCTGGTGGCCAGCGCCTGCATGCGTCCGGCGGCGTTGGCGGTGGCGGAGAGGGCGGCGGCCCGCGCGGTGGTGGCCTCGCGCAGCCGGGTGGTGAGCCGGGCGTTCTCGGCGACCAGGCGTTCGCGTGCCTCGGTGAGCTGCGCGGTGCGGGCGGCGTGCTCCTCGGTGAGGCGGGTCGTCTCCTGGGCGTGCGCGGTGGTGAGGCGGCCGACCTCCTCGGCGTGCGCGGTGGTGAGGCGATCGACTTCCTCGGCGTGTTCGGCGGTGAGGCGGCCGATGTCCGCGGTGTGTTCGGCGGTGAGGCGGTCGCGTTCGGCGGCGACGTCTTCGGCGAGGTGGGCCCGTTCGCGGTCGAGTTCGGCGGCCAGCCGGGCACGCTCGTGGCTCAGCTCGCCGGTGAGCCGCTCGTGCTGCCGATGGGAGTCCTCGGCCAGCCGGGCCCGTTCCTGGAGCAGTCTGCCGATGTCCTGGGTGACGGAGTCCAGCCGACGGCGGGTCGCCCGCGCCGACTGCCTGCCGTGCACACCGAGGGTGACGGCCGCGCACAGGGCCAGCGCGGCCACCGCGCCGACGCCCGCCACGTAGCCGTGTGCGTCGTCCGGCGCGAGCGCGGCGGCGACGACGACGCCGAGCGCACCGAGTGCCGCCGTCACCAGGGGTACCGGGAGCAGGCCGCGGAGGGCGGGGCGGTCGCCGGGGAGCGTGGGGGAGGTCATGAGAGGTGTCCTCGGTCGGGTCTGGGCCGGTCGCATTCGGGCGGGAGCCGACACTCACGCGCAACTGGCGGCCACTATAGGTGAGTTATAGGGGAGTTACTGATCGACTTGAGACGTTTCTTGAGTTGTTCTTGGGACGAGGGTCTTGAGTTGTTCCTGGGGTGAGGGGACCGGGGTGCGCGCGGTCGACTGCCCCGCCCGGCGGCCGGGGCATGCTGGGGGCATGACGGATCTCGAAGCGGACCTGAGTGCGGCCGTCCGGGGCGAGGTGGGGTTCGGCGTCACGGACCGGGCGCTGACCACCATGGATGCCTCCAACTACCGGCGCGTCCCGCTCGGTGTCGTGGCCCCGCGCGACGCCGACGACGTGGCCGCCGTACTGGAGGTGTGCCGGGCCCACGGGACGCCGGTCGTGCCGCGCGGCGGCGGTACCTCCATCGCGGGGCAGGCGACCGGGACGGGCGTCGTGCTGGACTTCACCCGGCACATGAACCGGTTGGTTGCCCTGGATTCCGCGTCCCGCACGGCGGTCGTCCAGCCCGGACTGGTCCTCGACCGCCTCCAGGAGGCCGCCGCCCCGCACGGCCTGCGCTTCGGCCCCGACCCGTCCACGCACAGCCGCTGCACCCTCGGCGGCATGATCGGCAACAACTCCTGCGGCGCCCACTCGGTGGCCTGGGGGACGACGGCCGACAGCGTCCGCGAACTGTCGGTGCTCACCGCGCGCGGGCGACGGCTGCGGCTCGGGCCGGACTGGGAGGGCGCCCCGGCGGGCCTGCGGGAGCTGGCCGAGGGCGAACTGGCGCGCCTGCGCACCGGCTTCCCCGACCTGCCCCGCCGTATCTCCGGCTACGCGCTCGACGCCCTGCTGCCCGAGCGGGGCGCCGACGTGGCCCGGTCCTTCTGCGGCTCGGAGGGCACCCTCGGCGTGCTCACGGAGGCCGTCGTGGCGCTGGTCGAGTCCCCACGCGCGCGTGCGCTCGCCGTACTCGGCTACGGCGACGAGAGCGCGGCGGCGCAGGCGGCGGCGGGCCTGCTGCCATGGGGGTCCCCCCGCTCGAGCGGAGCCGAGAGTGGGGGAGGGCCGCTCACGGTGGAGGGCATGGCGCGGGATCTGGTGCCGGACGCGGCCGGGCTGCCGCGCGGCGGGGCGTGGCTGTTCGTGGAGACCGGCGGGGAGTCGCAGGGGGAGGCACGCGCGCGTGCGGAGACGATCGTGCGGGCCGCCGACGCCCTGGACGCCGCCGTCGTCACCGACCCGGCCGGACAGCGCGCCCTGTGGCGCGTCCGCGAGGACGCCAGCGGTACGGCGACCAGGATGCCGGACGGCTCGGAGGCCTGGCCCGGCTGGGAGGACTGCGCGGTGCCGCCCGCCCGGCTGGGCGCCTACCTGCGCGACTTCCGCGCCCTGCTGGCCGCCCACGGACTGCGCGGCACCCCGTACGGCCACTTCGGCGACGGCTGCGTCCACGTCCGCATCGACTTCGACCTCCTGACGGAGCCGGGCGTCGCCCGCTTCCGGCGCTTCTCCGAGGAACTCGCCGCCCTGGTCGTGGCCCACGGCGGCTCCCTGTCCGGAGAGCACGGCGACGGACAGGCACGGGCGGAACTCCTCCCCGCGATGTACGGGGCGGAGACGGTCCGCCTCTTCGAACGCGCCAAGGACGTCTGGGACCCCGACGACCTCCTCAACCCGGGCATGCTGGTGCGCCCCGCCCGCCTGGACGAGAACCTGCGCTTCGCGCCGCTGCCCCGCGAACCCGTCGACGTCACCTTCGGCTACCCCGCCGACGGCGGTGACTTCTCGGCGGCCGTCCGCCGCTGCGTCGGGGTCGCCAAGTGCCGTACGACGACGGCGACCGGGCCCGCCGTGATGTGCCCGTCCTTCCGCGTGACCGGCGAGGAGGCGCACTCCACGCGCGGGCGCGCCCGGCTGCTGCACGAGATGCTGGCGGGCGAGGTGGTGACCGACGGCTGGCGCTCCACGGAGGTCCGCGACGCCCTCGACCTGTGCCTGTCCTGCAAGGGCTGCCGCTCGGACTGCCCGGTCGGCGTCGACATGGCCACGTACAAGGCGGAGTTCCTGCACCACCACTACGCCGGGCGCCGCCGCCCCGCCGCCCACTACGCGCTGGGCCGGTTGCCGGTGTGGCTGCGGTGGACGGCGCGCACGCGCACGGCGTCGGTGGTCAACCTGCTCGCGCGGGTGCGGCCCCTGGCGGCGCTGGTCAAGAGGGTGGGCGGGATCGCGCCGGAGCGGGGGATCCCGCGGGTGGCGGGGGAGACGTTCAGCGCGTGGTGGCGCGGGAGGGCGAGCGGGAAGGAAGGCGGGAGGGCGAGGGAGAAGGCTGGCGGGAGGGCGAGCGAGGAGGCTGGCGGGAGGGCGAGGGAGAAGGCTGGCGGGAGGGCGAGCGAGGAGGCTGGCGGGAGGGCGAGGGAGAAGGCGAGGGAGAAGGCTGGCGGGAAGGCGGGCGGGGCGCTGGTCGTGCTCTGGCCCGACACCTTCACCGAGCACCTCTCACCGAGCGCGGGGCAGGCCGCCGTACGCGTCCTGGAGGCGGCGGGGCTGCGGGTGGCGCTCCCGCCGACGCTGCGGCTGTCGACGGTCGGCGACGCCTCGTCGAGGCTCCTGAACCCGCTCGCCGCGGTCCGCCGCTCCCGCGTGTGCTGCGGCCTCACCTACATGTCCACCGGCCAGCTCGACCAGGCCCGCGAGGTGCTGCGCCGCACGCTGGAGCTGATGACGCCGGTGCTGGAGGCGGACGTACCGGTGGTGGTGCTGGAGCCGAGCTGCGCGGCGGCCCTCCGCGCGGACGTGCCCGAGCTGCTGGGCGACGACCCGCGCGCGGCGACGCTGGCGTCCCGGGTGGTGACGTTCGCGGAGGCGCTGGAGCGGTACGCGCCCGACTGGCGGCCACCCCGGCTGGACCGTCCCGTCGTCGGGCAGACGCACTGCCACCAGCACGCGGTCCTCGGCGACGCGGCCGACCGCCGACTGCGCGCCGCGGCCGGGCTCACGGGGGAGCTGAGCGGCGGCTGCTGCGGGCTGGCGGGGAACTTCGGCTTCGAGAAGGGGCACTACGAGGTCTCGGCGGCCTGCGCGGAGGAGCGGTTGCTGCCCGCGGTGCGCCGGGCGCCGGGGGAGGCGGTGGTGCTGGCGGACGGGTACTCGTGCCGGACGCAGCTGGAGCAGTTGGCGGGGGTGCGGGGGAGGCATCTGGCGGAGGTGCTGGCGGAGCACCTCTGAGGCGGGCGCCCGGGGCTCAGACGGTGGTCTCGCCGCGCACCAGCGGACGGCACACGGGCTGGACGTCCTCGGGCAGTTCGTCCGGGTGGCACCAGCGGGCCTCCAGGATCTCGAACGGGTCGAGGCGCAGCTCGCCGCCGAGCAGCTCCGCCTCGTAGGCCACCTCCAGGCGGGTGTGGAAGCCGCTGTTCAGCATGATCAGGGGACCCGCCGCCACATCGAGGCCGGTCTCCTCCTTGACCTCGCGGACGAGGGTGCGCCGGAAGTCCTCGTCCTTGTGCGCGAACCCGCTGGGCAGCCCCCACTGCCGCCCCGGCGGCCACATCCGGTGCCTGAGCAGCAGCACCCGCCCCTCGGCGTCGCGCACGACCCCGGTCACGCCGACCACGAACTTGGCGTTCAGACACCAGACCAGACGGTGCTGCACGGGGCGCAGGGCGCGCCACAGGGCGACCAGGAGTCGTCGCACGGGGCCTCCGGAGGAAAACTAAGAGGGGGTGGAGGGGACGGTATCGGGTGACGGGGGGCCGGGCTGTCCACGGGGTGGTAACCCGTTGACAGTGACACGCCCCACGCCTGACAGTTGCGTCAGAGGGCTACACGCCTGACGTAGTCCACTACTGTGGACATGCAAGTACAGTGAACTGGACGATCTGACCGCGTACCGATCCGGAGCCGCCGTGACCACCCCCAGTGCTCTTCCCGGTCCCTCGACCTCCGCCGCCGTCCCGGCCCCCGCCGGACCCGCCGCGGACGGCTCCCCCGGCCGACGCGGCGCCCTCGGCCCGGTCGGCCTCGTCCTGGCGGGCGGCATATCCGTCCAGTTCGGCGGCGCGCTCGCGGTGAGCCTGATGCCGCGCGCCGGGGCGCTCGGCGTCGTGGCGCTGCGGCTGCTGGTCGCCGCGATCGTGCTGCTCGTGGTCTGCCGACCCCGGCTGCGCGGCCACTCCCGCACCGACTGGAACACGGTCATCCTCTTCGGCCTCGTCATGGGCGCGATGAACGGCCTCTTCTACCAGGCCGTCGCCCGCATCCCGCTGGGCCCGGCCGTCACCCTCGAGGTCCTCGGCCCGCTCGCCCTCTCCGTCCTCGCCTCCCGCCGCGCGATCAACATCCTGTGGGCCGCCCTCGCCCTCGCCGGGGTGTTCCTCCTCGGCGGCGGCGTCGGCGACCTCGACCCGGTCGGCGCGGCCTTCGCGCTGGGCGCGGGCGCCATGTGGGCGGCGTACATCATCTTCAGCGCCCGCACCGGCCGCCGCTTCCCCCAGGCCGACGGGCTCGCCCTCGCCATGGCCGTCGCGGCGGTGCTGTTCCTGCCGCTGGGCATCGCCGAGTCGGGCACCAAGCTCCTCGACCCGGTGACGCTCTCGCTGGGCGCGGCGGTGGCCATCCTCTCCTCCGTCCTGCCCTACACCCTCGAACTCCTCGCCCTGCGCCACCTGCCCGCCTCCACCTTCGCCATCCTGATGAGCCTCGAACCCGCCCTCGCCGCCGCGGCGGGCTTCCTCGTCCTCAGCCAGGCCCTCACCGCCACCGAGGCCGCCGCGATCGCCCTCGTCATCGCGGCGAGCATGGGGGCGGTGCGGACCCAGGTGGGGCGAGGACGGGCGAAGGCGAAGGAGAAGACCTGACCCGTGCGGGCGTCAGGACTTGCCGCCCCTCCCGCGCGTGAGTACCAGCACCACCCCCGCCACCCCGTACGGCACCGACAGCACCACGAACGCCGTCCCATGGGACGCCCCCGTCGTGAGCGCCGCGTACGAGGCGAACACGGCGATGGTCACCAGCTCGGTCGCCACCCCCGCCAGTGAGGTCACCGTGGCGCGGGCCGGGCCGGTGATGGTGTGCTGGAGGCGGGCGTCGGCCAGGACGGTGGCCAACTGGAAGCCGCAGAAGGCGACCCCGATCAGCCCGACGCCCACCGGCGTGCCCATCCCCGCGCCCACGGCCATCGCCACGCCGGACCCGGCCAGCAGCAGCCCCAGGCGTACGGCGCCCAGCCGTGCCGCCCGCCCGGCCAGCAGCCCGCCGACCGTCGCGCCGGTGTAGATCACCAGCAGCAGCCACGGCACGGCCAGGTCCGCCACGCCCGTCTCCCGCACCAGCAGCGGCGTGTACTCGTCCAGCGCACCCCAGACGCCGGTCACCACCGGTACCAGGAGCAGCGCGCCGAGCACCGTCCGGCTGCCCCGCACCTCCGTGACGCCGTCCTTCAAGGCCGCCGCCCAACTGCCCCCGTTCTCCCCGCGCGCCCCGTCCCCCCGGTGCTCCGGCAGCCACCACGCCGCCACCGCCGTCAGCAGGCACCCGGCGACGCTCGCCGCGCCCACGGCCTCGTACCCACCGGCGGCGAAGACGGGCCCCGCCACCGCCATCGCCGTCACGACGCCGAGCAGGCCGAGCGCCTGCACGCGCCCCATGACGTGCGCGTACCGCTCGACGGCGCCGAGCCGGTCCAGCTCCTCGTACACCAGCGCCTCCAGGGCGCCGGAGCCCAGCGCGCCCTTGATGCCCCACAGGACGAAACCGGCGGCGAAGGCCAGATAGGACGGGGTGAGGATCCACAGGGCGTAGCCCACGGCGGTGATCAGCGGGCCGAGCCAGAGCAGCAGCCGCCGTGACACGGCGTCGGCCCAGGCGCCGGACGGCACCTCCAGGACGACGGAGGTCAGCGACCACAGGGCGAACAGTGAGGCGATCTGCCAGCCGGACATGCCGCTGTCGGCGAACAGCAGCGCGTACACCGGGTAGAGCAGGACCAGCTCGTCCAGGAACGCGTAGCAGTACAGCGGGCGCGTCAGGCGCCGTACGTCACTGCCCCGGCCGGTCGCGGGCTCGCGGGCGGGTGAAATGGTCATGAGGCCTTCCCACAGGGTCGATTCGGACGCCGGAGATACGGCTCCGAAGGCGGCCCTCGGGAGGCATGACGCGTGCAGCGGCCGGTGGAACGGCTTGTGAAGCGGCCGGTGGAACGGCTCGTGGAACGGCTTGTGGATCAATGTCGCCAGGTCATACGCCGATGGTAGGCATGGGTGACGCCCGGCGGCACTGCTTTTCCCGGGGTCGGTTACCCGGGGCCGGTTTCCTGGGACCAATTCATGCAAGCACGCTTGATTGTTTCTGCCCCCGCTGCCATGCTCCCCCTCACACCGCCGTCCCCCGAGGGAGCCCGCCGTGTCCGACCCCACGCCCGTGATCGACGATCTGCGCCGGGAGAGTGCGGAACTCGACGCCCTGGTAGGGGAGTTGAGCGAGAAGGAGTGGCGGCGGGACACGCCCGCGCCGGGCTGGACCGTGGCCCACCAGATCGCCCACCTCGCCTGGACCGACCGCGCGTCGCTGCTCGCGGTGACCGACGCGGACGGGTTCCAGGCGATGGTCGAGAAGGCGCTCGCCGCGCCGGACTCCTTCGTCGACCAGGGCGCCGAGGAGGGCGTCCAGGCGCCGCCCGCCGCGCTCCTGGAGAGCTGGCGGGAGAGCCGTACCGCCCTCGACCACGCCCTGCGCGCCGCCCCGCGGGGCGCCCGTTTCCCCTGGTACGGCCCCCCGATGTCCGCCGCCTCGATGGCCACCGCCCGGCTGATGGAGACCTGGGCGCACGGCCTGGACATCGCGGACGCGCTCGGCGTCGCCCCCGCCCCCACCGACCGCCTGCGCCACATCGCCCGGCTCGGCTTCCGTACCCGGGACTTCGCCCACACCGTGCACGGCCTGCCCGCCCCCGCCGACCCCTTCCGCGTCGAACTGACCTCACCGTCCGGCGAACCCTGGACCTACGGCCCCGAGGACGCCCCCCAGCGCGTCACCGGCCCCGCGCTCGACTTCTGCCTCCTGGTCACCCAGCGCGCCCACCGCGCCGACCTCGCCCTGCGCGCCGAGGGCCCCGACGCCGACCGCTGGCTGGACATCGCCCAGGCCTTCGCGGGCCCGCCCGGCGAGGGACGCGCCCCCAAGGGGGCCGGAGCGTGACCCCCCGCGCCTCCCGCACCTCCCGCACCCGCCGCACCCTCCGTATAGGCAACGCCTCCGGCTTCTACGGCGACCGCTTCGACGCCCTGCACGAGATGCTCACCGGCGGCGAACTGGACGTCCTCACCGGCGACTACCTCGCCGAGCTGACCATGCTGATCCTGGGCCGGGACCGGCTGAAGGACCCCCGCGCCGGGTACGCGCGCACGTTCCTGCGGCAGTTGGAGGAGTGCCTCGGCCTCGCGCGGGAGCGCGGTGTGCGCCTCGTCGCCAACGCGGGCGGCCTGAACCCGGCCGGGCTCGCGGACGCCGTACGGGAGCTGGCGGACCGGCTCGGCGTCCCGGTGCGGGTCGCGCACGTCGAGGGCGACGACCTCACCGGGGCGTTCCCGGGGAGCCTCACCGCGCACGCCTACCTCGGCGGGTTCGGGATCGCCGCCTGTCTGGACGCGGGCGCGGACGTCGTCGTCACCGGGCGCGTGACGGACGCCGCGCTGGTCAGCGGACCGGCCGCCGCGCACTTCGGCTGGGGTCCGGCCGACTTCGACCGGCTCGCGGGCGCCGTCGTCGCCGGGCATGTGCTGGAGTGCGGGACGCAGGCCACGGGCGGCAACTACACCTTCTTCCGGGAGGTCGAGCAGGACCTCGCGCGTCCCGGCTTCCCGCTCGCCGAGATCGCGGACGACGGCTCCTGCGTCATCACCAAGCACCCCGGCACCGGCGGCCTCGTCGACGTCGGCACGGTGACGGCCCAGCTCCTGTACGAGACCGGCGGCGCCCGGTACGCGGGCCCCGACGTCACCACCCGCCTCGACACCGTCCGTCTCACCCAGGACGGCCCCGACCGGGTACGGATCGACGGCGTGCGCGGCGAGGCCCCGCCGCCCACCCTCAAGGTCGGCCGCACCCGCCTCGGCGGCTACCGCAACGAGGTCGTCTTCGTCCTCACCGGCCTGGACATCGAGGCGAAGGCCGAGCTGGTCCGGGCCCAGATGACGCGGGCGATGGCGAAACGACCGCCCGTCGACGTGCGCTGGGAACTGGCCCGCACCGACCGCCCCGACGCGCCCACCGAGGAGACCGCGAGCGCCCTGCTCCGGCTCGTCGTGCGCGACCCCGACGAGGGGGCGGTGGGGCGCGCGCTCAGCGGCGCGGCGATCGAGCTGGCCCTCGCCAGCTACCCCGGCTTCCACGTCACCGCGCCGCCCGGCAAGGGCAGCCCGTACGGGGTCTTCGAGGCGTCCTACGTCGAGCAGACCGCCGTAGAGCACGTGGCGGTCCTCCATGACGGGCGGCGGGTTCCGGTGCCTCCGGCCCACGAGACCCTCGTCCTCGAGCCCGTGCCCGAGCCCTTCGTCGAACCGCCGTCGGCCGGGCTGCCCACCCGTCGGGCGCCGCTCGGGCTGGTGGCGGGGGCCCGCAGCGGGGACAAGGGCGGGGACGCCAACGTCGGGGTGTGGGCGCGGTCGGACGAGGCGTGGCGGTGGCTGGCGCACACCCTCACGGTCGAGCGGTTCCGGGAACTCCTGCCGGAGACGGCGGACCTGACCGTCGTACGGCACGTGCTGCCCGGTCTGCGCGCCCTCAACTTCGTCGTCGAGGGCGTCCTCGGCGCGGGCGTCGCCGCCCAGCACCGTTTCGATCCGCAGGCCAAGGCGCTCGGCGAATGGCTGCGCTCCCGCCACCTGGACATCCCGGAGACCCTGCTGTGACGGTTCTTCAGACCTCCCTGGACACCACCAGCCCCGACTACGCGGCCCACCGCGAGGCCATGCTCACCAAGCTCGCCGCGCTCGACGCCGAGCACGCCAAGGCCCTCGCGGGCGGCGGCGAGAAGTACGTCGAGCGGCACCGCAAGCGCGGCAAGCTGCTCGCGCGGGAGCGCGTCGAGCTGCTCCTGGACCCGGACACGCCCTTCCTGGAGCTGTCGCCGCTCGCCGGGTGGGGCAGCGAGTACACGGTCGGCGCCTCGCTCGTCGCCGGGATCGGGGTCGTCGAGGGGGTGGAGTGCCTGATCACCGCCAACGACCCGACCGTGCGCGGCGGCGCCTCCAACCCCTGGAGCCTGAAGAAGGCCCTGCGCGCCAACGACATCGCGCTGGCCAACCGGCTGCCCTGCATCAGCCTGGTCGAGTCCGGCGGCGCCGACCTGCCGTCCCAGAAGGAGATCTTCATCCCCGGCGGGGCGATCTTCCGGGACATCACCCGGCTGTCCGCCGCCGGTATCCCGACGGTCGCCGTCGTCTTCGGCAACTCGACGGCGGGCGGGGCGTACATCCCCGGGATGTCCGACCACGTGATCATGGTCAAGGAGCGCGCCAAGGTGTTCCTCGGCGGGCCGCCGCTGGTGAAGATGGCCACCGGCGAGGAGAGCGACGACGAGTCGCTGGGCGGCGCGGAGATGCACGCGCGCGTGTCGGGGCTCGCCGACTACTTCGCCGTCGACGAGCGCGACGCCCTGCGCCAGGCGCGCCGGGTCGTCGCCCGCCTCAACCACCGCAAGGCGTATCCCGATCCGGGCCCGGCCATCCCCCCGAAGTATGACGAGGACGAACTCCTCGGGATCGTCCCCGGCGACCTCAAGGTCCCCTTCGACCCGCGCGAGGTCATCGCCCGTGTCGTCGACGCCTCCGACTTCGACGAGTTCAAGCCGCTGTACGGCAGCAGCCTGGTCACCGGCTGGGCGGAACTGCACGGCTATCCGGTCGGCGTGCTCGCCAACGCCCAAGGGGTCCTCTTCAGCGAGGAGTCCCAGAAGGCCGCCCAGTTCATCCAGCTCGCCAACCAGCGCGACATCCCGCTGGTCTTCCTGCACAACACCACCGGCTACATGGTCGGCAAGGAGTACGAGCAGGGCGGCATCATCAAGCACGGCTCGATGATGATCAACGCGGTGAGCAACAGCCGGGTCCCCCATCTGTCGGTCCTCATGGGGGCGTCGTACGGCGCCGGTCACTACGGCATGTGCGGACGCGCCTACGACCCGCGCTTCCTGTTCGCCTGGCCCAGCGCCAAGTCCGCCGTCATGGGCCCCCAGCAGCTCGCGGGCGTCCTGTCGATCGTCGCCCGGCAGTCGGCGGCGGCCAAGGGCCAGCCCTACGACGACGAGGCCGACGCCGCCCTGCGCGCGATGGTCGAGCAGCAGATCGAGTCCGAGTCGCTGCCGATGTTCCTGTCCGGGCGGCTGTACGACGACGGCGTCATCGACCCGCGCGACACCCGCACCGTCCTCGGCCTGTGCCTGTCCGCCGTGCACACCGCGTCCTACGAGGGCGTGCGGGGCGGCTTCGGCGTCTTCCGGATGTGAGGGAACCCGACGTGATCACTTCTCTGCTCGTCGCCAACCGGGGCGAGATCGCCTGCCGCGTCTTCCGCACCTGCCGTGAGGTGGGAATCCGAACGGTCGCCGTGCACTCGGACGCGGACGAACACGCCCTCCACGCGCGCGTGGCCGACGCGACCGTACGACTGCCGGGCGCCACGCCCGCCGACACCTATCTGCGCGGCGACCTCATCGTGAAGGCCGCCCTCGCCTCCGGGGCCGACGCCGTCCACCCCGGCTACGGCTTCCTCTCCGAGAACGCCGACTTCGCCCGCGCGGTCCTCGACGCGGGCCTGACCTGGATCGGCCCACCGCCCGAGGCGATCGAGGCGATGGCGTCCAAGACCCGCGCGAAGGAACTCCTGGGACTCACGCCCCTGCGCGAGGTCACCGAGTCCGACCTGCCGGTGCTGGTGAAGGCCGCGGCGGGCGGCGGCGGGCGCGGCATGCGCGTCGTACGCCGCCTCGCCGACCTCGACGCCGAGCTGACGGCCGCCCGCGCGGAGGCGCGGGCCGCCTTCGGGGACGACGAGGTGTTCATCGAGCCGTACATCGAGGACGGCCGCCACGTCGAGGTGCAGATCCTCGCCGACACCCACGGCACGGTGTGGGCGCTCGGCACCCGCGACTGCTCCCTCCAGCGCCGCCACCAGAAGGTCATCGAGGAGGCCCCCGCTCCCGGCCTCACCGAGGCCCTGACGGCCCAACTGCACGACACGGCCGTACGAGCGGCCCGCGCCGTCGACTACACCGGCGCCGGAACCGTCGAGTTCCTCGTCGCCGACGGCAGGGCGCACTTCCTGGAGATGAACACCCGCCTCCAGGTGGAACACCCGGTGACGGAGGCCGTCTTCGGCCTCGACCTCGTCGCCGCCCAGATCCGCGTCGCGGAAGGCACGGCCCTCGACACCGAGCCCCCACGCGCGCGTGGCCACGCCATCGAGGCCCGCCTCTACGCCGAGGACCCCGCCCGCGACTGGGCCCCGCAGACCGGCACCCTGCACCGCCTCGCCGTCCCGGACACCGTCCGCCTGGACACCGGCTACACCGACGGCGACGAGATCGGCGTCCACTACGACCCCATGCTCGCCAAGGCCGTCGCCCACGCCCCCACCCGCGCGGAGGCCGCCCGCCGCCTCGCCGCCGCCCTCGAACGCGCCACGCTCCACGGCCCCGTCACCAACCGCGCCCTCCTCGTCCGCTCCCTGCGCCACGAGGAGTTCACGTCCGCCCGCATGGACACGGGCTTCTACGACCGCCACCTCACCGAGCTGACCGACCCGGCCCCCGACCCCCACGCCCCGCTCGCCGCCGCCCTCTCCGACGCCCACGCCCGCTCGCGTTTCGGCGGTTGGCGCAACCTGCCCTCCCAGCCCCAGACCAAGCGGTACGAGAGGGCGGGCCAGGAGCACGAGGCCCGCTACCGCCCCACCCGCGCGGGCGGCTACGAGGCCGACGGGGTGGCGGTCGTGCACGTGGACGCCCGTCTCGTCGTCCTGGAAGTGGACGGCGTACGCCACAAGTACGAGATCGCCCGCTACGGCGACCGGATCCACGTGAACGACACCCCCCTCACCGCCCTCCCCCGCTTCCCCGACCCAACCGCCCAGCACGCCCCGGGCTCCCTCCTGGCCCCCATGCCGGGCACGGTGGTACGAGTGGCCGACGGCCTGACCGTGGGAGCCGCCGTAAAGGCCGGGGACCCCCTCCTCTGGCTGGAGGCGATGAAGATGCAACACCGGATCACAGCCCCGGCGACAGGCACACTCAGCGCCCTGAACGCGGTACCTGGCCAACAGGTGACGGTCGGCTCTCTGCTGGCGGTGGTCGAGACCACCTAGGGGGCGGGGAACTGCGCGACCAGCCACGAACAAGCCGCACGCGGAGGACGACAATGACCACCCTCATCGAGACCGAAGAACACAAGGCCCTACGAGACGCCGTCTCATCCCTCGGCGCCCGCCACGGCCGCGACCACAACCGCGAACGGCTCTGGGCCGAGGCGGGCAAACTCGGCTACCTCGGCGTCAACCTCCCCGAGGCCTACGGAGGAGGCGGCGGTGGCATCACCGAACTCTCCATCGTCCTGGAGGAACTCGGCGCCGCGGGCTGCCCCCTCCTCATGCTCGTCGTCTCCCCGGCCATCTGCGGCACGGTGATCGCCCGCTTCGGCACGGACGCCCAGAAACAGGAGTGGCTCCCCGCCCTGGCGGACGGCACCCGCACCATGGCCTTCGGCATCACCGAACCCGACGCGGGCTCCAACTCCCACCGCATCACGACCACCGCCCGCCGCGACGGCGGCGACTGGCTCCTCACCGGCCGCAAGGTCTTCGTCTCCGGCGTGGACATCGCCGACGCGACCCTCATCGTCGGCCGCACCGAGGACGCCCGCACCGGCAACCTCAAGCCCTGCCTGTTCATCGTCCCGCGCGACGCGCCCGGCTTCCAGCGCCACCGCATCGACATGGAACTGCAGGCCGCGGAGAAGCAGTTCGAGCTGGTCCTGGACGACGTACGACTGCCCCCGGAGGCCCTCGTCGGCGACGAGGACGCGGGCCTGCTCCAACTGTTCGCTGGCCTCAACCCCGAGCGCATCATGACGGCCGCCTTCGCGATCGGCATGGGCCGCTACGCGCTCGCGCGGGCGGTCGAGTACGCCCGTGAGCGCACCGTGTGGAAGACCCCCATCGGCGCCCACCAGGCCATCGCCCACCCGCTCGCCCAGGCGCACATCGACCTCGAACTCGCGCGGCTGATGATGCAGAAGGCGGCGCACCTGTACGACGCGGGCGACGACGTCGGCGCGGGGGAGGCGGCCAACATGGCGAAGTACGCCGCCGCGGAGGCCAATGTGAAGGCGGTCGACCAGGCCGTGCACACCCTCGGCGGGAACGGCCTCACACGCGAGTTCGGCCTCGCCTCGTTGATAACGGCCGCGCGCGTGGCTCGTATCGCACCGGTGAGCAGGGAGATGATTCTCAACTACGTCTCCCACCAGACCCTGGGTCTGCCGAAGTCGTACTAGTTCGCGTCCTGTCCGGCACAGCGTCGTGCGAGGAGGAACCGATGTTCCGCAGCGAGTACGCAGACGTCCCACCCGTAGAACTGCCCATCCACGAGGCGGTCCTCGGCCGCGCCGCCGAGTTCGGGTCCATCCCGGCCCTGATCGACGGCACCGACGGCACCACCCTCACCTACGAGCAGCTGGACCGGTTCCACCGGCGCGTCGCCGCCGCGCTCGCCGAGACGGGCGTCCGCAAGGGCGACGTACTCGCCCTGCACAGCCCCAACACGATCGCCTTCCCCACCGCCTTCTACGCGGCCACCCGCGCGGGTGCCTCGGTCACCACCGTGCACCCGCTCGCGACCGCCGAGGAGTTCGCCAAGCAGCTCGGCGACTCCGCCGCCCGCTGGATCGTCACCGTCTCACCGCTGCTGGAGACCGCACGCCGGGCCGCCGAACTCGCGGGCGGCGTCCGGGAGATCTTCGTGTGCGACAGCGCACCGGGGCACCGCTCCCTGATCGACATGCTGGGCTCCACCGCCCCCGAACCCCAGGTGGAGATCGACCCGGCCGAGGACATCGCCGCCCTGCCGTACTCCTCCGGCACCACCGGCACCCCCAAGGGCGTGATGCTCACCCACCGGCAGATCGCCACCAACCTCGCCCAACTGGAGCCCAGCATCGGCGCCAGTCCCGGCGAACGCGTCCTCGCGGTGCTGCCGTTCTTCCACATCTACGGCCTCACCGCCCTGATGAACGCCCCCCTGCGCAACGGCGCCACCGTCGTCGTACTGCCCCGCTTCGACCTGGAGCAGTTCCTCGCCGCCATCCAGAACCACCGCATCACCGCGCTGTACGTGGCCCCGCCGATCGTGCTCGCCCTCGCCAAGCACCCGGCCGTCGCGCAGTACGACCTGTCGTCCCTGAAGTACGTCATCAGCGCCGCCGCCCCGCTGGACGCCGCCCTCGCCGCGGCCTGCTCGCAGCGGCTCGGCCTGCCGCCGGTGGGCCAGGCCTACGGCATGACGGAACTGTCCCCGGGCACCCACGTGGTCCCCCTGGACGCCATGCGCGAGGCCCCGCCCGGCACCGTCGGCAAGCTGATCGCGGGCACGGAGCTGCGGGTGGTCTCGCTCGACGACCCCGGCAAGGACCTCGGCCCCGGGGACAGCGGCGAGATCCTGATCCGCGGACCCCAGGTCATGAAGGGCTACCTCGGCCGCCCCGACGCCACCGCCGCGATGATCGACGAGGACGGCTGGCTGCACACCGGCGACGTCGGGTACGTCGACGAGGGCGGCTGGCTGTTCGTCGTCGACCGGGTGAAGGAACTCATCAAGTACAAGGGCTTCCAGGTGGCCCCCGCCGAACTGGAGGCCCTCCTGCTCACCCACCCCGGCATCGCCGACGCCGCCGTCATCGGCGTCTACAACGACGAGGGCAACGAGATACCGCGCGCCTTCGTCGTCCGCCAGCTCTCCGCGTCCGACCTCTCCGAGGGGGAGGTCATGATGTACGTCGCCGAACGCGTCGCCCCCTACAAGCGCGTCCGGGAGGTCGTCTTCATCGACGACGTGCCCCGCGCCGCGTCCGGCAAGATCCTGCGCCGACAGCTCAGGCAGGCCACATGACCGCGATCGGACGTACACGCGCGCGTGCCGTCGAGGTCGTCAGCCTCGACTCGCCGGACACCCGCAACGCCCTGTCCGCCGCGCTCGTCGACGCCCTCACGGGGGCACTGGCCGAGTGCGGCAAGGACGACGGCGTCCGCGCGGTCGTCCTCACCCACACCGGCAACACCTTCTGCGCCGGAGCGGACCTGCGCGACCCCCCGCACCCCGACGCCCTGGTGGACCTGCTGCGGCGAATCGTCGAGCTGCCGAAGCCGGTCGTCGCGCGGGTCACCGGCCACGTCCGCGCGGGCGGCCTGGGCCTGCTGGCCGCCTGCGACATCGCCGCCGCGTCCACCGCGGCCACCTTCGCCTTCACCGAGGTACGGATCGGGGTCGCGCCCGCGGTGATCTCCCTGCCGCTGCTGCCCCGCACCGACCCGCGCGCCCTCGCCCGCTACTACCTCACCGGCGAGCGCTTCGACGCCCCCGAGGCGGCCCGGATCGGCCTGCTGACGGCGGCGGGCGACGACGTCGACGCCGTCCTCGCACCCGTCCTGGACGGGCTGCGCCGATCCGCCCCCCAGGCGCTCGCCGAGACGAAACGGCTGCTCACGGCTAGGGTGCTGGAGGCATTCGACCGGGACGCGACCGAGCTGACCGCGCTCTCGGCCCGGCTGTTCACCTCCGCGCAGGCCCGCGAGGGGATGACGGCCTTCCTCGAACGACGGGATCCGGAATGGTTGGTGTGAGCACGGCCGAGCGCGCCGGAGGTGCGGAGCAGCGGGCCGAACGCAGGCCCAAGCAGGACCGCAGCCGGGCCACCCGGCAGCGGCTCCTCGAAGCCGCCGTGGCCTGCCTCGCCGCACACGGCTGGGCGGGCTCCACGGTCGCCGTCGTCGCCGAACGCGCGGGCGTCTCGCGCGGGGCCGCGCAGCACCACTTCCCGACCCGCGAGGACCTGTTCACGGCCGCCGTCGAGTACGTCGCCGAGGAGCGGTCCGAGGCCCTGCGCGCCCTGTTCCCGCAGGGCGCCCAGGGCGCGGGGGCCGACCGGCGGGCCGTCGTCGCCGCGCTCGTCGACCTGTACACCGGCCCCCTGTTCCGGGCCGCCCTGCACCTGTGGGTCGCCGCGTCCAACGAGGAGCAGCTACGAACCCGGGTGACCGAGCTGGAGGCCCGCGTGGGCCGGGAGACGCACCGTATCGCCGTGGAGCTGCTGGGCGCGGACGAGTCCCGGCCCGGCGTCCGTGAGACCGTCCAGGGCCTGCTGGACATGGCCCGCGGGCTCGGCCTCGCCAATCTGCTCACCGACGACGGACAGCGCCGGGAGCGCGTGGTGAGCCAGTGGGCGGTGCTGCTGGAGGAGACGCTCGGCTGAGGCCCCGGTTCAGGGCGCGAGCCGCTCCACCCGCCAGCTGCCGTCCGCCTGGGCGACGTACCGCAGCCGGTCGTGGAGCCGGTTCTCGCGGCCCTGCCAGAACTCCACCGTCTCCGGCGCCACCCGGAAGCCGCCCCAGTGCGGCGGCACCGGTACCTGCTCGCCCTCCGGATAGCGGGCGGCCAGCTCGGCGTACGAGGCGTCGAGTTCCGCGCGGGTGGCGACCACCGAGGACTGGGCGCTGGCCCAGGCGCCGAGCTGGGAGCCGTGCGGGCGGGTGCGGAAGTAGGCGGCGGTCTCGTCGCGGCCGGTGCGCCGCGCCACGCCGGTGACGATGACCTGGCGGGCCATGGGGTGCCAGGGGAACAGCAGCGAGACGTACGGGTTCGCGGCGAGGTCGCGGGCCTTGCGGGAGTCGTAGTTGGTGTAGAAGACGAAGCCCTGCTCGTCGAAGTGCTTCAGCAGCACCGTGCGCGAGCTGGGCCGTCCCTCGGCGTCGGCGGTGGCGACGACCATGGCGTTCGGCTCGAACAGGCGGCCCTCGGTCGCGGCCTGCTTGAACCAGCGCGCGAACTGCTCCACGGGCGTGGCGGCCAGGTCGTTCTCGGTGAGGCCCTGGGCCCGGTACTGCTTGCGCATCGCGGCGGGGTGGGGGACGTCGTCGGCGGGCAGGGCGGCGGCTGCGTCGGTCACGCGGTCATCTTGCCGTATGCACGGCGGCCGTTCGCCGTGGTGTCCGGCGGCTACGGTGTCCTTCGTCACTCCATGGCACTGAGTGCCGCAAAGTCTCCCCAGAAGTGGCACTCAGGGATATCGTGCGACCGCACGGGGCATCACAGGAGGGACGCGTCCAGGACCGCGAGCCGCACCGCACCCCGGCCGTGGATCCCAGGGCGTCAGGGCGTCAGGGCACCTCTCCACCCCGCCCGTCCGCCAGCCCACCTGTTCGTCGACAACCCCATCCGTCGCACACATCATGAGGAGCCGCCTGATGTCCGACTTCGTACCCGGACTCGAGGGAGTCGTCGCTTTCGAGACGGAGATCGCCGAACCGGACAAGGAGGGCGGTGCCCTCAGGTACCGCGGCGTCGACATCGAGGACCTCGTCGGCCATGTCTCGTTCGGCAACGTCTGGGGCCTGCTCGTCGACGGGGCCTTCAACCCCGGCCTGCCGCCCGCCGAGCCGTTCCCGATCCCCGTCCACTCCGGCGACATCCGCGTCGACGTACAGTCCGCGCTCGCCATGCTCGCGCCCGTGTGGGGCCTGAAGCCCCTCCTCGACATCGACGCCCGGCAGGCCCGCGACGACCTCGCCCGCGCCGCCGTGATGGCCCTGTCCTACGTCGCCCAGTCGGCGCGTGGCCAGGGGCTCCCCATGGTGCCGCAGCGCGAGATCGACAAGGCCCACTCCGTCGTCGAGCGCTTCATGATCCGCTGGCGGGGCGAGCCCGACCCCAAGCACGTCGCGGCCGTCGACGCCTACTGGACGTCCGCCGCCGAACACGGCATGAACGCCTCCACCTTCACCGCCCGCGTCATCGCCTCGACGGGCGCGGACGTCGCCGCGGCCCTCTCGGGTGCCGTGGGCGCGATGTCCGGCCCCCTGCACGGCGGCGCCCCCTCCCGCGTGCTCGGCATGATCGAGGAGATCGAGCGCACCGGAGACGCCGAGGCGTACGTCAAGCGTGCCCTCGACAAGGGGGAGCGCCTGATGGGCTTCGGCCACCGCGTCTACCGCGCCGAGGACCCCCGCGCGCGCGTCCTGCGCCGCACCGCCCGCGAACTGGGCGCCCCGCGCTTCGAGGTCGCCGAGGCCCTGGAGAAGGCCGCCCTCGCCGAACTCCACAGCCGCCGCCCCGACCGCGTCCTGGCCACCAACGTCGAGTTCTGGGCGGCCATCGTCCTGGACTTCGCCGAGGTCCCCGCGCACATGTTCACTTCCATGTTCACCTGCGCCCGCACAGCGGGCTGGTCCGCCCACATCCTCGAACAGAAGCACACCGGCCGCCTGGTCCGCCCCTCGGCCCGCTACGTCGGCCCGGGCACCCGCGACCCCCGCGAGATCGAGGGCTACGCGGACATCGCCCACTGACCCCCGCACGCAGACGACCCGCGAGTCTGGTTCCTCCAAGGAGGAGCCGGCCGGACGTACCGGCGACTCGCGGGTCGGGTGACTGCTGGGATTGGGCCGGCTGTACGCGTCTGTCACGCACGGGTCCGGCACCGCACTGGATGTGGTGACGGGCCGCTAGCCCGCAGCCACCTCACGCGTCCGGTATTCATACATTCGCCGGATCACCTCCCTTCGGTGTGCTTCACACCCTAGGAACCGGCCGACCACCGATCAACCGTTTTTTCGAGGCTTTGGGTTATGGCTTCGGAAGCTTCGCTTTCGAGGCGCCGGTGGCTTCGGCGGTGTCGTCCGGTGCGCTACCGGCGCTGAACCGTCACGCTCGGTGGTCTCGCGGGTGATCGCTCATCCGTGCGTACTTCCATGAATCGTCGAACGTGTGCACGGCGCGGGTGCTGAGCGATCCGCCTGCCGACCCCGGGGCGGCGGTCAGGCCAGCGCCTTCCGCAACCGGTCGCAGACCCGTTCCACGTCCGCCGCCTCGGGGAGGCACCCCGCCTCGCCCATGGCGACCTGCAACGCGGGACCGAAGGCGTCGAATCTGGCCATGTCCTCCGCCCTCGCGGGCTGCACGACGAAGTGGATGTGGCCGGGAACCCCCTGGGCGTGCGACCACAGGCACACGTAGACCTGCTCCGGGGCCATCACCTCGGTGACGGCGGCGCTGACCCGTCGCAGGAGAGGGCCCAGTTCGCTGGACTCCTGGGCGGTCAGCTCGGCGACGTGCACCACATGCCGGGCCGGTTTGACCACGGCCGTCCCCAGGCCCAGAGGTCCGACGCAGTGCTCTACCACCCATGCCCCAGTCCGCAGCAGGGTCCCACCCGGCAGCGGAGTCCTGCCCGCCGTGAGGTCACACGCCATGCACCCACCGGCCCGCAGGGGCATTCCTCTCGTCGTCGAAGCTTTCCGGCCATCACCGTTCACCGGGTGAGCACCCCGTCCAAGAACGGCTCGATCGCCGTCCGCCAGGACTCCGGCTGGTCGTAGTGGACCAGGTGGCCCGCGTCGGCGACCTCGGCGTATTCGCCGTGGGGGAGGACGCGGACCATTTCCTGGGCCTCGGCGCGGCCCAGTTCGCCGTCGAGGCCGCGGACGACGAGGGTGGGGCACTGGACCTGGGCGAGTTCCTCCCAGTGGGCGTCGTAGACCCAGGTCTCCCGGGACTTCAGCATCTGGGCGGGTTCGAAGACGGGGCGCCAGCCGTCGGGGCACTCGTGCATGACCTCGGCGTAGAACGCGCCGCGGGCCGGGTTGGGGCGTTCCACCCAGGGGTCGTCCTCGCCGAACCACTTGCGGACGTCGGCGAGGGTGGCGAAGGGGGTGGGCCAGGACTTGAACCAGTCCTCCCACTCGCGCTGGGAGGCGGCGCCGAGAGCGGAGGCCCGCATGTCACAGATGATCAGGCCGCGGACCAGGTCGGGGCGTTTGGCGGCGAGCTGCCAGGCGGTCAGGGCGCCCATGGCGTGGCCGATGAGGACGGCCGGGGCGAGGTCGAGCTGTTCGAGGGCGGCCTCCGCGTCCTCGACGTAGGCCTCGCGGGTGTAGAAGGCCTGTGGGGGCTTCTCGCTCTGGCCGTGGCCGCGCTGGTCGAGGGCGACGGCGCGGTGGCGGGCGGAGAGCCAGCGGGCGGTGGACGCCCAGTGCGAGGCGCGGCCCATCAGGCCGTGGAGTAACAGCACTCCGGGGGAGCGGTGGTGGGGATCGCTGTGCGGGTCGGGCTTCGGGGGGTCGCCGAACTCCCAGGCCGCGAGGCGTACGCCGGTCGCCCCGGTCACGTCGATGCGCCGCACCATTCGTTCTGGCACCCCCAAGCTCCGCTCGGACCGCTGTCGTGTGCGCTGTCGGTACCGCTGCCGCTCCGGCTGTTCTCCGGGCTCCCCCGTTCGTGTGCGCCGCCCCCGCAGGCTATCGAACTGCTATTCGAGATTGGGCCCTCGGTGAGCAACACCCCTCGTTCGAGTGACACCGCTCAAGGAATGATCCACGTCGCCGAGGGGAGATCTTCAGCGGGAGGCGGACCGCTCGGGGAAACCGGTCCGAGGGGAATGACCCTGAGAGCTCGGGGCTCCGGGTCAGAACAGGGGAGGACAGGCCCCGGCGCCGCACGGCGCCGGGGCCTTCAGCTCGTCCGCGGTGCATCCGCCCACCCCCTTGGGTCATATGCCCGGTCATATGCCCCCTGCGACAGCGTGGCACGCGAACCGGCCGAGCGCTGCGCTTCGGTACACCAAATCCTGGATGGGAATCCCGGATTGGATGCGATCGGTGACGCTCCGAGTGCTTGTCCGAGCGCTTCACCGAGTGCTTCTCCGAGCGCTTCACCGGGGGCGGTCGCGCGGCACCACCATACGGCGCTCCCCGGCGCTTCAACCGTCCCCGGAGCCCCGGGAGTTGACGCCCGTCGTCAGCGCTTGGCGACGAACACGTGCGACGCGACGTCCGACTCCAGCTCGGCCGCCTCGCCGCCGGAGCCCACCAGCACCCCGCCCGCGGACTCCGTCACGCTGACCACCGACCCGGGCTGCACGCCCGCGCGGCGCAGCGTGTACATCAGCTGCGCGTCCGTCTGGATCGGCTCGCCGATACGGCGCACCACGACAGTCTTGCCCTCCAGGCCCGGGTCGAGATCGGCCAGCGAGACCATGCCCTCGTCGAGGAACGGGTCCGCGCCGTCCTTCTCGCCCAGCTCCTCCAGGCCCGGGATCGGGTTGCCGTACGGCGACTCGGTCGGGTGGCGCAGCAGCTCGAGCACCCGGCGCTCCACCGCCTCGCTCATCACGTGCTCCCAGCGGCAGGCCTCGGCGTGCACCTGCTCCCACTCCAGGCCGATCACGTCGACGAGCAGGCATTCGGCGAGCCGGTGCTTGCGCATCACCCGGGTGGCCAGCCGACGGCCCTCGTCGGTCAGCTCCAGATGCCGGTCGGCGGCCACGGACACCAGACCGTCGCGCTCCATCCGCGCCACCGTCTGGCTGACCGTCGGCCCGCTCTGGTCGAGCCGCTCGGCGATCCGGGCGCGCATGGGGACCACACCTTCCTCCTCCAGCTCGAGGATGGTGCGGAGATACATCTCCGTGGTGTCGATCAGTCCGGACATACGTGCCCCTCGATGAGATCTGCCGAAGGCTGGACGGCCTTGCGGCGCGTGCGCTGGCCCTGGACTCAATTCTGACGCATAGCGCTGACAACCGTGCCGCGCCGCTGAAACGCGGGGGTTACGCCGGTCCGCGCCCGGCCCGGCGGGGCCCGGCGGGACCCCTTCGGCGCGCCGGGGGCGCACAGGTCGCGGCCGTATTGACACGGCACTGGTCCAGACCGCACCGTGATCCGCGACACTTCCACCGCGAAGGGGCACCGCATGGGCGACAGTACGCCGGCCGACCAGTACTTCGACGCCGCGATCGGCCTGCTGCAGCGGGTGCGCGACGAGGAGGCCGGGGCCATCGCCGCCGCGGGCACGCTCCTCGCCGACACGGTCGCCGCGGGCGGACGGCTGTTCGCGTTCGGTGCGGGGCACTCCTCGCTGCCCGCGCAGGATGTCGTGTACCGGGCGGGTGGCCTCGCCCTGATGAACCTGCTCGCCGCGCCCGGCGTCGTGGGCGTCGACGTGATGCCCGCCACCCTCGGCTCGGCGCTGGAGCGCGTCGAGGGGTTCGCGAGCGCGGTCCTGGACAGCTCGCCGGTCCGCGCGGGCGACGCACTGGTGATCATCTCCCTGTCCGGCCGTAACGCGCTGCCGGTGGAGATGGCCCTGCACGCCCACACCCTCGGTGTGAAGGTGATCGGCGTGACCTCGGTGGCGTACGCCAGCGAGACCGCGTCGCGGCACGTCTCGGGCACCTTCCTGAAGGACCACTGCGACATCGTCCTGGACTCGAAGATCGCCGTCGGCGACGCGGAACTCACCCTCGACACGGTCCCCGCCCCCTTCGCCCCCGCCTCCACGGTCGTCACCTCGGCCCTCCTCCAGGCCGTCATGGCCGAGACGGCCGCCACCCTCGCCGCCCGCGGCACCGAGCCGCCGCTGCTGCGCTCGGGCAACGTGGACGGCGGTCTGGAGTGGAACAGCCACGTCTTCCAGCAGTACGGGGACCGGATCTTCTACCGGCACTGATCCCTCTCCGGTCGCCGGTTCTCCCTCTCCTGCGGCGCTGATCCGGCCCGGCGGCCCTATGCGTCCCGGTCCATGCCCGCCACCCCCGCCAGATCCAGCGCCGCCGCGATCCGCCCGGCGACGTCCTCGGCGTAGGCGAGGTCGGAGCGTTCGAACTGGGTTCGGCCGCCGCCGCGCAGGAACGTCACGACGCCGAGTGTGCGCCCCCGGCTGCGCAGCACCGCGCACAGCGCGTGCACGGTGTCCGGCGGCCACTGCCGGGCCGTCGCCCACGCGCGTGCCTGGTCGGCCGGTACGGCGCCGACCCCGGCCCGCACCGTGCCGGAGCGTTCGACGCACTGGAGGGCGGGGTGCCCGTCGCCGTACCGCACGGGCAGCCCGGCGCCCGAGGCCGCGAGGCTGGGACCCGGGGCGCCCGAGGGGGTGGCGGCGAACCGCACCAGCCGGACGGGCCCGGCGGTCGCCGCGTCGGTCAGCGGGCCGCCCGCGACCTTGTCGACCAGCGCGTGGTCGGCGAACCCGGCGAGCGCGAAGTCCAGATGGACGGTGGCCGCCTCGGCGGGGTCCTCGCACTCGGCGGCGGCCCGTGCGGCTCTGTGCAGCTGGTTGGTGCGGAACCGCAGCAGGGACGCCTCCTGCTCGCCCTGCTTGGCCTCGGTGACGTCCTGGAACAGCCACCCGACGCCGAGCGGCACCGGCTCCTCCGCGAGCGGCGAGGCCAGCCGGACGAACCCGCAGCGCCAGCAGCGCCGCTTCTCGCCGTCCAGGGTGCGCACGCTCACCCAGATCTCGGCGGGCGCGGGCGGCGCGCCCTCGGCCAGCACATGGGTGAGCGCGCTCTCCAGCTCCTCCACGCCCTGCGCGAGCAGCTCTCCGAGAGGCCGCCCCAGGACCGCCGTACGGCCGATGCCGAGCGCGCGGGCCGCGTGCGCGTTGACGACCGCGGGCCGCAGATCGGCGTCGACGAGGACGACACCCCAGCTGGCGTCCTCGAACAGGGCCTCGCTCAGCGCGATGGACCGCTCCAGGTCGATCTGCGCGTGCACCTCGCTGAAGGCGCAGTACACGCCCGCGGGCTTGCCGTCCGGGCCGCGTACGGCCGCCGACTGGGTGCGTACGAGGACCCGGCCGCCGTCCTTGGTGACCAGCGCGAACTCGTGCACCTGGCGGCCGGGGGCGTGCATCGCGGACATCAGGCGCGCCTCGACGTCCTGGGCGTCGGCGCTGCGCACGGCCCAGCCGGTCAGGCCCTGCCGCCCGACGGCCTCGGTGGCGCTCCAGCCGAGGATCCGCTCCGCCTCGCGGTTCCAGTGGGTGACGACGCCGTCGGCGTCGAAGGCGCACAGGGCGGCGTCCATGCCGTCGAGCAGGGCGGCGAGGAGATCGGCACCATCGCGCTCGGGCTCGTCGGGGCCCAGTTCGTCGGTGGTCCCACTACGCCGGGAAGCACTCACCTGGACCCCCTGAACGCTGCGTCCGCACGTTACGGAGCGTCGGTTTGCTCACTTGCGGTCATTCAACTTGAACGTGATGCAGCCCACATATGGTTCCCGCAAAGATTGCGAGGAATCGTTGCACAGCGGAAACGTTTCGGCCCTCTTTGGTCCTCGCCGGTCACGGGCTGTCAGCGATCGTCGGCGGCCCGTCGCAGATCGACCCACTCGTCGCTCTCCCCGGGCAGCACGTACCGCTCGACTTCGGCGAAGCCATGTGCCGCAGCGAACCGCAACCCGTCGGCGTTGGCCGCCAGGACGACCGTGTCGATCACCTCGGCGCCCAGCACGCGCGCCTGCGCCACGCCCTGCTCGTAGAGCGCGGTACCGATGCCCCGCCCCCGGTGGGCGGGCAGCACGCGCGCGATGACCGTCGCCGCGTTCGCCGTACCGTCCTCGGCCGTGGCGGGCGGTCGCACGGTCGAGCAGCCGACGAGTACGTCACCGAGGTAGGCGTTGGCCAGCCGGTACCGTCCGGCGCGCTCCCGGGCCTCGTCCAGGGACATCGCGGCGGGCGGCACGATCGCGTCGTGGACGTGCCGCCACTGCTCCAGCATCGCCTCCCCGTCGACGGGTTCGATCCGCAGCCACTGAGGTGTCATGGACGGAACTCTGTCAGTTCCCGGTGACCGTCAGGAACCCCACCGCCCCCACCGCCACCAGCAGCACCGCGAGCAGGCACCAGCGGCGCGCGAGGTGCAGGGCGGCGCGGATCTGCCAGACGTGCGCCATGGCGAGCAGCCAGCGCACATACGGATCGGTGCGCGCCACGTTGGTGCGGGCGCGCCCCAGATGGTGGCGGAGCAGTTCGCGCAGCCGCGGGTCGGTCTCGGCGGCCAGCGCGCGCTGGATGTTCGCGGCGATGACGCGGTGCCGCAGCAGGTCGTCGACGCCGGTGGCGGCGGTGCCGAAGAAGTCGGCGGGGGCGGAGTCGATCAGCTCCCGCAGCCCGCGCAGCGCCGGGTCGGCGAGCGTGGCGGTCGTCGTCACCGGCGGCACCAGCACCCGGCTGACCTGCCAGACAGCCAGGCACACCCCGGCCAGCGCGAGCAGCAGCGCGGCACCGGCGACGGCCGCCTCACCGAGCCCGTGCACCTTGCCGACGGCGACCAGCGGGCCCCCGCCGATCAGCGCGGCACCGACCGCGCCGAACGCGCCGATCATCCAGCGCGCCGCCGCCCGCAGCTCGGGCACGGCGTCCAGCGGCGACGGCAGCGCGTCGAACGGGGTGCCCGGGAAACCGGTCGGGGTGCCCGTGAAGCCGGTCGGGGTGCCCGTGAAGCCGGTCGGGGTGCCCGCAACACCAGCGGCGGCCGGTTGTTCGGGCGGCGGGGAGGTCACGCCGTATCGCCGTCCCCCCGGCTGACCTGGCCGGTCCGGCTCACGGCACCCGGCTGCCACACCTCCTCGGGCACGTCCGGATACGGCACCCACTCTGCCCCGTCGTAGAACTCCAGGCTCCCGTCCGGCCCGTGCCGAACGGCGTTGACCTGCGGCTCCTCCTCCATACGACCCCCTCAGTCCGTGCCGCCACTATCTCAGCCCACCTTTCCCCCGATCCCGGTGAGGTAGTGCAGCACCGCCGTCACCACCGCCCGCTGCACCGGCTCCCGCAGCCGGTCCACGAGCCCGGGGTCCCGGCTGCCGTCGAGGATGTCGGCGAGGACGGGCGCCAGCGGGGCGAACACGGGGTCGGACCGCATGGACGTGAGGTTCTCGCGGGTGGCGTCGGCGGTGCCGGGGTCGCCCGCCGCCGCGCCGACGAGGTTGCCGAGCGCCAGGCTCATGTGCAGCGCGGGCCACAGGGCGACCGGCACCTCCGCCTCGCCGCGCAGCGCGGCCAGCGCGCGGGCCGCGACGGGCGCGTCCAGTGGCCCCAGAGCGTCGGCCACGCGCGCGTGCCGCTCACCGTCCAGCAGTCGCCGCACCACCCCGGCCAGCGGCGCGAACACCGGCGCCATCGCCTCGTAGCGGTCCAGGTGCTGACGCAGCTTCACCTTCGCCGCCGTGTTGCCGCCCGCGGCGGACACCAGCGCCGCGAGCGCGGGCTCCCACACGATGCCCCACGCCGCCGCCGCGACGGCCGCACCGGGGGCCGCGGTGACCGCCTCGTCCCGCGCCCTGCCGGTCAACCCCGCCAACAGCTCCCGCACCCGGCCCGCTTCGGGCGCCAGCCGCTCCAGCAGCCCGTCCAGGGCCACGCCGGGCACCTCGGCCACCCGCGCGCACAACTCGCGCGGGCCGTCGGGCGGCTCCGCCGACGGCCCGAACTCCCGCAGGTCGCCCACCACCGACTCCAGCGCGGCCACGGTCCGCCCACCGGTGAGGACCCCGAGCAGCGCCCCCGCCAGATGGTGGGCGACGGCACCGGCGCCGTCACGCGCGTGGGAGTGCAGATACGTGCCGAAGTTGGCGTGGGAGACGGCGATCGTCGCCGGGACGCCCGCGCGGTAGGCGTAGCGCAGACAGTCCCGGCCCCGCGCGAGAGCCGCCGCCCCGCGCCCGCGCGCGTCCTCCACGGTGGCGAACGCCCCGAACACCTCCCCCAGGTGCAGATCGTCCCCAGCGGCCTCGAAGACCTCCCGGCACTGCTCCAGCACCGCCAGCGCCTCCGCCGTACGGCCGAGCCGCAGCAGCGGCATGTACGCGGGGAAGCGGGCCTGCGCGAGATCCGTGGCCGCCGCCCCGCGCCCCGCCTTGACCGCGCACAGCTCCGCGTTGTACTCGACCGCCCGCGGCCACGCCTCCGCGTCGATCGCGGCCCGTTGGGCGGTGTCGCACAGCTCCTCCCACACCTCCCACCACGCCACCCCCTCCCCGGGCACGAACTCCCGTGGTGTGGCCCGCATGCGGCGCAGCAGGACGGCCGCCTCGTCCAGTACCCGGCCGCTCTCCGCCCGCTCCACCAGTACATGCAGCCGGTGCACCTCGCCGAGCAGCCGGGTCCAGGCGCAGAGACCGGCCACGCGCGCGTGCTCGATCTCGGCGTCCGCCAGGGCGAGCGCCTCGTCGAGCCGTCCGGTGCGCAGACACAGCCCGGCCAGCGCGCCCGCCGCCTCCGCCGCCGCCGCGTGGTCCCCGCGCGCCACGGCGGCGGCCAGGCCCGCGCGGTACTGCCGTTCCGCCGCCGTCGGGTCGGTCGCCCACAGCACCTCACGGAGCGCGCCGGTCGGCGGTGGCGCGCCCTGCCCCGTGGCGGCCAGCGCGGCGAGCTGCCGCAGCACGGGCAGGACGCGGGCCCGCGTGGGCTTGCTGTCGTCCCGCCGCAGTACCGCCTGCAGCAGCGCCTCGGCGCCCTCCCACAGCCGCGTCCGGATCAGATACGGCGCCGCCGACAGCCCCGCCCGCGCGAGCAGCGGACCGGCCAGCGGAGCCCCCTCGGCGCCGGTGCCCTCGCGCTGCCACGCCAGCTCGAAGACGCGGACCCAGTAGCCGGACATCCGGGTGTCCACCAGTTCCCGGAACGTCCGCCCGGCGCGGGCCCGCCCCTGTGCGGCGACGGCGGACTGGACGGCGTACGAGGGCTGCCCGCCCGCCGGTCCGGCCCACCGCGTCACCAGGCCGCAGGCGACCAGCGCGTCCAGTCCGGCGTCCAGCCCGGCGTCGGGGGAGTCGGCGGGGTGGCCGAGGCGGGCCCGCAGGTCGGGCCAGTTGTGGTCAATGGCGGGGCGGGTGCGATCGGCCTCCTCCAGGCAGCACAGGAACCGGAACAGGTCGCGGTGGGCGGGCGGCAGGCCGTCGGCGATCGCGTCGGTCCACGCGCCCAGGATCCGCAGCTGGTCGTCGTCGCCCGCGCCGTCCCGGCCGGTGCGGAAGAACCCCTCGGGCAGATCCCCGCCCGTCGGCCAGGCCCACCCCGTGGACCCCAGCAGCCCCGCCAGCCGCGCCGGGTCGGCCGCCTGCGCGTCGGCCAGCTCCAGCAGCCCGGGATGGCCCTGGGTGACGTCCAGTACGCCGGTGACGTAACGCCGCGCGGCGGCCGGTGCCGCGCCCGGCAACCGCCCTTTGGCGAGCCGCGCGAGATGCGGCAGCTCCCGCACGAGCAGTACCGCCTCGTCCGCCGTCAGCAGGTCCACCGGCACCGTGGGCACGCCCGCGCCCGGCCCCGGGGGCCGCGCCCGCCCGGTCAGCACCAGCCGCCCGGGCCCGCCGTGCGCCGACAGCGCGGCCAGCAGCGGCCCCCACCGCCCGTCCCGCCAGTCACCCTCGGCGGTGAGCAGCGCGTCCACGTCGTCCACGACGACCAGCAGCCGCCGCCGCTCCAGACACCCGACGACGGCCGCCACGAACCCCTCGAACCCCCCGCCACCCCCGTCCCCGCCCTTGTCCCCGCCCCCCTCCCCGCCCTTGTCCCCGCCCTCGTCCCCGCCGAGCAGCCCCACCCACCCGACCCCAGGCACCGCCCGCTCCAGCGCCACCGCGAACTCCACGAGCACGCCCCGCGCGTCCGTCTCCCGCCGCTTGGGCACCGCACACCACACGACAGCCTCGAAGGCGTGCTCGTGCGTGGCGACCAACTCGCGCGCGCACGCGGTCTTCCCGACGCCGGGCATCCCCACCAGTGCCACCCCGCACAGCCCACTGCGCGGCGCGAGCGCGGCACTGGCCCGCGCGAGCGGCCCGACCCGGCCGACGAAACGCTCCGGCAGCCCCGGCAGCCCGGCGCCCCCCGCCCCCGCCTCCACCTCCCCGGGCGGCGCCCCCAGCCGCAGCCCCACCGCCCGCTCCCCGAACAGCGCCGGAGTCACCACCTCCAGCGCCGAGCCGCCCGCCGAGTCACCCAGCGCCCCCGCGAGGGCGCTCGGCAGTGGCCGCCCCTCCACGATCAGCGCCCGGTACAGCCGCTCGGCCAGCCCGATCGCGAAGTCGTCCGCCACCGGAAACCGCATCGCCAGCACCGCGCACCCCAGCCGCCCGGCCAGCTCCCCCGCGAGCGCCCCGACCACCTCGGGAGCACCGTCCGCGCGGGCCTCCTCCTCCGGCCCGCCCGGCACCCCCAGCTCCCGCCACCGCTCCCGCACCACCACCGCCCCCGACCAGCAGGCCGACAACGTCACCAGCGACACCCCGCGAGCCGCCCCCAGCAGCTCCGCCAGCTCCCGCGCCCCCACCCGGTCCGGCCGCCCGGCGTCGTCCTCCAGGAGCAGCTCACCCGGCGTCCCGTGCGCCGAGATGTGCAGCACGTCCCAGCCCCGCGGGCGCTCCAGCACCGTACGGAGCCGCTCACGCGTGACGCCGTACTGGAGGGTCCGCACCTCCACCGCGCGCCCGCACCCGCCGAACAGCCGGGTCAGAGCGACCCGTTCGCGCCGCAGGTTCAGCACCCGGCTGCCCTCCGGCAGGCTGAACAGCGCCAGCACCCGCACGGGCCGCCCGGCCTCCCGCGCGGGAGGCACGGCACCGCCACCCACCCGCATCACGAGCGTCACCCCCCGCCCGGCCAGCGGCCCGCCACCCGCGTGGGCCAACTCCAGCGGCACGGACAGCAGGGCGCGCGCCTCGTCCGGCGCCACCACCCGCACCACCGCCGGAGCCGCCGCGAGCAGCGCCCCCGCCACCGGCCCCAGGACCCGCGCGCCGATCCACGCGCCCAGCTCCCGTACGATCTCCCGCTCCCGTGCCACCCGCTGGTCGGGTGGCGCATGGCGGCGTACGTGCCCGGGGAGGTCGAGGAAGGCCTCGTACTGCGGGCTGTCGCGGTCGAGCCGTACGTCGTGACCGGCGAGGACCCGTCCGTCCGGCCCGGTCAGCTCCCAGCGCCACCGGTCGAGCCCGGTGAAGTCCCGGACGGCGAGGACGAGTTCCCGCACGGCTCAGATCCCCAGGGTCCGCCGCAGGTAGCGGATCCGCTCCACCGCCCCCTGGACCTGACCGCGCGCGGGATGCGAGCGCGGGAACCTCCGCAGCGCCTCCTCGTACATCCGCTGCGCCTCGGCGGCGTGCCGCAGTTGCCCGGTCTGCACCAGCGCCAGCAGCACGCCGCCGAGGTTGACCGCGCGGACCGGGTACATCGGGTCCTTCTGCGGGGTGTCGTCCAGTGCCGCACGCGCGTGCGTGAGGGCCTCGTCCAGGGTGGCGGCGTCGGGGAACTTCTGGGCGCGGCGCAGCAGCGAGTTGGCGAGGTTGGACTCCTGACCGGCGTGCTCGGGGTGGCCGGCCGGGAGGATGTCGAGGCAGGAGCGGTACAGGGCGATGGCCTCGTCGATGTCCTGCCGCCGTCCGCCGCGGTCGAAGGCCTCCTGCAGGGAGGTGGCCAGCGAGGACATGTGGCGGCCCAGTTCGGGGTCGCCGGGCGGTGAGGCGTCGACGGCCTGTCTGCCGTAGGTCAGGGACCGCTCCAGCAGCGCGGGGTCGCGTTCGCGTTCCCAGCGCAGCCGGTACAGCATGCACAGCGCGGACAGCGCGGAGGCGTGGTGCGGATCGTCGGCGGGGTACTGGCCGCGGGCCGTCTCGGCCGCCAGTACGGCCCTGCGCAGCAGCCCCTGGTCGCCGGTGCGGCCGTAGGCCAGCCGCAGCGCGTCGGCGGTGTTCAGCGGATCGTCTTCCGCCTGCCCGGCCGCCCCCGCCCGTCCGGCCGGACCGGACGCATCGGAGTCACCGGACTTCCCGGACTTGCCGAACCATCTGGCCACACCCGCCCCCTACGCGTCGGTGGACGTCGATGGTACGGCCGCGGGCCCCAAGTCGACCCGGTACTGGGCGAGTTAATCGCTTACGTCAGCCCTTGCTCACCGCCGTCAGGATCTCCGGCAGCCGCGCGGCCGTCCGTGGCGCGGCGAGCCGCAGCCCCGCCAGGGTGATCGCCGCCCCGTACACCGCGCCGCCGGGCAGCAGCAGCCACGTCCAGTCGTCGCCGCCCGCGCTGGTGTGCAGCCAGATCGCCGCGGCGATGACCGGCGCGCACAGCAGGGCCGCCGCGACCATGCCGCCGAAGATGGAGATCCAGGCGAGCCCCGCCTGCCCGGGAGCGACGTTCTTGTAGCCCTCCTGCGGGATGGAGTACGGGAACCGCGCCGACGCCCACGCCCCGGTCGCCAGCATCGCGCCGAGCAGCGCGAACGACAACCCCAGCACCTCCGGCAGGCGCGCCCAGTCGCCGAGCATGGCCGTGGTCAGGACGGTGACGAGGGTGGCGTACGGCAGTGTGATCACCAGCAGGGCGAGGGCACGCGCGCGTAGTTCGACGTAGGCGTCACGCGGCGACGAGATGGTCATCGCGACCATCCAGAAGGCGGAGGTGTCCTGCCCGAACTGGTTGTACATGAGGATGCCCAGCATCCCGGCGGCGAAGCAGGCGAGGTAGACCGACCCGGTGCCCTGCAGGGCGTTGAACACCGGCACGATCAGCCCGATGGCCAGCGAGGTCACCCACGCGGCCTTGGTCTTCGGGTCGCGCCACACATAGCGCAGACCGCGCTCCATCACGGTCCCGGTCCGCCCGGCGGGCAGCAGCCGCGCGAGCCCGCTCTCCCCGGCCCGCTCCCGCGCCGCGCCGCCGCCCGAGGCCTGGAGGGTGGAGCCGTCCGGCGAGGTCATCAGCCGCTCCAGGTACCCCGCCCAGACGGCGACCAGCACCACCAGCGCGGCTCCGCTCAGCGCCAGTTGCAGCACCCCGGTCCCGTACGCCCCCTCGCCCACCGAGTCCACGGCGTCGATCGCGGACGCGGGCGGCACCCAGCGCAGCACGTCCGCGGCCGGGTCGAGCTGCCCGAGCCCGGCCCTGCCCAGCCGCTGAGCGCCGTAGTTGACGAGCTGCGCCCCCACCGCGATCACCAGCCCGCTCAGCACCGCCAGATCGCGCCCCTTGCGGCTGGTCAGCAGCCGTACGTTGGCGGCGGCGACGGCCCGCGCGAGCGCCACGCACACCAGCAGCGCCAGCGGCACGGCGACGACGGCGGTGACGTACGCGGCACCGCCGTGCGCCACCGCGATCACCGAACCGACGATCATGCACAGCGTGAACAGCGGCCCGATGCCCACCAGCGAGGCCGCGAGCAGCGCCCGCACCAGCGGCCGGGTCCGCAGCGGCAGCATCACGAGCCGGGTGGGGTCGAGGGTCTCGTCGCCGCTGGGGAAGAACAGCGGCATCACCGCCCAGCCGAGCGCCAGCAGCGCGACGAGCAGCACGACGACGGAGTCCGCGTGCGCGTGGCCGCGCAGCAGCACCAGACCGAGCAGCTGACCGGCGGCGAACAGCAGCGTGAGCACCCCGGACGCGATGTACGCGGCCCGCCGCCCGGCGGACTGCCGCAGCCCGTTGCGCAGCAGGGACAGCTTCAGCCGTACGAGGATGGCGGTGGCGCTCGTCATCGGGCCCCGCCGCCCAGCCAGTCGAGGTGGGCGGAGGCGTCCCGGCCGTTCGCGCCCACCAGTTCGAGGAACGCCTGCTGGAGGGTGGCGGCGTCGCCGCGCACCTCGGCGAGCGTCCCGGTCGCGCGGATGCGTCCGGCGGCCATCACGGCCACCCAGTCGCACAGCGACTCCACCAGCTCCATCACGTGGGAGGAGAAGACGACGGTGGCGCCGGAGGCGGTGTACCGCTCAAGGACGCCCCGGATGGTCTGCGCGGACACGGGGTCGACGCCCTCGAACGGCTCGTCCAGGAACAGCACTTCGGGGTTGTGCAGCAGGGCCGCCGCGAGCCCGATCTTCTTGCGCATGCCGGTCGAGTAGTCGACGACGAGCTTGTGCTGCGCCCCGGCCAGGTCGAGCACGTCGAGGAGCTGGGTGGTCCGCTTGTCGACCTCGGCGCCGGGAAGCCCCCGCAACCGGCCGGTGTACGCCAGCAGTTCGCGCCCCGACAGCCGCTCGAACAGCCGCAGCCCCTCCGGCAGCACCCCGATCCGCGCCTTGACCTCGACCGGGTCCCGCCACACGTCGTGCCCGACCACCTCGACGGTCCCCTGATCGGGCCGCAGCAGCCCCGTCACCATCGACAGCGTGGTGGTCTTCCCCGCCCCGTTCGGCCCGACCAGCCCGATGAACCGCCCGGCGGGCAACTCCAGATCGATGCCCCCGACGGCGACCTGCTCCCCGAACCGCTTCCAGAGCCCCCGGACATGAACGGCGACTGTCCCCACCACACCTGATTCGGCCATGCCCAAACCCTACGGCGGGGACCACGCCCCGAAGGGGCGCGGGGCTGTGCCGGTATGCGGCTCCGCCGCGCGGGCGGGCTCCACCACACACCACCCGCACCCGCCACCAAGAGATCAACCCGGCAGACGGAGAGGCGCTACCGATCCCGCCCACACGCATAGGCGAGCGGCGAGATCAACTCCTCCGCGTCCGGCAACCACCGATTCGCAGCCGTCGGCCGACAGGCCCACTGCACCGCCCCCCGCGACCCGAACCGCGTAGGCGGCGCGGCCACATACGCCCCCTCACCGAACGCCACCAGATCCAGCGACGCCGGCGACCACCCCAGCTTGCGCACCAGGTCCGGCAGCTTCACCGCCGCCCCCGGCAGCACGAAGAACTGCGTCCGCCGGTCCGGCGTGAGCGTCACCGGCCCCAGCGTCACCCCCATCCGCTCCATCCGGGCCAGTGCCAGGAACCCGGCCGTCTCCGGCACGGAGATCGCGTCGAAGGTACGTCCCGTCGGCAGCAGGATCGAGGCGTTGGGCTGCTTCTGCCACATGCGCCGCGCGACGGTCGCACTGCCCGTCGCCTGCGTCGCCCAGTCCGCGCGTGCGGGGTGCGCCCCCGGCGCATCGCAGACGGCGTTGCCACAGGAGCAGAGCTGCACGCCGTCGACGGCTTCCAGCCAGGTGCCGGGGAACACGTCCCAGTGGCGGTCCTCGGCGTAGCGAACGGCGGTCTCCAGCAGCGATTCCCCGCGCTGCTTCGGAATCTGGACGGCTTCGGTGGCCGGGATCGTCTCTTCCACGCTGAACACAACTCCCGCGCCCACCTCGGGTTACGGCCGGACCGCGCGCGGGGGAGGAGCACCGATCCCGCGTCCGGGGCGCACGGGTGCATGTGCGGGGGCGCGCAGGAGGATCCACGGCAGGAGCTGGGTAGCCAGGTGTGGGGGGACGACGCGGGTCGTTGGGTGAGGGGGCGACTCGAACCGCTTCCCGGCAATCCTCGCAAGCCTCGCATTTTCGGTATGTCCGCTGGGCATTGATCTTCACGGCCGGAACTCTTCGGTGCCCGGCACGGGCCGGTGACCGACGGGTTCGGGCCTGGAAGACACGTCAACTCGGTGCGCGGGCAGGCACCGCAGCCACAGGGGGTTACGCCATGGCCGCAAGGCCTCTCGTCGCTCGGCAGCCGAACGAACGGCTGCAGGCGCTCATCCAGGAAGCGGGTTGCTCCAACGCCGGACTGGCCCGCAGGGTCAACATGTGCGGCGCCGAGCACGGACTCGACCTGCGCTACGACAAGACGTCCGTGGCCCGTTGGCTGCGCGGGCAGCAGCCGCGCGGCCGGGCCCCGGCGATCATCGCAGAGGCGCTCGGGCGCAAACTCGGCCGTACGGTCACGATCGACGAGATCGGCATGGCCAACGGCAAGAACCTCGCGTCCGGCGTCGGCCTCCAGTTCTCGCCGACGGTACTGGGCGCCATCGAGCAGGTCTGCGAGCTGTGGCGCAGTGACGTGGGGCGCCGGGACTTCCTGTCCGGCTCCTCCGTCGCCGCGTCCGCGCTGGTCGAGCCCAGCCGGGACTGGCTGATCTCCGCGCCCGACTCCCAGGTGGCCCGCTCGGCGGGCCCGCGCGTGGGGCCGTCCGACGTGGCCGCCGTCCGCGCGATGACGCAGGCGCTGGTCGACCTCGACCACCAGTACGGCAGCGGGCACGTGCGTCCCGTCGTCGTGCACTACCTCAACAGCGTCGTCTCGGGGCTGCTCGCGGGCTCCTACCGGGAGTCCGTCGGGCGCGACCTGTTCGCCGCGGTCGCCCGGCTGACCGAGCTGGCCGGGTACATGGCCGTCGACACCGGTCAGCCGGGGCTGGCCCAGCGCTACTACATCCAGGCGCTGCGGCTGGCCCAGGCGGCCGGGGACCGCGGGTACGGCGGCTATGTGCTGGCCGCGTCGATGAGCCACCTCGCCGCCCAGCTGGGCAACCCGCGCGAGATCGCACAGCTCGCGCGGGCCGCGCAGGAAGGGGCACGCGGGCGGGTGACCCCCCGCGCGGAGGCGATGTTCCACGCCGCCGAGGCCCGCGGACACGCGCTGCTGGGCGACGTACGGTCCGCTCAGGCGTCGACCGGGCGGGCGATGAGCGCGATGGAGCAGGCCGACGACGCCTCCGGGGACGATCCCGCGTGGATCGCGCACTTCGACGAGGCGTACCTGGCGGACGAGCTGGCGCACTGCCACCGCGACCTCGGACATGCCGCGTCCGCGGCGCGGTACGCGCAGGAGTCCCTCTCCGGGCACCCCGAGGGCCGCGCCCGTCGACGGGCCATCGGTTACGTCCTGCTGGCCACCGCGCAGGTGCAGCAGCGCGAGGTCGAGCAGGCCTGCACCACGGGGCTGAAGGCCGTGGAACTCCTGGAGACCCTGCGCTCGAACCGGGGCGCCGAGTATCTGGAGGACCTCCAGCAGCGGCTGGAGCCCTACCGGGAGGAGCCGGTGGTGAGGGAGTTCGGGGCGCGGCTGGAGTTGCAGGCGGCTGCCTGATGGACACCTGACGGGCAAGTGGGCGCACGGGCAGCGTGGGGAACGGGCGACGGCCGGTGTTTGTTGCGCCGGTCACAGGGAAGGAGGGCCGGTTCTGTCCTGCGTGGCACCGGACTTGGCGGACCCGGTAGCGTGAGCCGACGATTCCGAAGGTCCCCCATTCGTAGGAGTCCCGGTGACGCAGAGTGGACAGGGCGAGGAGCCCTCGGCGCGGCACGCGCACGAAGGCATCGTGCTGCCCTCCGACGGTGGCGAACCGCTGCTGCCGGGTACGACGGCGGGGCCCGGCGGTCCGCAGCACGCCGCCCCGCCCGGAGGGCAGTCCTGGGGCCAGCCGTGGGGGCCCGGGCAGCCCTCGTCCGCGCCGCCGAACGAGGGCTGGGGCGCCGCGCCCGCCCAGGGGGAGGGCTGGGGCGGGCCGCCCGCCGACCAGTGGGGCGCGCAGGCGCCGGGCGCGCTCCCCCCGGAGGGGGCGCCCGCGCCGGGGTACGGCCAGATCGACCAGGCCACCCAGTACCTGCCGCCGGTCGCGCCCGGCGGTCACGGGGCGCCCGTCGACGACGGGGCCACCCAGTACATCCCGCCGATCACCTCCGCCCCCGCGCACGGCGTGCCGCAGGGCATCGACGAGGGGGCGACCCAGTACCTGCCGCCGGTGGGCCCGGGCGCGCTGCCGCCCGAGATGCCCGCCGCCGCGCCGCCCGCGGAGACGACGCAGTACCTCGGGCGCGTCCAGCAGCCGGGATCGGCGACGCACCAGCAGGGTTCGCCCCAGCAGCCCGGGTCGGCTCACCATCCCGGCCCCGGCCCCATGCCGTCCGCCGGTGGCCCCGACGCCGAGGCCACGCAGTACATACCCCCGGTGGCGGCCGGGACCCCGTACGGCCACCAGGCCCCGGAGGACCGGCAGCCGCCCGCCGAGTTCGCGGGCCTCTTCCGCAGCGATCCGGGCGGTGGCGGACCCGCCGGGGCCACCCAGCAACTGCCCCGCTTCGAGGAGCCGCCCGCCCGCTACTCCGCGCAGCCCGCGTACGACCCGCCGGGCGGCGGGCAGGGGCGGCGTGCCGCGCGGGTCGGCCACGACGGCGGCGGGCGGGGCGGCCGTACCGGCTCGCGGGTGCCGTTGTTCGCCGCCGTGGGCATCGCCATCGCGGTCGTCGGCGTCGGCGCGGGCGCGATGCTCGGCGGCGGCGGGGGCGAGGAGACCGACGGCTCCAAACCCGTGTCGGCGACGGCGCCCGCGACCGAGGAGTCCTCCGCCTCGCCGTCCCCGACCGTCGATCCGGCCCGGCAGCAGGCCGAGGATCTGGACAAGCTGCTGGCGGACAGCGGTGACAGCCGGGCCGCGGTGATCAAGGCGGTCGGCGATGTGAAGGCCTGCACCAACCTCGGCCAGGCGGCCAAGGACCTCAGGGACGCGGCGGCGCAGCGCAACGGCCTGGTCACCAGCCTGTCCGCGCTGTCGGTCGACAAGCTGCCCAACCACGGCCAGCTCACCGCCGCCCTCACCGAGGCGTGGAAGGCGTCCGCGTCCGCCGACACCCACTACGCGGCCTGGGCCGACCAGGTCGCGGGCAACAAGAAGCTGTGCCGCAAGGGCCAGGCGAGCAGCACCGGTCAGACCGCGGCGGGCAACCGCCAGAGCGGCGTCGCCAGCGCGCAGAAGACCAAGGCGGCCGGGCTGTGGAACTCGATCGCGAAGACGTACGGCCTGACCGAGCGGCAGCCCACCCAGCTGTGAGGCGGGCGGGCGCCGCCGGTTCAGTGGACCTCGGCGCCCTGGAGGGTCTCGGTCACATCGGTGAAGCCCTTGCGGGCCGCCACCAGCCGTCCGTCCCGTACGACCTGGAGGGTCACGTCGGCGTTGACGAGCCGGGGGAAGCCCACGGAGGCCAGCCGGTCCTGGAACTGCCAGCGCAGGGTCGGCGTCAGCCCGCCCGTGCTGATCTTGAACCCGCTGTCCAGCTTCCGCCGTACCGTGTCGGCGGACACCTCCCCGTCGCCGAGGCTCTCCACGACGGTCCTGAAGACGGTGTACGCGATCCAGGTGGTCTGCGCTCCGGCGTCCGCGGCGTCGATGCGGTTGTCGGAGAAGGCCTGCTCGCTGATCACCTTCTTCATGGCGCCCCACCGGTCGTCGCTCGCCACCGGGTACCAGCCGGTGACGTACGCCCCCTCGTACGGCCCCGACCCGCCGCCGGAGGCGTCGACGATCGTCTGGTCCGCGCTGCCGAGGACGGTGCCGGTGCGCACCTCGGGGAAGTCGGCGCGGGCGCGCCGGAAGGAGTCCATGAAGGTGCTGGTGCGGTCGCCGAGGGCGGGCACCACACAGCCCTTGTCGTCGTCGCCGGTCTCGCCGGTGGTGGTGTCGTCGGTGGTGGTGTCGCCGGTGTCCGCCGTGGCCTGCTGGAGCGCCTGCTGCGACTGCGCGGAGTACTCGGTGGCGTCCTCCGCCGCCCGTACGTCCTTGACGGGCTCGTGGCCGCCCGCCTCCAGGCCGGAGTTGAGCATCGCGGGCAGTTCGTCGCCCGCGATGGTGTCGGGGCGGACGAGTGCGACCGGCCCGCAGTTCGCGGCCAGGGCCTCACCGAGACCGGCGAGCAGCACCGGCTGGCCGCCGTTGACGGGGTAGGAGAGGGGGCTGGTGAACTCGGCGTTCGTGATGCCGTAGCCGCCTATGTACGGGATTCCGGCGCCCTCCAGGACGGGGAAGAAGGAGTCGGCGTGCTGGCTGTAGGAGCCGAGGACGGCGACGGCGTTCTCGTTGACGGCGCGGCGGGCGCACTTGGCGGCGGCCAGGCTCTCGTTGTGGTCGTTGCAGAGCAGGACCCTGAGCTTGCGGCCGTTGATGCCGCCGTTGCTGTTGACCCAGCGCGCATAGGCTTGCGCGAGGGCGGGCATGCCGGGTTTGTTGGTCGCGCTCGTCTCCGTCGGGGCCCAGGTCATGACGGTGATCGAGTCGTCCCCGGAGCCCCCCGTGACACCGGGGACGACCCCGCAGCCGACGGCGAGCGACGCGCACGCCACCAGGGCTCCCGCGCCGCGGGCTGCCGTTCTGACGGGCTTGGGGGAGTTGAGGCGGAATGTGCTGCGGATGCGTGGCCTGCCGGTCATGTCTCCGCACGATTCCGCCACACGACTAACCTTGGCGTGACCCTCGGTCAACGCATGGTGACGTCGAGGTGAATTACGGGGGCCGGTGGGACGGATGGGACGGAGAACGTACGATCGATGACCGTGCAAGGTTCGGAGAACTCTTCCCGTCGTGGCCGCCGCTCCTCCACCATGGGCGGCATGCCACTCAACGACATGCCGTGGTGGCGCTGGCGCAGCAATGTGCGCTCCGCGCTGCACATGCTCTCCGATCCGGTGTTCCAGCGGGACGTCTGGCTGGCCGGCGTGGACGGCTACGGAGACGTGACCGACGCCGTGTACCGGCTGGTCGAGGACACCTGGCTGGACCACTGGTCCGCCGAGAAGTACGTCGGCACGATCTTCCGTGACTCGCAGGAGGCCGCCCTCGTCGACACCGCCGTGCTGCGGGTGCTGCGGATCATGCACGCGGTCGGCCCCGACGCACCCGTCACCTCCTACGTCGAGCACCAGGGGTGGCCGGACGCCGTACGGGCCGCGCGGGACGCGCATGTGCGGATGGCGGTGAGTGACGGGGAGGACCCCGACACGCCGCCGCGCACCCTCGAGGTGCTGCGCATCCTGACCCGGTCCGCGTAGCGGACGGCTGCCCGGCGCCGGGCCGGGTATGGGACCCTGTCCTGCATGAACGAGCAGTCCGCCCGCGCCGAGGCCCCGGCCGACCAGTACGTCCTCATCCTGTCCTGCCCCGACAAGCAGGGCATCGTGCACGCCGTGTCCAGCTACCTGTTCATGACCGGCTGCAACATCGAGGACAGCCAGCAGTTCGGTGACCATGACACGGGGCTGTTCTTCATGCGGGTGCACTTCTCGGCGGAGCCGCCGGTGACGGTGGAGAAGCTGCGGGCCAGCTTCGCGGCGATCGGTGACTCCTTCCAGATGGACTGGCAGATCCACCTGGCCGAGGAGAAGATGCGGGTCCTGCTGATGGTCAGCAAGTTCGGGCACTGTCTGAACGACCTGCTGTTCCGGGCGCGGATCGGTGCGCTGCCGGTGGAGATCGCGGCGGTGGTGTCCAATCACACCGACTTTGCCGAGCTGGTGGGTTCGTACAACATTCCGTTCCACCACATTCCGGTGACCAAGGACACCAAGGCGGAGGCGGAGGGGCGGCTGCTGGAGATCGTGCGCGAGGCCGACGTCGAACTGGTCGTGCTCGCGCGCTACATGCAGGTGCTGTCCGACGACCTGTGCAAGCAGCTCAGCGGGCGGATCATCAATATCCACCACTCCTTCCTGCCGAGCTTCAAGGGCGCGAAGCCGTATCACCAGGCGCATGCGCGGGGTGTGAAGCTGATCGGCGCGACCGCGCACTACGTCACCGCGGATCTCGACGAGGGGCCGATCATCGAGCAGGAGGTCGAGCGGGTCGGGCACGACGTCACGCCCGAGCAACTGGTCGGCATCGGGCGCGATGTGGAGTGCCAGGCGTTGGCGCGGGCCGTGAAGTGGCATGCGGAGCGGCGGATTCTGCTGAACGGGCGGCGGACGGTGGTGTTCGCCTAGTCGCCGTGGCTGGCGCAGCGGTGCCCCGCTGACGCGGGCGGGCGGAGACCCACCCCCGGCCCCTACATCCGGCTCAGTGACGCCGCAGCCAACAGCACCTCCCTGATCGCCGCCCGGTCCCCGAGTTGACCTGCCGCCGCCTCCTCCGCAGGGACGTGGCCCGCGGCCAGGCGGCAGAACTCCACGCCGTCGAGGGCGACATGGGCGACCTCGTGGTCGGCGGAGCCCACCGCGGCCGGGGAGTCGAGCGGGATCAGCCACTCGCCCCCGCCGGACCCCTCGATCTCCAGCCGCAGGCTGCGTCCCGGCGTACCCGCGGCGACCAGGTGCGGGGCGGCCCCGGGAGCGGCCAGGCCCGCCCGGCGCCGCGCGGCCAGCGCCTCCGGCAGGGTGCGGGCCGCGAGGTCGATCATCTGGTGCAGATGGCGCGGGGACGGCGGGGTGTACGGATAGTCCACCGCCTCGGCGATGTCCTCCGCGTGCACCCAGCACTCGAACGCCCGGTCGATCATGGCGTCCCGCAGCGGCAGCCCGTAGTCGCCGTACGGCACCTCGAGCCCGCCCGATGCGCTCCCGCCGGTGAACGCGACCGTCCGCACGATGTCGTGGCTCTGCTCCCGCCAGGGACCCCGCACCGAACGGGTCGGCGGGAAGTACGAGCCGCGCCAGTAGGCGTCGGTGCGCCCGGCGGGCGTGGGCGGGTCGGCGGTGATGTCGCCGAGCGGGTCCTGCAGCCCGAGGGCGATCGCGACCAGCCCGTCGACGGCCAGGAGGTGCGCGATGACCCCGGCGACGGTCGTACGGCGACTGGTGCCCTGTTCGCCGGTGAACCAGCGCAGCCGCACGGGCGCGTGCCACTCGGAGTCGCCGAAGTCCTGGAGCAGGGCGTCCAGACGCGCGGTCTCGGCGTCGTACGGCATGGCCCAGCCCGGCACCGGGATGCGCGGGGGCCGCCGGCCCAGGCAGGACTGGAGGACGCGGGTGCGCAGGGCCGGGTCGAGGTCGAGGCTCTCCGGAGGGTGCAGCAGGCCGACGGCCTCCCGCAGTCGTAGCGCCTCCTCGGCGCAGCTTCCGCAGTCGCCGAGGTGTTCCTCGACGGCGGCGGTCTCCTGCGCCGAGCAGGCGGCCAGGGCCCAGGCGCCCAGCAGGGACTTCAGCACGGGGTGCGGCAGCAGGAGCGGGGCGGGGGTCACCGCCTCGGCGGGCAGGTCGGCGAGGGCGGGCAGTGGCCGTCCGGTGTCCTCGACGGAGGCGCGGGGGAGGGGTATGCGGGGCGGCGGCCGGTCGTCGTCGGGGTGGTGGTCCGCGCCGTCGCCGTCACCGGTGCCGCCGTCGCCCGGGGCGCCGGGGCCGCCCGGTTCCTGTGCGGACCCCGCACGCCCCTCGTCCCGTTCCTTGCCGTGACCGGACTCGTGACCGGACTCGTGACCGGACTTGTGACCAAACTCGTCGCCGAACTCGTCTCCGTATGCGTCGTCGAACCCCTCGTCGAACTCCTCGTCGAACTCCTCGTGCCCGTCGTGCGCCCGGTACCGCCTCGCCTCGCTCACACCGCACCCCCGTACCCGGGCGACCCCGGCGGCGCGCCGGGGGTTCCGACGTCGTGGGCGGTGGAGAGCAGTTGCAGGCCGAGGCGGAGGCGGCGGCGGGCCTCGTCCTCGGTGACGCCGAGGTCGACGGCGGTCTGGCGGTAGTCCCGGCGCTGGAAGTAGGCGAGGTCCAGGGCGGCGCGCAGGGGGGTGGGCATGGACTGGACGATGTAGTCGGCGCGGGCGGCGACGGAGGCGTGGCGGACCTTGTGCTCCAGTTCCTCGGTGGTGGCGGGGCCGTCGCCCTCGGCCAGCGCGGCGGTCTCGGTGGCGCGCAGCCGCTGCACGGCGAGCCGGTGGGTCAGGGTGGCGACCCAGGAGCGCAGGGGGCCCTGCTTGGGGTCGTAGGCGTCGGGGTGTTCCCAGACGTGGGCGAAGACCTCGCGCGTGACGCCGTCGGCGGCGCGCTCGTCACCGAGGACGCGGTGGGCGAGGCCGTGCACCAGGGAGGCGAAGCGGTCGTACAGCTCGCCGAGGGCGGCGGCCTCACCGCGGGCGAGCCGCTGCTGCATCTTGCGGTCCCAGCGGGGCGGTGCGTCCTTGTGCGCCATGCGGCCCCCTCCCCCTGCTCCGTCCCTGTGCCCGGTTGCGTGCCGGTCCCGTCCGTCCTGTTCCAGCCTGTGGCCGGTGTCCTCTCGAATGTAGTCGGCACGTCTGACAACGCACGCCCCTTTATGGCAAGGTGCGCCCTCGGACGAGCCGGTGGTGATAGTGGACCTTTGCTCCACCTTTTGGCTTCTGTCGTGCCTACCCGCCCGTCGTCTGATCAGACATGACCAGAGCGGGGGCGGACTTCGATCGAACAGGATCGAAGCCGACTGAAACAAGCCTTTACCGATCGGTATCCGTTTCTCCCGCGGAGTTTCAGGGAACGGCCGCTGGGCAGCCGCGCAGGCAGGAAGCGTAGGAGCTGCTTCCGTTTTCCATGGCGGTCCGACGAGTGAAAGGCGTGGTGGTGGCGTTCAATGTGACCGGCGGCGAACAGGGCCCGTGGGCCGTGCTGCATGTGTCGGGTGAGTTGGACCTGGTGACGTCGCCGATGCTGCGGCAGCGGGTGCACGACGCGGTGGCCGAGGGCCGCCACAGCCTCGTCCTGGACCTCTCCGAGGTGTTCTTCTGTGACTCCAGCGGCGTCGGGGTGCTCATAGCGGCCCGCCGACTGCTGCGGTCCTGTCAGGGGCGGCTGCGCCTGATACTTCCGGCCGCGGGCGCGGTCGACGGTTCGCACGTCAACCGGGTGCTGGGCGCGCTGGGCGTCCGTCGGCTGTTCGATGTGCATCCCGACCTGGCCTCCGCCGTCACCGAGGAGTCCCGCCCGCTGTCGGCCTGAGCGCGCCCGCTCTGCCACACCGTTGTTCCAAAGTTCCCCCAGTCTTGGCACAAGCGTGGTTTTCGCGCGCCGGGACCGGTCCCGTCGTCGTACGCTCCCTGCCAGACGCACCCCATCTGACATGCGACGACGTAAGGCGGCTCGAGGAGACATGGCCAGCAGCGAGTACGAGCGCAGGATCGCGGCCCGTTTCGCGACCTTCGACCAGAACGGCAACGGCTACATCGACCGGGAGGACTTCAGCGGCGCGGCCAAGGTGCTGCTCGCGGAGTTCGGCACGGCGGCCCGCTCCGACAAGGGGCAGGCGCTGTACGTCGGTGCCGAGGCGTTCTGGCAGGGCATGGCCGGGATAGCGGACCGGGACGGCGACCAGCGCATCACCCGCGACGAGTTCGTCAACGGGGCCGTCAAGCGGCTGCGGGACAACCCGGACCGGTTCGCCGAGATCGCCCGTCCCTTCCTGCACGCCGCCATCGACGTCGCCGACGCGGACGGCGACGGCGCGGCGACCGTGGCGGACGTCGCGCGCGTGCTGACCGCGCTCGGGGTCGGCGAGGACCTCGCGCGGTCCGTCGCGGCGGCCCTCGACGCCAACGGTGACGGCAAGGTGGGCGAGGCGGAGATCGTGCCCGCTTTCGCCCGGTATTTCACGGTTCCTGAGTGACCATGCCGTCCCCCGCGTCCGTATAGCGCTCGCGCAGCTTGTACTTGAGCACCTTCCGCAGCGTCTCGTTGCGCGGAAGGGCGTCCACCACTTCCAGCCGCTCCGGCAGCTTGTGCACGGACAGCCCTTCCGCGCGCAGGTGCGACGTCACCGCCTCCAGTGTCAGCGCGGCGGCCCCCGGCGGCTGTTCGACCACCGCGCACACCCGCTCCCCGCGCTCGGCGTCGGGCAGCCCGATCACCGCCACGTCACCGACCGCGGGGTGCCGGTGCAGCAGTTCCTCGATCTCCTTGGCGGAGATGTTCTCCCCCTTGCGGATGATGACGTCCTTCAGCCGCCCGGTGAGGACGAGATGCCCGCTGTCGGTGAGGTGGCCGAGGTCACCGGTGCGGAAGAACCCCTCCTCGTCGAAGGCCCCGGCCGTCTGCGCCGGATCCAGATAGCCCCGGCACACCGCCTCCCCGCGCAGCCGCAGCTCCCCGTCGACGACCCGTATCTCCATCCCGCGCGGGGGGCGCCCCTCCGTCGTCGCCAGGTGCTCGGGGGTGTCGTCCGGCGCCCCCATGGTGATCATCGGCACCTCGGTCATGCCGTACCCGTGGGTGAGCTGCACCTCCATCTCGCGGACGACGGCGTGATACACCTCGGGCGGCTTCGGCGCCCCGCCCCCGGCGAGCAGCCGCAGCGAGGGGACGACCTTCCGGCCGGGCTGCCTGCGCTGCTCGGCGAGGAACATCGTGTAGAAGGCCGTCGACCCGCCCGCGATCGTCACCCCGCGCGCACGGTACGCCGCCAGCGCCTCCGGCAGGGCGAACTGCTCGAACAGCACCGCCGGGAAGCCGTACAGCAGTTGCATCACCGTGTAGTCGGGCCCGCCGATGTGCGCGTAGGGGAACGCGATCGACCCCACGTCCTGGTCCGTCGGGCGCAGGGCGTGTGCGAGGCAGGAGCCGCCCGCGAGCAGGGAGCGGTCGGTGTGCAGCACGCCCTTGGGGTCGGCGGTGGTGCCGGAGGTCCAGTAGATCCAGCGGACGCCCGTCCCGTCGACGGGTGGGGCGGGCAGCACGGACGGATCGCCGTCCGGGAGGCTGTCGTAGGCCTCGAAGACGCCCTTGGCGCCCAGCCGCCGCGCCATCGCCGTGTGGTCGTAGCCGCGCCACGCGCCCGGTACGGCGAAGAACTCGGCGCCCGACCCGCGCAGCGCGAAGCCGACCTCGCGGTCCCGCAGGAAGGGGATCAACGGGCTCTGTACGGCGCCCAGGCGGGCCAGCGCGAAGGAGAGCACCGCCGTCTCGATCCGGGTCGGCAACTGCCAGGCGACGACCGTGCCGGGGCGTACGCCCATGCCGTACAGCCCCGCCGCCGTCCGCTCGGCACGCGCGCGTAGGGCGCCGCAGGTGAGCGTGCGGTCGTCCTGGTGGAAAAGCGGGCGGTCGGGGGTGAGGCGGGCGCGGCGGTCGAGCAGTTCCCACAGCGTGCGCGACGCGCTCAGGGAGTGCGGGGTCTCGTTCACGGGTGCCCCCTGCCTGGCCTTGGCTGACGGACCGTCAGGTGACATGCTAGCTGACGGCCCATCAGGTAAGTACCCGTCCGGCGGAGGGGACCATGACGGAACTGCCCCGCATCATCAGCGTCGACGACCATGTGATCGAGCCCGCCCACCTCTTCGAGACCTGGCTGCCCGCGAAGTACCGCGACCGCGGCCCCCAGCCGCTCACCGCCGGGATCGGCGAACTCGCCTACGTCGCCGGGAAGTACCGCATCACCATGGACCCGGACGGCCCGCCCACCGACTGGTGGATCTACGAGGACCTGATGTTCCCGTACAAACGGAACATCGCCGCCGTCGGCTTCGACCGCGACGAGATGACCCTGGAGGGCATCACGCGCGAGCAGATGCGCCGCGGCTGCTGGGACCCCGCGGCGCGCCTCGCCGACATGGACCTCAACCACGTCGAGGCGTCCCTGTGCTTCCCCTCCTTCCCCCGCTTCTGCGGCCAGACCTTCGCCGAGGCGCACGACAAGGAGGTCGCGCTCGCCTGTGTGCGCGCCTACAACGACTGGATGGTGGAGGAGTGGTGCGGCGACAGCGGCGGACGGCTGATCCCGCTGTGCCTGATCCCGCTGTGGGACGTCCGGCTGGCGGTCACCGAGGTCCGGCGCAACGCGGCCCGCGGCGTGCGCGCGGTGACCTTCTCCGAGATCCCCACCCACCTCGGGCTGCCGTCCATCCACTCCGGCTACTGGGACCCGTTCTTCGCGGTCTGCGAGGACACCGGCACGGTCGTCAACATGCACATCGGGTCCAGCTCCCAGATGCCCGCCGCCTCCCCGGACGCGCCGCCCGCCGTGCAGGCCTCCCTCTCCTTCAACAACGCGATGGCCTCCATGACGGACTTCCTCTTCAGCGGCGTCCTGGTGCGCTTCCCGCGCCTGAAACTCGCCTACTCCGAGGGCCAGATGGGCTGGATCCCGTACGCCCTGGAACGCGCCGACGACGTCTGGGAGGAGCACCGCGCGTGGGGCGGCGTGCGCGGCACGATCCCCGAGCCCCCGTCGACGTACTACTTCCGGCAGATCTTCTGCTGCTTCTTCCGCGACAAGCACGGCGTCGCCTCGATCGACGCGGTGGGCCGCGACAACGCCACCTTCGAGACCGACTACCCGCACGTCGACTCGACCTTCCCGCACACCAAGGAGGTCGCCCTCGACCATGTGAAGGGCCTCGACGACGAGACCGTGTACAAGCTGATGCGCGGCAACGCGATCCGCATGCTCGGCCTGGACCTCGACCGGGAGCCCGCCCGCTGATGGACCTGACGGACACCCCCGAGGAGGCCGAGTTCCGGGCCCGGCTGCGGGAGTGGCTGGCCAGGACGCTGCCCGCCCTGCCGCCGAAGCCGTCCCCGGACGACTGGCCGGGGCGGCGCGCCTACGACCTCGGCTGGCAGCGCGCGCTGCACGACGCCGGGTACGCGGACGTGCACTGGGACACCCCGCCGACCGTGCGGCTGATCTTCCTGGAGGAGACCGAGAAGGCGGGCGCCCCCTATGTGGGGGCCAACTTCGTCGGCCTGCTGCACGCCGGGCCGACGATCGCCGCCGAGGGGACGGCCGCGCAGCGGGCGCGCTGGCTGCCGCCGATCCTGCGCGGGGAGGAGGTCTGGTGCCAGGGCTTCAGCGAACCCGACGCCGGGAGCGACCTCGCGGCACTGCGCACGCGCGCGTGGCGGGACGGCGACGACTACGTGGTGAGCGGGTCCAAGATCTGGACCTCCCACGCGGAGGTCGCCGACTGGTGCGAACTCCTGGTGCGCACCGACCCCGCCGCCCCGAAGCACCGCGGCCTCACCTGGCTCGCGATGCGCATGGACGCACCCGGCGTGACCGTACGGCCGCTGCGCACCCTCGCCGGATCGGCGGAGTTCGCGCAGGTGTTCCTCGACGAGGTGCGGGTGCCGGTCGCCCACCGGGTCGGCGCGGAGCACGACGGCTGGCGGGTGACCATGGTGACGCTGTCCTTCGAGCGCGGCACGGCGTTCGCGGGCGAGGTGGTCGCGTGCCGCCGCGTCCTCGGCGAACTCGCGCGTGAGGCCCACCGCAACGGCCGCTGGGACGACCCCGCGCTGCGGCACCGGCTGGGCGGGCTGAACGCCGAGTTCCGGGCGCTGTGGCGGCTGACGCAGTGGCAGGTGAGCGAGGCACGGGCAACGGGCGCGGGCACGCCCGGCGTTGCCGGTTCGGTTGTCAAGCTGAGGTACTCACACGCGCGTCAGGATCTCTACGACGCCGCGGCCGACGTCCTCGGCCCCCTGTCGCTGGACCTCGACCGGCCCTGGACGGCGGACCGCCTCTCGTCGCTGTCGTACACCATCGCGGCCGGAACCTCGCAGATCCAGCGCACCCTCGTGGCCGAACGCCTCCTGGGCCTGCCGAAGGGACGATGACATGCGGTTCCGGCTCACGGACGACCAGCGGGCGCTGCGCGACGGCGTACGAGGGCTGCTGGCCCGCCGCTTCGACGTCCGCGCCGCCCTCGACCGGCCGGGGCACCTGGACCGGACCCTGTGGCGGGAACTGGGCGCGGCGGGCTTCTTCGCCCTGCGCCTGCCCGAGGAGCGCGGCGGGACCGGGCTGGGACTGCCGGAGACGGTGCTGGCGTTCGAGGAGGCGGGGCGGGCCCTGCTGCCGGGCCCGCTCATCGCCACGCACCTCGCCGCCGCCACCGTGCCCGGCGCGGCCGACGGGTCTGCCGTCGTGGCGCACGTCGACGGGCGGCTCGTGGAGTGGCTGGCCGAGGCCGACGTCGTACACGGCGAGGCGGCCGGAGCCGTGCCGCTGCGGTCGGTCGACCCCCTCACACCCCTGCACGAGGTGCCTGAGGCGGCGGTCCTGGAGGGCGTGGCGCACGAGGTGTCCCTGCTCACCGCCGCCGAACAGCTCGGCTCGGCGGCCCGGACCTGTGAGCTGGCCGCGGAACACGCCCGGACGCGCGAGCAGTTCGGGCGGCCGATCGGGGCCTTCCAGGCCGTGCAGCACCTGTGCGCGGGAATGCTGGTGCGGGTGGAGGTGGCCCGCGCGGCCGTGTACGCCGCCGCCGTCACCGGCGACCCGGCCGACATCGCCGCCGCCCGGTTGCTCGCCGACGAGGCGGCGGTACGCGGCGCCCGCGACTGCCTCCAGGTGCACGGCGGCATGGGGTTCACCTGGGAGGCAGAGGTGCACCTGCACCTGAAGCGGGCCTGGGTGCGAACGCACCGTACGGGCGATGTGACCGAGAGTATGGAGTTGCTCGCCCGGAATCTGCTGACGGGAGTGGATTGACCGGCGTTGGTCTGCGGTTTCCTGGAAAGCATCCCTTTAATGTCGCGGATTGTGGCATACCGTTATCACGGAGCGTTGATATCGGCTTGTGTCCTAGGCGTGACTCGTCACGTCCTGGAGTCGGAGTCCGGCTCCGGTACCTTGTGTGGGATGCGAGTGGTTCCGGGCACCTGGCGTGCCGGTGGTGACCAGGAGGGCCCTGCGCCTCCCGCCTGTTCGACTCCCCAGCGCGGGCGTCGCACAGTATCGCGCACGGGTACTCCTTCGCGCTGGAATATGCCCGAAGCGCTTGTTGGGGTGACAGTAGGCCAACCATGCTGTCCCACAAGGGATTCACGTTGCGTGACCCTTGCTCTGGTCGTTGTTCTGGTCATGCGGAAAATGGCTACGATCGTGGCCCTCATGAGGCGTGAGCCTCAGTGTCCATCGGTTCGGACGGTGTGAGCGGTGCAGGTGCTTCAAGTGCAGCTGGAGATCCGGCCCGACCCCGCTGAAGTGGGGCGCGCCCGGCGGTGGGCCCGTTCGCGGCTCACCGGGTCGGGCATAGAGGCCGACGAGCCGCTGGCCGAGACCCTGATCCTGATCGTCTCCGAACTGGTCACCAACGCCGTGGTGCACACCGGCTGTCCGGCCGTCCTGCGGCTGTCGCTGCCCGAGACGGTCGCCGAGTCGGCCACCGTCCGCCTGGAGGTGGCCGACTCCAGCACCCGCGCGCCGGTGCCCCGCTGGGTCGACGGCGACGAGACCGGCGGCCGGGGGCTCGCGCTCGTCGACGGGCTGGCCGACCGCTGGGGCTGGTGTCCCGAGGGCGCGGGCAAACGCATCTGGTGCGAGCTGGACCGCTGTTCCGAGGCCGATGAGCGCGCGGCGGCCTGCGCGGGCGGCGCGCTCCCGACGTACGAGGGGTACGGGGGGCTGGCCTACGAGGCTGTGTGACGCTGTGCGCCCGGGTGTGCTTCTGTGCGCGTGCGCTGTAAAGAGGGCGCAGTAACAAAACCTCGGACGGGTGTTGACGTGACGTGTCCGTTTGATCACGCTTATGGGCAGCGATTCGCCGCGAGGGGACGACGAGGGTTCCGGTGACGGGAGCCCTCGACGAGTGTGGGTCGTGAGTCGGCGTCGGTTCCCTCAGGGCCCAGGGGAAGCACGGGGCGGGTACGCCGAGCCGGATGGCGGCGCGCATGCCGTGCTCGGGGCGGGCGAGCCGCGCCGCCAACCGGAGCCCCCACGTTCAGAGAACCGCGACCGGCGCCACCGGTGTGCCCGTCCCCCCGACGAACGGCTCCGGCATCGCTGACAGCAGGAACGCGTGGCGGCCCGTTTCTCCACAGGCTGTGGACAACTCCTCCAGATTCCAGTTCTGGCCCTGGAGCATCCCCATCTCCACCAGGTCCAGCGCGTGCACGCCCAGCCACAGGCCGTCGATCTCCGGCGGGAAGACCTCGAAGGTCAACGTGTCATTGGCGACCGCCGCCACATCGCGCGCGTGGAACCACTCCGGCGTACGCACCGACAGTCCCGGCGACGGATGCGCGTACCCGTGCCTGTCCCCCGCGAGCAGGACCCGCATCTGCCCCGTCCGCACCAGCACGACGTCCCCGGCGCGCACCCGCACCCCGGCGAACTCCTCGGCGGCGTCCAGGTCCTCCGGCGTCACGGCGTGCCCGCCGTCCAGCCGGTCGACGCCACGCGCGCGTGCCACGTCGAGGAGCACCCCGCGCGAGACGATGTGCCGCGCCTTGTCGATACCGCCGAAGGCGGCGCCGCCGTGCGCGGTGACGGTGTCCGCCGGGCGGCCGTTGTAGAGCCTGCCGGAGTGCGAGACATGGGTCAGCGCGTCCCAGTGGGTGGCCGCCTGGAGGCCCATCGTCACGACGTCGTCGCTGCACGCCACCGTGCCCGGCCCGAACAGCTCCTGGTTGATCTGCACCATGGTGTGCAGCGGGTTGACCCGCCCCGGGATCACCCCCGTCTGCACGCCGTTCTGCTCCAGCGGCAGGGCGAGCGGGACGCGCCGCCCCGTGCGCACCCAGGCGGCGGCCTCGCGCACCACCTCGTCGGTGATGAGGTTCAGGGTGCCGATCTCGTCATCGGGCCCCCAGCGCCCCCAGTTGTTCACCCGCTTGGCGATCTCGTGGAACGCGTCCGGCAGTGACATCGGTGCCTCCCCGGGGCTTGTCTCCGCGTATCTGACGGGTCGTAGAATCCGGAGTAGAAATCTAACGGGCCGTCAGATAACGCGGGAAGGGGCCGGGCGTGGGGAACTTCCTGGCAGACAAGGTCGTCGCCGTGACGGGCGCCGGACGCGGCATCGGCCGGGCGGTCGCGCTCGCGGCGGCCACCGAGGGCGCGCGGGTCGTCGTCGCCGACTACGGGGTCTCCGTCGACGGGGCCGCGCCGAGCAGCGAGGTCGCCGCCGCCGTCGTCAAGGAGATCCAGGCGGCCGGAGGGGACGCGGTCGCCGTCGCCGACGACGTGTCCACCATGGCGGGCGGACAGCGCGTCGTCGACGCGGCGCTGGAGTCGTACGGGCGGCTCGACGGGGCGGTGTGCGTCGCCGGGATCCTGCGGGAGCGGATGCTGTTCAACATGACCGAGGAGGAGTGGGACGCCGTCCTCGCCACCCACCTCAAGGGCACGTTCACCGTGTTCCGCGCGGCCTCCGCGGTGATGCGGCAGCAGCGCTCCGGCACGCTGATCGGCTTCACCAGCGGCAACCACCAGGGCTCGGTCTCGCAGGCCAACTACAGCGCCGCGAAGGGTGGCGTCATCTCGCTGGTGCGCAGCGCGGCGCTGGGGCTGCACAAGTACGGGGTGACCGCGAACGCGGTGGCGCCGGTGGCGCGTACGCGGATGTCGGCGAAGGTTCCCGGAGGGCTGACCGAGATCGGTGAGCCCGAGGACGTCGCCGCGCTGGTGGTCTATCTGCTGTCCGGTCGGGCGGTGTCCGTGACCGGGCAGGTCTACACGGTCGCCGGGGCGAAGATCGCGGTGTGGGCGCAGCCGCGGGAGTCGCGGGCGGTGTACGCGGAGGGGGCGGGCTGGACGCCGGAGCGGGTCGCGGAGTGTCTGCCGGGGACGGTGGGGGTGGATCCGATGCCGTTGTTGGGACGGGGGCCTAATGAATCGGGGTGATCTGCCGTGGGGCGGCTGCGGGTTCGCCGTGGCTGGTCGCGCGGTTCCCCGCGCCCCTGAGGTCGGGTGCCGCGGCCTGCGATGAGAGGAGGCCCTCCGTGGACTTTGGGTTTGATGGCGAGGACGACGAGTTCCGTGCCGAAGTGCGGGTGTGGCTCTCGGCGCATGTCGAAGGGGCGGGGGATCGGCGGGGCTGGGAACGGACCCTCGGGAAGGCCGGGTGGATCGGCCTCGGGTGGGCCGAGGGTGGGTACGGGAACCGGACCGGGACGCTCACCCAGCAGGTGGTGTGGGCCGAGGAGTACGCCCGCTCGGGCGCGCCCGCGCGGTCCGGGCACATCGGGGAGAAGCTGCTCGCGCCGACCCTGATCGCGCACGGCACGCACGAGCAGAAGGCGCGCTTCCTGCCGCCGGTCGCCGCCGGGGACGAGCTGTGGTGCCAGGGGTACAGCGAACCGGGGGCGGGCTCCGATCTCGCCGCGGTGCGTACGAAGGCCGAACCCGCGCGGGACGGCGGCTACCGGGTCACCGGTCACAAGATCTGGACCTCGCTCGCCCACGAGGCCGACTGGTGCTTCGTGCTGGCCCGTACGGAGCCCGGCTCGCGGCGCCACCACGGACTGAGCTTCCTGCTGGTCGACATGGACCAGCCGGGCCGTATAGAGGTCCGCCCGATCCGTCAGCTGACGGGCACCAGCGACTTCAACGAGGTCTTCTTCGACGGCGCCCACGCGCGCGTGGAGCACGTCGTCGGCGGCGAGGGGGCGGGCTGGCGGGTCGCGATGAGCCTGCTCGGCTTCGAGCGCGGGGTGTCGACGCTGGCCCAGCAGGTCGGCTTCGCGGGCGAGTTGGCGCGCGTGGTGGGCGAGGCCGTGCGGACCGGCGCCGCGGACGATCCCGTCGTACGCGAAGGGCTCGTACGACTGTGGGCGGAGCTGCGGGTGATGCGGTGGAACGCGCTGCGGACGCTGGGCGGGGCGCCCGACGCCGGGGCGGCGAGCGTGGCGAAGCTGCTGTGGGGTGGCTGGCACCAGCGGCTCGGGGAACTCGCGGTGCGGGTGCGGGGCGCGGCGGGGAGCGCGGGACCGGCCGACTGGTCGGCTGCGGCGCCGTACGCACTCGACGCGGCGCAGCACCTGTTCCTGTTCTCCCGCGCGGACACGATCTACGGCGGTTCGGACCAGGTCCAGCGCACGATCATCGCCGAGCGGGTGCTCGGCCTGCCCAGCGAGCCCAAGGGGGCCGTGTGATGCGAGGCGTGATCTACGACGGTGAGCGGGTCCGGGTCGTGGACGACCTGGAGGTGCGGGAGCCGGGGCCCGGCGAGGTGCGGGTCGCGATCGCGGCGCCGGGGCTGTGCCACAGCGATCTGTCGGTGGTGGACGGGACGATTCCGTTCCCGGTGCCGGTGGTGCTGGGGCATGAGGGGGCGGGGGTGGTGGAGGCGGTCGGCGCCGGTGTCACCCATGTGCGCCCCGGCGACCACGTGGCCCTGTCCACGCTGGCCAACTGCGGCACCTGCGCCGACTGCGACCGGGGGCGGCCGACGATGTGCAGGCGGGCCATCGGACGGCCGGGCAGGCCGTTCGCGCGGGCGGGGCGGCCGGTGTACCAGTTCGCGTCCAACTCGGCGTTCGCGGAACGGACCGTCGTGCGGGCCGTGCAGGCGGTGCGGGTCCCGGACGACATTCCGCTGCCGTCCGCCGCGCTGATCGGCTGCGGGGTGCTGACCGGCGTCGGGGCCGTGCTGAACCGGGCGCGGGTCGGGCGCGGGGACAGCGTCGTGGTGATCGGCGTCGGCGGGATCGGGCTCAACGTCGTCCAGGGGGCGCGGCTGGCGGGGGCGCTGAGGATCGTCGCCGTGGACGCCGACCCGGCCAAGGAGGACGCCGCCCTGGCCTTCGGCGCCACCCACTTCCTGACCTCGGCGGACGGGGTGCGGGACATCCTGCCCACGGGCGCGGACCACGCCTTCGAGTGCGTGGGCCGGGTCGAGCTGGTCCGGCAGGCCGTCGACCTGCTCGACCGCCATGGACAGGCGGTCCTCCTCGGCGTCCCCCCGGCCGACGCGGAGGCGTCCTTCCGGGTCTCGTCCATGTACCTGGACAAGTCCATCCTGGGCTGCCGCTACGGCTCCTCGCGCCCCCAGCACGACATCGCCCTGTACGCCGAGCTGTACCGGCAGGGGCGGCTGCTGCTGGACGAGCTGGTGACCCGGACGTACCCGGTCGCGGACTTCGATAAGGCGGTGACGGACGCGCGCGCGGGGCGGGTGGCGCGGGCGGTGGTCACGTTCTGACGCCGGAGGGGGTCCCGACGCCGGAGGAGCGGAACGTGCGCCGATAGGCGGTCGGGGTGACGCCGAGGGCCGCCTGGAGGTGCTGGCGCATCGACTGGGCCGTCCCGAAGCCCGCCTCGCGGGCCACCTGGTCCACGGACAGGTCGGAGGACTCCAGCAGGTGCCGCGCCCGCTCCACGCGCTGCTGGGTGAGCCACTGGCCGGGGCTGACGCCGACCTCCTCGCGGAAGCGGCGGGTGAAGGTCCGTACCGACATGGACTCCCGCGCGGCCATGTCCCGCAGCTGGATCGGTTCGCCCAGGCGGCCGAGCGCCCACGCGCGTGCGGCGGTCGTGGTGGCGGACTGGGGGTCGGGCACCGGCCGCTCGATGTACTGCGCCTGCCCGCCGTCGCGGTGCGGCGGTACGACCGTACGGCGGGCCACCTCGTTGGCGACGGCCGAGCCGTGGTCGCGGCGCACCATGTGCAGGCACAGGTCGATCCCGGCGGCGACGCCCGCCGACGTGAGGACGTCGCCGTCGTCGATGAACAGCACGTCGGGGTCGACCCGCACGCGCGGGAAGATCCGTTGGAAGCGGTCGGCGTCCGCCCAGTGCGTGGTCGCGGGGCGGCCGTCCAGGTAACCGGCGACGGCCAGGACGTACACGCCGGTGCAGATGGAGGCGAGGCGGGTGCCGGGGCGGATGCGGGCGAGGGCGGCGGCCAGTTCGGGGGTCGGCACGCCGTCCTCGTAGACCGGTCCGAGTTCGTACGACGCCGGGACGATGACCGTGTCCGCGGTGGCGAGGGCCTCGGGGCCGTGTGCGACGTGGATGGCGAAGTCGGCGTCGGTCTCGACGGGGCCCGGCGGGCGGATCGAGCAGGTGACGACCTCGTACAGGTGGCGCCCGGACGCGTCCCGGGGGCGGCCGAAGATGCGGTGCGGGATGCCCAGCTCGAAGGGGAGCAGGCCGTCGAGCGCGAGGACGACGACGCGGTGCGCTCGCGCGGGGTGCTGGTCGGCCGTATCCATGGCCCGATCCTAACGAATGCTGTCCCTCGGGCCACTCGATCGGGACGAGCGCAGAACCGAAGCTGGATGACGTGACCCAGACAACCGATGCGACCGTCCTGAGCGACAAGGGCGGCGAGAAGCCGAAGTCCCCCCGCGTCCATTGGGCCTGGTTCGTCGCCGCCGTCACCTTCGTGACGATCATCGGCGCCGCCGCCTTCCGCTCCCTGCCCGGACTTCTGATCGACCCGCTGCACCAGGAGTTCGGCTGGTCACGCGGCACGATCGGCGCGGCCGTCTCGGTCAACCTCGCGCTGTACGGGCTGACCGCGCCCTTCGCCGCCGCGCTGATGGACCGCTTCGGCATCCGGCGCGTGGTCGCCGTCGCGCTGACCGTGATCGCCATCGGCTCGGGCACCACGGTGTGGATGACGTCGGCCTGGCAGCTGATGCTGTGCTGGGGCCTGCTGGTCGGCCTCGGCAGCGGCTCGATGGCGCTGGCCTTCGCGGCGACGGTCACCAACCGCTGGTTCACCGAACGGCGCGGCCTGGTCACCGGCATCCTCACCGCGGCCTCCGCCTCCGGACAGCTGATCTTCCTCCCCGTGCTGTCCTGGATCGTCGAGACGCGCGACTGGCGTCCGGCGGCCGTGACGGTGTCGCTCGCCGCCCTCGCCGTCGTGCCCTTCGTCTGGCTGCTGCTGCGGGACCACCCGGCCGACATCGGCCAGAAGCCGTACGGCGCGAAGGAGTTCGTGCCCAAGCCGGAACCCGTGCCGGGCGCCGCCCGCCGCGCCGTGACGGTGCTGCTGTCGGCGGCGCGCACCGGCCCCTTCTGGCTGCTCGCGGGCACCTTCGCGATCTGCGGGGCGTCCACCAACGGCCTGATCCAGACCCACTTCGTGCCCGCCGCGCACGACCACGGCATGCCGATCACGGCCGCGGCCTCGCTGCTCGCCGTCATCGGGGTCTTCGACGTGGTCGGCACCGTGGCCTCCGGCTGGTTCACGGACCGCTTCGACGCCCGCCGCCTCCTGGCGACGTACTACGCCCTGCGCGGCATCTCGCTGCTTTTCCTGCCGATCCTGCTCGCGCCCAGCGTGCACCCCCCGATGATCTTCTTCATCGTCTTCTACGGCCTCGACTGGGTCGCCACCGTCCCGCCGACCATGGCCCTGTGCCGCGAGCACTACGGCGAGGACTCCGCCATCGTCTTCGGCTGGGTCCTCGCCTCCCACCAGGTCGGCGCCGCGCTGGTGGCCTGGCTGGGCGGCGCGGCAAGGGACGTCTTCGGGTCGTACGACGTCGTCTGGTACGCGTCCGGCGCCCTGTGCGCCGCGGCGGCCCTGATGGCGCTGGTGATCCAGCGCCGGAAGCCCGCGGCTCCTACCGGGGTGGCGGCTGCGTGAACCGGCCCCGGTGGAAGACGAGCGGCGGTCCGTCCGGGTCCGGAGCGCCGAGCGCGGTCACCCGGCCCACGACGACGAGGTGATCCCCGCCCGTGTGGACCGCGTGGATCGCGCAGTCGACCCACGCGAGCGCGCCCGCGAGGCGCGGTGACCCGGAGACGGGCGCGGCGTCGTACGCCACCCCCGCGAACTTGTCCCCGCCGCGCGCCGCGAAGGCCCGGCACAGGTCGGCCTGGTGAGCGGCCAGGACGTTCACGCAGAAGACGCCCGCGCGGGCGATCCGCGGCCATGTCGTCGACGTGCGGCCGACCATGAAGGCGACGAGGGGCGGGTCGAGGGAGAGGGAGGAGAAGGACTGGCAGGCGAAACCGGCGGGGGCGTCGGTAGGGGGCGCCGCTGGGTCGTCGGTGCCGGGGGTGGCCGGTGCCGTCACCACCGTCACGCCGGTGGCGAAGTTCCCCAGGACGCGGCGGAACTCGGTCTGGTCGACCGGGGCGCGTTCGTCGGCGCCGACGCAGCGCAGGTCCGGGGGCGGCAGCGGCTCCACGGGCTGGGGGAGGCCGGGCCCCTGGCCGGACCTGAGGTAGCGGACGGCGGCTTCCGCTGTTCCTGCTTGTCCCATCACGCTCCTTATTGAAACTGACGGGTCGTCAGATGGGAAGGTGTGTGGCTCGGTGAGGGCGCGTGGCTCAGCGAGGGCGTGTGGCTCAGTGAAGGCGTGTGGCTCAGCGAGGGCGCGTGGCTCAGTGGCGGCGTGTGGCTCAGTGAGGGCGTGGGGCTCAGCGCCCTTCGAAGCGCGGGTCGCGCCGCTCCGCGAAGGCCTTCAGGCCCTCCCGGGCGTCGTCGGTCGTCATGTTGATCTCCTGGGCCGCGGCCTCGGCGGCGAAGGCGGTGGGGCGGTCGGAGTCGAGGGAGGCGTTGACGAGCTGCTTGGTGAGGGCGAGGGTGCGGGTGGGGGCGGTGGCCAGGCGGGTGGCCCACTCGTCGGCCGCCGAGGGCAGTTCGGCGTCCGGGACGACCCGGTTGACGAGGCCCAGACGGGCGGCATCGGCGGCGGTGAGGGCGTCGCCGAAGAACATCAGCTCCTTGGCGCGGTGGGGGCCGATGAGCCGGGGTAGGAGGAAGGCGCCGCCACCGTCGGGGACGAGGCCGCGGCGGACGAACACCTCGATGAACCGGGCCGATTCGGCGGCCAGGACCAGATCGCAGGCGAGGGCGAGATGCGCGCCGAGGCCCGCTGCCGTGCCGTTCACCGCGGCGATCACCGGCTTCTCGCAGTCGAGGACGGCCGAGACCAGGCGCTGGGCGCCGAGGCGGAGGGTGCGGGCGACGTCACCGGCGACGCGCTCCCCGGCCGGGCGGGTGCCTGCGCGCAGATCCGCGCCCGCGCAGAAGCCGCGGCCGGTTCCGGTGAGGACGACGGCGCGGACGCCGGGGTCGGCGGAGGCGTCGGAGAGCAGGTGGATGAGGCGTTCGCGCTGGTCAGGGGTGATGGCGTTGAGGGATTCGGGGCGGTTGAGGGTGATGCGGGAGACGTGATTGTCAGTGGTGTGCTGTACCAATGAATCAGCGGGTTCGCCCGGCTCGGTACGAGTCGTGGGATCTGCTTGGCTTGTTGGTATCCGGGGGGAATGCGACATGTTCATCTCAGCGGCACACCGCCAGCGCGTCCAGCGCCACGGCTCCCTGTCCCCTGGGCAGCACCATCAGCGGGTTGATGTCGAGTTCCGCGAGGTCGCCGCCCAGCTCCAGGGCCATGCGCTGGACCCGCAGGACGACTTCCACGAGCGCGTCCAGATCGGCGGGCGGCCGACCGCGCACACCGTCGAGGAGGGCGCGGCAGCGCAGCCCGGCGAGCATGTCCCGGACCTGCTCCTCACCGAAGGGCGGCACGCACACCGCCGTGTCCCGCAGCACCTCGACGAGGACGCCGCCGAGCCCGGCGGTGACGGTCGGCCCGAAGAGGTCGTCGTGGGTGACGCCGACGACCATCTCGACGCCCTGCTCCACCATCTGGCAGACCAGTACGCCGTCCAGCGGGACGTCCTCGCAGCGGGCGATGTCGGTCAGCTCCCGGTAGGCGTCGCGGACCTGGGCGGCGGAGGTCAGCCCCGTCTTCACCAGGCCCAGCTCGGTCTTGTGGGCGAGGTGCGCGCCGGAGGCCTTCATCACCACCGGGTAGCCCACCAGCCCGGCCGCGCGCACGGCCGCCGCCGCGCTGGTCACCAGCTGCTCACGCGGCACCCTTATGCCGTACGCGCGCAGCAGTTGCTTCGCCGCGTGCTCGCTGAGCTGCTGGCCCGGGCGCATCAGCTCGCGCGCCTTGCGATAGGAGGGCGAGGGGGAGCGGGGGGCCTCGTCGAAGGGGGAGCGGTAGTCGCGGACGAAGCGGTGGTGGTCGAGGTAGGCGCGGACGGCGGTGAGGCAGTTGCCGACGGTGCGGAAGGTGGCCACGCGGGAGGAGCCGAGCAGGACCTCGCGGTAGGCGGGCTCGGTACCGACCGGCGAACCCCACACCACACAGACCAGCTTGTCGGTCTCCTCGGCCGCGTCGACCAGGTCCCGCACCAACCGGTCGGACAGCGGCGGGAAGGGCCCCGTGACCGGGCAGATCAGCACCCCCACCGCGGGGTCGGCCAGCAGCGCGTCGATGATCTTACGGCCGCGCTGGTCGCCCACCGGATGACCGCCGTTGTCGACCGGGTTCGCCACGCTCAGATACCCGGGGATCCACTGGTGCAGCTCGGCCTGCTTGGCCGCGGAGAGCGTCGGCAGTGCGAGGCCCGCCGCGGTGGCCAGGTCGGCGACGTGGGCGCCGGTGCCGCCCGAGATCGAATAGACGGCGACCCCTTGGGCGCTCGGCGGGCGGGCCCTGGCCAGCAGGGCGGCGGTGTCCTGGAGTTCGTCCAGGCCGTCGACGCGGATCACGCCGTACTGCCGCATCGCCGCGTCCACCACCGCGTCCGCGCCGGTCAGCTTGCCGGTGTGTGAGGCGGCCGTGCGGGCGCCGGTCTCGGTGCGGCCGACCTTGACCGCGACGACGGGCACCTTGCGGCGGGCGGCGCGGTCGGCGGCGAGCAGGAAGGCGCGGCCGTCCTTGAGGCCTTCGACATAGGCCGCGATGGCGCCGACCTCGGGGCGTTCGGCGAAGTAGGACAGGAAGTCGGCGGTCTCCAGGTCGGCCTCGTTGCCGGTCGGCGCCCAGTGGGACAGGCGGACGCCCAGTTCCTGGAGGGCGAAGACGGGGCGGCCCTGGTGGCCGGACTGGGTGATCAGGGCGATCGCCGGGCCGGTGAGGTCGTCGCGGAAGCGCTCGAAGGCGTTGAGGTTGGTGTTCGGGCCGAGCAGCCGCAGCCCGGACCGCTCGACGGCGGCGGCGAGCCGGTCCTGCGCGGCGGCGCCCTCCGCGCCCGTCTCCGCGAACCCGGAGGCGAAGACCACCGCGAAGCGCGCCTTGGCCTCGGCGAGTTCCTCGACGACCGGAAGGGGGTCGGCGACCAGCAGTACGGCCAGATCGACCGGTTCGGGCAGTTCGGAGACGGAAGGGAGGCAGGGGATGCCGAAGACGGAGGGCCGCTCGGGGTGCACCGGGTGCAGCCGGGCGCCCACCCGCTCGGCCCAGGTGAGGAGTTGCCGGGTGATACCGGTGTGGGGGCGGCCCTCGGCGTCCGAGGCGCCGATCACGGCGACGGACGCGGGGCGGAAGAAGCGGTCCAGATCGGGGACGTCGGCGTAGAGCGGGCGCCCGCTGACGTCGAGGTCGCCCACGTCGGCCGTCCGGCCGTGGACCGCGTTTCCGGGGTGACGCTCACCGCAGGCGATGGCGCGGGCCCGGCGGGAGTCGGTGGTGAGGGTGCCGTGGGTTGATCCAAGCATCGGTCCGCCCGCTCCTGTGTGACAGCCAACAACAGCCAACAGCTCAGCAATAACTGACGCAGTGTCAGATTACTGAACTGACGAGAGGTCAGGAACAGGCGCGGCGGCAGAATCGTGGGCGGTGGCTTGGCGTGTGCGACGGGCGGATGACATCCCGGGGTGCGCGACTGCCCGACGGCGCCCAGGCGGGCGCGCATGACGGACAGCACCCCACCGCCGCCGGATCGGTACCCGGTGTGCGCGAACCGCGAGACCTCGGTGTGCGCGAACGGCGAGACCTCGGCGTGTGCGAACGGCGAGACCTCGGCGTGCGCGAACCGCGAGACCCCGGTGTGCGCGAACGGCGAGACCCCGGTGTGTGCGAACCGCGAGACCCCGGCACGCGCGAACCGCGGACCTCACCCCAGAACCCGGGAGACCTTCCCCTCCATCCGCCTCGCGACGGCCTTGGCTATCTTCTCCGCGTCGATGGCCATCTCACGGAGCATGCCGCTGATGGGGTTGGTGAAGCCGGTGAAGTACAGGCCGGGGGCGTCGCGGTGGGTGCGGGAGCCGTGGACGACGGGTCGGCCGCGGGCGCCGAGGACGCCGAGGTGACCGACCAGGTCCTCCAGCGCGCGGACATAGCCGGTGGCCGCGATGACGGCGTCCGGGGCGACGCGGTCGCCGTCGGCGAGGACGACCTTGCCGTCCTCGAACCCCTCGACGGCGGCGACGACCTCGACCCGCCCGGTGCGCACCGCGTCGACGAGACCGACGTCCTGCACGGGGATCGAGCCCTCACGGACCCGGCTGTAGAGGCCGGTGTCGGGCCGGGGCAGACCCTGCGCCGAGAGGTCGGGCACGCTGATGCGCGCCACCGGGCGGGCGAGCCGGTCGACCAGGCGGACCGGGAGGCGCCGGATGAGCACGGCGGTGTACTGGGCGGCCCATCCGGCGGTGGAGCGGCGGACGATGTGCGGCGTGGTGCGGACGGCCAGCCGTACCCGGGACGCCCCGCCCTCCACCAGGTCGACGGCGATCTCCGCGCCCGTGTTGCCGACGCCGACGACCAGCACGTCACGGCCCGCGTAGGGCTTGGCGTTGCGGTAGTGGGCGGCGTGCACGAGGTCGCCGGTGTAGGTGTCGCGGCCGGGCCAGTCGGGGAGGCGGGGGGTGTGGTTGTAGCCGGTGGCGACGACCACCGCGCCGCCCGTCAGCTCCCGGCCGCCGGTGGCGTGCAGCAGCCAGCCGGTGCCGTCGGGCGACCGCTCGACGCGGGACACCTCGACACCGGTGACGATCTCCAGCTCGTGGTGCTCGGCGTACTTCTCCAGGTAGCGGACCACGTCGTCGCGGGCGACCCAGCGGCCGAAGCGGCGCGGCATCGGCAGGCCGGGCAGGGCGGACAGCCGACGGGTGGTGTGCAGCCGCAGCCGGTCGTAGTGCCCGCGCCAGGACGCGCCCACCCGGTCGGACTTCTCCAGGACGACCGCGCGGATTCCCTGTGCGCGCAGCGCGTAGGCGACGGAGAGTCCACCCGGGCCGCCGCCTATGACATACACGGGACGGTCTGCGGGGTGGGGTGCGGGGGAGTCGGCCATGGGCGCGAGCGTAATCCCATGCCGTGTTCATGGGTCTCGGTCAAGACCGGAATTGGTTGCGGATCGATCACGGGTGTGTGGGTGATGTGCGGATGCTTGCGCTTGAGTGCCCCGTGAAGAGGTGCGGGGCCTACTCATCTGACGCTCCGTCAGCTATAGAGATATTCCATGGACACCCCCGTGGACACGATCTGGCTCACCGGCGCCGAATGGCTCGCCGTGCTGCGTATCGGGCTCGGTCTGTGGTGGCTGGAGAGCTGGCGGCACAAGGACCGGGGGGCCTGGTTCGAGCGGGGGAGCGGAATCGTGTGGGCCGGGGAGATCGCGGCGAAGCACCGCTGGGGCGCGGTCCGTTCGGGCTTCGAGCGCGTCGTGACCCCCCGCCCGCGGGTGATGGCGTACACCGTGGTCTCCGCGGAACTGGCCCTGGGCCTGGGCCTGATCAGCGGCTTCCTCACCCCGATCGCCCTGCTCGGCGGCCTGCTGCTGAACCTCCTCTACCTGACCCTCATGATCCACGACGTGGCCGAGCAGGGGCAGAACCTGATGATGGCGCTGATCTCGACGGTGGCGTTCTTCGGCATGTCCTGGCAGACCTGGTCACTGGACAGCGCGCTGGGATGGTTCCTATGACGGAGCCGCGCCGGGGGCACACCACCCCCCGCCACGACATCCCGGAGCCCGACGCCTTCACCCGCACCTACTGGGACGCGGCAGCGCGAGGACGCCTCTTGCTCAGACACTGCGGCACCTGCCGCCGCGCGCATCACCACCCCCGCGAGTTCTGCCCGTACTGCTGGGGCGACGACGCCCTGACCTGGCGGGACGCGAGTGGCCGGGCCACCCTCTACACCTGGTCCGTCGTCCACCGCAACGACCTCCCACCCTTCACGACGCGCACGCCGTACATCGCCGCGGTGGTCGACCTGGCGGAGGGCCCCCGGATGGCGACGGAGATCATCGACTGCGCCCCCGCCGACCTACAGGCCGGAATGCACCTGACGGTCGCCTTCCGCGACGGAACCCCGGTGTTCCGCCCCGACCGCCCACCCCCTCCTCCAACTCCTCCTCCACCCCCTTCTGCAACTCCTCCTCCACCCCCTCCTCCATCTCCTCACCCAGCACCCCCACCGCGATCGACGTGAAGCCGCGCCGCGAAGACGCTTCAATGGCCGGATGGCCCACCGCATAGTCGCCCCGTCCCGCCCGCACCCCCACCCCGACCCGCACGGCCAAGGCCTTCGCCTGTGCCGTTGGGACGCGGACTCCGACGCCGACGTGGCGGACTGGCTGCGCGGGCTGGCAGACCCGGAGTTCCGGCGCTGGAACACCCCCTTCCACCCGGTGACGGACCTCGACGCCGCCCGCGCCTCCCTGCGCGCGAAGGCGGAACACGCGGCGGAGGGCACGGGCGTGTCCTTCCGCATCACGGACGCGGTGACGGGTACGACGCTGGGGCACATCGGCGTCAACGACATCAACCAGGCCATGCGTGTCGCCCGAGTCGGCTACTGGACCCTCCCCGAGGCCCGCGGCCACCGCGTCGCCACCCGCGCCCTCGCCCTCACCGCCCACTGGGCCCTCACCGACCTGGGCCTCCACCGCCTCGAACTGGGCCACGCCCTCGCCCACGACGCGTCCTGCCGCATCGCCGAGCGCTGCGGATTCCCGTACGAGGGAACCCTGCGCGGCGCGATGTGGGAGGCGGAGAACCGGGACGCGTTCCGGGACGTCCACCTGCACGCCCGACTGGCGACGGACCCGCCGGTGAACCTCTGACCCACCGACCGGCCTACGGCGTCACGGCCACAGCAACTCCCGCGCCCAAGCCCCGCCCCCCTCCCTCCGGTACCGCAGCCGCACGTGCCGCCGCTCCCCGTCCCCCTGGAAGAACTCCACCTCGTCCGCCCGCACCCGGTACAGCGTCCAGGTAGGGACGGGGGCGCCGGGTTCGCGCCGGGCGCGGTCCCAGGCGGCTCGGGAGGCGGCTTCCAGGTCGGCGTAGGAGGGGAGGATCTCGCTCTGGTGGCCGGTGAGGGCGGCTGCGAGGGCTCCGGTGGAGCGGGCGTGGAGGTCGGCGGCGCCTTCCTCGGCCGGGGCGGCGGTGACCGGGCCCCGGACGCGGACCTGGCGGCCGAGGGTGGGCCAGTAGAAGCCGAGGGCGGCGTAGGGGCGGGTGGCGAGCTGGCGGCCCTTGGTGCTGGTGGCGTGGGTGGCGAAGGACCAGCCGTCGGGGTCGGCGCCGTGGAGCATCACCGTTCGTACGTCGGGGAGGCCCGACTCGTCCGAGGTGGCCAGGGACATGGTGTGCGGCTCGGTCTGTCCGGCCGCGACCGCTTCCGCGAACCACGTGGTGAAGAGGGGGAGGGGGGTCGGGGGCGCGGTGGTCGGGTCGAAGGGGCGGAGTTCGGTGACCTCCGGGGACCACACCCGCAGGGACCTCAGCAGCTCATGCAGATCCGTTTCCATGCGTCGATTGTCCGAGGCCGCCCGTCACCGGCCGTTCCGGCGGGCGTTGAGTCGAGCCGCCTGGCGCGTCAGGTGGTGGCGTTCGGGGAGGTTGGGGGCCTGCTGGGCGGCCTCGGCGTACAGGCGGGCCGCTGTCTCCAGGTTGCCGTCGCGCTCGTGGAGGTAGGCCGCGACCGCGGTGTGGCGGGGCAGGGTCCCGTCCACCGCTGCCAGCGCCGCGAGACCCGCACGTGGTCCGTCGGCCTCGCCGACCGCCACCGCGCGGTTGAGCCGGACCACGGGGCTGTCGGTCAGGCGGGTGAGTTCGTCGTACCACTCCACGATCTGCACCCAGTCGGTCTCCTCGGCGGTGGGCGCGTCCGCGTGCAGGGCGGCGATGGCGGCCTGGGCCTGGAACTCGCCGAGCCGGTCGCGGGCGAGGGCCGTCTGGAGGATGCCGATGCCCTCGGCGATCGACCCGGTGTCCCAGCGGCCCCGGTCCTGCTCGGCCAGCGGCACCAGGCTGCCGTCGGGCGCGGTGCGGGCGGCGCGCCGGGCGTGGTGGATGAGCATGAGCGCGAGCAGACCCGCCACCTCGGGATGGTCGATGACGGCCGCGAGCTGCCGGGTGAGCCGGATGGCCTCGGCGGCGAGGTCGACGTCGCCGGAGTAGCCCTCGTTGAAGATCAGGTAGAGGACGCGCAGAACGGTGGCCACGTCGCCGGGCTGGTCGAAGCGGACGTCGGAGACGGTGCGCTTGGCGCGGCTGATGCGTTGCGCCATCGTCGCCTCCGGCACCAGGCAGGCCTGGGCGATCTGGCGGGTGGTGAGCCCGCCCACCGCGCGCAGCGTGAGCGCGACGGCGGACGACGGCGTCAGTGAGGGGTGCGCGCACAGGAAGTAGAGCTGGAGGGTGTCGTCGACCGCCGGAGCCGGGCCGGGTGTCGGCTCCTCCTCGACGCGGTCCTCCCGTCGGCGGCGGGCCGCCTCCGAGCGGGCCTGGTCGAGGAACTTCCGCCAGGCCACCGTGACCAGCCAGCCCTTCGCGTCCCGCGGCGGGTCGGCGGGCCATACGCGGAGCGCCTCGACCAGCGCGTCCTGTACGGCGTCCTCGGCCGCCGCGAAGTCGGCTCCGCGGCGGACGAGGACGGCGAGCACGCTCGGCGTGAGGCTCCTGAGCAGGGCCTCGTCCATCTGGGGCAGCTGAGACGCCCGAGGGGTCATTTGAACGCGCAGTCCGTGGTCGTGGAGGTCGCCGTCAGGAACGGGCGCACCTCCAGCCACTCGTAAATCGGCTTGCCGCCCGCACCCGGGGCGGCCGACAGCTCCCCGGCCAGCTCCACGGCGCGCTCCTCGCTGTCGACGTCGATCACCATCCAGCCCGCGATGACGTCCTTGGTCTCGGCGAACGGACCGTCGGTGACCGGCGGGCGCCCCACACCGTCGTACCGGACCCACATCCCCCCGGGCGCGAGCGCCTGACTGTCGACGAACTCGCCGGTGTTCTCCAACCGGGCCGCGAAGTCGTTCATGTACCGCACGTGCGCCGAGATCTCCTCCGGGGTCCACTGCTCCATGGGGACGTCGTTCGCCGCCGCCGGAGCGCCGCGGTAGTGCTTGAGCAGCAGGTACTTGGCCATGGTCGTACTCCTCGGTACTGGTGGGACCCATTGTGGTCGCGTTCACCCCGGGGACGGAGCCGGACGGCGGTTCTCGACATGCCCGCCCACGATTCTTCCGGCCGCCCGGTCGGCCCCCGTCACCCAGCCTCGGCCCCCGTCCCCCAGGCTCAGCGTGCCGTCACCCAGCCTCGGCCCCCGTCCCCCAGGCTCAGCGTGCCGTCACCCAGCCTCGGCCCCCGTCCCCCAGCCTCAGCGTCCCGTCACCCCGCCCCCAACACCACCGTCCCCGAGGAGCAGAACCATCCCCCCGTCCCCGAGGCCACCCCCATCCGCGGCACCCCGCCCCCCGCCGTCCGCACCTGCCGCTCCCCGGCCTCCCCGCGTAGCTGCCGTACCGCCTCCACCAGCAGAAACAGCCCCCGCATCCCGGGATGCTGGGCCGAAAGCCCGCCCCCGTCCGTGTTCACCGGCAGTTCCCCGCCGCGTACCAGCAGCCGCCCTTCCCCCACGAACGCCCCGCCCTCGCCCTTCCCGCAGAAGCCGAGGTCCTCCAGCGTCACCAGGGTCATGTAGGTGAACGCGTCGTAGATCTGCGCGAAGTCCATCTCCGCGGGCCGCACCCCGGCCCGGGCGAAGGCGAGCCGTCCGCTCACCGCGGCCGGGGACACCGTGAAGTCGGGCCAGGAGGAGAGCGCCGCGTGGGAGACGTGCTCACCGGTGCCGAGCACCCACACGGGGCGGGTACGGCAGTCCCGTACGTACTCCTCGGCCGCCAGCAGCACCGCCGCCCCGCCGTCGGAGCGCAGACAGCAGTGCAGCTTGGTGAAGGGGTCGGCGATCAGCGGGCCGGACAGGACGTCGTCGACCGTGATCGGGGTGCGGAACATCGCCTCGGGGTTCAGCGCGGCGTTCGCCCGTGCCTGCACCGCCACCCGAGCCAACTGCTCGGTGCTCGTGCCGTACTCGATCATGTGGCGGCGCGCGGCCATCGCGTACTTCGCGATCAGCGTGTGCCCGTACGGCACCTCGAACTGCGCCGGACCCCGCCCCCCGAAGTCGTACGTACCGCCGCGACGGCCCGCCTTCACGTCCGCGCGGGCGGTGGAGCCGTAGGCCAGCAGGACCACGTTCGCGTGCCCCGCGGCGATCGCGTCGGCCGCGTGGGCGGCCATGACCTCCCAGGTGGCGCCGCCGACCGAGGTGGAGTCGACCCAGGTGGGGCGCAGGCCAAGGTGGTCGGCGATCTCGACGGGGGCGAGGGTGCCGGTGCCCGCCGACCCGAGCCCGTCGACGAGCGAGCGGTCCAGGCCCGCGTCGGCGAGGGCACGGCGGGCGGCCTGGGCGTGCAGCGTGTACGGGGTGGCGTCGTCGACACGGCCGCAGTCGGAGAGTGCTGTCCCGACGACGGCGACCTTCCTCCGGGCGTGCGCCATGAAAACTGACGGTACATCAGATACGCGTCCGCCGCACTCTCGAAATCGCCGCCCACCGCGCCTAATATGACAGACCGTCAGATCATTCGAAGGCAGGCCAGCCATGGACGCCCAGCTCACCCCCGAGCAGCAGGACATCCGCCGCACCCTCCGCGAGCTGCTGCGCGAGCGGTGCTCGGCGAAGGACGTGCGGGCCGCCGTGGACGACCCCGCCGGATACGACCCCTCCCTCTGGGCCACCCTCGCCGAGGGCCTCGGTCTGCCCGGCCTCGCCCTGCCGGAGGCGTACGGCGGCGCCGGGTGTACGTCGACCGAGCTGGCCCTCGCCTGTGAGGAGACCGGCCGGGCGCTCGCCCCCTCGCCCCTGCTCGCCACCGGCGTCCTCGCCGCGCCCCTCGTCCACGCCCTCGGCACCGACGCCCAGCGCGCCGAGCTGTTGCCGCGCCTCGCCTCCGGGTCGCTCACCGCCGCCCTCGCCGTACCGGGCCACGCCCTGGCCACCGCCCTCGCCCTCACCGGCGACAACGACGGCACCGACTGGGCGGGCGGGGGACGCGCCGGGGGCGTACAGGCGCGGCGGGTGGACGGGGGCTGGCGGCTCTACGGGCAGGTCGACCAGGTGCTGGACGGGCACAGCGCCGGGCTGCTCGTCGTCGCCGCCCACACCGGCGGGTACGCCCGCTCGCGCGTCCTGCTGTTCCTGGTGGACGGGGGTGCGCCCGGGGTGGTCCGGGCACGGCGGACCGCGCTCGACGTGACCCGCCCCCAGGCCCGCGTCCAACTCCGGGACACGGCGGCCGAGATGCTCGGCGAGGAACCCGTGGCCACCCCTGGGACGCCCCTCGCCGCCGTCGGTGACTCCGCCGCCGCCGTCCTCGCCGCGGAGGCCGTGGGCGCCGCCGACCGGGTGCTGGAACTGACGGTCGAACACGTGCGGCAGCGTGAGCAGTTCGGGCGGCCGATCGGGTCCTTCCAGGCGGTCAAGCACCGGCTGGCCGACGTGTACGTACAGCTCCAGGCGGCGCGCTCGGCGGCGTACTACGCGGCCTGGGCGGGGGCCCACGGGGAGCGGATCGGCGGGCTCGCGCTGGCGCAGGCGCTCCAGGCGCTGCGCGCCGCCGCGGCCGAGGGCATCCAGTTGCACGGCGGGCTCGGCTTCACCTGGGAGCACGACGCGCACCTGTACTTCAAGCGGGCGGCCGGGGACGAGCTGCTGTTCGGCCCGGTGCACCGGCTGCGGGCGCATGCCGCCGACCGGGTGAGACTGTTCGAGGGGGCCGCGTGACGACCATCGCCCTACGGCTGGTGCAGCGGGTGTCCGCCACTCGGGGGTTCGCGCGCCTCGCGCCGTACGTCATTCCCGCCCTCGATCGCGGAGTCCACCGGCTTACCCGGGGAAAAGTGCTGCTCAGCGCGTTGCTGCTGCCGGGGGTCGTGCTCACCTCGACCGGGGCCAGGACCGGGCGGCCCCGTCGTACACCGCTTGCTTGCATGCCCTGGGAGGGCGGCTGGGTCCTCGTCGGCTCCAACTTCGGACGGCCCGGCCACCCCGCCTGGACCGCCAACCTCATCGCCCACCCGGACGCCGAGATCAGCCGACGGCGTGCGGACGTCCCGGTCACGGCCCGGCTGCTGACGGGGGAGGAGCGTGCGGCGGTCTGGGCGGCGGTGCTGGAGTTCTGGCCGCCGTACGCGGCGTACCAGGAGCGAGTGGAGCGGGAGATCCGGCTGTTCAGGCTGGTACGACGGTGATGCCGCGGGACAGGACAGGACGGATGGACCCTCCGGCTACTTCGTCGGCTTCTTGCCGGTGACCCCCAAATACACCAACAACGCCAGATTCGGCTTCAGTTCCGCCTGCTTGACGCCCCACGACGTGAACCCCTTCTGGTGCGAGGCCACGGCCGCCAGCATCGCGACGAGGGAACCGGCGATCGCCGCCGGGTTCACGTCCTTGTCGACCCTGCCCTTGGACTGCAACTCGGCGACCGCGTCCGCGAGGGAGTTGTTCACGGAGTTCAGGATCTTCATCCGCAGTTTGTAGAAGCGTTTGTCCCCCTCGGCGGCGCCGAGGTCCACGACGCGCAGGATGGCGTCGTTCTTCCGCCAGAACTCCAGGAAGGCGTCGACCAGTTCCTGCGCGGTCTGCCAGCCTGCCTTGCCGACCCAGCTGCGCCCCTGGACGACCTCGGTCAAACCGGCGCCCTCGGTGGCCATTTGCTCGGCGATCTCCAGGACGGCGCCCTCGACGTCCGGGAAGTACTGGTAGAAGGTCGCGGGCGAAGTCCCCGCCTTGCGGGCGACGTCGATGACTTTGACGTCGCGGTACGGAGAGGAGCTGAGCATCTCGCTGAGGCAGTCGAGCAGCTTCTGCCGCGTCGCCTGCCCACGCCGACCGGCCACGCGGCCGTCGACGGTACGCACTTGTCCTGTCATGCCGTCAGCTTACCGAGGGGTGATCTGAGCGCGATTCGGCCGAGTGCAAATGGGGTGCACCGGGGATCGACGGGTGGTGCGCCTGGTGGGCGGGGTGCGCGCAGGGCCGTTACGTTGACAGCATGGCCGAAAACAGGGCATCTGCCGCCGACGAGGCGAACCCGGGTGGGTACCCGGAGGGCGTCCCCTGCTGGGTGGACGCGCAGCTCGCCGACGTCGAGGCGGGCAAGCGGTTCTACGGTGGGCTTTTCGGGTGGTCCTTCGAGGCGTCGTACGGCGGCACGGTGTGGGCGTATGCCGAGGGGGAGCCGGTGGCCGCGCTCGCCCAGAAGACGGACGGCAGGCTGCCCACCGTATGGACGGTGTACTTCGCGACGCCCGACGCCGGTGCCCTGACCCGGCGGATCCACGCCGCGGGCGGGCAGGTCGTCACGCACCCGATGCCGCTCGGCGGCCTGGGCACCGCCGCCCTCGCCACCGACCCCGAGGGCGCCGTCTTCGGCCTCTGGCAGCCGGGCAGCCACGAGGGCTTCGGCCGCCGCCACCAACCCGGCACCTTCGCGTGGGCGGAGCTGTACGCCCGCGACACCGCCGCCGCCAACACCTTCTACGGCGGCCTCTTCCATGACGCCCTGTTCGGCCAGGACGCCGAGCCCGACTTCGGCCGCGCGCCGCTGACCGACGTCTTCCCCGCCGAGATGCCGCCGCACTTCCTGGTCCACTTCCGGGTGGCGGACTGCGCGGCGGCACTGGCGGACGTGGTGCGGCTCGGGGGGCGGGTGCAGGCTGACCCCTTCGTCACCTCGTATGGGACCGTTGGCGTGGCGAGTGACGACCAGGGGGCGTCGTTCGCGGTGCTGGAGCGATGAGCTGCCACCGTATGGTGCTGTCTGGGTGAGACACCCCATTTGTCACCGGGTTCGCAACCTGCGCCCCGGACAGGAAGAATCGGGGTGCGTGCCGCCATGGCGGTGCGGTGGTGAGACGCTGCACAGGGCGGCTCGTACGGGGAGGTGGCAGGCAAGTGGTGGATCAGCTGACGCAGCACGATCCGCGGCGGATCGGGCCGTTCGAGGTGCTGGGACGGCTCGGCGCCGGCGGCATGGGGCTGGTCTATCTCGCGCGCTCGGCGTCCGGGCGGCGCGTGGCGATCAAGACGGTCCGCACCGAGCTGGCCGAGGACCAGCTGTTCCGCGTCCGCTTCACCCGCGAGGTGGAGGCGGCCCGCGCGGTCTCCGGCTTCTACACGGCGGCCGTCGTCGACGCCGACCCGCGCGCGGCGGTCCCGTGGCTGGCCACCGCGTACGTCCCCGCGCCCTCCCTGGAAGAGATAGTGAACGACTGCGGGCCGCTGCCCGCCCAGGCGGTGCGCTGGCTGGCGGCGGGCGTCGCCGAGGCGCTCCAGTCGATCCACGGCGCCGGACTGGTCCACCGCGACCTCAAGCCGTCCAACGTCCTCGTCGTCGAGGACGGCCCCCGGGTGATCGACTTCGGTATCGCCTCCGGTGTCTCCAACACCCGGCTGACGATGACGAACGTCGCCGTCGGCACCCCCGCCTACATGTCGCCCGAGCAGGCCAAGGACTCCCGCAGCGTGACGGGCGCCTCCGACGTCTTCTCACTCGGCTCCACCCTCGTCTTCGCCGCCACCGGACACCCGCCCTTCCACGGCGCCAACCCGGTCGAGACGGTCTTCATGCTGCTGCGCGAGGGCCCGGACCTGGAGGGCCTCCCGGACGAGCTGCGCCCGCTGATCGAGTCCTGTATGCAGATGGAGGCCGGGGCCCGCCCCACCCCGGCCGACCTCCAGGCCCAGCTCGCACCCCACCTCTTCGGCTCCGGCTCCGACGACAGCGGTACGGCGTCGGCGTGGCTGCCCGAGAAGGCGGTCGGCCTGATCGAGTCCCGCCGCGGCGGACGCCCACCCGCGCCCAAGCCCGCCCACAACCACGGTCACGGCCACGGCGGAGGCCGCAGCGGCGGCGGTCGCCCGCACGTCCCGCCCCCGCCCCGGCACGACCCGCCCATCCCCGCGCCGCCCCCCGCCCCACCGGTCACCGCACCCCCCGTCCCCGCCCCGGTCGGCGCCCCCGACGGCGGCCCGGTCCGGCTGGCCGGGGCCCGCGTGCCCATCGGCCCCGGACCGCGCGTCGCCGACGTCCGCGCCACCGCCGTCACGGCACCCCCGGCCGAGACGGGCCTGGCCGCCTCCTGGTCCAAGCCGCGCCCCGGCGTCAACGGCGCCGACCCCGCCGTACCCGCCACCGCCACCGCCACCGCCCCGGCGCCCACGCCCGGCCACGACCCGGCGGCGACCGGCTGGCGCCCCTGGCGGTTCCGCATGTCCAACGACGTCTGGGGCACCCCGGCCGTCGCCGACGACCTCGTCTACGTCACCTCCTTCGAGGTGCACGCCCTGGACGTGGCGACCGGCCGCCGCCGCTTCAAGACCCGCGACGTGGCCTGGTCGATGGCGGTCGCGGACGGCCGTATCCACGCCTCCGACGGACCCACCCTGTTCGCCCTGGACGCCCGCGAGGGCACCGACCTGTGGCGGCTGTCCACGGACGCCTGGGTGTACACCCTCAAGGCCGAGCGGGGCACCGTCCTCACCGGCACCCGCGGCGGCGGTGTGCAGGCCTGGGAGGCCTCCAGCGGGCAGAAGCTGTGGGAGGTCACCGGCTGCCAGACCGACTTCGAGTCCCCGGAGGCCGGACCCGCCCTGCACGACGGCACGGTCTACGTCTGGCAGGACGCCCGGCTGCGCGCCCTGGACGCCCGCACCGGCGACGAGCGTTGGTCCTACCCGATCGGCGACGCCGCCTCCTGCGGCGGAGTGCCGGTCCGGGTCACCCACGCCCCCGACGGCTACGTCTACGTCTGCGCGGGCACCCGCGTCATCGCCGCCGACGTCGCCACCGGCCACGTCCGCTGGCACTTCGAGGCCCCCGCGGTCTTCCTCAGCCCGCCCACCTTCGTGTCCGGCCCCGCGGTCACCGGCGGCGGCGTCTACCTCGCCGACTACCTCGGCACCGTCTACGCCCTCGACGCCACCGACGGCCGCGACCGCTGGCGCATCGCCACCGAGTCCCGCGCCGCCACCGACCCGGTGCTGGTCGCCGCGGGCCACGTCCACGTCGGCAGCGGCACCGGCCTCTACACCCTGGACGCGGTCACGGGCACGCCCAAGTGGCGCTTCCAGGCGGGCGGCGACATCGTCGGCACGCCCGCGGTGGCCGAGGGCCGCATCCACTTCGGCTCCACCGACCACCTCCTCTACACCCTCAAGGCCGACGACGGCCGCCTGCGCTGGAAGCTCGCCACCGGCGGCGAGATCACCGGCGCCCCGGTGGTGAAGGACGGCATCGTGTACGCGTGCAGCAAGGACCGCTGCGTGTACGCGCTGGACGCGGAGAAGGGCACGGGGACGGCGCGCGGCTGACCGGTCGCGGGACGGCCGGTGCACCGGTGCGCTGAACAGCCGTTGCACCGGGGCGCTGAACAGCCGTTGCACCGGGGCGCTGAACAGCCGTCGTACCGCGGCGCTGAACAGCCGTCGTACCGGGGCGCGGGACGGCCGTCGTACCGGCGTACGGAAGGGGCCCAGACGGCGGCCGTCCTCCCTGACGCTACGCCGGGTACGGGCCGGTCGCCATGCGGTGACATGCCCGTGACAGACCGCTGGCTAGGGTGTGGGCCATGCAGATTCGGGGGAGCGCACTCAGGCTCACAGCGGTGTCGGCGTTGGTGGTCCTCACACTGACGGGGTTCTCGACGGGCCGCAGCAGCGGCGGCAGCGGCGGAGGCGACGGCGGGGGCGGCTGCAGCAGCTCCGGCCAGGACCACGACAGCTCGTCGTCGGGTGGCAAGCACGACGACGACGATGACGACTTCGACGTCAGCGGCGCGGACGCCGGAAGCGGCGGCGACACCGCGACGCTCAAGGCCGCGACCGTGGAACTGGTGACCTGCGCGACGCCGGAACAGCCGTACGCGACCGTCGAGGTCACCAACCCCAACGCCACCGACGGCGTCTTCACCGTCAGCGTCACCTTCGAGGACGCGGCGAACTCCGGGATCATCTCCCAGCACCAGGCCATCGACGTACCCGCGCTCGACACGGTCACCGTGCGGGTGGACCTGGGCAGCGCGGAGGCGGAGGCGGCCGACGTCGACCACTGCGAGGCCGACCAACTGGCCCCGGCGGTCGCCTGACCTAGCGCGTACGGAACCGCGGGCGCCGGGCGGCGAACAGCGCCGCCTGCCGCTCGCCCGGCACGTTCCCCAGCGCGATGAGCTGCGGCGCCTGCGCGAACTGCGCCGCCAGCGCCGCCTCCCGCCCCGCCCACAGCGCCCTCACGGTGCCCTGCACGGCCTCGGTGGGATACCCGGCGATCACGGCGGCCCGCTCGACGGCGGTGTCCAAGTCCCGCCCGGCCGCGCTGACTTCGGACACCAGCCCGATCTCCAGGGCCCGCCCCGCCCCGATCCGCTCGGCGTTCCCCATGAGCGCCATCCGGGCGGCCTCCCCGTACGGCATCCGCGCCGCCATCAGCATCGACTCGTACGCGCTGACCATCCCGTAGGTGGTGTGCGGGTCGAAGAACTCGGCGCTGGGATCGGCGACGACGAACTCGGCCTCCCCGAGCAGATAGAAGGCCCCACCACAGGCGATCCCCCGCACGGCGGCGACGACGGGCTTCCACAGCCCGTTCGCCTTCGGCCCGATCCCGAGCAGCGGATCGTCGACCATGTACGGCGACGAGGGCTGCGGCACGACCACGTCCCGGTCGATCCCGGAACAGAACGCCCGCTCTCCCGCCCCCGTGAGGACGACGACGCGCACGGTGTCGTCGTACCGGAAGTCCCGCCAGGCGGCGGCGAGTTCGGAAGCGGTGGACAGGTCGATCGCGTTGAGCCGCTCGGCCCGGTCAAGGGTGAGAACGGCGACCCCGGACCCCTTGTCGACGCCGACCCGCACACTCACGACGCCCGCTCCGGCACCCACTGCATCAGCCCGCCCTCGGGAAACACGGCCCGCACCCGCGCCCCGATGCGCACCCGCCCGGACGGCGGCGACCCGATCGGCGCCCCGGGCGCGCCGACGAGGTTGCCGACGAGCCGTATCCGGGGCGCGTCCTCCAACTCCACGACGACGACGATGTACGGCGCCAGCTCCGCGTACTCGGGAAGGAGCGGCGGATGCGGAACGGCATACGACCACACACGCCCGTACCCGCTCACGGCCCGCCACTCACCGCGGAAGGACTGGCAGTGGGGACAGCAGGGCCGCGGCGGAAAGCGCGGTTCACGGCAGTCGGCGCAGGCCTGGACGCGCAGCTCGCCCTGGGCGGCGTACCGCCAGAAGGGGGCGCCGTCGGGGTCGGTGACGGGCTTCAGCATGGTCAGCTCCTCAGCAGCAGCGCGGAGGTCGGGACGCCCTCACCCGCGGTGACGAGGCAGGTGGCGGCGCCCGGGACCTGGGCGGTGCTGGTGCCGCGGAGTTGCTTGACGCCCTCGTTGATGAGGTTGAACCCGTGGACGTAGGCCTCACTGAGCCCGCCGCCACCGGTGTTGATGGGCAGCCGCCCGCCGATCTCCATCGCCCCGCCCTCGGTGAACGCCCCGCCCTCGCCGCGCCCGCAGAACCCGTAGCCCTCCAGGGAGAGCAGGACGAGCGGGGTGAAGGCGTCGTAGATCTGGGCGACGTCCACGTCCTGCGGGGCGAGGTCGGCGTGCTTCCACAGATGCCGGGCGGCGGTCCAGGCGGGGCCGGTGAGGGGGTCGTCGTTCCAGTAGTTGACCATGCCGTGGTGCTGGGCGGGCAGCCCCTGGGCGGCGGAGTGCACATAGACGGGCCGCCGTCGGCAGTCGCGGGCGCGCTCACGCGACACGACGACACAGGCCAGGGCGCCGTCCGTCTCCAGGCAGTTGTCGAAGAGGCAGAGGGGCTCGCTGATCCATCGGGAGGTCATGTACATCTCCCGGGTGAGGGGGCGCTCGTACATGATCGCGGCGGGGTTCTGGTTGGCCCGGTTCCGGCAGGCGAGGGCGACGTTGAAGAGGTGATCGCGGGTGGCGCCGTACTCGTGCAGGTAGCGGCGTGCGAGAACGGCGATCTCGTCGACGGGCCGGAGCAGCCCGAAGGGGCGGGTCCACTGGGCCGGGGTGGGCAGTTGGACGCTGGTATCCGTCCAGGGCCGGGGCCCGCTGCCCCGCTTCCGCGACCGCCAGGCGACCCCGACGGTGGCCTGCCCGCTGGCGATGGCGGCGGCGAGATGAGCGACGGTGGCACAGGACCCGCCACCCCCGTAGGGAATCCGCCCGAAGAAGGTGAGGTCCCCGAGCCCGACCGCCTTCGCCAGCTCGACCTCGTCCGTCTCCTCCATGGTGTACGAGGCCAGGGCGTCGACCTCGCCGGGCGCGATCCCGGCGTCATCGAGCGCGGCGAGGACCGCACGGCAGGCGAGGGTGCGTTCGTCGTCGTCGAGGCGTCTGGCGAAGGGGGTCTGCCCGATGCCGACGATGGCGGTGGCGTCTTTGAGACCGGCCATCCTGGTGCACCTCCAGGCCTGCGGACCACTGCTGACAGGCCGTCAGATTACAACTAATCTGACGGTCAGTCAGCTATGCGGGAGGAGGTCGGTCGCCGTGCGCGCAGACGAGAGGTGGGGCGGGGACGGGAGCACCATCCCGGCGTTGGTCCGGACGGCCACCGAACGGTACGCGGACACCGAGGCGGTGGTGGACGGCCGCACCCGCGTCACCTACGCCGAACTGGGCGCCCGGGTGGAACGCGCGGCGGCGGCCTGCATGGCGAGCGGGGTGCGCCCGGGCGACCGGGTCGCCGTCTGGGCACCGAACTCCCTGGACTGGATGGTCGCGGCGCTGGGCGCGGTGACCGCGGGCGCGGTCCTGGTCCCCCTGAACACCCGCTTCAAGGGCACGGAGGCGGCGGACGTGCTGGGCAGGAGCGGGGCGAGGCTGCTGTTCGTCACGGGAACGTTCCTGGGCACGTCATACGTGGCCTCGCTACGCCGCGCGGCAGCGTCGTCACCGGAGGGCCTCCCGTCCCTGCGCAAGGTGGTGGTCCTCTCGGACGACGCCCCGCCCGACTACCAGACCTGGAAGGACTTCCTGGCGAGCGGGGAGGGGGTAGGGACGGCGGAGGTCCGCGCACGCGCGGCGGACTTGCCGGGTGATGCCTTGTCGGACGTCACCTTCACCTCCGGCACGACGGGCCGCCCCAAGGGCGCGATGACCACCCACGCCCAGACCCTGCGCGCGTACGACATCTGGTGCGGCCTGGCGGGCCTGCGCCAGGCCGACCGCTACTTGATCGTGAACCCCTTCTTCCACACCTTCGGCTACAAGGCGGGCGTGCTGGCCTGCCTGATGCGCGGCGCGACGATGATCCCCCAGCCGGTGTTCAACGTCGACACGGTCCTGGCGAACATCGCCGCGGAGCACGTCACCGTCCTCCCCGGCCCACCCACCCTCCTCCAGTCCCTCCTGGACCACCCGGCGAGGACGGCACACGACCTCTCCTCACTACGCCTGATGGTCACGGGCGCGGCGGTGGTCCCCCTCCGCCTGGTGGAACGCCTCCGCGCCGAGCTGGGCGTCTCGACCGTCCTCACGGCCTACGGCCTCTCCGAAGCGACCGGCATCGTCACCATGTGCCGCCAGGGCGACGCCCCTTCGGTCATCGCCGCCACGTCGGGCCGACCGATCCCCGGCACGGAAGTGAAGGTGGTGAACCCGCAGGGCGCCGCGCTGGCCCCCGGCGAACGCGGCGAGATCCTGGTCCGCGGCTTCAACGTCATGCGCGGCTACTACGAGGACCAGCAGGCCACCGCCGAGGTCCTGACCCCGGACGGCTGGCTGCACACCGGCGACGTCGGCGTCCTGGACCCGACGGGCAACCTGCGGATCACCGACCGCATCAAGGACATGTACATCGTCGGCGGCTTCAACGCCTACCCCGCGGAGATCGAGCAGATCCTGTGCCTGCACCCGGACGTGACCGAGGCCGCGGTGACCGGCACCCCCGACCGGCGGCTGGGGGAGGTCGGCAAGGCCTACGTCGTGCGCCGCGCGGGGTCGACACTCACGGGGGACGACCTGATCGCCTGGGCACGACGGGAGATGGCCAACTACAAGGTGCCGCGGGCGGTGGAGTTCGTGCGGGCACTACCGCGAAACGCCAGCGGGAAGGTCGTGAAGGGGGAGCTGCGGGGGTGGCGGGGTTAGACGGCGGGCCGCGCTTGCGGAGTTGCCGGGCCCGGCGTTTGGCAGGGGCTTCCCGGAACCCTTGGGTCAGGCCAGCTCACCCCCCGCTAGGTCCGCCACCACCGCCGCGTGGTCCGACGGCCACACCCCCTCCACAGGGCCGTGGCAGGCGCGTTGAATGGTGCGGACGTGGCCGAGGCCGTTGGGGCCGGGTGGGGCGACGTGGATGTAGTCGATGCGGGCGGGTGGGCTGTGGGTCGCGGCGACGTAGGGGTTGGTGGGGTCCCAGGTGGCGGACGGGGTGTCCGGGGCTGCGTATTCCCAGGCGTCGATGAAGACCTGGCCGGGGGTGGTGGGGGCGGTCTTGTAGCCGCCGAAGGCCCGGATCTCGTCGGAGTCGGGCCAGGCGTTGAAGTCGCCGGTGACGACCGGGGGGAAGGCCGTGTCCGATCGATGCTGGGACACGAAGGTCGCCAGGGCCTCCACCTGGGCCTGCCGTACCGCCGAGGCGTGCACCAGCGATGTCAGGTGGGCCGTGAAGAAGGGGATGTCGGCGCCCGGCGCCGCCAGGCGGGCGTGGAGCGCGAGGCGGCCGTCGTCGAGGTCGGGTGGGGTGGGGAGGGGCAGGACGGCCCGGTCGACGACCGGCCAGCGGCTCAGGACGGCGTTGCCGACGTCCACCGGTGCGCCCCCGATCCGCCGCTGCCACCGCTCGGGCCGACCGGACGGGGCCCACGTCCAGTGCATGCCGAGTTCGCCGGCCAGCCACTCGGCGAGGTTCTCACCGCCCGCCGCCCACACCTCCTGGAGGCCGACCACATCGGGCCGTGCCTCTCGCAGGGCTCCCAGGATGGCCTTCTGTCGTGCCTCCCAGGGCCCGAACCGCCACCACAGGTTCCAGGTCATCACCCGCACCGCAGCCACCTGCTTCCCTCAGCGTGCGCCGGGGACCATTGAAGCAACATCGACCGCCACTTGGCTCACCAGGACGACAGGAGCACCCGCGCCCATGACCCGCCTCGCCGACCTCCGCTTCCGCGCCGCCACCACCTTCCAGCGCCACGTCGCCAACCCCCTCACGCGCCGCCTGCCCGGCCACACCCTCCTGGAGACCACCGGCCGCGTCTCCGGGCTGCCCCGCCGCACGCCGGTGGGTGGGCGGCGGGTCGGTGATTCCTTCTGGTTGGTCGCGGAGTTCGGGGAGCGGGCCCAGTACGTGCGGAACATCAAGGCCGATCCCCGCGTGCGGGTCCGGCTGCGCGGGCGGTGGCACACCGGGACCGCCCGTCTGCTGCCTGACGACGACCCCGTGGCGCGGATGCGGAGCCTGCCGAAGCTCAACAGCGCGGCCGTGCGGGCCTTGGGGACGCAGTTGCTGACGGTGCGTGTGGATCTGGACGGCTGAGGACCCAGCCCCCAGTCAGCCACGTCGCGGCTAACCCGCCCACACGATCGCCTGTGTCTCGCTGTACGCGTGCAGCGCCCACGCACCCACGTCCCGCCCCACGCCACTGCGCCTGAAGCCCCCGAACGGCGCCTCCATGTTGCGGCCCACGGTGTTCACGCCGACCCCGCCCGCCCGCAGCTGTCGCGCCACCCGGAAGGCGCGGGCCACGTCGCCCGACCAGACGTAGTCGACGAGGCCGTAGTCCGTGTCGTTGGCGAGGGCGACGGCCTCCTCCTCTTCCTCGAAGGGGAGGACGGTCACGACCGGGCCGAAGATCTCCTCGCGGGCCACCCGCATGTCGTTGGTGCAGTCGGCGAGGAGGGTGGGGGTGACGTAGTAGCCGTGGTCCAGCGGGGGGCGTTCGCCGCCCGTGACCACTACCGCGCCCTCCTTCCGGCCGAGTGCGACGTACGACTCCACGCGGTCGCGGTGGGCGGCCGAGATCAGCGGGCCGACGACCGTACCGGGCGCCGCCGGGTCGCCCACCGGCAGGCGTGCCGCGTACCGCGCCAACCGGGAGACCACCGCGTCGTACACCCCCCGCTGCGCCAGCACCCGCGTCGGCGCCGTGCAGATCTGCCCGCTGTAGAAGGAGAAGGTCGTCCCGATGCCGGACACCGCCGAGCCGAGGTCCGCGTCGTCGAAGACGACCGCGGCGCCCTTGCCGCCCAGCTCCATCAACTGGCGCTTCATGTGCCGCCCGCACACCTCGGCGATACGGCACCCGACCGCCGTGGAGCCGGTGAAGCTGACCATGTCGACGTCCCCGGATTCGACGGCCGCCTCACCGACCGCCACCGAGCGTCCGGAGACCACGTTCACGACACCCGGCGGCAGCCCGGCCGCCTCCAGCGCCTCCGCCATCCGGTAGACGGACAGCGGGTCCTGCGGGGCGGGCTTCACGACCACCGTGTTGCCCATGGCCAGCGCGGGCGCGATCTTGCCCGCCGGGTTGGCCCAGGGGTTGTTGTAGGACGTGACGCAGGTGACGACGCCGACCGGCTGGCGCACGGCCAGCGCGCCCAGCACGCTCGCCGGTCCCATCGGGCCCGCCGGGTTGATCTGCGGCGGAATCGCGGTCTCCGTCTCCTCCACCCGCGCGTACCGCCGGAAGCGGGCCGCCGCCACGCCCACCTGCATCGCCCGTGCCGTCGCCGTGGTCGCGCCGGTCTCCGCGCGGGCCAGGTCGGCGTACGGGGCCAGCCGCTCCCGCACGATCGCCGCGGTACGGGCCAGGATCGCCGCCCGCTCCTGCGGCGCCGTACGCGACCACGGCCCGAACGCCTCGCGGGCCGCGGCGCAGGCGGCGTACACCTGTGCGCGGGAGGCCTCCGGGGCCGCGCCGACGGGCCGCTCGGTCGCGGGGTCGACGACGTCGTAGTGGCCGCCGTCCGGCTCGACCCACGCCCCGCCGACGAAGAGACGGGCGGCGGTCACCTGGTGCTCACCGTCCGCGTGTCCCGGCCCGAGCGCAGCACCCGGCCCGGCACCTTCCCGGTCACCGTGTCCTCGCGGATCGTCTCGACCCCGTTGACCCAGACGGCCCGTACGCCGAGCGCCTTGGAGTCGAGCCGGGGGCTGTCGCCGGGCAGGTCGTGGACGAGCGTCGCGGGAGCGGCGTCGACGCGGTCCGGGTCGAGGAGGACGAGGTCCGCGTGCCAGCCCTGCCTGATCCGCCCGCGCTCGCGCAGCCCGAACAGCCGCGCCGGGTCGTCCGTCAGCATCCGCACGGCCTCCTCCAGGCCGACGAGTCTCCGGCCGCGCAGACAGTCGCCGAGGAAGCGGGTGGTGTACGGCGCCCCGCACATGCGGTCCAGGTGGGCGCCCGCGTCGGAGCCGCCGAGCAGGACGTCCTCGTGCCGCCAGGTCTCGGCGCGCAGCGCCCAGGACGCCGGGTCGTTGTCGGTCGGCATCGGCCACAGGACCGTACGCAGGTCGTCGGCCGCGCAGATCCCCACCAGGCAGGCGAAGGGGTCCTGGTCGCGTTCGGCCGCGATGTCCCGGACGACGCGGCCGGTCAGCCCGGCGTTTGCCGCGCTGTAGGTGTCGCCGATGACGTACCGCCCGAAGTCCGTCAGACGGCGGAAGACCCCGGCCTCCCTGCTCGCGGCCCGGCGCAGCATCCCCGCGCGCACGGCGGGGTCACGGAGCCGCGCGATCCGCTCGGGGACGGGCAGCCCGAGGATCTCCCCCCACCCGGGGATCAGGTTGAGGGCGCAGAAGGTCCCCAGGGACATGTTCATCGGCGTGAGGATGGGCATGGTCAGCGCCACCACGCGCCCGCCCGCCTTCCGCGCCCGCTCGCTCGCCAGGAGCTGCCGGGGCACGCGTTCCGGGACGGCGGCGTCGACGGTGAGCACGTTCCAGTTCAGGGGCCGCCCGGCGGTCGCGCTCAGCTCCGCCAGCAGTTCGATCTCGGCGTCACTGAACTGGTCGAGGCAGCCCGCGACGATCGCCTCGATCTGCGTCCCCTCGTGCTGCCCCACCGCCCGCGCGAGAGCGAGGAGTTCGGCGGGACGCGCGTGCCGGGAGGCCACCGGCTGCCCGTCGCCGTCGGAGTGCGTGCTGGACTGCGTGGTCGAGAACCCCCACGCCCCCGCGTCCATGGCCTCGTGCAGCAGCCCCACCATCCGCGCGAGCTGCTCCTCGCCCGGCTGCCCCCCGACCGCCTCCGGCCCCATCACATACCGTCGCAGCGCGCAGTGCCCCACCATGAACCCGGCGTTGACGGCGATCCGCCCCTCCAACGCGTCCAGGTACTCCCCGAAGCCGTGCCAGTCCCAGGGCGCCCCCTGCTCCAGCGCCACCAGCGCCATCCCCTCGACCTTGGACATCATCCGGCGCGTGTAGTCGGCGTCGGCGGGACGGGAGGGGTTGAGCGGCGCGAGCGTGAACCCGCAGTTCCCGGCGGCGACCGTGGTCACGCCGTGGTTGAGGGAGGGGGTGGCGTACGGGTCCCAGAACAGCTGGGCGTCGTAGTGGGTGTGCGGGTCGACGAAGCCGGGCGCCAGGATGAGTCCATCGGCCTCCTCCCGGGTGCGCGCGGCCCCGGTGATCCGCCCGACGGCGGCGATACGACCGTCACGCAGGCCGACGTCGGCGGTGTACGAGGGGGCGCCGGTCCCGTCGACGACGGTGGCGCCTGTGAGCACGTGATCGAGCATGAGGTGCACCTCCTGGCGTGCGGTCGGACTTCCCACCCAGGGGCGCGGGGAACTGCGCGACCAACCACACACGACCCGCACCCGCCAACGACGCTCAGGCTCCCTCCCGGAACCGCGTAGTCCGATGCACGGGATCCGTATCGATCTTCGGAATCACGTGCTCCCCGATCAGCCGGATCGTCCGCAGCGTCTCCTCCTTCGGCACGCCCACCGGCAGCCCGAAGCTGATCTGATCGGCCCCGGCCTGCTCCCACCGCTCGCACTGCCGCAGTACCTCGTCGGGATCCCCGCAGATCAGCAGCTCCTCCTCGATGAGGATCTCGACGAACTCCGCGGTGTACTCGGGCAGCGTCTCGGGCCACACGGGGAAGCCCTCGGGGCGGGGGAAGGTGTCGTGGTACCGGAAGACGAGGGACGGCAGGTAGTGCAGCCCGCCCCGCACGGCGGTCTCCACGGCCTCCGCGTGCGTGGGCGCGCAGATCGCCGTCGTCGTCACCATCACGTTGTCGTTGACGAAGTCCCCCACCGGCTCGGCGTCCACGATCGCCGTCTTGTACTGCTCCAGCACCCACTCCATGTCGGAGACCTTCTGCACGCTGAAGCCGAGCACCCCGAGCCCCTTCCTCGCCGCCATGGCGTACGACGGCGGCGACCCGGCGGCGTACCACAGGGCGGGGTGGGACTTCCCGTACGGCTTGGGCAGCACCTTCCTGGGGGGCAGCGACCAGTGCTTGCCCTGGAAGCCCTCGTACTCGTCCTGGAGCCACATCTTGGGGAACTCGGCGATCGTCTCCTCCCAGATCTCCTTGGTGTGGTTCATGTCGGTGATGCCGGGGAGGAACCCGAGGATCTCGTGGCTGCCCGCGCCGCGCCCGCTGCCGAACTCGAAGCGGTTGCCGGTGAGGTGGTCGAGCATGGCGACCTTCTCGGCGACCTTGACGGGGTGGTTCACCTGGGCGAGGGGGTTGAAGATGCCGGAGCCGAGGTGGATGCGGTCGGTGGCGTGGGCCAGGTAGCCCAGGAAGACGTCGTTGGCGGAGAGGTGGGAGTACTCCTCCAGGAAGTGGTGCTCGGACGCCCACGCGTACTTGAATCCGGACCGGTCCGCCTCGATGACGTACTCGGTCTCCTCCATCAGCGCCTTGTGCTCGGCGAGCGGGTCGCCCTGGGCGCGCCTGCCGACGTATCCCTGTACGAAAAGCCCGAATTCCAAGGCGGTTCACCGTCCCCGGTACGAAGTTTCTGATGGATCGTCAGATCGCTGACTGTGGCACCGTACGCGTGGCGGGTCAAGAGCTGACGGACAGTCAGATAACCGAGACCCCGGCCAGCCAGCCACCGTCGATCACGAACGGCTGTCCCGTGATGTACGACGAGTCGTCCGAGGTCAGGAACAGCGCCAGCCGCGCCACCTCCTCCGGCCGCCCGATCCGCCCCAGCGGCACGAGCTTGCGGTAGAGGTCGTCGAGGGCCCGGGACATCTCCGCCGCGTCCGCCGCCGGGCCCAGCTGCGCCGGGTTGGACATGGCGGTGTCGATCGCGCCCGGGCACACGGCGTTGACCCGGATCCCCCGGGGCGCCAGCTCCAGCGCGGCCACCCGGGTCAGGCCCAGGACGGCGTGCTTGCTCGCCGCGTACGCGCCCACGGCGGCCATCCCGGTCACCCCGGTGTAGGAGGCGGTGTTCACGATCGTGCCGCCGTCCGCCAGTTCGGGGGTGGTCGTCCTGATCCCGAGGAAGCAGCCGACCTGGTTGACCCGGACCACCTGCATGAAGTCCTCGAGGGGCGTGTCCACGAGCGTGCCGAAGCGCAGGACGCCCGCGTTGTTGACGAGCCCGTCGATACGGCCGTACGCGTCCCTGGCCCGCCGTACCGCCGCCCGCCAGTCGTCCTCGTCGGCCACGTCCAGGTGGACGTAGAGCGCCCCGATCTCCTCGGCGAGGGCCTTCCCCTGGTCGTCGAGCACATCGGTGACGACGACCTCCGCGCCCTCCGCCCGGAACAGCCGGGCCTCCTGCTCGCCCTGTCCGCGCGCCGCGCCGGTGACGATGACGACACGGCCGTCCAGCTTGCCCATGGGGCCTCCTCAGGCAGTCCTGTCCTGGAGCGACGGCGCCACGTCCGCGCCGAACGCCTCCATCTGGTCGGTCAGTTCGGCGCGGCTCCGGCTGCGGAACCGCACCTGGATCTGGTGCACGCCCATCGCCCGGTACGCGCGCAGCGACTCGGCGAGGGCGGCCGGGGCGCCGGTGAGGGTGCGGCGGCCGACGTCCCAGGCGGGTTCGCCGACGTAGAGCGGCTCGGTGAGGGCGCCGACGGTCAGCGGAGCCGTGACGCCCGCCTCCTGCCGTAGCCGGGTGAGCCGGGCGATCTGGTCCGGCAGCCGGTCCCGTGGGTCGCCCTGCGGGAGCCAGCCGTCGCCCTTGAGCGCGGCCCGGCGCACGGCGGCGGGCGAGGAGCCGCCGACCCAGAGGGGGACGCGGGGCTGGGCGGGGCGGGGGAGCTGGCCCAGGCCCTCGAAGTCGTACAGCTTGCCGTGGTGCTCGGGGAACTCCTCCGGTCCGAGGGCGGCCCGCAGCGCGTCGATCGTCTCGTCCAGGACGGCACCGCGCCGCCGGAAGTCCACGCCCAGCGCCTCGAACTCCTCGCGGACGTGCCCGGCGCCCACCCCGAGGACCAGGCGTCCGCCGGAGAGGTGGTCGAGGGTGGCGTACTGCTTGGCCGTGAGGAGGGGGTGGCGCAGGCCGACGACGGCGACGTGACTGAGCAGGCGGACGCGTTCCGTGACGGCGGCCAGGTGGGCGAGGGTGGCGACGGGGTCGTACCAGACCGTGCTCATCGCGGGCGCGAGGCGGCGCGGTACGGCGACATGGTCGCAGCTCGCGAGGTACGCGAACCCGGCGCGGTCGGCGGCGCGGGCGACCGCGACCAGGTCGGCGGGGCCCGCGGTGGCCTCCCAGGGCTCGGCGAAGAGGGTGCTCTGGGCCTGGACGGGCAGCTGGATGCCGTAGTCCAGGCTCACGGCGACCAGAGCCCCTCGGGAGTGAGCTGGAGCAGCTCGATGGCGTTGCCCCGCACGATCCGCTCGACGACCTCCGCGTCCAGGTGCCCCGTCTGCGCCTCGCCGACCTGGCGGGACTCCGGCCAGGTGGAGTCGGAGTGCGGGTAGTCGGTCTCGTAGAGGACGTTGCCGACGCCGATCGCGTCCAGGTTCCTGAGCCCGAAGGCGTCGTCGAAGAAGCAGCCGTGGACGTGCTCGGCGAACAGTTCGGAGGGCGGCCGGTGCACCTTGTCGGCGACCCCGCCCCAGCCCCGGTTCTCCTCCCAGACGACGTCCGCCCGCTCCAGGATGTAGGGGATCCAGCCGATCTGCCCCTCCGCGTACATCACCTTCAGCCGGGGGAAGCGTTCGAACTTGCCGCTCATCAGCCAGTCGACCATCGAGAAGCAGCAGTTGGCGAAGGTGATCGTCGACCCGACGGCGGGCGGCGCGTCGGCGGAGGTGGAGGGCATGCGGCTGCTGGAGCCGATGTGCATGGCGATGACCGTGCCGGTCTCGTCGCAGGCGGCGAGGAACGGGTCCCAGTCGTCGGTGTGCACGGACGGGAGCCCGAGGTGCGGGGGTATCTCGGAGAAGGCGACGGCGCGGACGCCGCGGGCGGCGTTGCGGCGGACCTCGGCCGCGGCCAGTCCGGCGTCCCAGAGGGGGATGAGGGTGAGCGGGATGAGACGGCCGTGGGCGTCCGGCCCGCACCACTCCTCCACCATCCAGTCGTTGTAGGCGCGCACGCAGAGCAGGGCGAGGTCGTGGTCGGCGGCCTCGGTGAAGGTCTGCCCGCAGAAGCGCGGGAAGGTGGGGAAGCAGACGGCGGACTGGACGTGGTTGACGTCCATGTCGGCGAGGCGGGCGGGGACGTCGTAGGAGCCGGGCCGCATCCGCTCGTAGGTGATGATCTCCAGCTTGACCTCGTCCCTGCTGTAGCCGACGGCGGTGTCCAGGCGGGTGAGGGGGCGGTGCAGGTCCTCGTAGACCCACCAGTCGCCGATCGGGCCGTCGCTGCCGCCGGGGGTGCCCATGACGGGCTTGAAGCGACCGCCGAGGAAGGTCATCTCCTTGAGCGGGGCGCGGACGGTGCGGGGGCCGGTGTCCCGGTACTTCTTCGGGAGCCGGTCCTGCCAGACGTGCGGGGGCTCCACGGTGTGGTCGTCGACCGAGATGATCAGCGGGAACGCGGTGTCCGGGGTCTCTGGGGTGTCCATGCTGGCACGGTAGCGCGCATCTGACGGTCCGTCAGCTCGCGCGAATACACCTCCGCATGGGCGGGAAGGGTGTGGACCTTGTGAACCCCGCCCCCCACCCTGTGATCGCTGTCTCCCCCGGCTGACGCATCCGCCTCGCACAAGGCAAACTGACCTAGTTGCTAGGGATGTCAGGGGGACGACATGGACGGTGTACCGCGCATGCCGGACGTATCGCGCGTACCGGATGTGCCGCGCGTACCGGAGCAGCGGCGTCCGGAGTCTGCGGGGGAGCCGCCCGCCAACCTGAGCTTCAGCGTGCTCGGCCCGGTGCGCGCCCGGCGCGGCGAGGAGACGCTGGCCACGGGCTCCCCCCAGCAACGCGCCCTGCTGGCCGCGCTCCTCCTGCGCGAGGGCCGTACCGCCACCGCGGCGGAACTGATCGACGCCGTGTGGGGGGAGGACCCGCCCTCGCAGGCGCTGGCGGCCCTGCGCACCTACGCCTCCCGGCTGCGGAAGGTCCTCGGCGCCGGGGTGCTGGTCAGCGAGTCGGGCGGGTACGCCGTGCGGGGACTGGCCGCGGGGGCGCTGGACCTGACCCGGGCCCAGGACCTCGCGGCGGAGGCGGAGAAGGCGCGGGGCGCCGGGGACCTGTGCCACGCCCGCGACCTGCTGGGCAGCGCGCTGGCCCGCTGGGACGGGGAGGCGCTGGCAGGCGTACCGGGCCCGTACGCGGAGGCCCAGCGGGTACGCCTGGAGGAATGGCGCCTCCAGCTGCTGGAGTCCCGCCTGGACATGGACCTCGAACAGGGCTGCCACGCGGAGGCGGTCTCCGAACTGACCGCCCTGACGGCGGCCCACCCCCTGCGGGAGCGCCTGCGGGAACTGCTCATGCTCGCCCTCTACCGCAGCGGGCGCCAGGCGGAGGCGCTGGCGGTGTACGCCGACACCCGCCGCCTGCTCGCGGAGGAACTGGGCGTGGACCCCCGCCCGGGCCTGCGCGACCTCCAGCAGCGCATCCTCCAGGCGGACCCCGGCCTGGCCGAGCCCTCCGCCCCGGTCGCCGAGCCACCCGCCACCCCCGTCCGCCCCGCCCAGCTCCCCGCCTCCGTCCCCGACTTCACGGGCCGCGCGTCCTTCGTGGCCGAGCTGGGCGAGGTGCTGGCGTCGGCGGAGGGCCGGGTGATGGCCGTATCGGCGGTGGCGGGCATCGGCGGCGTCGGCAAGACGACGCTGGCGGTCCACGTGGCCCATGCGGCACGCCCCGCCTTCCCGGACGGACAGCTCTACGTCGACCTCCAGGGCGCGGGCCCACGGGCGGCGGAACCGGTGACGGTGCTCGGCGCCTTCCTGCGCGCCCTGGGTACGGCGGACTCGGCGATCCCCGAGTCCCTGGAGGAACGCGCGGCGCTGTACCGCTCGGTCCTGTCCGGCCGCCGGGTGCTGGTCCTGCTGGACAACGCCCGCGACGCCGCACAGGTACGTCCCCTGCTCCCGGGGACGGAGGGGTGCGCGGCCCTGGTGACGTCGCGGGTGCGGATGGTCGACCTGGCGGGCGCGCACCTGGTCGACCTGGACGTGATGTCCCCGGAGGAGGCGCTGGCCCTCTTCACGAAGATCGTCGGCGAGGAGCGGGTCGCGTCGGAACGCAAGGCCGCCCTGGATGTCGTAGCGGCCTGCGGCTTCCTCCCCCTGGCCATCCGCATCGCCGCCTCCCGCCTCGCCGCCCGCCGCACCTGGACGGTCTCCGTCCTGGCGGCGAAGCTGGCGGACGAGCGCCGCCGCCTGGACGAGCTGCAGGCGGGCGACCTGGCCGTCAAGGCCACCTTCGAACTCGGCTACGGCGCCCTGGACGCCGCCCAGGCGCGCGCCTTCCGCCTGCTGGGCCTGGCGGACGGCCCGGACATCTCCCTCTCCGCCGCGGCGGCGGTCCTCGACCTCCCGCCCGACGACACGGAGGACGTCCTGGAGTCCCTGGTCGACACCTCCCTCCTCGAGTCCGCCGCCCCCGGCCGCTACCGCTTCCACGACCTCGTACGCCTCTACGCCCGCGCCTGCGCGGAACGCGACGAGCAGCCGCCGGGGGAGCGGGAGGCGGCGTTGTCGCGGTTGCTGGACTTCTGTCTGGCGACGGCCGCACGGGTGTACGCGATCGAGCGGCCGGGGGACCGGCTGGTGGACCACCTGGAGGCCACCGCCCATCCGGGGCTGGACTTCACCGACCGCAAGGCCGCCCGGGACTGGCTCTACACCGAGGCCAACTGCCTGCTGGCCCTGGTCCAGCAGTCCGCGGACCGCACTGGTTCCCTCCGCCGGGCCATCGACCTGCTCTGGGCCGCGCTCGACATCTCCGAGTCCGGCGCCAACTCCCGGGAGTACGAGGCCACCGCCAGGGCGCTGTTGCGGTCCGCTCAGCGGCTGGGCGTACCGGGCACGGAGGCCCGCGCACGGATGACGCTGGCCCACGCGCACGTGGACGGCGGCCGGTTCGACCAGGCCGATCAGGAGGCCGAGAAGGTCATCCGGCTCGCGCACGAGGCCGACGACCTCCTCCCGGTCTGCTGGGCCCGCAACGCCCGCGGCATCATCGCCCTCTACCAGAACCGCAACGCCGACGGTGAGGAACACCTCTCCGAGGCCATCCAGCACTTCCGCACCCTCGGTGACCGCCCCGGCGAGGCCAGCGCCCTCTGCAACCTCTCCCGCATCCACCTCGCGACCGGCCTCACCCAGAGCGCCGTCACACTCGCCCAGCAGGGCATGGAGATCTACGACGCCATGGGCAACTCCATGCGCGGGGCCAACGGCCGCTACGCGCTGGGCATGGCGCTGACGCAGAGCGGTGAGCTGAACGCCGCCGCCGAGCGACTGCTGGAGGCGCTGGAGGTCTTCCGCGAGAGCCGCCAACGGCTCTGGGAGGGCATGACGTTGTTCCGTCTCGCCGAGGTGGACATCGCCGGGCACCGCTACGCCCAGGCCGCGGGCAACGCCGAGATGGCCCTCACCGTGCTCCGGGGCATCGGCGGCGAGTGGCGGCGCGGCAACGTCCTCACCGTCCTGGGCCACGCGCTCACCGGCATCGGCCAGCTGGGCCGGGCACAGGTGTGCTGGCGCGAAGCCCTGCATATCTACGAGGAGCTGGACGCGTCCGAGGCCGCGGCCGTCCGCGAACTCCTGCGCCCGGTGGAGGCGGCCTGAGGCCCGTTCGGGGCGTTCATCATTCGTTTATCGCGGTCAGCCATGCTCATTGCAGTCGATCCGTCGCGTCGGGGGGCAGACGGGTCGCCAGGGCAGGGCTCGCACTGACGAACTAGTGTGAGCGCCCGGAACGGGCCCGTCCGGCCACACACACTCGGGGGAGTGTCCGGACGGGCCCTGCCGACCTACTGACGTACACACCAAGTGGAGCAGAGCCCATGAGCGACAAGTCGGTCACCAAGCCGCAGGACATGCACGCCACCGGCACGACGGACACCGAGGCGTCCACCGACGACGTCCAGGCCACCGACGGCGACGCCACCACCGAGGACATGCACGCCACCACCGAGCCCATCACCACCAAGGACATGCACGCCACGTCGGAGCCCTTCAAGCCGACGAAGTAACCACCCCACCGGGGGATCGGCCGCGGCGGCGCGGAGGGGGAGCCGCCGCGGCCGACGTGTGTGTTCCTCAGCCCACCACCTCACACCACACCGTCTTCTCCGCCACCCCTTGCTCCACGCCCCACCGCGACGCCACCGCGTCGAGCAGAGCCAGCCCACGCCCGGACTCGTCCTCGTCGCCCACCCGACGGAGGACCGGAAGCGATTGCGGCTCGGGGTCGGTGACCTCGACGCGGATACGGCGCTCAGCCCAGGCCCCCGCCTCCCGGACCCGCACCGACACCCGGACCGGGCTCCCCTCTCCCACATGTCGAATGACGTTGCCGACCAGCTCGGTGACACACAGCTCGGCGTCGGCACACGGCCCACCCAGATACCGCCGCACGTCGCACCGCAGTCCGGGCAACACCTTCGGCCACGCGACCAGTTCGAGCAGCAGGGGGGCCGTCGGCACCTGCCTCGGGCGGGAGGTCGGTTTCATGGACGTAACCCTTTCCTGTGCTCTCTGTGATGAACCAGTCACACAGTGGCGTCGCGCCCCCTACCGTGGAAGCGGTTCGGATTGCGCAGCGCAACAGAAAAGTGGCGGTGGTCAGTTGTGCCTCCCCGCAAGGACGTCAACGCGTCGGCGAATGTCCCTTCCTTCTACGGCGCCGAGTTGCGCTACCGCAGAGAGCTGGCCGGGCTGACGCTGGAGCAGTTGGCCGAGGGCAGCTTCCGGGGCAGGGCATGCGGAGTACTTCGCGGATGTGGCGGAGATGGAGAAGGGCGCGGAGACGATCGAGGACTGGGCACCGATGCTGGTGCCGGGTCTGCTTCAGACCAAGACGTATGCGGAGGGTGTCGTCCGCACGTCACTGCCCTGGCTGTCTGACGAGACGGTGAACCTCCAGGTAGGGGCCCGTCTGAAGCGGGCGGACATCTGGACCGAGGACGAACGCCCGTCCTTCTGGGCGATCCTGCATGAGTCCCTGCTCCGCAAGCCGCTCCTCCCGCCGGAGGAGATGGCGGCCCAACTGGAGCACATCGCACGGGTCATCCGAGCAACGCAGGGCGTTCTGCAGGTCCTCCCGGAAACCGCCCACGCCCACCCCTTCATGATGGGCATGACGAGGGTGATGACCTTCCCGGACGCACCGCCCGTGGTCTACACGGAGGGCCTGCACAACGGCCAACTCATCGACTTTCCGCCCCTCGTGAAGACCTACCGCAGGTCGTACGATCTGCTCAGGGCGGCGGCACTCCCACCGTAGGCGTCCCTGTCCCTCATCGACCAAGCGGCAGAGGACTACCGACATGGCAAGCACAGAAGCTGACCTGAGCACCGTCCGCTGGTACGGGAGCAGCTACAGCAACGGTAGCGGCGGGGAGTGCGTGGAGGTCGCCCA
>NZ_JBHVMS010000008.1:283729-344607 GCF_042796855.1 Streptomyces sp. NPDC057877
ACGGCCTCCCCGGCGTCGTCCCGGTCCGCGACTCGAAGACGGCCTCGTACGACGGTCCTGTCCTCGTCTTCCAGCCCAGGGCGTGGTCCGCCTTCGTCGCTGGGCTCCGGACGGAGTGACCAGAAGCGCATGCCAACCCACTGTTCGAGGACTACCGACATGGCAAGCACAGAGGCTGACCTGAGCACCGTCCGCTGGTACGGGAGCAGCTACAGCAACGGCAGCGGCGGCGACTGTGTCGAGGTCGCCCACGGCCTCCCCGGCGTCGTCCCGGTCCGCGACTCGAAGACGGCCTCGTACGACGGTCCTGTCCTCGTCTTCCAGCCCAGGGCGTGGTCCGCCTTCATCACCGCACTCACGTCCTGACGCTCCCGGGGTCATCCACAGGCTGGGCGGGTTGACGGTGACGGGTGGCCCTCAAACCCACGGCAACACGTCAGCGCGGGGATCGGCCCGCCTGATTCCGACTGGTCGGTATGGACAGATGGAGCCGCCCACGGTACAACCGGGGCATGCGCATCGCCGTGACGATCTTCCTCACCGACGAGACGATCACCCCCACCCGGCTCGCCCGCGAGCTGGAGCAGCGGGGCTTCGCCGGGCTCTATCTGCCCGAGCACACCCATATCCCCGTAGAGCGGACCACGCCGTACCCGGGAGGCGGGGACCTGCCTCGTGAGTACGGTCGTACCCTCGACCCCTTCATCACGCTCGGTCAGGCCGCCGCCGTCACCGAGCGGCTCGGGCTCGGGACCGGCATCACGCTGGTCGCCCAGCACGATCCGATCGATCTGGCCAAGCAGATCGCGACCCTGGACCAGCTGTCCGGCGGACGCTTCACCCTCGGCCTCGGCTTCGGCTGGAACGTCGAGGAGGCCGCCGACCACGGCGTGGAGTGGCGCACGCGCCGTGACCTCGTCCGGGACCGGATGCGGCTCATGCGGGCGCTCTGGGCGGATGAACCCATGGCTTACGAGGGCGAGTTCGGTGGCGTGCGGGCCAGTTTCGCCTATCCCAAGCCCGTGCAGAAGCCGCGTGGGCCGGTCAGCGGGCCGCGCACGCTGGTCGGCGGGGCGGCCGGGCCGAAGCTGTTCGCCCACATCAGCGAGTACGCCGACGGGTGGATGCCGATCGGCGGGCGCGGTCTGTCCGACTCGCTGCCGGTGCTGCGCGCCGCCTGGTCCGACGCGGGCCGCGATCCGGGCGCCCTCCAGGTGGTGCCGTACGCCGTCCACCCCACCCCCGGCAAGCTCGCGCACTACGCGGACCTCGGGGTCGAGGAGACCGTCGTGCAGTTGCCGCCGGGCGGGGAGGCGGAGGTGCTGCGGACGTTGGACGCGTACCAGGTCCACCTGTCCTGAACGCCGCCGTGCTGATCAGCGCTCGTATGCTCGAAGAATGACGACTCCCGCGACCTCCGGAACCGGCCCGACCGAGAACTCCATGCGTCGCGCCCTCAAACGCGCCCGGGACGGCGTCGCCCTCGACGTCTCCGAGGCGGCCGTGCTGCTCCAGGCCCGCGGCGAGGCCCTCGCCGACCTCACCGCGTCCGCCGCCCGGGTGCGCGACGCGGGGCTGGAGGCGGCGGGCCGCGCCGGTGTCATCACGTACTCCAAGAGCGTCTTCATCCCGCTGACCCGGCTCTGCCGGGACAAGTGCCACTACTGCACCTTCGTCACCGTCCCGGGCAAGCTGCGGCGCGCGGGGCACGGGATGTTCATGTCGCCGGACGAGGTGCTCGACGTCGCCCGGCGCGGTGCCGCGCTCGGCTGCAAGGAAGCCCTCATCACCCTCGGCGACAAGCCGGAGGACCGGTGGCCGGAGGCGCGTGAGTGGCTCGACGCGCGGGGCTATGACGACACCATCGCCTACGTACGGGCCATCTCCATTCGGATCCTGGAGGAGACGGGGCTGCTGCCTCACCTCAACCCGGGTGTGCTGAGCTGGACCGACTTCCAGCGGCTCAAGCCTGTCGCCCCTTCCATGGGGATGATGCTGGAGACCACTGCCACGCGGCTGTGGTCCGAGCCGGGCGGTCCGCACTACGGTTCCCCGGACAAGGAACCCGCGGTGCGGCTGCGGGTTCTGGAGGATGCCGGGCGCTCCTCCGTTCCCTTCACCTCCGGCATCCTCATAGGCATTGGGGAGACCTATGAGGAGCGTGCGGAGTCCCTGTTCGCCCTCAGGAAGACCTCCCGCGCCTACCACGGCATCCAGGAACTGATCATCCAGAACTTCCGCGCCAAGCCGGACACCGCCATGCGCGGCATGCCGGACGCGGAGCTGGACGAACTCGTCGCCACGGTCGCCGTCGCCCGGCATCTGCTCGGGCCCGCCGCCTGTCTCCAGGCGCCGCCCAACCTCGTGGACGCCGAGTACGAGCGGCTCATCGGCGCGGGTATCGACGACTGGGGTGGCGTCTCGCCGCTCACCATCGACCACGTCAACCCCGAGCGTCCCTGGCCGCAGATCGAGGAACTCGCCGAGAAGTCCCGGGCGGCGGGCTTCGAGCTGCGGGAACGGCTGTGTGTGTACCCCGAGTTCGTCACCCGTGGCGAACCCTGGCTCGACCCGCGGCTGCGTCCGCACGTGGCCGCCCTCGCCGACCCGGAGACCGGACTGGCCCGCCCGGACGCGGTGGTCGAGGGTCACCCCTGGCAGGAACCGGAGGAGGCCTTCACCGCCACCGGTCGTACGGATCTGCACACCACGATCGACACCGAGGGGCGTACCTCCGACCGCCGCGACGACTTCGACGAGGTGTACGGCGACTGGGGCGCCCTGCGCGAGGCCGCCGCCCCGGGCATGGTGCCCGAGCGCATCGACACGGACGTGCGGGAGGCGCTGCGCACCGCCGCCGACGACCCCACGCGGCTCACCGACGCCGAGGCGCTGGCGCTGCTGCACGCGGACGGGCCCGCGCTGGACGCGCTGTGCCGGATCGCGGACGACGTGCGCCGGTCGGCGGTGGGCGACGAGGTGACGTACATCGTCACCCGCAACATCAACTTCACCAACGTCTGTTACACCGGCTGCCGCTTCTGCGCCTTCGCCCAGCGCCGCACGGACGCGGACGCGTACACCCTCTCCCTGGACCAGGTGGCCGACCGGGCGCAGCAGGCCTGGGACGTCGGCGCGGTGGAGGTGTGCATGCAGGGCGGCATCCATCCGGACCTGCCGGGCACGGCGTACTTCGACATCGCGAGGGCCGTGAAGGAGCGGGTGCCGGGGATGCACGTGCACGCCTTCTCGCCGATGGAGGTCGTCAACGGGGCCACTCGTACGGGCATGTCCATCCGGGAGTGGCTGACCGCGGCGAAGGAGGCGGGGCTGGACTCGATCCCGGGTACGGCGGCGGAGATCCTCGACGACGAGGTCCGCTGGATCCTGACCAAGGGCAAGCTGCCCACCGCGACCTGGACCGAGGTCGTGACGACGGCCCACGAACTGGGCATCCGGTCGTCCTCGACGATGATGTACGGCCATGTCGACCAGCCCCGCCACTGGCTGGCCCACCTGCGCACCCTCGCCGGGATCCAGCAACGCACGGGCGGTTTCACGGAGTTCGTGACGCTCCCGTTCATCCACACCAACGCGCCCGTGTATCTGGCGGGAATCGCTCGCCCCGGTCCGACGATGCGCGACAACCGCGCGGTCACGGCGATGGCTCGGCTGCTTCTCCATCCCCATATTCCCCACATCCAGACGAGTTGGGTGAAATTGGGTACGGAGGGTGCGGCGGAGATGCTCCGCTCCGGTGCCAATGACGTCGGTGGGACCCTGATGGAGGAGACGATCTCCCGGATGGCGGGGTCCTCCTACGGCTCGTACAAGTCGGTGCGCGACCTGATCGCCGTGGCGGAGGCGGCGGGGCGTCCGGCGCGTCCGCGGACCACTCTTTACGGTGAGGTTCCGCAAGAGCGGCAGCGGGCGGCGCGGGAGTCGGACGGGCACCTTCCGGAGCTGTTGCCGGTGCTGGACTGACGCGACCGGCGGACCGTGGGGAGGGCCGCGCGAAGTACGATGATCCGACCCCGGGGTCGACGGGTCTCCCGGGGTCGGATACTGAGGAGATGCGTGCCGTGCGGATTCCCTCCTGGGCCTGGGTCACCGGCCTGACCGCGGGGGCGGTCGTGGCGGTCGCCGTGCTGGCCGTCCAGGCCGAGCGGGGCCCGCAGCCCATCGCCTCCGCCACTCCGCGCCCCACGGCCTCGGCACCCGCCGACTCCAAGCCCTCGGCCGACCCCAGCGAGGCCGCCCCCGCGCCGGTGCCGGACGACTCCGGAACCGGGCGCCGGGTCGTGTACTCCCTGGGCGAGAAGCGGGTGTGGCTGGTCGACGCGAGCGACTCCGCCCGCCGCACCTTCGCCGTCTGGCCGGGGACCGTCAGTCCGGACCCCGGCAGCTACGCGGTGTCCTCCCGCAACGAGGCCACCACCGGCTCGGACGGCGTCGAGATCGAGAACATCGTCTACTTCACCGCCAAGTCCGGCGTCTTCATCGGCTTCTCCAACGCCCTCGACGGCTCGTCCCCGCCCCCGCCCGCCGAGGGCGCCCAGACAGGCGGCATCCGGATGCGCGCGGCGGACGGGGACGCGCTGTGGGCGTTCGGTACGGCGGGGACGACCGTCGTGGTGGTCGGCTAGCGGGTCGCGGTCAGCCCGCCGCGTCGGTGCGCGGTGCCGCCTGTACGACGAGCAGCGCGACGCCGCTGAGCAGGACCACCCGCAGGGCGGCGTCCAGCCCGTTCCAGTCCGCCGACTGCCACATGGCGAACCACTCCCCGCCGATCGCCATGAACCCGGCCCCGAACAGCAGCAGCACCATCAGCAGCCCGTACGTCGAGAACCGCCGGGCCGGGCCCTGGCCGCGGCGCGCCCACAGCCAGGTCGCGTAGACCAGCAGGAGCGCGGCAACCGTCTCCCACACGATGATCGCCACATAGGCGGCATCCTGGATCCACCGGGTGGTGATGGCCCGCCACATCAGATCCTCGTCCTTGAACGTCGTGTCCATGGCCAGCACATGCCGTACGAACTGCTGGTTGGTCCCGAAGTCCGTGATGTTCCCGAAGGCCACGAGGGCCATGTAGAGCGCGACGGTCCCCGTGAGGACGGTCGCGGCGAGGGGGATGGTGCGCGAGGTTGTGGTCATGACACTCATCCTCTCCACCGTCCCTGAGGCCCCATGCGTCATTGAGCCACCCTGACCGGTCCTCTTTCTGCCGCCAACGGACCGTTCCCGTTCGATTACAGTGCTGAACTGTCGTACGGAACGGACGGACGGTGCCTGGGAGGTCGGGGTGAGTGGGACAGCCGGTGCCGTCTGGGGGCGGGGCGAGCAGCAGGACTTCCGGAGCCGGGTGCGCGGGACGCTGCTCGGGGCGGCGATCGGGGACGCGCTCGGGGCGCCCGTCGACGGGCTGGGGCTCGACGGCATCCGGGAGGCGCACGGCGCCGAGGGGGTCGTGGACCTGTCGCCCGCCTACGGCCGGCGCGGTGCCGTCACCCACCTCACCCAGCTCACCCTCTTCTCCGTGGACGGCCTGATCCGTGCCCAGGTACGCCGGGACACCGGCGCCTGGCACCCGCCGACCGATCTGCACCGGGCGTACCTGCGCTGGGCCACCACCCAGCGGGACTGGGGGCCCGACGAGCGGCGCAAGGACGACGGGTGGCTGGCGCGGGAGGAGTGGCTGTACGCCCGGCGCGATCCCACGCGGACGCTGCTGCTCGGGCTCGGCGACGACGTCATGGGCACCCTGGAGGCGCCGAAGAACCCCGGTGCGGACGGGCCCGAGGCCGCCGCCCGCTCGGCGCCCTTCGGGCTGCTCGTCGGCTGGGAGCCGCAGCTCGTCGTCCAGCTCGCCGTGGAGTGCGCCGCGCAGACCCACGGCCACCCCACCGCCTGCCTCGCGGCGGGCGCGTACGCCGTGATCGTGCACGGGCTGGCGCTGGGGGAGGGCCTCGACGGGGCCGTGCAGCGGGCGCTCGGGCTGCTCGCCGCGCGGCCGGGGCAGCAGCCGGTCGCGGACGCCTTGCAGCAGGCGCTCGGGGCGGTGCGGCAGGGCATCCCCAACCCGGGGCGGGTGGCCGAGCTGGTGGGGGAGGGGACGGCCGGGCAGGTGGTGTCCGCCGCCGTGTACTGCGCCTTCGTCGGCGACGACGTCCGGCAGGGGCTGCGGCTCGCCGTCAACCAGGACGGGCCCTCCGCCGTCACCGCCGCCCTCACCGGCGGCCTCCTCGGCGCCCTGCACGGCGAAACGGCCCTCCCCCCGGCCTGGCTGGCCGAGCTGGAGGGCCGTCCCACGATCCTGGAACTCGCCGACGACTTCGCGATGGAGATGACGCAGGGTCCGGCACTGCACGGTCCGGCGGGCGCGGCTCCGGCCTGGCTGGCGCGGTATCCGCGGGGGGCCTAGCCCGTAGCCGGGAAGGACCCCTCAGTCCTTCACCGTCGTCCCCACCCCACCGCTCTCCGCCGCCGGTGCCGCCGCGGGTGCGGGGATGGCCGCCGACGCGGAGTCGTCGCCGTCCGTGTTGATGCGCTCGATGATCGCCAGTCGTTCGGGGGTGTCCTCCGGCTTGATGAAGCCGATCAGGATGTAGAGGATCAGCGAGACGGCCAGCGGGATGGACACCTGGTACTGGAGGGGGACGCCGCCGTCCACGTTCCAGTGGATCGGGTAGTTGACCAGCCAGAAGGCCAGCAGACCCAGCCCCCAGCTCACCAGCGCCGCCGTCGGTCCGGAGCGGCGGAACGGGCGCAGCAGGCCCAGCATCATCGGGATGGCGATCGGGCCCATCAGACCGGCCACCCACTTGATCACCACGGTGATGATGTCCTTGAACGTGGGCGAGTTGACCTGCGTCGCCACCGCCATGGAGAGGGCCAGGAAGACGACCGTCGTCAGCCGCGCCGCGATCAGCCCCGAGCGGTCGTTCCACCGCCGCGCCTTCGCCGACAGCACCGGCGCCACGTCCCGGGTGAACACGGCGGCGATGGCGTTGGCGTCGGAGGAGCACATCGCCATGGTGTGCGAGAAGAAGCCGACGATCACCAGGCCCAGCAGACCGTGCGGCAGCAACTGCTCGGTCATCAGGGCGTAGGAGTCGGAGCCGTCCCCCTTCTCGGAGGTCACCAGCAGCGGGGACATCCACATCGGGAAGAACAGCACCAGCGGCCAGACCAGCCACAGCGCCGCCGAGAGGCGGGCCGAGCGCTCGGCCTCCTTCGGGGTGGGGGTGGCCATGTACCGCTGGGCCTGGTTGAGCATGCCGCCGTTGTACTCGAACAGCTTGATGAAGAGGAAGGCCAGCAGGAACACCGTGCCGTAGGGGCCGACCAGGGGCTTCTCGTGGCCGTCCAGGGCGGGTTCGTCCCAGACGCCGAAGAAGCCGCCGTAGTCGCCGATCTCGACGAGGACGGCCACGAACATCGCGAGACCGGCCAGCAACTGGATGACGAACTGGCCGAGTTCGGTGAGCGCGTCCGCCCACAGGCCGCCGATGGTGCAGTAGATGCCCGTGACGACGCCGGTGATGAGGATGCCCTGGTTGAGGGAGACGCCGGTGAAGACCGACAGGAGCGTGGCGATGGCCGCCCACTTCGCGCCCACGTCCACGATCTTCAGCAGCATGCCGGACCAGGCCAGCGCCTGCTGGGTCCTGAGGTCGTAGCGGTTCTTCAGGTACTCCAGCGGGGAGGCCACATGGAGTCGGGAGCGCAGCCGGTTGACGCGCGGCGCGAACAGCTTGGATCCGATGGCGATGCCCAGCGCGATCGGGAAGGACCAGGTCACGAAGGACGTGACGCCGTAGGTGTACGCGATCCCGGCGTAGCCGGTGAACATCACCGCGCTGTAGCCCGACATGTGGTGCGAGATGCCGGAGAGCCACCAGGGCATCTTGCCGCCCGCGGTGAAGAAGTCGCTGACGTCGTCCACGCGTTTGTGGGACCAGACGCCGATCGCGACCATCACACCGAAATAGCCGATGAGCACGGCCCAGTCGAGACTGTTCATGCGCCACCCTTCAACGGTCCGCCTTGTGAACGGCCCGCTCATCGTGGTGGCGTCTACGTGGGCACGACAAGGAAGGGGAAGGTCAAGAGGGAGTAAAAATGTTCGGTGCGATGACTCTGGTTCATGGACGTGAACGCCCGGCCGGGGGTCTCAGCGCATCAGTTCCCCCGCGTTGACCAGCAGCGACTGCCCCGTGATCGCCCTCGCCCGGTCCGATACGAGGAACACCGCCGCGTCCGCCACATCCGCGTCCGTCGCCAGCTCCGGCAGCGCCATCCGCGCCGTCAGCCGCCCCAGCACCTCCTCCTCCGGCACCCCCTCACGCTCCGCCGCCCGCCGCACGTACGCCCGCACCGGCGGCCCCCACATCCAGCCCGGCAGCACCGTGTTCACCCGGATCCGGTCCGGCCCCAGCTCCCGCGCCAGCGAGTACATCGCGCTGGTCAGCGCCCCCTTCGAGGCCGCGTACGCCGCCTGCCGCACCTGCGAGGGCGCCGCCACCGCCGACTGCGTCCCGACGAACACCACCGCGCCGCCCCCGTCCGCCGCCCGCAGCCCCGGCAGACAGGCCCGCGTCATCCGCAGCGTCCCCAGCAGGTTCACCTCCAGCACCCGCGACCAGTCCGCGAAGTCGGCGTCCTCCAGCCCGCCGAAGTAGCGGTCCAGCGCGGCCACGTGCACCACCCCCGAGATCCCCCCGAACCGCTCCCGCGCCAGCTCCGCCAGCGCCACGCACTGCGCCTCGTCGGTGATGTCCGTCGCCCGGTACGCCGTGTGCGCCCCGCCCGGATCCACCTCCGCCGCCGTCTTCGCCAACCGCGCCTCCGTACGCGCGCCGAGCACCGCGTTCCCGCCGTCCCGGACGACGGCCGCCGCGACCTGGTGCCCGAGCCCGGCGCCGACTCCGGACACGACGACGGTCTTCCCCGCGAGCAGTGACATGAGCACCCCTCCATGACCCCGGCGCTGTATCTGACGAGGCGTCAGAGTATGGCCGCGGCCACCAGGAAGAGGAAGGGAACATGAGCGGGTTGTCCGCCGAACTGGCCGCCGTGGGCCCCTACGGAGTCCACCCCGGCTGTGCCCGACACGCGGACCCCTACGGAGTCCACCCCGGCTGTGCCCGACACGCGGACCCCTACGGAGTCCACCCGGCTGTCCCCGGCACGCGGACCCCTACGTCAGCGAACTGAGGTGCCGGGCGGGCGTCAGCGCAGTTCCTCCGGGCAAGGCGTCCCCCGAGGGAACTGATACGGCGCCCCCAGCCGGTACACCCCCGCCTTCGGCGCGAGCAGCACCGTCCACTTGTCGCCGTGCGGGTCCTCCTCCGCCTCCATCAGGCAGCCGTTGGCGTTGTCGAAGGTCTTCGGCTCGCCCTCGGCCCGGTCCTTGGAGGCGTCCGTCTCCTTCGGCGGCTCCACGCCCTTGCCCTCGGCGTCGACCAGTCCCAGCCAGGGCGAGTACGGCACCCGGATGAGGACGCGGCCGGGCTGGCGTACCTCCACCGTCATCTCCCCCTGCTCGGCACGGTCGACCACGGCGGGCGGATCGGCGAGCGGTGCCGGGTCCTGCACGGCGAACAACTGCCAGTTGGCGTCGCCCCAGATCTGCTGGAGGTACGGCAGCCCGCGCTGCACCAGCTCCCGCTCCCGCTGCCCGCCGTCACCGTCGGGCTCGTCCTTGGGCAGCACCACGAAGTGCACGGCCCAGCGCTTGAGCCACTCGTGGTAGTTCGCGGAGTTGAGGGTGTCGTCGTAGAAGAGGGGATTGCGGTCCATGTCGGCCTGGCGGTTCCAGCCGCGGGCCAGGTTGACGTACGGCGCCAGGGCGGAGGCCTCCCGGTGGGAGCGGGCCGGGACGACCTCGACCCGGCCCTTCTCCGCGCCGACCTCCTGAAGCTCGTTGACCAGCGGCGCCAGCTCGCGCGCCCAGGACGCCGCCGGGGTGGTGTGCACCACGTCGTCGACGGACTTGAAGCCGATCCAGAAGGTGAACACGGCCAGCGAGAGGACGATCGTGTACCACTTGCGGGTCCGCGCCACCGCGAACGGCAGCGCCGCCACCAGCGCCACCCCCGCGAACATCATCGCCAGCCGGGTGATGTTCGACCCGATCTGCGAGCTGATCAGCCACACCAGCAGCACCGCGAGCCCGTACACCGCCGCCGTGATCCGTACCGTCGTCCACTCGCGCGGTACGCAGGCGAAGACGGCGATGGCGGACAGCAGCGGCAGTATCGCCGAGCCGAACGACATCGGCTGGGTACCGGAGAACGGGAACAGCCACGCCGACACCGCCACCACCGCGCTCGGCGCCAGCCCCAGCGCCCACGCCCCCGGCCGCCGCTTCTGCAGGAACAGCGCCGCCGCCACCAGGCCCACGTACAGTCCGGCGACGGGTGAGGCCATGGTCGCGAGCGCCGCCAGCGGGGCCGCGCACAGCGCCTTCGCCCAGCGCTTGTAGCGCCAGCGGTGCGGCCAGCAGAAGACGACGGCGACCGCGCCCAGCGCGAACACCGTCCCGAGCCCGAACGTCACCCGCCCCGAGGCCGCGTTGCACAACAGCGCGAACACCCCGGCCGCCGCTGCCCACAGCGGGTTCCGCACCGATCTGCTGCGCATCAGGACCAGCGTCAGCAGCCCCGCCGACACCGTCCCGGCGATCATCATCGTCGTACGGACCCCGAGCACCGACATCAGGTACGGCGACACCACGCTGTACGACACCGGGTGCATACCGCCGTACCAGGCGAGGTTGTACGCCGAGTCGGGGTGCCGCCCGACGAACTCGGCCCAGGCGTCCTGCGCCGCGAGGTCGCCTCCGCTGTTCGCGAAGGTGAAGAACCAGACGACGTGCAGGACTCCCGACAGGCCGGTGAAGAAGAGGATCGGGTGCCGGGAGACGCGGGCCCGCAGCGCCTGGACGGCCGGGTGGCGGGAGAGGCGGGAGAGACGGGAGGCGGGCGCGTCGGACGCGGGTACGAGTATTCGCGGCCCGCTGTCCGGGCTCTTGTCCGGGTTCGGACTGGCGTCACCGGCGTGTGTCGGCTCCGTAGTGACCACCTGAAGGCACTCCCCGTGTCCCGTATCTGTCCCGTTTCGCGACGCTAGCAGAGACCCCGCCGGTGGTCGCCCGGGCGGGCGACCACCAGCGGGGTGGGCCGTTGTGCGGCTCAGGCGATACGGGTCAGCTTGTCCATGAAGCCCGGCTCGGCGAGATCGCCCTGAAGGGCGACCGGCACCTCGACCGCACCACCGCTGTCGTCACCGACGGTGAGCGTGCCCACCTTGGTGCCCGCCTTGGCGGTGTGCGGTACGTCGTCGGAGGCGAAGGACAGCTTCACCTCGAGCCCGGCCCAGCCGACCGCGGTGACGTCCTCGGTGACGACGACGGGGGTCCGCCCGCCGAGCCCGTCGTCCACGTACCCGACGACGTCGCCCTTCTCGAGGATCTTCGCCGGGGTGAGCGCCTCTTGAGCACCGAGCATCGCGGTCTTGCTGACCGCGTTGACGGTGTCGATGATCGGCGCCTTGTGCTGTCCGAGGATCGCGCCTACGAGGGTGACCGTCTCACCGTCGACCTCCTTGCGGGAGGCGAAGAGGAGGTTGCCACCGGCGGCGGTGGTGGTGCCGGTCTTGATGCCGATGGCGCCGTCGTAGGGGACCAGATAGTTGTAGTTGTACCACTTCTGTCCGGACGGGTCGGTCCACTGCCCCATGCTGGTGATCTTCATCAGCTCGTCCATCTTCACCAGCTCGTTGCCGAGCTTCACCTGGTCCTCGGCGGTGGAGACGGTGGTCTCCTTCAGGCCCGACGCGTCGGTGTACGTGGTGTTGGTCATGCCCAGTTCCTTGGCGGTCTCGTTCATCTTCTCGATGAACGCCTCCTCGGAACCGGCGTCCCAGCGGGCCATCAGGCGGGCGATGTTGTTCGCCGACGGGATCATGATCGCGGAGACGGCGTCCCGCACGGAGATCTGGTCGCCGTCCTTGACGGTGTTGAGCGTCGACTCGCCCTGCTCGTTGTATCCGCCCTCCTTCTCGGCGAGCGCGTCGACGGGGATCATCTCCCCGTCCTCGCCCTCCTTCAGCGGATGGTCCTTCAGCACGACGTACGCCGTCATCGCCTTGGCCACCGACCCGATCGCGACCGGCTTCTGCTCACCGAAGTCGCTCATCGTGCCGATGCCGTGCACATCCATCCAGCCCTGGCCCTCACTCGGCCACGGCAGCCCCTTCAGGTCGCCCTCGAAGGAGTACGACTCCTGCGCGGTCAGCGTCAGCGTCGGCGTCGGCAGCGGGCGCACGGCCTGCACGATCGCAAACACGATCGCCAGCAGCAGCACCAGCGGCGTCCAGATCTTCACCCGCCGCGCGAGCGTCCGCATCGGGGTCGCCGGGGGCGGCGGCGTGTTCGTCAGCTCCGCCAGCAGATCGAGCGGCGGCTTCGGCGGCAACGGCTGCTGCGTGGTCCGCTCCGGCCCGACCTGCGGCATCCCCGAGGTCACGTCCCCGGGCACCGGCCGCCCGGCCACCTCGTCGGCCAGGGGCTTGAGCGCGACGAACTTGCTGGTGCGCTCGGCGTTGGCGGGGGCGGGGGGCTTCGGTGTGGCGGGGGGCTCGGGGTCCTCCGCGGGGGCCGTGGGCGCCGTGGGCGCCGTGGGGGGCTTGAGGGCGTCGCCCAGCTTGAGCATGGTCGTCGGCTGATCGACCTCGGGCTTCTTCAGGCGTACAGCCTTGAAGACGGCTGTGGGCTGGTCGACGGGGGGTGCGCCGGAGCCGTCGGCTTCCGGTGCGGTGTCGGTGTCGTCGCCGCCATCGTTGTCCGGGTCCGGGTCCGGGTCCGGGTCCGAGTCCGGGGCCGGGGCCGGGTCCGAGTCCGGGTCGGTGTTGGTCTCGGTGTCCGAGTCGGTGTCGGCGTTGGGGGCGGGGTCGACCTCTGGCCGGTCGTCGTCACCGGGGCCGTCGGCCTCATCGCTCGCGTCGCTCTCGCCCGCGTCACGATCCTCGACGGCGTCCGCGTCACGGCCCCCGGCGGCTTCCGCATCGTCGACCGCGGAGCCCTCCGCGTCGCCCGCGTCCTCACTCCGATCCTCACCGGCGTCCTCGGCCCGGGCCTCCTCCGCCTCCGCCGGGGCATCCGCACCGCCCCCGCCCTCGGCGTCCCGCGCGCCCTCGGCCTCCGAGCCCTCCGAGCTGTCGGTCGAAGCGTCCTGGGCCTCCGAGCCGTCGGTCGAAGCGTCCTGGGCCTCCGAGTCCTCAGCCGAAGCCTCCTCGCCCTCCGCACCTCCCGCCGGAGCCCCCGACGCCTCCTCCTCCGCCTCCCCGCCGGAAGGCGACGTCACCCAAGCCGCCACCGCCGCCCGCAACCGCTCATCACGCTCCGGGCCACCCGGGCCTGAGCCGCCGGGCCCGCCCGGTGCGGAGAGCACCCGGGTGGCCGTATCCGCGCGGCGGCCGGAGGCCTCCGCCTCCTCCCGGGTGACGGCGAGACGCGGGTCGCGGGACTCGCCCCGCGCCCCGGGAACCGGACCCGCGCTCCCCGACGTCGGTTCTTCCGACGACTCGCGCTGCCTCGAACTGTCGGGGGACTCGCCCGCCACCGATGCCTCCTCCATGCGCCGCACGTACTCTGTGCTCCTACCCGAAAACCCTGGAACCGCCGCCCGGACCACCGCCCCACGGCCTGTCCGAACCGTGTACCAGTGTCCTGTGTGCGGGCCTGCCCCACGCGGTAGACGAGAACGACATACCTACTGGTTCCACTACAAACAGGTCACGCACCCTCGACAGACGGATGTGAGAGGGGTCACCCTGTCATTCATCCACGCGGGGAGGCATGGATGGGCAGGAGCCGCAGAACACTTCCGGAGGAGCTTCTGCTGCTGGCGTTGGACCCGGCCACGGGTACCACTGCACAGCCGCAGTCGCTCGACCTCGGTCTGGCCGGAGCACAGCTAGTAGAGCTGGCGCTGGCCGGACGGATAGCCCCTGACGGGGATCGTATCGCCGTGGTCGTACCACGGCCGACAGGAGATCCGACTTTGGACTGCGCGTTGGAGTTGCTGCGAAGGCGTGGCGCTCCCGTACGGGCCGTCCACTGGATTGGCGGACCCCGGCTGGGGCTCCGTCAGACGTACCTCTCGCATCTGGAGCGCTGCGGCATGGTGCATGCCGTGGAGGGCCAGATGTGCGGGGTGCTGCCGACCACTCGCTACCAGGCGACGGACAACGCCATCAGCCGGGAGATCAGGGCCCGGCTGGACTCCGCGATCCGCACCGGCGTACCGCCGGACCCGCGGACGGCGGCGCTCGCCGCGCTGGCGCACGCGGTCGGCCTCGGCAAGCACCTGTATCCGGGCAACGAGGGACGCTCGTCCCGCTCCCGGCTGCGGGACCTGATCAGGCACGACCCGATGGGCGGCCTCGTGGCGCACGCCGTGATGGACGTCCAGAACGGCGTGGCGGCCCAGCCGCGCCGCAGCCCGGCCCAGGTGGCAGGCCGTCCGGCCGGTCCCGGGGCCAGGCAGGCGCCGGAACCCGCCCGCGGCGTTCCGACGCAGCCGCGCCGCGGGATGGCGCGCGCCGTGGCTCACTGAGCCGCAGTCCACGGCACGCACCGCGCACACAGACCCGGTTCGGGAGCCGCAGCGACCCGCGCGGGGTGGTGGGACCGTACGCATGTACCGGTACGGCCCCACCGCCCCGCGCGGTCGCGCACCGCCCCGGGCGTGGCGTACGGACGTGTGCTGTTCGGCCATCCGCCGTGAACTGGCGTGTACCCGCCGCATATCCCTGGTTCTCCAGCGGTAAGAAGCACCTTGGTGGCAGTCTGCTCAACAGCAGATACGCAAAGTCGCAAGTTCAGGCAATGCAGCCGGAGGTGCACGTCCCGTGGCGTCCAATGTCAATCCCACAGTCAGGCGGCGCCGGCTGGGTCAGGAGTTGCGCAGGCTTCGTGAGATCAAGGGCATGACGGCCGAGGAGGTGGCCGAGCGCCTGCTGGTGTCCCAGTCGAAGATCAGCCGCCTGGAGAACGGCCGCCGCAGCATCAGCCAGCGCGATGTGCGCGATCTGTGCGGGGTCTACGAGGTGGAGGACCACAGGATCGTCGACTCGCTGATGCAGATGGCCAAGGACTCCCGGCAGCAGGGCTGGTGGCATTCCTTCGGCGACATCCCCTACAGCGTCTACATCGGCCTGGAGACGGACGCGGCGAGCCTGAGGGTGTACGACCCGCAGGTGGTGCCGGGGCTGCTGCAGAGCCGTACGTACGCGGAGTCGCTGATCACGGGCGCGCTGCCGGAGGCGACACCGGCCGACATCGAGAAGCGGGTGCAGGTGCGGCTGCGTCGGCAGGAACGTATTTCTGCGGCCGAGAACCCGCTGCGGCTGTGGGCGGTGATCGACGAGGCGGCGGTGCGCCGGGAGGTCGGCAACAAGCAGGTGATGATCGAGCAGCTGGAGTATCTGCTGGAGATGTCCCAGCTGCCGCATGTGACGGTGCAGTTGATCCCGTTCGCGATGGGCGCGCATCCCGGGGTGAGCGGGCAGTACGCGATTCTGGAGTTCCCGGACGCGGCCGACTCGAGCGTGGTCTACATCGAGGGCGTCACCAGCGACCTTTATCTGGAAAAGGCGCAGGATGTCCAGAAATACAGCGTGATGTACGAGCATCTGCGGGCACAGGCCCTGAATGTCGACCAAACTCGGGAATTTATCTCGAACGTGGCAAAAGACTACGCACGCTGAGCGAGCCGCCGAACGGTACACGATCGCCCGGTCTGGATGGAAGACCCCACTGGAATATGCCATCCGGTCGAGTGAATAGTCTCTCCGGACGCCGATGTTGGCGAGTAGCGTCGATCACGCCAATCACGCACGAAGGTTGGCGCGATCCGAGCACATCGACTGCACCTGGCAACTGGAGTGAACATGGCAATCAAGCAGGGCACGACGGACACGTGGGTCAAGTCCTCGTACTCCCAGGGCAACGGCGCCTGCGTCGAGGTCAAGTCCCCTGTCCACAGCGCGCTGGCCGTACGGGACTCCAAGGTCCCCGCGGGCCCCGTCCTGGGCTTCCCCGCCGACGCGTGGAACGCCTTCGTGGCCTCGGTCAAGGCGTAGCACCGCGCACGCACCACCGACGAGCCCTCTCGACCAGTCCGCCGTCCTAGCCGAGGGGGCTCGGTTCATGCCGGTCCGTCAGCCGAGCGCGCGCTCCACCGCCGCCACGACCTCCGCGGACTCCGGCTCGGTCCGCGGCGCGAACCGCGCCACGACCTCACCGTCCCGCCCGATCAGGAACTTCTCGAAGTTCCAGCGAATGTCCCCGGTGTGCCCCTCGGCATCGGCGAAGCCGGTCAGACGGTCGTAGAGCGGATGCCTCCCCGCCCCGTTCACCTCCACCTTCTCGGTCATCGGGAACGTCACGCCGTATGTCGCCGCACAGAACTCGGCGATCTCCTCCGCACTGCCGGGCTCCTGCCCCATGAACTGGTTGCACGGCACCCCGAGCACGGTGAAGCCCTGTCCGGCGTACCGCTCGTGCAGCCGCTCCAGGCCCGCGTACTGCGGGGTCAGCCCGCACTTCGAGGCCACGTTCACGATGAGCACGGCCTGCCCGGCGTACTGCTTGAGGTCCGCCGAACCGCCCTGCAAGGCGCCAATCCCGATGTCGAGTACGGATCCGTTGCCGTCGGTGTTCGTCGTCATGCCCGGATGCTAGCCCCGCCGTGTGACGCCCTCGTGCCCGCCCCCGCCCCCGCGCCCCGCCTCCACCAGCGCGTCCCCGGCCGCCGTCCGCGCGTACAGCACCGACCGCCCGGCCCGGCGCCGCGTCACCAGCCCCGCGTCCAGCAGCACCCGCAGATGCCGTCCGACCGAGCCGAGGCCCTGCCCGGTGACCGCGACGAGCTGAGTGGTGCTCATGGGGGAGCCGAGCAGCGTCAGCACCGTCGCCCGCGCCCCGCCGAGCAGCGCGGCCAGCCCCGTGGGCACGGGATCGGCGTGCGCCAGCGCGCCCGCGCACGGGTAGACGACGGCGTACCGCTCGGGTTCCTCCCAGGACAGCCAGCCGGTCGCGTGCGCGGTCACGGGTACGAGGACCAGCGTGGCCCCCGATATCTCGCGCGGCGGATGGGCGTGCAGGTTCACCTGGAGCCGGTTGCCGCCCAGCCACCGGGTCCGCCCCGGCCGCAGCCCGTCCAGCGCCGCCGCCCAGCCGCCCCGGCCCACCTGCGCGGTCCGCGCGACGACATCGGCCTCCAGGACGCGCCGACGCCGGGCCCAGTACGGCCGTACCGCCTCGGCCCACACGTACTCCAGCAGGTCCGCCGCACGGCCGGGCAGGTCGTCGCGGTCCAGCGCGGCGGGCAGCGGCCCGGCGAGGGAGCGGCGCAACTGCGCACGCGCGTCCCGCGGATCCGCCGCCCGCACCCGGGCCAGCCCCTCCGCGAAGCTCTCCCCGTCATACGGCACCGGCGTCAGGAAGTCGGCGATCCAGTCCCGCCCGAGCCCGGCCCGGACGAGCAGCGCGGACACGGGATCGGCGGCGATCCGCTCCCGGTAGCCGGGCAGATGCGCCCGCAGCCAGGCCTGCTCACCGGGGTGCCCGCCCGCCCCCGAGTGCAGCACCCGCAGACTCGCGAAGGTCTCGGCGAGCGGGGAGAGCACGAACCGGCTACCGGCGAGCGTGTCGGCACTGACCTGCCACCAGCCCATGCCGCCCGCCACCCCCGATGCCCACCCGCTCCGTCGTTTCGCGCCTGTGCGCAACAGTAACGACCGCCGACCGGACCGCCGCAGACTCCGCGCATGCGCAGCTACCGGGACCTCTTCCGCACCCCCGAGTTCGGCCCGCTGTTCCTGGGCTCCGCCGTCCAGACCGCCGCCGGGACGATCGGTGGGCTGGCGGTCGGCACGCTGGTGTACCGGGCGACCCAGTCGCCGCTGCTGGCGGCGGTCGGGATGTTCGGGCCGTCGTTGGCGCAGGTGCTGGGCGCCACGTTCCTGATGTCGGGTGCCGACCGGTTGCCGCCGAGGGCCACGCTGACGGGCGTCTCGCTCGCCTTCGCGGCCGGTACGGCGGTGCTGGCGCTGCCCGGACTGCCGGTGGGGGCGGTCTTCGCGGTGCTGTTCGCGCAGGGGCTGGTCGCGTCCCTGGGCGGCGGGGTGCGCTGGGGGCTGCTGACGGAGATCCTCGCCAAGGACGGCTATCTGCTGGGCCGCTCGGTGTTCGGCATGGCGTCCGGGCTGACGCAGATCGCCGGGTTCGGGGCGGGCGGGGTCCTGATCGCCGTACTGGCGCCCCGCCCGGCCCTGCTGCTGGCCGCGCTGCTGCACGCCGCCGCCGCGATCACCGTCCGGCTGGGGCTGACCCGCCGCCCGCCCCGCGCCACGGGCCGACCGTCGGTGGCGGCGACCTGGCGGTCCAACGCCCTGCTGTGGTCCTCCCGCCCACGCCGCCGGGTCTATTTGCTGCTCTGGCTCCCCAACGGCCTGGTCGTGGGCGCCGAATCCCTCTACGTGTCCTACGCCCCCGACACCGCCGGACTGCTGTTCGCCTGCGGGGCGCTGGGCCTGCTCGCGGGCAACGTGACGGTGGGACGGCTCGTACCGCCCGGCCGCCGGGCGCGGCTCGGCGGCCCGCTGCTGGTGCTGCTCGCCGCGCCCTATCTCGTCTTCTTCCTGCGCCCCGCGCTGCCGGTGGCGGCCGTGCTGGTGACGGTGGCGTCGGCGGGGTTCGGGGCGAGCCTCGTCCACCAGGAACGCCTCGTCGCCCTCACCCCCGACGACCTCTCCGGGCACGCCCTCGGCCTGCACTCCGCCGGGATGCTCACCCTCCAGGGCCTCAGCGCGACGCTGGCCGGGACGGTCGCCCAGCTCACCTCGGCGGCCACCGCGATGACGGCGATGGCGTCGGCGTCGCTCGCGGTGACCGCCTGGCTGACCCTCACGCCACGACGGTGAACAGTCCCGTCCGCTCCCCGAGCCTGCTCAGGGAGATCTTGCCGGGGATGCCGTCGGCGTTGGTGCCGCCGTAGCCGAGGTGGCGCTGCCACTTGGCGTAGGCGGCGATGGTGGTGGTGCCGAAGGAGCCGTCACCCGCGTACGTCTTGGCCAGGTAGCCCAGCTTGACCAGCGCCGCCTCGGTGAGGTTGGTGCCCGCCATATAGGTGACGTGGCCCTGCCGGGCGCCGGGATCGGTCTTCGCGGCGCTGACCAGGCGGGACAGGTCGACGCGGGGCCTGGTCGCGGTGCCGGGCTTGGTCGCGTTGCCGGGCTTGGTGGTCACCGGTCCGGTGGCGGCCCCCGGCTTCCTGGCGAGCTGCTTGCGTACGTCGGCCCGGAAGTCGTCCATGTCGAAACTGGGGTCGATCTTGCCGGGCTGGACCTCCTTGTGCCCGGCGACGGACTTCTCCGTCCAGCCGTGCGCCCGGCACAGCGCCGCCGCCCACAGCACGGCCTGCCGGTACTGGGCGTCCGGGTAGGGGTCCTCGCCGTCGCCGAGGTTCTCGATCTCCAGGCCGTACAGGCAGTCGTTGCCGTCGGCGTCGGCCTGGTTGTCGCGGGGGAGCGGCTTCTCCGCGCGCAGGGCGTCGAGCACGTCGGGGTCCACCCCTCCGGCGTGGTTGGCGCGACCGTGGCCCAGCAGCCACAGCCCCGCGCTCTTGCCGAGCCAGGCGTGGCAGAGCGGCCCGGGAAGACCGGGTCTGCCCCGGAAGCACAGCTCCTTGTCGTTGCGTCCGGCGGTGTGGTGGATCAGCACCCCGATCACGGGGCCGAACTTCTTGCCGGTCGCCGCGTCGCGGTTGTGCGTACGCCAGCCGTCGTGCTCATGGACGCTGAGACCCTCGGCCTTCAGCGCGGCAAGCGTCTTCGCGGCGGACAGCGGGGTGGCCATGGCTTGGTTCCTCTCGGAGCGGTGCGTCAAGTGGTCAGCTCGCGCGGGCGAGTTGGGACGCGGGCCGGTGGCGGCCGGGGCCCGTCTCGTAGGGGTACAGCTTGGCGGAAGCGGGCCGGTGGTGGGCCGGAATCCGCACGTTGGGTGGGGCTTGCGGAGGCGTTGGGGAGGCGTGGGGAGGGGCGTCAACCTCGGGTTCCGGCTGTTGGGCTGGACCACGGTTCGTCCCTGGCGGTCGGGTTCCGGCTGTCGGGCCGGACCACGGTCCGTCCCCGGCGGTCGGCGCGGGGGGAGCGCCCCCCCCGGGCAGGCGGGGTGCGCCTCACATCCCGTGCGGAGCCACCCGCATCCCCCGGCCGCCCGATCCGCCGTCGCCCCTGTGCGCGGCCAGCCACACCCCCCGCACCAGCGCCCAGGCCACCAGCGCGGCCACCACCGGGACGCCGAACAGCATGGTCAGCCCCGCGCCGATGTTGGCGCCGATCACCCCGGCGGTGAGGACCCGGTAGCCGACGCCGATGACCAGCCCGGCCACCATCAGCGGTGCGAGGACCTGCCACCAGCGGGCGTCCAGCCGCCCGGCGCGCGAGGCGCGGACGAGCAGGGCCGCGGCGAGGCCGCCGAGGAGGAGGGCGGCGGCGCCGACGAGGGCGGCGGGGCCGTCGGCGATGTCCAGCGGCCGGTAGGCGTAGTCGAGTTCGGCGGGCGCGACGCCCTCGGCGTCCTGTCGGCCCATCAGGCCCCAGGCGGCGACCGGTACGGCCGTCACGAGTGCGGTGGCGGCGGTCAGAAGCGTTCCCCGTGTGGTCATGTGTCCATGGTGGCCGGGCCCGCCCGACCGGACATGAGCACCCATACTCAGCCGCTACTCATCCGGCCCCGTCCCCACACCTGCGTCCCCGTCCTCCAGCCACCGCGCCACCGCCTCCGAGATGGGCAGCCCGCTCTCCAGCTCGACGAACCCGAACTGGCCCCCCTGGTTGCACTCCAGGAACCACCACACCCCGTCCAGGTCCTCGGCGAAGTCGAAGGCGGCGTAGGCCAGCCCGGCCCGTGAGACGTACTCCCGCACCGACGCCCCGATGCGCCTCGGCACGGCCACCGGCTCCCAGAGGTGCCCGGTGTCGCCGTAGCGGCCGTCGATCTGGTCCGGCTCGGCGGTCTTGCGTGCCGCGAAGATCCGGGTGCCGACGCAGGTCAGCCGGATGTCGGCCCGCTTCGGTATGTACCGCTGGAGCAGCGCAGGACCGGCCGCGACCGCGGCGAAGTCGGCGTCCGGGCCGATGAGGGTCGTCGGCAGCACCAGCGCGGGCCCGGGACCGCCGCGCGGCGGACCCGAGGCGGCCTTCACCACCACCTCCCGGTGCTCCTCGGCGAACTGCCGGGCCAGCAGGGGGGCGGTGGTGAAGACGGTCGGCGGCACGGCGAACCCACTGTCGTGGGCGACGCGCAACTGCCAGGGCTTCAGACGCGCCTGTTCGGCGCTGCGCGGATGGTTCATCCACCGCGCGGGGGAGGAGTGCAGCATCCCGAAGAGGGCCTGCCGGGTCTCGGCGGTCAGCCACGGGGAGGCGTGGGCCGCGTGCGCGGCGGGTTCGCCGGGGCGGCGCATCCAGACGGAACGCAGGCCGCCCACGCACACGGTGCGCCCGTTCACCGACAGATGCCCGTGCACGTCGCCGTCGCGGTACTCGACGGAGAGCGCGGCCCTGCCCGGCAGGTCGGCGGGGTCGAGGCGCAGCACGGGGGTGCCCGCGGCGTGCAGCCGGGCCACCACCATGTCGGCGGTCACGTCCTCGTCGGACGTGAGGATCAGTACGGTCATGCGGTCGAGGCGCGTCAGTCGTCGAAGTGCGTCTGGGACCCGGCGGTGGACGTGGTCGTCCCGGCCGCCAGCAGCAGTTCGGTGTCGCTGATCGCGGGACGGCCGTCGGGCAGCACGTTCAGCTGACGCGCCACGTCGAACCGGTACGGCGGGACCGTGTCCGTCGGCCTACGGGAGGAGGCGTACTGGAGGGTGAACGGCCGCACGGAGGACCTCCAAGGGGTCTGCTGGATGCGCTGGAGCTGCTGGTCGTACATCACTTCTGCATCAACTGCACCACTGGTGCTCATGATTCCCACACCCCACACATCGCACGGCTCGTGGGAAGTGTCACTGCGGACGTCGCCGGGGGTGTGAGCGCGAGTACCCCCGGAGGGGTTGACGTGTCCCTGGCGTGATGGCTTCATGGGAGCGCTCCCATAGCCCGTTCGCTCTCCCCAACCCCTCACTCCCAGGAGCCGCAGTGAGAACACGAAGGAGCACGATCCCAGGAACGCAGCACCTCCACCCCCTCCCCGCGGCCGTGCTGACGGCCCTGACCGCCCTGCTGGCCCTCCTCGCCGCCGCCCTGACCCCCGCCGCCCACGCCGCCGAGCCCGCGGCGGCCGGGACGGCGGCGGCCACCGGCCTCCACATCTCCAACGGCCGCCTCCTCGAAGGCAACGGCAACGATTTCGTGATGCGCGGCGTCAACCACGCCCACACCTGGTACCCGGGCGAGACCCAGTCCCTAGCCGACGTCAAGGCCCTCGGCGCCAACACCGTCCGCGTCGTCCTCTCCGACGGCCACCGCTGGACCAGGAACAGCGCCGCCGACGTGGCCGCGGTGGTGGCGGACTGCAAGGCCAACCGCCTGATCTGCGTCCTGGAGGTCCACGACACCACCGGCTACGGCGAGGAGGCCGCCGCCGGAACCCTGGACCACGCCGCCGACTACTGGATCAGCCTGCGGAGCGTCCTCACCGGCGAAGAGGACCACGTCGTCATCAACATCGGCAACGAGCCCTGGGGCAACACCAACCCCGCGGGCTGGACCGCCCCGACCGTCGCCGCCGTGCAGAAGCTGCGCGCCGCGGGCTTCCAGCACACGATCATGGTGGACGCGCCCAACTGGGGCCAGGACTGGCAGGGCGTCATGCGCGCCGACGCCCGGACCGTCTACGACGCCGACCCGACCGGCAACCTGATCTTCTCGATCCACATGTACAGCGTCTACGACACGGCCCAGGAGATCACCGACTACCTCAACGCCTTCGTCACCGCCCGGCTGCCTATCCTCATCGGCGAGTTCGGCGGCCCGCCCGACCAGTGGGGCGACCCCGACGAGGACACGATGATGGCCGCCGCCGAGCAGCTCGGCCTCGGCTATCTCGCCTGGTCCTGGAGCGGCAACACCGACCCCGTCCTGGACCTCGCCATCGACTTCGACCCGAGCCGCCTCAGCAGCTGGGGCGAGCGCGTCTTCCACGGCCCCCACGGCATCGCGCAGACGTCGAAGGAGGCCACGGTCTACGGTCCCGGCAACCCCGGCGACACCCAGGCGCCCACCGCCCCCGGCACCCCGGCGGCCTCCGGCGTGACGGCCACCTCGGCCACCCTGACCTGGCCCGCGGCCACCGACAACGTTGCCGTAACCGCTTACGACGTGGTCCGCGTGGGCGCGGGCACGGAGACCGTCCTGGCCTCCTCCACCACCGCCACGGCCACCCTGACCGGTCTGACCCCCGCCACGGCCTACACCCTGGCCGTCTACGCCCGGGACGCCGCGGGCAACCGTTCCCCCCGCTCGGCCACGGTGACCGTCACCACCGACCGGGACCCCGGCAACCCCGGCACGTCCTGCGCCGTCACCTACCGGGTGGTGGGCGAGTGGCCGGGCGGCTTCCAGGCCGACCTCGTCGTCCGCAACACCGGTACGGCCCCGCTCAACGGCTGGACCCTCGCCTTCGCCTTCCCCGACTCCCAGACCGTCAGCAACATGTGGGGCGGCACCCCGGCCCAGTCCGGCACGACGGTGACGGTCACCCCGGCCGCCTACACGGCGACGATCCCGGCGGGCTCCTCGGTCCAGCTCGGCTTCACCGGCACCAGGACGACGACCAACGGCTCCCCGGCCACGTTCACCCTCAACGGCACGACCTGCACGAGCGGCTGACGCCCGGCGTCACCGCACCGGGGCCGGTCCGCGCCACGTCACCGCGGACCGGCCCCGGTACGTCAGACCACGTCGACGAAGTCGCCGGTGGCCTTGACGGCCGAGGTGGTGGCGGTGCCGCCGAAGTTCCAGCGCCAGTAGCCGTCGCGGGCGGCGGTCACGGTCGTCCGGAGCTGTCCCGTGCTGCTGCTCCGCACGGTCTTCACGGTGGTGTACGTATCGCTGCCCTTCGGACGGAACTGGAGCCGCACGGACTGGTTGGTGTAGCCCGCGTAGACGTACCTGTCCCAGTTGGCGCGGGTCAGCTTGCCCGTGACGGTGATCGTCCTGCCCTTGGCGACGGGCTCGGGGGAGGCGTTGACGCTGAGCTTGGCACGCCGCTGGACGGGATGCTCCTTGTAGTCGTCCCCGTAGTAGTCGCCGTCCTTCGACTGGAGCTGGACGTACACGTCCCAGGGCCCGGCGAGGGTGTTGCGGGGCAGGTCGATGTCCCGTTCGAGGGTCACCGTCAGCTTGCAGGTGGAGGTGGTGGAGCTGACGGCCGTACAGGTCGGCACGCCGTGGTACGACCAGTAGTCGTCCCCCTTCTCCCGGTCGATTTCGAGGAAGGCGCCGCTGTGCCTGATCCCCGAGTCGTCGGAGGCCGTCACCGAGATCGTGAACGACTCCGTCCTGGATATACCGAAGACGATGTTCTTGCCACCGTTCACCGACACCTTCTCGATGACCACATCGGTCTCCGCCGCATGCGCGACGGGCACGGCGAGGACGGAACCGGAAAACAGGAGGGCACCGGCAACTCCGGCCCTCACGAGGGTGGTACGCATGAATCCCCTGATCCCTGAAAGCGGCGCGTGAGGCGCCAAGTGGCGTGACAATACGGCATGTTCGCCTGGGACGCGCCGAGAGGTGAGCCGCGAGGTCAGGACCGCGTAGCGACCCCGCACTCGGCGTCCGCCCCGCCCTCCCGCATACGCTCGTCCATCGACGTACTCCGGTCGTACGGATCGACTGTGGCCCCGTCACCCGCCCCCGTACGCTCGTCCCCGAACTCGGGGGTGAGATAGCCGGTGAAGGTGTCGCAGCCGCCGTTGGTGGTGTCCACGGAGTAGGAGACGAGGGAGAAGGTCCCCGGGTCGATGACGACCTTCGCGGGATCGTCCCAGCTCATCACGACTTCCCGCCGCACGATGGTCCGCACGACTTCGTCGCTGCCCTCCTCGGCCCGCACGACGGGATAGACGTAGGTGACATCGGTGGTCACCTCCAGGGCCCCCCGCTCACCCTCCCGATAGCTGACACGCCCACGCGTCTTGACGACGTCCCCGACGACCCGTACGTCACTCTTCTCGAACCGGCTGAAGAGGAGCAGGGGATCGTTCTCGCGGCTGGGCTCGCGGAAGGCGGTGCCGAGGAAGTCCCGCACGTCGGACTGGTGCGGATTGACCAGCGCGATGGCGTCGGCGGGCCGCTCCCCCCGCAGCACACCGGGATCGAGACTGGAGGCGACAAGGAAGTCCCGGGACCGCTCGAGCGCCTGAGCGACCTGCTCCTTGCTCATCCAGCCGGTGGCTCGCGCCGCAGGAAGGTGAATCCCGGCGACCCCGTCACTCCACCGCGCGGCGGGCGACCCCCTGAAAGGCTGCTCGAGCGTCGGCGGTTGCTCGATGCCCTCAGTCGGCGGCGCCTGCGACGGCTGCCCGGTCTCCGCCCCCAGCGGTTCGCCGCCGCCCCCTGCCCACCGCCAGGGCGCCAGCGCGACGACGAGCAACCCGACCACCACGAGCACCCCAACGACGTACCACCCCGTGCGCCCCCCACGCCGAGGCGGCTGATACGTCCGCCACCCCTCATCCCGCGGCGCCCGCCCGGCAGCCTCTTCCTCCCGCAACCGCCGAGCCACCATCCGCGCCCGCGCCGACGGCTCCTCGGGCGCCCCCGACCCCCCGGCCTCGGCCTCCCGAAGGAAGCGCTCCCACTCGTCGTCGGATATCGGTGCCTGCTCCTTGCCCACGATGCCGTTTCCCGCCCTTTCCGCACGCGTCAGCCACTGACTGACTCCGCATGATCACACACCTCCGCCCGTCTGCTCCCAGGGAGGACTGAGGGCTCAGCGCTTGAGCGTGAAGGTGAAGTCGTCGGAGAGCCTGCCGCTCAACCGAACCGCCGAAACGACCTTCCCCTCCGCGACGAGCCGCTCGACCTCGGCCCGCGACAGACCGCAACCCTCGGCGATGACGCGCACCGGCCGAACAGGTATCCGCGCCGCGAACCGAACCGAGACGTCGATCACCTCACGGTCCAGGTGATCCGACCCGCTGGTGTCGAGCCGCCAGGCGCCCGCCCAGTCCAGGGCGATGCGATTGCGACGCAGCACGACCGCGTCCCGGAGCAACTCGGCCGCCAGCACAGGATCGTTGTCGTGCATCCGCTCCAGCAGCTCAGGCCGCACGGAGCGCACGTGCACCCGCTCCAGCACCGTGAGCTTGGCCGTGTCCCCGCAACCCGCACAGAGCACGAGAAGCCAGGCATCGAGAAGCTTGTGGTGGGCGTTGACGCGAAACTTGCCGTTCGCCCGGAACCGCCCGCACGCGCACGCGTGACAACGGCGGAGAACGGTCGGCAGACAGGTGGGCATGACCACCCAGCTATGAAGCACAGGAACACACCGATTTCAGTGAGAAGTCCGCAGCAAGAAGCAGCGCGGCGCACGCACACGCGCGACGCGCGACAGATCAGCTCTCGGGAGGTCTCACACGGTGTACAACGGCACGTCCTTGCCAAGACGACTCGGTCGGGCAGCACGCTAACGGCCCACAGAGGCCTGCTACCACCGTTTTTCTTGGCGCGCCTTCCACTCCTCGACGAGAAGCCCAAGCAGCACCTCGTCCAGGAACTCCCCCATCACCCAGGCCGAGGAACGCAGCACACCCTCACGAACGAACCCGTTCCGCTCAGCGGAGCGCAACATCGCGGCGTTGTCCGACAGCGTCTCGATCTGCAACCGCCGCAAACCACGTACGACAAAGCCGTAATGACACAGCACCGCGACCACATCGGTGCCGTACCCCTTGCCACGGCAGGACGGCAGCAGCCCCAGCCCGATGTGCGCGGACCGGTTGTGGTTGTCGATGCCCCACAGGGTCGCGGTACCGACGAGCGTGCCACCGCCCAACTCCACGACGGAGAAGGGAACATGCCCCTGCTCCTTGTCGTCCACCACAAGCCGCGGATCCTTCGACCCGGGTGTGATCGGCCGCCACGGCCCACTCTCGGCCCGCGAGCCGTTGACCACGTCGTCGTACAGCTCGGCTCGCAGGACCGGAATGTCTTCCTCGTGCCGGGCCCGCAGCCCGACCTTCCCACCCTTCAGCATGCAGGCTTACTAGCCGACCGACCTGGGCCACGGCAATCGAATAGCCCGGGGCCGTCAGCGACCGCCGGTCAGCAGCACCGGGCTCGTCAGACCCGCCGCCCCCCAGTCGTTCGCGGCGACGGTGACTCCCCGCGAGGTCCACGTCAGTCCGGCCAGATACCGACTACCGGCCGCGCCGCCCTCCGGTACGCCCAGGTCCGACCACCGTCCGTCGCGCAGCCGCATCACATAGGGCCTGCCGTCCGCCTGCTCCCCGGCGACCGTCACCCCGCCCGGCGCCAGGGCCAGGTCCTTCACACGACCGGCGCTCGCGGGAGCCGACACCTGCTGCCAGGCACGGCCGTTCCAGTGCGCGACCAGGGCATGCCCACGGTCCTCGTCGTCGTCCAACTTCCGCCCCGCGGCCCAGACATCACCCGCACCCCGCGCCTCCAGGTCGATGAGTTCACCGTTGACCCCGTCGTACGGGACCGCGACCCGGGACCAGGACCTGCCGTCGTAGTGCAGCATCGCGGGCTGGTCCTCGGCGGTGTACCCGGACACCCACACGTCGTCGTCGGCGACGGCGGCGACGGAGTTCACCATCAACGAGGAGGCACCCGGCACGCGCACGAGCCGCCACGCCTCCCCGTCCCAGTGCTGGACGACCGCCTCATTGTGCGTCTCCTGAATGACCCCGCCAGGTACGTCCGCATGAGGCACCTCGCTGTCGACGACAGTGATCCACCCGACCGCCCACACGTCATCGCCCGCCCGAGCCGACACATCGAGCAGCCCGGCGTCGTTGATCACCACGTCTTCCGGCACCGGCGCTTCGACCACCCGCCAGGTGCTGCCGTCCCAGTGCTGGGTGTGGATGGCCCCCCGCTGCCCCTCGTGATCCCCGACGGCCCAGGCGTCGTCCTCCCCTACGGCATCCAGCGAGTTGATCCGGTTGGTACTACCACTCCCGGCAAACCCCTGCATCGGCACCTGCCGCCATCCACCCGCGTCCCCGTCCCGGGCCAGCAGCAACGGCGTCGTGGGCCGCACCTTCCCCTCCCCACTCACCCCTACGCCGTACGCCCACGTGCTGTCGTCGTCCACCCTCGTAACGCCGTACAACAGCGCGCTGCCCACCCCCGCCAGATCGGCCGCGGACCACCTCGCCTCGCCGTGCGCCGTGCCACCCGACACGGCCACGGCGGCCACGGCCAGTGCCACGACAGCGACTCTCGTCCGCCCACGAACCCCACTCATACTGAACTCACCTGGCTCTGTTCCCGGTCTCGGTGTCGGTGCCTGCACCTGTTCCCAGTGCGGTGACCGGGGCCGGGGGTTGCGGCGCGGCCGGAATCCGTGGGCCGGTGCCCTTCACGCGTGGTCCGGGGCCCTGCCGACCGGCCCGGGGCCGTGATCCACCAAGGCGGGGGACAGACCACTCCGCGACGGGCTGCTGGTCGGCACATCTGGACCGGCCAGCACGGCTCAGCGCAGTCGCTCTGCCTGCTCATACTCGACTGCCGCCAGGGCAGGCCGAGATGCGAGCCGGACGACCGAAACTCCTTGCGCCGGAAGGAGCGGGACTGGAAGATCGCTTCAGCATTTCGACCGGATTCTCAAAAAGAGGGGGGACATGCACGACAGACACCGTGCCGCGTTGGTGGCATTGGGCGCCGTCGCGCTCTCGTTCACACTCGGCGCGCTCCCTGGCGTCGCCTACGCGGCCGACAAGGGACACGGCCCCCGGGCTGAGGAGACGCCGCTGAACCGGGAGGGCTACTGGCCCCTGGAGGAGGCGCCCGGCGGCATCGCTGCCAACGTGGAGCCCGGGGGCCTGCCGCTGACTTTGCACGGCGGTGCTTGGATCTACCGCAACGAGGACATCTTCGGAGATCCCGCACTGGTTGATCAGGGCGATCTCAGGCTCGACGGCGACGGTGACTGGGCGGCGACATCAGCGGCACCGGTCAGCGGGAACGGGAGCTTCACTCTCGCCGCTCGCGCTCGCTTGGCCGCGGTCGACGACCGAACGCAGACGGTCCTCTCACTTCCGGGCTCTGACGCCGACCGCATGGCCATCCGGTACCAGGCGGCCAGTGGGAAGTGGGAAGTCGTGGTGTCCACCAAGGACAAGGCGAATGCCCCGCAAGTGGTCATCACTGAGGAGCAGGCCTTGCCCGATGCCGATCCCTACGGCGTGGGCGACCACTTGGCCGTCGTCTTCGACGCCCCTGCTCAGGAGCTTCGCCTTTATGTGAACGGCCAACTGGCCAACACCTCCACCGCCCTGGACACCACCTCGTGGACGGCCGCGGGTGGCCTTCAGGTGGGCCGCTCCGCGACCCGCGGTGAGTACTTCGAGGGCACCGTGGACGAGGTGCGCGCCTACTCCGGCGCCGCGAACCCGACGATGATCAGTCAGATGGCCGCCCTGACGGGAGTCCCCGACCTCTGAGTACCAGCCGGTCACGCCAGTAGGGACATGCAGCCCCTCCGAGCCTCCGCACCCAGGACGCCCGCGAGCGGAGGCTCGGGCACGGGCGCCGCTTCTTCTTCCCCCGGGTCCTGTCGGGGATCTTGGTGAGCGGGGTCCTCGCTGTGTCAGAAGTGGACGCAAAAGGCCCCGGACCATGATCGGTCCGGGGCCTCCTGCCTGGTGCCCCCGGCAGGATTCGAACCTGCGACACCCGCTTTAGGAGAGCGGTGCTCTATCCCCTGAGCTACGAAGGCGGGGCGCTGCCGTCTGTGTAGGCGGCGGCGTCACAAGGTTAGCGGATCAGGGGCGGGGTGTGGGGGTCAGGTCAGGGAAGGGCGGGTGAAGCGGGAGGCGGTGTGGAGGTCTGCTTCGATGGCGGAGGCTGTGGCGGTGAGGGGCGGGAGGATGTGGTCCAGGCATTCGCTGACCGTGCGGCGGGCCGCGTGGGTCGCGACGTTGATGGCGGCGATGGCCTTGCCGGTGCGGTCGCGGATGGGGACGGCGATGGAGCGCAGGCCCTCTTCCAGTTCCTCGTCGACCAGGGCGTAGCCCTGGGTTCGGGTGAGGGACAGGCGCTTCCTCAGCGCGGTGACGTCCGTGATCGTGTGGGGGGTCAGCGGGTGCAGGGGGCCCAGCGTCAGTTCGTTCGGCTCGTGCGCGGCGTCCGCCAGCAGGACCCTGCCCATGGAGGTGGCGTAGGCCGGTAGGCGGGTGCCGATGGTGATGTTGACGCTCATGATGCGGGTGGTGGCCACCCGGGCTGTGTACTGGATCTCCCGGCCGTCGGGGGTGAGGGTCGCGAGTGATGCCGACTCGTGGATCTCCCGGGTCAGGGCCGCCAGGTGGGGGGAGGCGATGTCCGGGAGTGAGGTGCGGGAGAGGGGTGGGAAGCCCAGGGACAGGGTTCGGGGGGTGAGGGCGAAGGTGCGGTGCGGGGTCTGCGTGGCCAGGCCCAGGTGTTCGTACGTGATCAGGGCGCGGCGGGCCGTCGCTCGGGCCAGGCCCGTTGCCCTCGCGACCTCCGTGAGGGTCAGCTCGGCGCGGCCCTCGCCGAAGGCCGTGAGGACGGTCAGGCCTCTCGCCAGGGATTCGATGAACTCGCGGCCCAGTTGTTGTTTTGATGCGCCCGTCCAGATCGCCAGGTTGGAGGGGGGTGGTCCGGGTTGGGGGGTGGGGGCCGTTCGTAGGTCCTCCTCCATTGCCGCTACCGCTGTGCGGAGGCGGGGGAGCAGGGTGTCCCGCAGGGCCGTCGCCGAGTGGCGGCTCGTGTGGCTGACGATGCTTGCCACGCAGGCGATCCGGGACGTGGCCGGGTGCCGTACCGGGACTGCCACTGCTACCAGGCCCGGTTCGATCAGTTGGTCGTCCAGGGACCAGTCGTTCCTGGACGCGGCTTCCGTCCGGGACCTGAAGTCCTCGTCCGGGATCCGGGGGCCTCTCGGGGGGAGGGTCGGGAACGTCTCGTCCTGCGGGTCCGACGCGCGGCGCGTCTCCCAGTCGTGCCAGTCCCGCTGCGACCACTCCGTCGCGAACAGCGCGCCCGGTGCCGTGCGTTCCGCGGGCAGCAGGTCGCCGATGCGGAAGCTGAGGGACATCGCTCTGCGTCGGGTGGCCTGGTGGATGAAGCGGATGCCGTCACCGTCGCCGACCGCCAGGGACACCGACTCGTCCAGCTCGTCGGCGAGGGCCTCCGCCCGTGCCCCGAGCAGGGCGGGCAGACGGAGGGCGGCCAGGTAGGCGTTGCCCAGTTCCATCAGGCGCGGGGACAGGGTCACGTCGCGGCCGTCCAGGCGGACGTATCCCATGCGTGCCAGGGTGGCCGTGATGCGGTCCACCGTGGAGCGGGCGAGGCCCGTGGCGCGCTCCAGTTCGCTGGGCGTCAGCGTGCCGTCGGCCTCCGTGAGGCGTTGCAGTACGGCGATCCCGCGGATCAGCGGTGTGACCGCCTCGGTCGGGGCGGCGGCGGGCTCGTCGGCGGCCCGGCTCCGGGGCTGTGCCTGCTGCGTCGGGGTGTTGGCGGGCATCGGGTATCGGGTCTCCGGTACGGCGGTGGCGGCAGGGCCAACCGTAATGCCGACCGGGATGGGTCGGGATGGGCCGGGTGGACTGGGATGGGCCGGGTGGGCCTGGGTGGAGCGGGATGGGCCGGGTGGGCCTGGGTGGAGCGGGATGGGCCGGGGGGCCTGCGTGGACCGGGATGGGTGGCGGTTCGGTCACGGGGAGGGTTCACCGCCGTCGGCCCTCGGATGCGACCGTCATTTCCTGGTCGACCCCTCCTACCGCCGCGTCACCCGCACCACGTGATCCCCCGCCAACGTCACCCCCGCCACCTCCACCCGAATCCCATGCCGCGGGTCCTTGAACGTCTCCCCGGGGGCGAACGCCGCGTCGGACAGTTCCGCGTGGACGTTCGGGCTGCGGGTGCAGCCGCCGCTGTCGCGGTGGGAGTCGTAGACCGTGACCGGGCCCCGGCCGGTGTCCACCTCCGCGTCGACCTTGTAGATCAGTACGCCCGGACGGCACACGGCCTCGTCGTTGCCGCCGCGGGTGCGCAGTTCCATGGCGTAACCGGTGCTCTCGTCGACGGGTATGAAGACGAGCTTGGGGCCGCCCGTGCGGGAGAGCGGGGTGAGGAGGTGCTCCGTGGCGCCGGGGAGGGACGCGCAGGCGACCTGGTGGGCGTCCAGCCAGCCCAGCTTCCACTTGTGCCAGCCGAGCAGGTCGTTGTTGGCGCCCCAGTCCTCGCTCATGATGTCCCAGTGGCCGACCGCGCCCCCGCCCTCCTGGGTGTAGAGGTCGGGCAGGCCGAAGACATGGCCGTTCTCGTGGGGCAGGACGCGGTAGCCGGTCCTGGCGTAGGAGCCGGAGCCGTCGTCTTGGCGGGAGTAGACGAAGGAGGCGTTGGCCACGGGTACGCCGTCCGCGGTCGGGGCCTCCGTGTTGCCCGCGAAGGTCACGGAGAGGACGGTGTCCAGGGCGGACGGGCCCGCGTTCGGGGTGACCAGCACGTTCAGGAGGTCGTACGCGCTGAAGTCCACCTTGGGGTCCGCCGTGGCCACGATGTCCTGGACCAGCTGCCGGTAGCCGGGGTCGAAGGGGGCGCCGCGCTCTATGCCGTACGCGCGGAAGGGCTTCGGCATGCGGAGCCAGCCGCGGATCGGGGTTTCCGGGCGGTAGTCGAGGCGGCCGTAGGAGCTGGTGCGGAACCACTTCCGGGTCTGCGGGAAGAACTCGCGGAAGCGGGACCGCGCGCTGCCCTTCCCGGGGGCGTCCGAGAAGTCGATCATCAGGGTCAGGGCCCGTACGGTGCCCGTGGAGCGGGTGTAGCCCGTAGGGGTCGGGATGCCCTCCGACATCTGTACTTCCAGGCCGCCGTCGATCATGCAGGGGCCCAGCGCCGAGGAGTGCGCCGCCGACAGCGGGCGGGCCCCGGCCGTCGTGTTGCCCGGCAGCAGGTGGCCGGTGCCCGCCGAGGTGCTGACCGTCAGGGTCAGGGCGGTCACGGCCGTGAGGGCGGCCGCGCGCCGCGCGCGTATCCGACGGCTCCTCGGCAGCGGCTGCATGCATGGACCTTTCGCTCCAGGCAGCCACCGGTCTCCGGCTGCACCCTCTTGATCACCATGTGCCGAGGCGGGCGCGGGCGCGCGCTGGAGGAGACCGATCGTGGGACCGGGGAGGGGTGTGACTCAGGTCACGGGAATTGTTCGGCCGGGCGGGAAATAAGCGGGGATCCAATCCCCGTTTAGCTTGGTGTTCGGGTTAACCGGGGAGCGCCTCCCCGGTTAGCCCCCGGATAGCCCGGTCGGTGACCCGTCACCGGTCGTTCGTCGTTCGTCGCCGGTCATCGGTCGTTCGTCGTCCGTCGTTCGTCGCCGGTCATCGGTCGTCCGTCTCCGTCGTCGGTCGTCAGTTGTCCGTCGGCGGTCGACGGTCATCGGTCATCGGTCAACCACCCGCCCACACCCAAGGAGCACACCGTGCAAACCGCGCCCCCCGTGCGACGCAGGACGACCCGGCCCCGTGCCGACGCCCTGCGCAACCGGGAGCGGATCGTCGCCGCCGCCCGTGAGATGTTCGTCGAACACGGCCCCGACGTGCCGCTCGACGACATCGCCCGCCGGGCCGGGGTCGGCAACGCCACGGTGTACCGCAACTTCCCCGACCGTGACTCCCTCGTCCGCGAGGTCGTCTGCTCGGTGATGGAGCGCACGGCGCGGGCGGCCGAACAGGCGCTCGCCGAGAACGGTGACGCGTTCTCGGCGCTGGAGCGCTTCGTGCACACCGCCGCCGATGAGCGGATCAGCGCGCTGTGCCCGATGATCTCCAGCACCTTCGACCAGCACCACCCCGATCTGGAAGCGGCCCGGCTGCGGGTCGAGCGGCTCGTCGCGGAGGTCATGGACCGTGCCACGGCGGCCGGTCAGCTCCGCGCCGACGTGGGCGTGGGCGATCTGATGATCGTCGTCGGCCAGCTCAGTCGGCCCCCGGCCGGGCTCGAATGCCTCAGTGTCGACCGCTATGTCCACCGTCATCTCCAGCTGTTCCTGGACGGTCTGCGGGCCCCGGCCCGCTCCGACGACCTGCCGGGGACGTCCATGACATTGGAGGACCTGCGGAAGTCCTGAGCGTGATCGCACGTTGAGCACCCATCGGCGATGAGTTCTCGGGCGTACGACAGTCCCTCACTCCGAACCTTCACCAGTCGCCTCTACCAGTTTCGGCCCCTACCGGTCGGCCTCGACCGGTCGGCCTCGACCAGTCGGCTCTGCTAGTCGGCACCTACCAGTCCAACCACCCGAACCGAACCACCACACGTCCCGTACGAGTACCGAAATTTCCGTCACGAAGTCCCGAAGTGGGTACCACCATGTCTGAAACAGTCCGAAGCACCTCGGGTGCTTCCGACGTTCCCGGCGTCACCGGCGCTTCAGCCGCCCCGGTCCCGGATCCCGGTCGCTGGAAAGCGCTCGTCTTCATCGCGCTCGCCCAGCTGATGGTCGTCCTCGACGCGACCATCGTGAACATCGCGCTGCCCTCCGCCCAGGAGGACCTCGGCATATCCGACGGCAACCGCCAGTGGGTCGTCACGGCCTACGCCCTCGCCTTCGGTGGTCTGCTGCTGTTCGGCGGCCGGATCGCCGACCTGTGGGGCCGTAAGCGCACCTTCGTGCTCGGTCTGGTCGGCTTCGCCGCCGCCTCCGCGCTCGGCGGTGCCGCCACCAACGAAGCGATGATGTTCGGCTCCCGAGCCCTCCAGGGCGTGTTCGGCGCGCTGCTCGCGCCCGCCGCGCTCTCGCTGCTCGCCGTGATGTTCACGGACGCCAAGGAGCGTGCCAAGGCGTTCGGCATCTACGGTGCGATCGCCGGTGGCGGTGGCGCCGTCGGTCTGATCCTCGGCGGTTTCCTCACCGAGTACCTGAACTGGCGCTGGACGTTCTTCGTGAACATCCCGTTCGCCGTGGTCGCGGCGGCCGGTGCCTACCTGGTCATCCGTGAGCCCAAGGGCGGCCGCAACCGTTCCCCGCTCGACATCCCGGGCGTGGTCCTGTCCACCCTCGGCCTGGTCGCGCTGGTGTACGGCTTCACGCGCGCCGAGTCCGACGGCTGGAGCGACGCGGTGACCGTCACCATGTTCGTCGCCTCGGTCGTGCTGCTCGCCACGTTCGTCGCGGTCGAGGCCAGGGTCAAGGCCCCGCTGCTGCCGCTGCGCGTGATCACCGAGCGCAACCGCGGCGGAATCTACCTCTCGCTGGGCCTGGCGATCATCGCGATGTTCGGCCTGTTCCTGTTCCTGACGTACTACCTCCAGATCGTCAAGGGCTACTCGCCGGTGAAGACCGGCTTCGCGTTCCTCCCGATGATCGTGGGCATGATCACCGGATCGACCCAGATCGGCACCCGGCTGATGACCCGGGTCGCCCCGCGCCTGCTGATGGGCCCGGGCTTCCTGGTCGCGGCCCTCGGCATGCTGCTGCTGACCCAGATGGAGATCGACACCTCCTACGCCGCGGTGCTGCTGCCCGCGATGCTGCTGCTGGGCCTCGGCATGGGTACGGCGTTCATGCCCGCGATGTCCCTGGCCACCCAGGGCGTCGAGCCCCGGGACGCCGGTGTCGCCTCCGCGATGGTCAACACCTCCCAGCAGGTGGGCGGCGCGATCGGTACGGCCCTGCTGAACACGATCGCCGCCTCCGCGACGACCTCGTACATCGAGGACCACATCGGCTCGGCGGGCTCCCAGGCCCAGGCGCAGCTGGTCCAGCTCCAGGGTCAGGTGCAGGGCTACACCAGCGCCATCTGGTTCGCCGTCGGCATCCTGGTCGTCGCCGCGGCGATCGCCATGACCTTCGTCAACGCGGGCAAGCCCAACATGGGCGCCACCGCGGGCTCCGTCACCGGGGCCGAGGACGAGGTCGCGGTGCCGGTGGTCGCGCACTAGCCGTACCACCCCTTCGGGTTCCCCAGCACCACCCGTACGGACGGGGAAGGGGACGCCTCGTCCGTACGGTCCCCAGCGGGCCTGCCCAGGAGTCGCGCGCTCAGCGCAGCCAGGGCAGGTCCGCGCCCGCTTCCTTGGGCTGAAGTCCCTCGGCGACGATCTCCATGATCTCGCCGAGGGACTTCTGCTGTTCCGGGGTGAGCCGGTCGAACAGCGCCTGGCGTACGGCGGCCACATGGCCCGGCGCGGTGCGCCGCAGCACGTCGTAGCCCTCCTCCGTCAGTACGGCGAGCTGGCCCCGCTTGTCCGACGGGCAGTCCTCACGGCGTACCCAGCCGCTTCTCTCCAGCCGGGCGACCGCGTGGGAAAGCCGGGAGCGGGTGATCTTCGCCTGCATGGCCAGCTCCGTCATCCGCAGCCGCCGGTCCGGCGCCTCGGCCAGCTTGACCAGCAGGCCGTAGTAGACGTGCGGCATCCCCGCGTCCCGCTGGAGCTGACGGTCGAGGTGGTCCTCGAGCAGGGTGGCGGCGTGCAGGTACGAGCGCCAGACGCGCTGTTCCCCGGCGGTGAGCCACACGGGTTCGTCGGGAGGGGGAGAGGCGGGGGGCGTGTTCATGGGTCCACTGTACGAGGGGACTCCTTGAAATTTAAACAAGCTACTTCTTGAAGCTTAAACAAGCGGGTCGTATCGTGGGCACCGACGCAAGTGCTTGAGATTTGAAGCAAAGGAGTCGCCGTCATGACCGCCGCCGCACCCGCGCGCATGCCCACCCTCTACCTCAGCCACGGCGCCCCGCCCCTCGCCGACGACCCGGTCTGGCCCGGCCAGCTCGCCGCCTGGTCCGCCGACCTGCCGCGCCCCAAGGCCGTCCTCATGGTCTCCGCCCATTGGGAAGAGGCCCCGCTCGCCATCGGCGCCACCGAGCCCGTCCCGCTCGTCTACGACTTCTGGGGCTTCCCCGAGCACTACTACCGGGTCCGCTACGACGCCCCGGGCGCCCCCGAGCTGGCCGAGGCGGTACGGAAGCTGCTGCGCGCGCCCGGTACGCCCGTGCAGGACATCCCGGACCGCGGGCTCGACCACGGCGCCTACGTCCCGCTCGTCGAGATGTTCCCGGCCGCCGACATCCCGGTCCTCCAGATCTCCATGCCCACCCTGGACCCGGTGCGCCTGATGGAGATCGGCCGCAAGCTGGCCCCGCTGCGGGACGAGGGCGTGCTGATCGTCGGCTCCGGCTTCTTCACCCACAACCTCGCCGCGCTGCGCCACACCGGCGGAGGGGTGCCGGGGTGGTCGGCCGAGTTCGACGACTGGGGGCGCCGGGCGCTGGACGCTCGGGACGTGGACGCCCTGCTGGACTTCGCTCGCAAGTCGCCCGCGGGGCGGCTCGCCCACCCGCGCACCGAGCACTTCGCCCCGCTGTTCGTGACGATGGGCGCGGCGGACGCCGCCGGGGAACTGGGGGAACAGAAGTCGGTGATCGACGGGTTCTGGATGGGCCTGGCCAAGCGGTCCGTGCAGTTTGGGTGAGGGTGAGGGCGAGGGCGAGAGCGAGGGCGAGGGTGAGGGTGAGAGCGAGAGCGAGGGCGAGGGCGAAGGTGAAGGTGAGCGGGCGGTCGGGCGGGCGCGGCAACCTTCGGGCGGCATGGTTCGTCTAGAGGGTTGGGGGGACCAACGGCGGTGTTCCCCGGGAGTCGACCGGTGCTCCCAGGGGGTCGACCGGCGGCGGTGTTCCTGGGGGAGTCGGCGAGCGGCGGTGCTCCTCGGGAGTGAAGGTCGCGACACCGAGTGTGATGGCCATCTCACGCGCGGAGAGGCCGGACGGCTCGACGGCGGCCCTCGAATGGCCCGGCTACCGGGCCTGACCTGGGGCTCTGTACCTATCGGGGCCCGCTCGCCACCCTCGGGGGCCCGTTGCGGCTCAACAGGGTACTGCATGATCAGAAAAATTGAGGGGTGGGTTGGGAATTCTGTCCTGATTCCAGTCGTTGTTTCCATCGGATGCCGGGCACCCGGGGAGAGTGCCGAGAGCCCCAGGCGTCCCAAGGACCACCCGCTGACCTCACCATCGCAAGGGAGCACGCATGGCAACCCGTGCCGTCGCCCGTCGTACGTCCGCCAACGGCGAGACCCTCGACGCGGCACGCAGTGTTCGCGGCCATGGCGGCGAGATCGCCGACCGCGATCTGGTCGGCATGTATCTCGACGAGATCGCTCGGACACCGCTGCTCGATGCCGCCAAGGAAGTCGAGCTGTCCCAGACGATCGAGGCGGGTGTGTTCGCCCAGCAGGTCCTCGACGGATACGAGGAGTCGAAGACCGACGCCAGCCGCGAGGAGCTGGAAGCCCTGGTCGCCGAGGGGGAGCGGGCCAAGGACGTCTTCATCCGCTCCAACCTCCGCCTGGTCGTCGCCGTCGCCCGGCGCTACCCGCGCAGCGGCCTGCCCCTGCTCGACCTGATCCAGGAGGGCAACGCGGGCCTGGTGCGCGCCGTCGAGAAGTTCGACTACCGCAAGGGCTTCAAGTTCTCCACGTACGCCACCTGGTGGATCCGTCAGGCCATCACCCGCTCGATAGCCGACCAGTCGCGCACCATCCGGCTGCCCGTCCACCTGGTGGAGGAGCTGGGCCGGATCCGGCGCGTGCAGCGCGAGTTCAACCGCGAGCACGGCCGTGAGCCGGAGCCCACGGAGATCGCCGCCGAGCTGGGCTCCACGCCGGAGCGCGTCATCGACGTGCTCGACTGGGCCCGGGACCCGGTCTCGCTGAACATGTCGGTGGACGACGAGGGCGAGACCCAGTTCGGTGACCTCCTTGAGGACACCTCGGCGGTGTCGCCGGAGCAGTCGGTGCTGACGCTGCTGCGCAGCGAGGAGCTGGACGACCTGATCGGCCGCCTCGACCAGCGCACGGCCTCGATCATCAAGATGCGGTACGGCATCGAGGACGGCCGGGAGCGCACGCTGACCGAGGTCGGCAAGGAGCACGGCCTGACCCGCGAGCGCATCCGCCAGATCGAGAAGCACGCGCTGCTCGAGCTGAAGAAGCTGGCCCGCCAGACCGGCTTCGACGCGGCGGCCTGAACCGAGGACCGGTCGGCCTGAGTCGAACACCGGTCGGTCTGAATCGAGGACCGGTCGGCTTCGCGTCCAGGATCCGTCGATCCGAACCCGGGGCCGGTCCGGTGAATACCCGGCCGGTCACGGGAGTGGCGTGGCGTGACGTCCGCTTCCGGGGCGCGTACGGTTGCATGACCGCCGGTAGCGTACGACCGGGCCCAGCCGCGTACGCCGGGTGGCGCAAGCCCGCGCAAACATGGCCGTGTAACGTCGCTTCAATCGGCCCGGCCCCGGGAACAAGACCCCAGGGCAGGCACAGGAGTTCGGGCTCGTTTGCTCCTGGCGTGCCCGACCCGAACACTCCAGACCGTCACCGGTCTGGCCGAGACCACGTCCCGTCGCACACCCCCCCCAGCGCCGGGACCTTCCCCGCCGGGCTTCGGCGCCTTCCCCCGGGCGTCGGAGCCCGGCCCTTTTGTGAGCCAGGGGCGTGCCAGAGAGCGGGGCACCCCGTACCTGAACACCGGGGTGGCCCGCTCCGGATGGCAGATTGTGCCACAGAGGCATAGCCTGCCGACGTGAGCAGCACCACCCCTTCGTCGTTTCCGCCCGGATCCTCCGCTTCCTCCGCCTCCGCTTCCGCTTCCCCGTCTCTCACCGAGCGGCGGAAGGCCGCGACGCGGATGGAGATCGCTCGTGCGGCGGCCCGCCTCTTCGTCACCCATGGACTGCGCGGCACCCGCGCCGAGGACATCGCCCAGGCCGCCGGGATCGCCCCGCGCACCTTCTACCGCTACTTCGCCACCAAGGAGGAGGCGGTCGCCCCCCTCTACGCGGCGGGCGCCCAGCGCTGGGCCGAAGCGGTGCGCACCGCCCCCGCCGGACTGTCCGTGCCGCAGGCCCTCGAACACGCCGTCCGCCACACCCTCACCCCCGGCGCCGGGGTCTCGGCCGCCGCCTGGGAATGGGCCCGCACCCTGATCCGCCTCGCCCGCACCAGCCCCGGTCTGCGCAAGGTGTGGGCCGAGGTGTGCCAGGAGGCGGAGGGCGGGCTGGCGAACGTACTGGCGGAGCGGGAGAGGGCGGAGCGGCTGGCTCGGGAGACAGCGGAGCGGGAGAGGGCGGAGCGGCTGGCTCGGGAGACAGCGGTGCGGGAGGAGGAGCCGGTGGCACCGGACAACGTTGCCGACGAGGGCGCCGTCTCTCCCCACCTCCGTTTCGCCGCCGCCGTCGCCAGTGCCGCCGTACGCGTGGCGGTGGAGTCGTGGGCGGGCAGTGACGATCCGTACGACGGTGCCAGCGGGCCGGTGGAGTCGGCGCTGCGGAACCTGGGGGCGCTGCGGGGGTTCCCCTGGGAGGAGCGCGGCGACTGAGGACCGCCTCCGCGGGTGATTGAGACCTGCCCCTGCGGGGACTGGGACCAGTCCCCGCAGGCGACTGAAACCGTCCCCGCGAGGCGACTGAGGCCCGCCCCCGAGGCCGCCTGAGACTCCCCGTCCCTGCGAGGACTGAGACCCGTCCCTGTGGGGGTTGAGACCCGTCCCCGCGGGGGCTGAGACCCGTCCCCGTGATGGCTATCCGCCCCCGGCCCGGCTAAGGCGCCCGCCCAACTCCCGTACGCAGGTCACCAGTTCCTCCGGCTCGTGGACGGTGAAGTCCCAGCCCAGCATGGCCAGCCGGGCCGCCAGCCACTCCATCGGGTCGGCGGTCGTCGCGCGCAGGCGGCAGCGGTCGGGGCCGAGGGGTTCGGGGGTGCCGAGCCAGGCGGGCACGCGGGCCGCGACGGCCTCGGCGGGGGCGGCGAGGGTGACCGTGAAGTCGTAGGTCTCGCGATGGCGGTGGATGGAGCGCCGGAGGTACTCCGCCGCGCTGCCCGTCGGCAGCTCGCGCGGGGTGAAGCGGGCACCGGTGGCGAAGGGGCTGCTGACCCGGTCGACGCGGAAGGTGCGCCAGTCGTCGCGGCCGAGGTCGTAGGCGACGAGGTACCAGCGCCGTCCGGTCGACACCAGCCGGTACGGCTCGGTCAGCCGTCGGGACTCGGCGCCGTCCTTCGCCCGGTAGGCGAACCGCAGCCGCTCGTGCCCGGCCACCGTGGACGCCATCACGGTCAGTGTCTCGGGGGCGATGCTCGGTCCGTCTCCGCTGGTCAGCGGGGTGGTCGCGGCCTGGAGGGTGGTGACGCGATGGCGCAGCCGGGAGGGCAGCACCTGCTCCAGCTTGGCCAGGGCACGCACCGACGCCTCGTCCACGCCCTCGACGGCGTGCCCGGCCCCGGCGCGCAGGCCGACCGCGATCGCCACCGCCTCCTCGTCGTCGAGGACGAGCGGCGGCAGCGCCTTGCCCGCGACGAGCCGGTAGCCGCCGTCGGCGCCCATCGTCGCCTGTACGGGATAGCCGAGGTCGCGGAGCCGGTCGATGTCCCGCCGGACCGTGCGCCGGGAGACCCCGAGGCGCTCGGCCAGCTCGCCGCCAGGCCATTCGCGGGGCGTCTGGAGGAGGGAGAGCAGTTGGAGGAGCCGTGCCGGGGTGTCCGTCGTCATGTCTACGAGGATGCCGCGAATGTAGGACATGATCTGTCCTACTGGGGTCCTAGCTTTCTGGGCATGACCTCCACGACATCCTCCGAGACGACTCCCGGTACGGGCCCCGGTACCGACCCCGGCACGGGCGACCGGCGCCGCTGGCTCGCCCTCGCGATCATCATGACGGCGGCCTTCATGGACCTCGTCGACGTCACGATCGTCAATGTCGCGATCCCCTCCATCCAGCGGGACGCGGGCGCGTCGTTCAGCCAGATCCAGTGGATAACCGCCGGTTACGCGCTCGCCTTCGCCGCGGGCCTGATCACCGGCGGACGGCTGGGCGACATCCACGGCCGCAAGCGGCTGTTCCTCGTCGGCATCGGCGGCTTCACGGTCGCGTCCGCGTTGTGCGGGTTCGCCGTGAACCCGGAGATGCTGGTCGCCTCCCGGATCCTCCAGGGCGGGATGGCGGCGCTGATGGTGCCGCAGGTGCTGGCGATCGTGCACGCCACCTTCCCGGCGCACGAGCGGGGCAAGGTGTTCGGGCTGTTCGGCGCGATCGTGGGGCTCGGGGCCGTGTCCGGGCCGCTGCTGGGCGCGCTGCTGACGCAGTGGAACCTGTTCGGGCTGGAATGGCGCCCGATCTTCCTGATCAACCTGCCGGTCGGCATCGCCGGGCTGATCCTCGGCCGCCGCTTCATCACCGAGTCCAAGGCCCCGCAGGCGCTGCGCCTGGACCTGGTGGGCGTGGCACTGGTGACCCTGGGGCTGCTGATGCTGCTGTATCCGCTGACCCGCGGCCATGAGCTGGGCTGGCCGCTGTGGGGGTACGTGTCGATGGGCGGCGCGCTGGTGGTGTTCGGGGCGCTGGTGGCGTACGAGCGGCGCAAGAGCGCGCGGGACGGTTCGCCGCTGATCGAGCTGTCGCTGTTCCGGGTCAAGAGCTTCGCGGCGGGCATCGCCGTACAGACCGTCTTCGGGATCGGGCTCGGCATCTTCTTCCTGGTGTGGACGCTGTACATGCAGATCGGCCTGGGCTGGAGCCCGCTGCGGGCCGGGCTGACCGGGGTGCCGTTCTCCATCGCGGTCTCGGTGGCGGCGGGGATGTCGGTGCAGAAGCTGGTGCCGCGGTTCGGGCGCAAGGTGCTCCAGGCGGGCGCGCTGGTGCTGGGCGCGGGCCTGCTGATCTACCTGTGGGAGGCCGAACGGTACGGCCTCTCCATCTCCTCCTGGCAGATGATGCTGCCGCTGGTCGTCATGGGTGTGGGCATGGGCCTGATCTTCGCCCCGCTGACGGACGCGATCCTGTCGGAGGTGCCGCACGAGCACGCCGGTTCGGCGTCCGGGCTGATCAACACCGTGCAGCAGATGGGCAACGCGCTGGGGCTCGGGCTGGTGTCGGTGGTGTTCTTCGGCGTGATCGACGAAGGGGTGGCTCCGGCCCGGGTCGGCGCGGAGTTCGTGGACGCCTTCCAGTACGCGGTCGGGTGGGTCGCGGCGGTGATGGGCGTGATCTTCCTGCTGATGTTCGCGCTGCCCAAGCGGCCCGCACAGCATGTGGAGGGCTCGGTTCCGGAGGTGGCCAAGGAGCCTGAGCTGGTGGGCTGAGCGGGGTGAAGGGCGGGGCCCGGCGTCGGGGACACGACGCCGGGCCCCGCCGTCTGCGCTCCCCGGCCGCCCCCGGTTGGGTCCGTTCATGCCCGGTTAGAGTCCGACCCTGTTTACTTTCCGGAAATCCGGGCGTAGCCTCCGACTGAAACCACACGTTCGGGCAGAAACCCAGGCGGAAGCGGAGGCGAACGGGCATGTACGCACCGGAGCGGCAGCAGGAGATCCTCCGGCTCGCCCGGGACAGCGGGCGAGTGGACGTCGTATCCCTGGCCGAGGAACTCCAGGTGACCGCGGAGACGATCCGCCGGGACCTGAAGGCCCTCGACCGCGCGGGCCTGGTCCGCCGCGTGCACGGAGGCGCGATCCCGGTCGGACGGCTGGACTTCGAGCCGGACATCGCCGAGCGCGAGTCCACGGCAGCCGACGAGAAGGACCGCATCGCCAAGGCCGCCGTAGCGGAACTGCCGGGCGAGGGCACACTGATCCTCGACGCCGGTACGACCGTGGCCCGCCTCGCCGCCGCCGTCCCGCTGGAGGCCGACCTCACCGTCGTCACCCACAGCCTGCCCATCGCCGCCCGCCTCGCCGACCACCCCGGCATCCAGCTCCATCTCGTCGGGGGGCGCGTCCGGCACCGTACGCGCGCCGCCGTGGACGCCTGGGCGCTGCGGGCCTACGGCGAGATCCGCGCCGATGTGCTCTTCGTGGCCGCCAACGGCTTCTCCGCCGAACACGGCCTGACCACCCCCGACCTCGCCGAGGCCGCGGTGAAACGGGCGGCGATGGCGGCGGCCCGCCGCGTCGTCCTGCTCGCCGACTCCGCCAAGCACGGCCAGGAGCACTTCGCCCGCTTCGGCGACCTGAGCGATGTGGACCTGCTGGTCACCGACAGCGGGCTGAGCCCGGAAGACGCCGCCGCCATCGAGCGCGGCGGCACGGAAGTAGTGCGCACATGATTCTCACCGTCACCCCCAACCCGTCCCTCGACCGCACCTACGAGGTCCCCTCCCTGGAACGCGGCGAAGTCATCCGCGCCAGCGGCGAACGCATGGACCCCGGCGGCAAGGGCGTCAACGTCTCACGCGCCGTCGCCGCCGCCGGACGGCGCACGGTCGCCGTACTGCCCCTCGGTGGTGCGCCCGGCGCACTCGTCGCCGAACTCCTCGACGCCCAGGGCATCGAGGTGGCACCGGTCCCGCTGGCCGGGGCCACCCGCTCCAACATCGCCCTCGCCGAGGCGGACGGCGTACTGACCAAGATCAACGCACCCGGCCCCGAACTGTCGGCGGCCGAACAGGAACTGCTCCTGGAGACGGTACGACAGCAGTCCCGCGACGCCGACTGGATCGCCTGCTGCGGCAGCCTGCCCCGCGGACTCGCCCCCTCCTGGTACGCCGACCTGGTCGCCCGGGCGCACGCCGCGGGCACCCGCATCGCCCTCGACACCTCCGGCCCCGCACTGCTCGCCGCGCTGCGCGAACGCCCCGACGTCGTCAAGCCGAACGCCGAGGAACTCGCCGAGGCGGTCGGACGGCCACTGGCCACCGTGGGCGACGCGGTGAAGGCGGCCGAGGAACTGCGGGAGCGCGGCGCGGGCGCCGTCCTCGCCAGCCTGGGCGCCGACGGGCAACTCCTCGTCGACGCCGCGGGCACCTGGTACGGCAACGCCCGCGTCGACGTCGTACGCAGCAACGTCGGCGCCGGTGACTCCTCCCTCGCCGGGTTCCTGATCGCGGGCGGCGGCGGCCCGGACGCCCTCGCCTCCGCCATCGCGCACGGCGCGGCCGCCGTACAACTGCCCGGCAGCGTGATGCCGACGCCGCGGGACCTGGATCCGGCGGCGGTGACGGTGACGGCGGACGTGCCGGTGGACCGGGAGCTTTCGGAGGCGGTGTCATGACGGGGCGGATGGCTTTGCCGCGGTCATCGGGTGCCGGTTCGTGGCGTGCGCTGAGTGCTCCCCGGCGCGCGTGGGGGGCGCTGAGTGCTCGCCGGTGCGTGTGGGGGGCGCTGAGTGCTCCCCGGTGCGCGTCGGGGGCGTCCCGGCGTTCACCGAGGTGGGGCGGCTTCGCCTTACTCGCCGTCGGTCACCACCGCCCCAGGGTTCAGGCCAGCACGGTCCCCACGGCCGACACCACCAGCCCCACAGCCCCCCACCGCACCCCCGTCCCTACCCCCGTCCCCACCCTCGCCCACCACCCCACCCCACAACGGGCGATACGCGTGCTAAGGAGCCCGCGATGAGCGACATGATCACTGCGGAACTGGTCGATCTCGACCTGTCCGCCGACACCAAGGAAGCCGCGGCACGCGCCCTCGCCGAGCGCATGGTCGCCCTCGGCCGGGTCACCGACCTCGACGGGTTCCTCGCCGACGTGGCGGCCCGTGAGGCGCAGATGCCGACCGGCCTCGACGGCGGCATCGGGATCCCGCACTGCCGTAGCGAGCATGTCACCGAGCCGACGCTGGCCTTCGGGCGCAGCGCGGCCGGGATCGACTTCGGCGCGGCGGACGGCCCCGCCGACCTGATCTTCCTGATCGCCGCGCCCGCCGGGGCCGACGACGCCCACCTGACGATCCTGTCGGCGCTGGCCCGCAAGCTGATGGACGCCGAGTTCACCGGTGCGCTGCGGTCGGTGACGAGCACGGCCGACGCGGCGGCGCTGATCCGGGGTGAGGGCACCCCGGCCGCCGACGCACCGGCCGCCGAAGACTCCGTGGCGGCGCCGGTGGCGGCCTCCGCCGACGCCGCCACGGAAACCGACAGCGCGGGCGAGGCACCGGCCGCCCGCCCGTTCCGTATCGTCGCCGTCACCTCCTGCCCCACCGGCATCGCGCACACCTACATGGCCGCCGAGTCCCTGGAGAACGCGGGCCGGGACACCGAAGGCGTCGAGATCGTCGTCGAGACGCAGGGCTCGGCCGGGTTCACCCGGCTTGACCCGGCGGTGATCGCTGCGGCGGACGGCGTGATCTTCGCCCACGACGTCGCCGTACGCGAGAAGGACCGCTTCGCCGGGAAGCCCACCGTCGACGTCGGGGTGAAGGCGGGCATCAACCGGCCCGCCGAACTCATCGCCGAAGTACGGGCCAAGGCAGCCCGCGGCGAGGTCACGGCCGCCGCCCGGCCCGGCTCGCCCGTGGACCGCGCCGGTGAACCCGGCGAGGGCTACGGCACCAAGCTGCGCAAGTGGCTGATGTCCGGCGTCAGTTACATGGTCCCGTTCGTCGCCGCGGGCGGTCTGCTGATCGCGCTCGGCTTCGCGATCGGCGGCTACCAGATCAACGAGGCCAAGTCCGTCACCGAGCACTTCGACTGGGGACAGGTCGACAGCTGGGGCGCGCTGCTGTTCCAGATCGGCGCCGCCGCCTTCGGCTTCCTCGTCCCGGTCCTCGCCGGATACATCGCCTACGGCATGGCCGACCGGCCCGGTCTCGTCCCCGGCTTCGTCGGCGGCGCGATCTCGCTGACGATCGGCGCCGGGTTCCTCGGCGGTCTGGTCGCCGGTCTGATCGCCGGTGCGGTCGTCCTCGCCATCCAGCGCATCGACATCCCACCGGTGCTGCGCGGGATCATGCCGGTGGTGGTGATCCCGCTGGTGTCCTCGGCGGTGGTCGGGTTCCTGATGTTCGTGGTGATCGGCAAGCCGATCTCCGAGGCGCAGAACGGCCTCACCGACTGGCTGAACGGCCTCTCCGGCACCAACGCCGTCCTTCTCGGCGTCCTGCTCGGCCTGATGATGTGCTTCGACCTCGGCGGCCCCGTCAACAAGGTCGCGTACACCTTCGCCACGGCCGGTATCTCCGTCGCCGCGCCCAGCGACTCCGCGATGAAGATCATGGCCGCGGTGATGGCGGCGGGCATGGTGCCGCCGCTGGGCATGGCGCTGGCGACCGTGGTGCGCAAGCGCCTCTTCACCACCGCCGAGCGCGAGAACGGCAAGGCCGCCTGGGTGCTGGGCGCCTCCTTCATCTCCGAGGGCGCGATCCCCTTCGCCGCCGCCGACCCGCTGCGGGTCATCCCGGCCTCGATGGCGGGCGGCGCGGTCACCGGCGCGCTGACCATGGCCTTCGGCTCGACCCTGCGCGCCCCGCACGGCGGCGTCTGGGTCACCTTCCTGATCGGCTCGCCCTTCCTCTACCTGCTGGCCATCGCGGCCGGTACGGCGGTGACGGCGGGCCTGGTGATCCTGCTGAAGGGCATGCGCAAGCCGGTAACGGGAGCCGAGCCCTCCGAGGCGGCGGGCGGCACGACGGCCACCGCGACCGGCACCAAGCAGGCGGTGGCGGCGTAACGCATCCGCGGTCCGCGGCCCACAAGGCCGTGGCGGCGACTGGGCGGCGCGGGTCGGGGGACCTGCGCCGCTCGGCGTTCGTGCGGGGGTCGTGTGTACGGGCGGTGGGTGCGGGGGTGCGGGGGTGCGGGGGTGCGTGCGGTGCGTGCGGGTGCGTGCGGTGCGTGCGGGGGCGCGGGGGTGCTCGGGTGACCGGTGGGCGGGTGACCGGTGCGCGAGGCCCGGGTCAGGAGACCTGTGCCGCCCGGCGCTCCATCGCCTCCCGTGCCGCGTCCTCCGTCGGGTACACCTCGCACATGTGCCGTCCGTCCGGCGTGGCCGTGTGCTCGACCTCCCACAGGGAGATCTCCTGGCCGTCGCGGAGCAGGAACGCGTGCTCGTAGAGCGAGAAGCCCAGCTGGATGCGGCCCGCCCGGCAGGGGCGGCCGAAGGCCTGGGTGATCTGGTGCGCGAACGCGGTGGTCAGCAGGGCCGCCGTGTCCGCACCGGGCCGGTCGGGATTCTCCGCGCGGCGCAGCAGCCGACGCGCGTGATCCGCCGAGTCGTCCGGCACATACGCGTGCCGCGGCTCGGGAACCGGCGACAACTGCACCAGCACCGGCAACTCGAAGTCCGGGGCGTCCGGAGGCATCGGCAGCCGGGCCGTGGCGATGCGCAGTTCCTCCTCGTCGACATACACCTCGCGCTGCAGTCTGCTGTCCGGCGCGGTGTTGTGGACCAACTCCCAGAGGGTGAGCGCCGAGCCGTCGGCCAGCAGCCATGTGTGCCGGTACGTCTCCCGGTGCAGGCCCGCGCCATGGTGCGCGGAGTGCAGCGAACTGTCATGGGCCAGCGCGCTGTCGAGCCGCCTTATCGTCTCGTCGGGCAGCTCAAAGGAGTTCAGTGCACGGCCGAGCAGTCGCGCGAGGTGCTCCTCCGGCGACTCGGGCGACTCGGGTGGTTCGTACGCTGCCGTCTCGTACGGAACGCTCAAGGTTTCTCCTGGCGTTGCTGCATGTCACCTTGTGGGTGCATACCGTAGCCCCTCGGCCCGACATCATGTCCGGGAACGGGAAAACGTACGCCGGGAAAACGGCTACCCCGCGCAAAAAGTTCCCGCATTCCCGACGATCCGTCAAACCTTCGGCGCTGGCGGCCTCTTCTCACCGCACTTCAACTGGGGGGCTCCCCCCCCGGCCCCCCGCCCTCTCCCCTCCCTCCCCGCCCCCTCGCCCCCGTACAGCTCCTCATACGACGGCCACGCGCCCCCCGCCCCCGTCACCGACTCGGCCGCCCGTACCGCTCGGACGATCGCCCTGGTCAGGGTGTCCGCACCGGCGGCGAGGATCTCGTTGAGGGCCAGCGGGTGTCCCTCGTCGAGTGGGTGGCTGCCGGTCGCCAGGGCGAACACCGTGTCGCCGTCGTTGAGGAGGTGCACCGGCCGTACCGCTCGCGCGATCCCGTCGTGGGCCGTACCGGCCAGCTTCTGTGCCTGTGCCTTGGACAGGGCGGCGTCGGTGGCGACCACCGCCAGGGTGGTGTTCAGCGGTGGTGGCGCGTTCTTCGCCGCCAGCTCCGCCAGGCGCCGTTGCGCCGCCTCGTGCGCCTGTGCTTCCGGATACTCCGCCCGTCCCTGGAACAGCTCCCCGTACAACACCCCCGTCCCCGGATCCAGTACCTCACCCGCCGCGTTGGCCACCACCAGCGCCGCCACCGTGATCCCCGAGCCGAGCACCGTGCTGGCGCTGCCGACCCCGCCCTTCAGGGTCCCGACGACCGCTCCCGTCCCGGCGCCGACGCAGCCCTCCGGCACCGCCGCGCCGACCTCGCTCGCCGCGGCCGCTTCGACGGCGGCCCGGCCGAGCGCCGCGTCCGGCCTGGCCCGGAAGTCACCGCCGCGCCCCAGGTCGAAGACGCACGCGGCGGGCACCACGGGCACTACGTGCGCCGGGTCGGGCCCGACGCGCACCCCGCGCTGCCGCTCCTCCAGCCAGGCCATCACACCGGACGCCGCGTCCAGCCCGTACGCGCTGCCGCCGGTCAGCACCACCGCCTCGACCTTCTGCACCAGATTGCGGGGATCGAGGGCGTCGGTCTCCTTGGTGCCGGGCCCGCCGCCGCGCACGTCCACCGCGGCGACCACCCCGCCCTCCGGCGCCAGCACGACCGTCGTGCCGGTGAGCCAGCCGTCCCCGGTCCGCGTCGCGTGCCCCACCCGCAGTCCGGTCACGTCCGTCAATGCGTCTGCTGTCATGGGACCAGTCTGGGACCGATCGCCCTAGTCCCCCTCACCTTTGGGCCAGCGATCTCTGGGACCACTCCCTGCGTGCCGTCAGCGTCACGCCGGTCGCCACCGACAGCGCCGACACCACGCCCGACGCCAGGACCGCCCAGTCACCGAGGAACGTGCAGCAGATCACCAGCAGCGCCGTCATCGGCAGGACGAGCTGCTGGGCCAGCCCCACCTTGAAGTGCCGTGCGTGCAGCGCCCAGACGGCGAGCAGATACAGCGCCGTCGGCAGGGTCACCGCCGCGGCGGCGGCCAGGGTGGAGATATGGGCCACGCCGACCGCCTGCTCGACCGCCACCTCCAGGCCCGCGCCGATCGCGGCCGCCGAGGCGAAGATCAGGTAGTGGCCGTAACCCCACAGGAACGCCTGTCTGCTGGAGCGGAGGTGCCCGTGGATCGGTACCACGAAGTAGATCCACCACGCCGAGAACACGATCAGCAGCCCACCCGCCGCGATCGGCAGCAGCTCGCCCAGCGACTCGTGCTCGTCGGCGGCCGATTTCACGGCGACCGTGGCCGCGAGGATCGTCTCGCCGAGCACGATGATCGTGAACAGTCCGTACCGCTCGGCGATGTGCCGGGGATGCCAGGGCGTGGGACGGCTGCGCTCCGCGATCACCGGCACGCACAGCTCCGCGATCGCCATCACCAGGAACAGCCAGGGGCGGGCGGGTTCCGGCAGGACCACCAGGCCCACCCAGCCGACCTGGCAGATCAGCACCCCGACCGCGTACCGCAGGGCGACCGTCCGCTCGGCCCCCCGGGCGGTTCTCGCGGCCCGCAGCCACTGGGTGGCCATCGCCACCCGCATGATCACGTAGCCGAGCAGGACGAGCCCGTAGTCGTGGTCGTCGAAGGCGCGCGTCACCCCCGCGGCGAGCACCAGGACCCCCGCCATCTGCACCAGGGTGACGACCCGGTACAGCGCGTCGTCGTTGTCGTACGCCGAGGCGAACCAGGTGAAGTTCATCCAGGCCCACCAGATGGCGAAGAACACCATCGCGTAGTTCAGGATGCCCTCGCCGACGTGGTGCTCCGCCAGGGCGTGCACCAGTTGGATGCCCGCCTGGGCGACGGCCACGACGAAGCAGAGGTCGAAGAACAGCTCAAGCGGAGTGGCGCTGCGGTGTGCCTCGTCCCGGGTCCGGGCGGTGAGCTGCCGCAGCGGAGCCTGCGGGAGCTGCCCGCCGGAGGGCCCCGCCGGACCGGCGGGCGGAGTCGAACTGGACATCATGGGACCAAGTGCAGCAGATCCCCGGTGGAAAATCTTGCGAACCTGCGCACGTTGGCGTGCGGTTACGGGCTTGTGCGCGCCAGGGCCTACGGTCCCGGGTGCGTGCGCACCAGCGCCTGGGCCCCAGGGACCGTAGGCGCCAGGGTCTACGCCCGCAGGGCCGTACCCTGGACGCATGACCCCCACCGCATCCGCCCCCGAGCCGCGCGAGCCCAAGGCCGCGCTGATCTTCGATGACCCGCTGGACCAGCAGTCCTCGGACGACACGGACCGTGGGTGGGGCGAGCGGCCGGGCGGCACCGGTGGCGGCGCGGACGACCTGAAGCGCTTCCTCGACGAGAAGCCGCCCCACCACCTCTGAGCGGCCCACGGCCTCTGCGCGCCCCACCACCTCTGAGCGCCCCACGGCCTCTCCCGCCACCTCCGCCCGGCCCACGGCCTCTGCGCGCCCCGCCGACCCTCAAAGGCCCGCTGCCTCTGACCGGCCCAGCGACCCTGACCGGCCCACCGGACCCGGCCCGCACCAGCCGCCGCTACCGCTGCTGATCCTGACCCGAGCCGCGCTGTGCGAGCAGCGCGTCGCGGATTTCCTTGAGGACCTCCAGCTCGGTCACCTCGATGACCTCGTGGGTGCTCTCCCGTGCCTTGCGGCGGGCCTCCTGGCGGGCCAGGTACTTCGACATCGGCAGGACCATGATGAAGTAGACGACCGCCGCGGTGATCACGAAGCTGAGCGTGGCGCCCAGGACGGACCCCCAGAGGATCGTCACGCCGCTGGTGACCGTGCCGTCGGCCGCCACCTCGCACGGGCCCTTCAGACAGGACCGGTAGCTGTCGAGGTTCTGTGTGCCGATCGCTCCGACCAGCGGGTTGATGACGCCCTTCACCACCGAGTTGACGATGTTGGTGAAGGCGGCGCCGATGACCACCGCTACGGCCAGGTCGATGACGTTCCCGCGCATCAGGAAGGTCTTGAAGCCCTCCCAGACGCTCGGTCCCTGCTTCTCGCTCACCTGGGAGCCTTTCCTCTCGCGCACCCGGCGCGGAACAAGTCGCGGAACAAAACGCTCCGCAACCTACGTCAGGGTCCCGCGGCGCTGTCCAACGGGGTCGCTCGAAGTAAGGATGTGACGCAAAGCCAGGTCCCGGCGGGCGCACACCGTGTAATGCGCGGCTCACCACAGCGTCACCGCCAGCCGTGCCGTGGTGCTCGCGCCCGCCAGATCCGCCGCTTGCGACCGCGGCACGGACAGCAGCACCAGCGCGCCTTCAGGGGTGGGGTCCGCGGGCACCTTCCTCACCACGGCTCCCCGTGCGACCACCCTGGCCTCGCCGCCCGTCGCCGTCTCCTCCGCGGCGATGACGTCGACCCGGTCGCCCGGCCGCAGCAGCCGGGCCGTGGCGGCGTCGGCGATCCGTACCGGCGCCGTTACCAGTCGGACGCCGCGCGGCTCGGCGGCCCGCGTGCCCGAGGGGGCCTGTCGTACGACGACCGGATGCCCTCGGGCCTGCCCGTCCCGCTCAGGCTCCGCCGGTTCCCGCGGTCCGGCCGCCACCAGCGCGGCGGCCGTGACCGCCAGCCCCGCAGCCACCGCCCGGCGCCGATGTCGTAGCAGTCGGCGCAGGCCCTCCCGGCCGCCGCGCACCCGGATGGGAGCGAAGTGCGGCACCTCGCAGCCGGGCGGCACCTCCGTGCCGAGTGGGGGAGTAGCGGGGGACAAGGGAAAGGAGGAGGGACGGGACGTGGACATGGGGACCACCACCTGCGACTACGCGACGACGAACCGGCTTGTGGGTCCACGATGACGCCTCGTGCCGCAGCCCGCCGGAGCCCGTGCGCTACTCACGGGTTGTGGACAACTCGCCCACTCGAACGAGAGATTCCGCCCGCGCTCCAACGCCCCGCAGCGCTGGTGAACCCGCCCCTACGGCAACGCGAACCCCGGATCCATCCCACCCAGCGCCGTCGTGCACAGACAGTCCCGCTCCCCGCTCGCAGGCAGCGCCCCCACCGCGTCGAACAGCACCCCCCGCAGCCGGTCCACGTTGGCCGCGAACACCCGCAGCACCTCGTCGTGGGAGACGCCCTCGCCGGTCTCGGCGCCCGCGTCCAGGTCGGTGACCAGGGTCATGGACGTGTAGCACAGCTCCAGCTCGCGGGCGAGCGTCGCCTCGGGGTGGCCGGTCATGCCGACCACGGACCAGCCCTGCGCCTGGTGCCACAGCGACTCGGCGCGGGTCGAGAAGCGCGGACCCTCGACCACGACCAGCGTGCCGCCGTCCACCGGCTCCCAGTCCCGCCCGCGGGCCGCCTTCAGCGCTGCCGCCCGCCCGGTGGGGCAGTACGGGTCGGCCAGGGACACGTGGACGACGTTTGGCACCGTCCCGTCGGGCAGCGGAAGGCCGTCGAAGTACGTCGACGCCCGGGACTTCGTACGGTCCACCAGCTGGTCCGGCACGAGCAGCGTGCCCGGCCCGTACTCGGGTCGCAGCCCGCCCACCGCGCACGGTCCGAGGACCTGGCGCACGCCGACCGACCGCAGCGCCCACAGGTTGGCGCGGTAGTTGATCCGGTGCGGCGGCAGGTGGTGGCCGCGTCCGTGCCGGGGCAGGAAGGCGACCCGACGGCCGGCGATCTCGCCGAGGAAGAGGGAGTCGCTGGGCGCCCCGTACGGCGTGTCCACCTGGATCTCGGTCACGTCGTCGAGGAACGAGTAGAAGCCGGAGCCTCCGATCACGCCGATCTCGGCGTTCACCTTGTTCGCCATGCCCCTGACCCTAACCGTCCCGCAGGGCCCCGGGGACGCCGAGGACCCTGCCGCCGTACGACGACAGGGTCCCGAAAGGCTTGGAGTGCTACGCGGCCGAGCTGGTGGAGGTGCCGCTGCTCGACGTCTTCGAGTCGGAGGACGAAGAGGAGGCCGACGTCGAAGAACCGGAGGAGGACGAGCCGGACGAAGACGACTTCGACGCCGCCGGGGAACTGCTCGACGACGAGCCGCGGCTGTCGTTGCGGTAGAAGCCGGAGCCCTTGAACACGATGCCGACCGCGGAGAACACCTTCTTGAGGCGGCCACCGCAGTTGGGGCACTCCGTCAGGGCGTCGTCGGTGAACTTCTGCACCGCCTCGAGGCCCTCGCCGCACTCGGTGCACTGGTACTGGTAGGTCGGCACTGTCTTCCTCCTGGCACTCTCACTCGATGAGTGCTAACGACGCTCCATAGTGACGTATTCCCGCCGATCAGTCCACTGCGACCGAGGAGCGGTGACCGACGCCACGCGCGACGGTCCGGCTGCGCGGCCTGACCGCCAGCCGCGAGCGCAGCGCCAGCACCGTCGCCAGGGCCAGCAGTGTGCCGCCCATCGGCACCAGGAACCCGGCGCCGTCCCACAGCCGGTCCTCCAGCTGTCCGGCGACCGTGACGGCGGCGGCCTGGCCGAGCGCGACCGCGCCGGTGAGCCAGGTGAACGCCTCGGTGCGGGCACCGGCCGGGACCAGGCCCTCGACGAGGGTGTAGCCGGTGATCAGGGCGGGCGCGATGGCCATGCCCACCAGCAGACCGAGCCCGGCGAGGAGCACCACGGAGTGGGCGGCCCACAGTCCGGACGCGACCAGGGCGAGGGCGGCGTACCCGACGACGAGGCGCTGCTGCGGGGCGGCCTTCCAGGCGATGGCGCCGCAGGCGATGCCGGAGAGCATGTTGCCCGCGGCGAAGACGCCGTACAGGACGCCGTTCAGGCCGGGCTCGCCGATCGACTCGGTGAACGCGGCCAGGGAGACCTGCATGCCGCCGAAGACGGAGCCGATGCCCAGGAAGGCCACCACCAGTACGCGTACGCCGGGGACGCGCAGCGCGGAGGCGTGCCGCACGCGCGCGTGCCCGCCCGCCGCGACCGAGGGCTGCGTGCCGCGCTGGGCGGCGAACAGCAGACCGCCGACCAGGGTCAGCCCGGCCTCCGTGACCAGGCCCGCGGCCGGGTCGACGGTGGTGCACAGGGCGGTGGCGAGGAGCGGGCCGAGGACGAAGGTCAGCTCGTCGGTGACCGACTCGAAGGCCGCCGCGGTGGTCATCAGGGGCGAGCCCTGGAGCTTGACGCCCCAGCGGGCGCGCACCATGGGGCCGACCTGCGGCACCGAGGCACCGGTCGGGACGGCCGCCGCGAACAGCGCCCACAGGGGGGCGTCCGCCAGCGCGAGCGCGGTCAGGGTGAGGCCGGACACCGTGTGCACCAGTACGCCGGGGACGAGGACGGCGCGCTGTCCGAAGCGGTCGGCGAGGCGGCCGCTGTAGGGCGCGAACAGCGCCATGGCGACGCCGGTGACGGCGGCCACGGCGCCTGCCGCGCCGTAGGAGCCGGTGGTGTGCTGGACGAGCAGCACGATGGAGAGGGTGAGCATCGCGAACGGCTGGCGTGCCGCGAAGCCGGGCAGCAGGAACGTCCAGGCGCCGCGGGTGCGCAGCAGTTGTCCGTAGCCCTGGCGGGACGAGGAAGCCGAGTTCTTCGGCTGCTTCGACGGGGTGACCGTGGACACCACGGCCCGTGCCTTTCTGCCGCCTGGTAGCGCGGCCCCTTCGGATGGGGGGCGGCGCCGAGAGCTGTCCTCGTGCGCGGATGCGGTAGATACCGGCGCCCACTGCTCCAGTGGGCAACCCGGCCGCCATACGGTCGCGCCAGCTCTGCGTCAGGCAGAGTTGGTTCGATCAGGTTGGTCACATGATACAAGGGCCGACGCCGGGCGCACCTGTGAAAGCCAGCACCATCAGGCCGTACACCTGCGATGAAGGTCTTCGGCAATGGAGACCCTCCGTACTGGAGACCCTCCGCACTGGAGACCCCCTCCGTACTGGAGACCCCCTCCGTACTGGAGACCCCCCGTACTGGAGACCCCCGTACTGAGGACCCTCCGTACTGGAAACCCTCCGCGATACGGACCGTCTAGGTGCCGTCCGTCCCCAGCCACCCGGCCAGCTTGCCGCCGCGGCTCACCGCCCGCAGCCGTCGTTCGGCGGCGTCGCGCACCGGGTCGGTGGTGACCACCAGGAGTTCGTCGCCGCGCCGCAGCACGGTCGTCGGCAGCGGTACGAAGGACGTGCCGTCGCGGACGACGAGGGTGACCCCGGCCCCGGCGGGCAGTCGCAGTTCGGCCACCTCGACGCCGTGCATCCGCGAGCCCTCAGGGACCTCGACGGACAGCAGGTGCCCGCGCAGCCGCTCCAGGGGCGCCGACTCGATGCCGAGGTCGGCGGCCTCGGAGGGGTCGCCGAGGTGCAGCTTGCGGGCGAGCCAGGGCAGGGTCGGGCCCTGGATCAGGGTGTAGACGACGACCAGCACGAAGACGATGTTGAAGATCCGGCGGCTGTCCGCGACGCCGTTCACCATGGGGATGGTCGCCAGGATGATGGGCACGGCGCCGCGCAGCCCGGCCCAGGACATCAGCGCCTGCTCCCGCCAGGGCACCCGGAACGCGGGCAGGCACAGCAGCACGCTCAGCGGGCGGGCGACGACGGTCAGCACCAGTCCGATGACGAGGCCGGGCAGGATGTCGTCGCCCAGCTCGTGCGGGGTGACCAGCAGGCCGAGCAGGACGAACATGCCGATCTGGGCGATCCAGCCGAGGCCGTCGGCGAAGCCGCGGGTGGCGGGCCAGTGCGGGAGGCGGGCGTTGCCCAGGACCATCGAGGCGAGGTACACCGCGAGGAAGCCGCTGCCGTGGGCGATCGCGCCGACCGCGTAGGCGCTGACGGCGATCGCCAGCACGGCGATGGGGTAGAGGCCGGAGGCGGGCAGCGCCACGTGCCGCAGCCCCCAGGCGCCGAGCCAGCCGACCGCGAGGCCGATCGCGGCGCCGATGACGAGTTCCAGCGCTATCTCGCCGACCAGCGTGTACCAGTGCTCGATCGGCCCGGCGGTGGAGAAGGCGACGACGAGGATGACGACCGGGGCGTCGTTGAAGCCGGACTCGGCCTCCAGCGTGCCGGTCACGCGCGCGGGCAGCGGGATGCGCCGCAGCACCGAGAAGACGGCCGCGGCGTCGGTGGAGGACACCACCGCGCCGATGATGAGCGCCTGCCGCCACTCCAGCCCGATCAGATAGTGCGCGCCCGTCGCCGTGACCCCCACGCTCACCGCGACCCCGAACAGCGCCAGCGCGGAGGCGGCGGGCAGGGCGGGTCTGATCTCCTTCCACTTCGTGCCGAGTCCGCCCTCGGCCAGGATCACGACGAGGGCCGCGTACCCGATGACCTGGGTCAGTTCGGCGTTGTCGAAGTGGATGTCGCCGATGCCGTCCTGGCCCATGGCCATGCCGATGCCCAGGTACACGAGCAGGCTGGGGAGCCCGCTGCGCGAGGAGATCCGGACCGCCGCGACGGCGACGAGCAGGACGAGCGAGCAGACGAGCAGGAGTTCGTTGAGCTGGTGGACAGTCAGCGGCCGTTCCTTTCCCTGGCTCACACGCGGCACGCGCGCGTGAACGCCTTCGTGCATGGGACACGAAGCGGCGGCGCGCACCCCCGGCCGACGCCAGGCCTCGTATCAACCATTCGGTTACTTCATTACCTTACCTAACTCTTGACGATTTCTTGACGTTGACCCAGGCATGATCGAACGTCCGTCCGTGCTGGTTCCCCACTCCGCGTCAAGTGGCACAGGGCCCTGCGCCTATGGTTGCTCCAGCGCTCATTCAAAATCACAGCCCGACCTGCCGCTCGCGTTAGGACAGCAAGGACAGCGATGCCCCCCAACACCACCGCCACAACGGGTCAGAAGCCCGGCAAGTCCGGCAGGAAGAAGGGACGCAGAGCCCGCCTGATCGTGCTCGTGCTGGTGCTGGCCATCATCGGCGGCATCGCCTACGGGGCGTACTGGTCGATCAGCACGGTGCGCGCCTCGTTCCCGCAGACCAAGGGTTCGATCACGCTCGACGGCCTGTCCGGCCCGGTGGACGTGAAGCGGGACGGCTACGGCATCCCGCAGATCTACGCCTCCTCCGACGAGGACCTGTTCATGGCACAGGGCTTCGTCCAGGCCCAGGACCGGTTCTACGAGATGGACGTCCGCCGCCACATGACCTCCGGGCGCCTGTCCGAGATGTTCGGCAAGGGCCAGGTGGACAACGACGAGTTCCTGCGCACCCTGGGCTGGGACCGGGTGGCGCGCGAGGAGTACGAGTCCAAGCTCTCGGCGGAGACGAAGAAATACCTCGAGGCGTACGCCAAGGGAGTCAACGCCTACCTGGCGGGCAAGGACGGCGAGGAGATCTCGCTGGAGTACGCGGCGCTGGGCTTCAGCAACGACTACGAGCCCGCGAAGTGGACCCCCGTCGACTCGGTGTCCTGGCTGAAGGCGATGGCCTGGGACCTGCGCGGCAACATGGAGGACGAGATCGACCGGGCGCTGATGACCAGCCGCCTGGGCCCGCAGCAGATCGCCGAGCTGTACCCGCAGTACCCCTACAGCCGCAACAAGGCGATCGTCCAGGAGGGTCAGTACGACGAGCTGACCGGGGCGTGGACGCAGGGCGAGGACACCGGCACCGGCACCGGCACCGACGGCTCGGCGGACGGGCTCGGCACCGACCCGTCGACGGGCACCGGCACCGACCCGACGACGGGCGGCACCGTCGACCCGGCCTCGGGCACCGGCACCGACCCGGTGACGGACCCCCTGCAGACGCAGCTCGGCGGCCTCTACGACCTCCTCGAGGACCTGCCCACCGCGGTGGGGGTCAACGGCAACGGCATCGGCTCCAACTCCTGGGTCGTCGGCGGCGAGCACACCATCACCGGCAAGCCCCTGCTGGCCAACGACCCGCACCTGTCGCCCTCGCTGCCGTCCGTCTGGTACCAGATGGGCCTGCACTGCCGCAGCGTCTCCGACAAGTGCCAGTACGACGTCGCCGGTTACACCTTCGCGGGCGTGCCCGGCGTGGTCATCGGCCACAACCAGGACGTCTCCTGGGGCATGACGAACTCCGGCGTCGACGTCACCGACCTGTACCTGGAGAAGCTCACCGGCGACGGCTACCTGTACGGCGGCAAGGTGGTCCCGTTCACCACGCGCGAGGAGACCATCAAGGTCGCCGGGGGAGAGTCCAAGCAGATCGTGGTCCGGGAGACCAACAACGGCCCCCTGCTGTCCGACCGCGACGACGAGCTGGTCAAGGTCGGCCGGAAGGCCACCGTCGACACCGCGGCGCCCGACCGGGGCGACGGCTACGGCATCGCCCTGCGCTGGACCGCGCTGGAGCCGGGCACCACCATGGACGCCGTCTTCGCGATGAACAAGGCGTCCGACTGGGAGGACTTCCGGTCGGCGGCCGCGCTGTTCGACGTCCCCTCGCAGAACCTGATCTACGCCGACACCGAGAACAACATCGGCTACACCCTGCCGGGCCGGATCCCCACGCGCGCGGAGAACCACGACGGCTCGATCCCGGCGCCGGGCTGGGACGCCAAGTACCGCTGGACCGGCTACATCAAGCATGACGAGCTGCCCTACGAGTACAACCCCGAGCGCGGCTACATCGTCACCGCCAACCAGGCCGTGGTGGACAAGGACTACCCCTACACGCTCACCACGGACTGGGGCTACGGCACCCGCAGCCAGCGCATCACCGATCTGATCGAGTCGAAGATCAAGGGCGACGGCAAGATCTCCACCGACGACATGCGCCAGATGCAGATGGACAACAGCAGCGAGATCGCCAAGCTGCTCGTCCCGCAGCTGCTGAAGATCGACGTGGACGACAAGGACGTCCGCGAGGCGCAGAAGCTCCTGGAGGGCTGGGACTACACCCAGGACGCCGACTCGGCGGCGGCGGCCTACTTCAACTCGGTGTGGCGCAACATCGTCAAGCTGGCCTTCGGCAACAAGCTGCCCAAGGAGGTGCGCGTCAAGGGCCAGTGCCTGTGGGTCGACCCGGTCAACACCACCGGCCCCGCGGACGAGGTGGAGAAGGTCCGCGAGTGCGGGCAGCGCGACGCCGGGCAGGCCCAGCCGGACGGCGGCGACCGCTGGTTCGAGGTGGTGCGCGGCCTGATGGACGACGAGGACAGCGACTGGTGGACCACGCCCCGGTCGGGCACCCGCCCGGCGGCCTCCGCCGACCGTGACGCCCTGTTCAAGCGGGCCATGATCGACGCCCGCTGGGAGCTGACCGCCAAGCTCGGCAAGGACATCGACACCTGGAGCTGGGGGCGGCTGCACCGGCTGTTCCTGAAGAACCAGACGCTGGGCACCTCCGGCCCCGGCTTCCTCCAGTACGTCCTCAACCGCGGCCCCTGGAAGCTCAGCGGCGGCGAGGCCACGGTCAACGCGACCGGCTGGAACGCGGCGGGCGGCTTCGGGGTCATCTGGGTGCCGTCGATGCGGATGGTGGTCAACCTCGACAACCTCGACAAGTCCCAGTGGATCAACCTCACCGGCGCCTCCGGGCACGCCTACAGCGCCCACTACACCGACCAGACCGACAAGTGGGCCAACGGCGAGCTGCTGCCGTGGGCGTTCTCCGAGGAGGCGGTCGGGGAGAGCACGAGCGACACGCTGGTGCTCAAGCCCTGACCCACGGGTCGGGAGGAAGACGGTAGACCGGAGACCGGAGCGGCCCTCCACGCGCGCGCGGGGGGGGGCGCGCCCCGGGGGGCCCCCCCCCCGGGCGAGCCCACCCGCACCCCCCCCCCCCCCCCCGCCGCCCCCCCCCCCCC
>NZ_JBHVMS010000008.1:344617-364418 GCF_042796855.1 Streptomyces sp. NPDC057877
CCCCGCTGGGGGCGCCCACCGTCCCCGCGGTGGGGTGAGCCGTCGGTTGCCCGGCGCCCGGGGGGCCGGCGACGCGGGCGGGGGCGTGGGCCCGCTCCCGTGCGCGCACCCGCGCGTGCCGTCCTCAGCCGAACCGCCGCACCCCCGACGGCGTCACCACCGCCCGCACCGGCCGGTCGTGCGGCTCCTCGGGGACACGGTCGACGACCTCCGTGTCGTACAGCAGCACCACCAGCGCGGGACGGACGCCCGCGCCATCCAGCCGGGCGAGGACCCGGTCGTAGGACCCGCCACCGCGCCCCAGGCGCATCCCGCGCGCGTCGACGGCGAGGCCGGGCAGCAGCACGGCGTCGGCGGCGGTGACGGCGTCGGGGCCGAGCCGTTCGCCGACGGGCTCCAACAGCGCCATCCGCCCGCCGTGTTGGACCCGCGCGAGGGAGCCCTCGCCGGTGTACTCGCCCCAGTCCAGGTCGTTGTCCGGCAGCAGCGCGGGCAGCAGGACGCGCACGCCCCGCGCGCGCAGCGCGTCCAGCAGCGCGAGCGTGCCGGGCTCGCTCCCCACGGAGACATACGCCGCCACCGTGCGCGCGTGCGCCAACTCGGGCAGCCCCAGCGCGTGCCGGGCCAGCGCCACGCCGTGTTCCCGCACGTCATCCGCCGTCAACCTGTTCCTCACCGAGAGGAACTCCCGCCGCAACGTACGCTTGTCAGGCTCGGCTGGAGATCCGCTGTGGCGCACCTGTCGCTCCCGTTTCCCTTGTCAATGCGCTCATATGAGCCATCTGATCGGAGCCTCAGATTTCGCACAAAGGCACCGGTTATGGTGTCCGGCATGACTCAGTCACACCCCAGGATCAGCAAGGCTGTCATCCCCGCGGCAGGTCTCGGCACCCGGTTCCTGCCAGCGACCAAGGCCACTCCCAAGGAGATGCTGCCGGTCGTGGACAAGCCCGCGATCCAGTATGTGGTCGAGGAGGCCGTCTCCGCCGGTCTGGACGACGTCCTCATGGTCACGGGCCGCAACAAGCGCCCCCTGGAGGACCACTTCGACCGCAACTACGAGCTTGAGTCCGCCCTGGGGAAGAAGGGCGACGCCGAGCGGCTCGCCAAGGTCCAGGAGTCCAGCGACCTCGCCACCATGCACTACGTCCGCCAGGGCGACCCCAAGGGCCTCGGACACGCCGTGCTGTGCGCCGCCCCGCACGTCGGCGACGAGCCCTTCGCGGTCCTGCTCGGCGACGACCTGATCGACGCGCGCGACCCGCTGCTGAAGCGGATGATCGAGGTCCAGGAGCGGCACGGGGGCAGCGTCATCGCCCTGATGGAGGTCGCGCCCGAGCAGATCCACCTCTACGGCTGCGCCGCCGTCGAGACCACCGAGGACGGCGACGTCGTCAAGGTCAACGGCCTGGTCGAGAAGCCGGACGCCGCGGACGCCCCGTCGAACTACGCCATCATCGGCCGCTACGTCCTCGACCCCGCCGTCTTCGGCGTCCTGCGTCAGACCGAGCCCGGCCGCGGCGGCGAGATCCAGCTGACCGACGCCCTCCAGCAGCTCACCCAGGACGAGAAGGTCGGCGGACCGGTGCACGGCGTCGTCTTCAAGGGCCGCCGCTATGACACCGGTGACCGCGGCGACTACCTGCGTGCCATTGTCAGACTCGCGTGCGAACGTGAAGACCTGGGCCCGGACTTCCGGACCTGGCTTCGCAGTTACGTCACCGAGGAGATGTAGCCACCTTGAGCACCGCCGCGCCCCGCGCCACCGGACCGGACCAGCCAGGACCGGACCGGCCAGGCTCGGACCACCCGGACCACCCGGACCACCCGGACCACCCGGACCACTCCGACCACTCGGACCAGTCCGACCACTCGGACCACGCCGGTCACCCGGGTCACCCGGATCACCCGGGCCCGGACCACCTGTGGTCGGTGGACGAGCACCTGGAGGACATCCTCGACACGGTCCGCCCCCTCGACCCCATCGAGCTGCAACTGCTCGACGCCCAGGGCTGCGTCCTCGTCGAGGACATCACGGTGCCGGTCTCCCTGCCGCCGTTCGACAACAGCTCGATGGACGGGTACGCGGTCCGGGTCGCCGACGTCGCGGGCGCGAGCGAGGAGTACCCGGCCGCCCTGGAGGTCATCGGGGACGTCGCGGCGGGCCAGGCCGAGCTGCTCCAGGTGGGCCCCGGCCAGGCCGCCCGCATCATGACCGGCGCCCCGCTGCCGCCCGGCGCCGAGACGGTCGTCCCCGTGGAGTGGACCGACGGCGGCCTCGGCGAGGGCCCGGTCACCGGGATGCGCGCCCGCAGCCTGGCCCCCGAGGCGGCGTCCGGGCAGGTCCAGGTGTACCGCCCGGCCGAGGCACGCGCGCATGTGCGCGCCAAGGGCAGCGACGTGCGGGCGGGGGACCGCGCCCTGCGCGCCGGGACCGTCCTCGGGCCGCCGCAGATCTCCCTGCTCGCCGCCATCGGCCGCGGCACGGTCCGGGTCCGCCCCCGCCCGCGCGTGGTGGTGCTCTCCACCGGCAGTGAACTCGTCCAGCCCGACGTGGAACTGGCCGCCGGTCAGATCTACGACTCCAACAGCTTCGCCCTCACCGCCGCCGCCCGCGACGCCGGGGCCATCGCCTACCGCGTGGGCGCCGTCGCCGACGACGCCGAGACCCTGCGCACCACCATCGAGGACCAGCTGGTCCGCGCCGACCTGATGGTCACCACCGGCGGGGTCAGCGTGGGCGCGTACGACGTCGTCAAGGAGGCCCTGTCGTACGTCGGCGACGCGGACGAGCCCGGCAGTGGCATCGAGTTCCGCAAGCTCGCCATGCAGCCCGGCAAACCGCAGGGCTTCGGTTCCATCGGCCCCGACCACACCCCGCTGCTGGCCCTCCCGGGCAACCCGGTCTCGTCGTACGTCTCCTTCGAGCTGTTCGTGCGCCCCGCGATCCGCACCCTGATGGGCCTGAAGGACGTGCACCGCCCGCGCGCCCGCGCGACCCTCACCGCCGGGCAGGCGCTGTCGTCGCCCAAGGGCCGCAGACAGTTCCTGCGCGGCACGTACGCCGACGGCGAGGTCACCCCGGTCGGCGGCGCCGGATCGCATCTGGTCGCCGCGCTCGCGCAGGCGGACGCGCTGATCGTCGTCCCGGAGGACGTCACGAGCGTCGACCCGGGCAGCGAGGTCGAGGTGGTCCTGCTCGGCTGACGGCCGCCGGTTGGGGGTACCGTGTCGCGGACGACAGGCCCGCGCGCCGCACCGCACCGGGCCACCGCGGACCGGGAGCGCCCCAGAAGCATGAGTACGCAGGACAGACTGACGCACATCGACGACGCGGGCGCGGCCCGCATGGTCGACGTATCGGAGAAGGACGTCACGGCGCGCACCGCGCGCGCGAGCGGACGCGTCCTCGTCTCGCCCCGCGTGATCGAGCTGCTGCGCGGGGAGGGGGTCCCCAAGGGCGACGCGCTGGCCACCGCGCGGATCGCGGGCATCATGGGCGCCAAGCGCACCCCGGACCTGATCCCGTTGTGCCACCCCTTGTCGGTGTCGGGTGTGAAACTGGACTTGTCGGTCGCGGACGACGCCGTGGAGATCGTCGCCACGGTGAAGACGACCGACCGCACGGGCGTGGAGATGGAGGCCCTCACCGCGGTCTCGGTCGCCGCGCTGACGGTGATCGACATGGTCAAGGCGGTCGACAAGGGAGCGGTCATCACGGACGTACGGGTGGAGGAGAAGACGGGCGGCAAGTCGGGCGACTGGAGCCGGGCATGACGTACCGAGCCTTGGTGGTCACGGCCTCCAACCGGGCGGCGGCCGGGGTCTACGAGGACAAGGGCGGCCCGCTGATCGCCGACGGCCTGCGCGGCTTCGGGTTCGCGGTGGACGGCCCCCAGGTCGTCCCGGACGGCGACCCGGTCGAGGCGGCCCTGCGCGCCGGGGTCGACGCCGGGTACGACGTGATCGTCACCACCGGCGGCACCGGCATCTCGCCCACCGACCGCACCCCCGAGGCCACCCGCGCCGTCCTGGACCACGAGGTGCCGGGCATCGCGGAGGCCATCCGCGCCCACGGCCGCGACAAGGTGCCGACGGCGGTGCTCTCCCGGGGCCTGGCCGGAGTGGCGGGCGGCACGCTGATCGTCAATCTGCCGGGCTCCACGGGCGGAGTGCGGGACGGGCTGGCCGTCCTGGAGCCGCTGCTGGTGCACGCCGTCGATCAGCTGCGCGGCGGCGACCACCCCAGACCGGCCGGTCATGGGGGTGCGAGCTGAACAGCCCATCCTGGCCCGTCGAGCTGGCGGAGGGCGATGTCGTCCTCCGGCCGATAAAGCTGCGCGACCAGCGGGCCTGGCGCGAGGTGAACCGCCGCAACCGCGACTGGCTGCGCCCCTGGGAGGCGACCATCCCGCCGCCCTCGCCGGGCGGCCCGATCACCCACCGGCCGACCTACCGCCAGATGGTGCGGCACCTGCGCGCCGAGGCGAACGCGGGCCGGATGCTCCCCTTCGTCATCGAGTACCAGGGCAGGCTGGTCGGCCAGCTGACGGTCGCCGGAATCACCTGGGGTTCGATGTGCTCGGGCCATGTCGGGTACTGGGTGGACGAGGCGGTGGCCGGACGCGGTGTGATGCCCACGGCCGTCGCCCTGGTCGTCGACCACTGTTTCCACACGGTCGGACTGCACCGCATCGAGGTCTGCATTCGCCCCGAGAACGGCCCCAGCCGCCGGGTCGTGGAGAAACTCGGATTCCGCGAGGAGGGCCTCAGGCCCCGTTATCTCCACATCGACGGGGCCTGGCGCGACCACCTGGTCTTCGCGCTCACCGCGGAGGAAGTCCCCGAGGGCCTGCTCAGCCGCTGGCGGCGCAAACGCGCGCACAATGCGGGAATTGAATAAACGTTCGAATGTGGTCGCCGAACGACCCAGAATTCACGCTTCCGGCAGGCCGCTGATCGCATCGGTCACAAAAAAAGTTCGAAATATCAGCCAGATCGTGCGACACACCGGCCCAATTGGCGGATGGCCTCACGCGAACCCCTCTACCGTGTGAGGCGTGAGCAGCAGCGGCCTCATCTACGCAGTCATCGTCGGGGCCTGGGCCGCCTACTTGGTGCCGATGTGGCTCCGTAGGCAGGACGAGCTGAACGAGGCCCGTCCGACCGAACGCTTCAGCACTGCCATCCGGTTGCTGTCCGGACGCGGGGCCATGGAGCGCCGATACGCCAAGGACCTGCGGGCGCGCTCCGCCGACCAGGAGGAGCCCGGCCCCGGCGACCCGGACGCCGTCACCGACTCGGTGGACGTCCGGGCCTTCGCCATGCCCCCGGCCCGTCCGCAGACCCAGGCACCGGTCCAGACCCCGGAGCGCGCCCGGACCCCCGAGCCCGCCCCGGCCCCGAAGCCCCGGCGCGTCCCGTCCGCCCGGCGCGCACCCGACGCCGGCGCGGAGGCGGCCGCGGCGCGCGCCCGGCGCTCGAAGGTGCTCGCGCGCCGTAGACGTACGACGGTGATGCTTTTTCTCGCCTTCACCCTCGGCGCGATCGTCGCGGCCGTCGGCGGGCTGGCGTTCCTGTGGGCGCCCGGCGTGCCCGCCGTGCTGCTCAGCGCGTACATCGCGTATCTGCGTTCCCAGGAGCGCCGGCGCTTCACGTACCAGATGGACCGCCGCCGCGCGGAGGCCGCCGCCCAGCATCTGCGCGAGCGCGCCCGGGCCCCGCGCCGCCCGGCGTCCACGGCCGTCGACGCCGACGAGCCCGAGGAGGAGGGACCCGAGCCGGAGGCCGACCCGGGGCTGACCGCTCTCGCCGCCGACCGGCGCGCGCTGGTCGAGCAGACCGACCACGCCGAGTGGGTCGACCAGCAGCGCGAGCGGCAGCAGCGGCCCGGGCAGGGCGACAGCTGGGACCCGGTGCCGGTGCCCCTGCCGACGTATGTCACCGCGCCGGTCGCACCGCGGGCCACCCCCGATGTGGACCTCGGCGCCCCCGACGCCTGGAGTTCGGCCCGCTCGGGCCCGGTCGGCCCGGAGCAGCAGGACGAGGGCGAGGAGCCCGAGGCCGCCGCCTCCCCGGACCGCACTCCGGACACCGAGCGCGGCGACGCCCGCCGCCGCGCCGCCTCCGCCCGCCGCGCCCGCGAGCGCGGCCGCACCCCGCTTTTCGACCAGTACGAGGACGGCGACCGCCCCCGCGCGGCCAACGAGTAGCGCCCCGCCCGCCCGCACCCGCTCTGACCGGGAGCGCACCCGGAACGGATTTCCAAGCACCCCGATCGGGGTGCTAAGGTTTCACTCGTTGCAAGGGCCTGTGGCGCAGTCCGGTAGCGCACCTCGTTCGCATCGAGGGGGCCAGGGGTTCAAATCCCCTCAGGTCCACGCAGCATGAAGCCCCGGTCGGGAAACCGACCGGGGCTTCATCGTGTTCGGGGGGCTTTACAGCGCCCCACTGCGTCCTACAGCGCCTTCGCGAAGCAGCGGCTTGCGTCGTGGAAGCGGTAATAGCCGAACTTGGCGCAGGGTTCGTAGCCGCTGGAGGTGTACAGGGCTATGGCCTCCGGCTGTTGGGTGCCGGTTTCCAGGACCATGCGGGTGCGGCCCGCCCCGCGGGCGTCGTCCTCCAGGGCGGCGAGGATGCGCCGGGCCAGACCGAGGCCGCGTGCGGGGCGGATCACGAACATGCGCTTCAGTTCGGCGTCGCCGTCCTCGTTGCCCTCGCCGTTGTTGTCCTGGCTGCGCCAGCCGCCGGTGGCGACGGGGCGGTCCTGGTCGTCGTAGGCGATGAGGTAGACGCCGTTGGGCGGCCGGAAGTCGGACGGGTCGAGCGGGGTGGCGTCGCCGCCGTCGCCGTAGCGCTCGTGGTACTCGGCCTGGACCTCGTCGTTCAGCTTGAGGGCGTCGGGGTGGTCGAAGGGGACCGGGCGTATATGCATGCGGGGGATTGTATATTCATTCGAGAGGATGGGTTCCGGGCGGTGTGCTGCCCGGATCTGGACTTTGTCCAAGGTAAGGGTATGGTGCCCCGGTGCTGACTGTGACCTCCGTGAATGTGAATGGCCTGCGGGCCGCCGCGAAGAAGGGCTTCGTGGAGTGGCTCGCCGACACCGCCGCCGATGTGCTGTGTCTGCAGGAGGTGCGGGCCGAACCGCAGCAGTTGAGTGAGTCCGTCCGGGCGCCCGAGGGCTGGCATGCCGTGCACGCGCCCGCCGCCGCCAAGGGGCGGGCCGGGGTGTCCCTCTACACCCGCCGTGAGCCCGACGCCGTGCGGGTCGGCTTCGGGTCGGCCGAGTTCGACGGCAGCGGGCGGTACGTCGAGGCCGATCTGCCCGGTGTGACGGTCGCCTCCCTCTACCTCCCGTCCGGCGAGGTCGGCACCGAGCGGCAGGACGAGAAGGTCCGCTTCATGGGGGAGTTCCTCGCCTATCTGAAGGAACTGCGGGAGCGGGCCGCCGCCGACGGGCGTGAGGTGCTGGTCTGCGGTGACTGGAACATCGCCCACCAGCGGGCCGACCTGAAGAACTGGCGCGGGAACACCAAGAACTCCGGGTTCCTGCCCGAGGAGCGGGAGTGGCTGTCCGAGGTGCTCGCGCCCGAGGGGGGTGGCTACGTCGACGTCGTACGGGCGTTGCATCCCGATGCGGAGGGGCCGTACTCCTGGTGGTCGTACCGGGGGCGGGCGTTCGACAACGACACCGGCTGGCGGATCGACTACCACATGGCCACGCCCTCCCTCGCGGGACGGGCCGTCAAGGCGGTCGTGGAGCGTGCCGCCACACATGGTGAGCGGTGGTCGGACCATGCGCCGGTGACGGTGGTCTACGAGCGGTAGGCGGCGGCTCTAGCGGCGCATCCTTCTGTCCAGGGCCAGGGACAGTTCCGCCTCCACCACGCTGCGGGCCAGCGGGCGCAGGCGCTCGAGGTCCTTCTCGCTGCCGTGCCGCAGGACCATCTCGGCGAACAGGTCGGCCAGGGCGTCGGCGTGTTCGCGGACGCGGGCGCCCGCCGTCAGGACGTCGGCGAGCGGGATGCCCTCGCGGACCAGGGCCGAGGAGACGTCCAGCAGACGGCGGCTGATGTGGACGATCTCGTCGCCGTCGGTGCCGAGGTAGCCGAGGTCCATCGCGGCGGCGAGGTTCTCCGGGGTGACCTCGCCCTCGAAGCGGGCGGCGAGTTCCTCGGGCGTGAGCCGGACCGGGGTCTCCTCGGTGGGCGGGCCGTAGCCCAGCAGATCGCCGACGTCGCGGCCGTGGTCGAAGGCGTCGGCCAACTCCGCGATGCCGCTGAGGGTGTGACCGCGCTCCAGCAGCGCGGCGATGGTACGCAGCCGGGCCAGGTGGTGGTCGTCGTACCAGGCGATACGGCCCTCCCGGCGCGGGGGCGGGATCAGCTTGCGCTCGCGGTAGAAGCGGAGCGTGCGGACGGTGATGCCCGCCAGCCTGGCCAGTTCCTCCATGCGGTACTCACGCTTCTCGGTCACGCCCCGACTCTAGGTCGTACCGGCGGTAACTTTCCTGTCCCCAACCCCTACCCATCAGTAGCCGCCTCCTCTACGCTCCCCATTGCGCCAGTGTTCACTGGCGGAATCACCTCATGAGGTCAGCAGGTTCGGACAAGTTCGGACGAGTGTGGAGGCAACGGATGGCCGAGCACGAACACGTAAGGGTGGCCGTCGTCGGGTCCGGGTTCGGCGGGCTCGGGGCCGCCGTGCGGCTGCGTCGGGAGGGGATCACCGACTTCGTCGTCCTGGAGCGGGCCGACAGCGTCGGTGGCACCTGGCGGGACAACAGCTACCCCGGGTGCGCCTGCGACGTACCGTCCCACCTGTACTCCTTCTCCTTCGCGCCCAACCCCGACTGGCCGCGCACCTTCTCCGGGCAGCGGCACATCCGCGCCTACCTGGAGCACGTGGCCGACACCTTCCGGCTCCGCCCGCACCTGCGCCTCAACTCCGAGGTGAAGAAGATGAGCTGGGACCGGGAGCGGCTGCGCTGGGTCGTCGAGACCAGCTCCGGGACGCTCACCGCCGATGTCGTCGTCTCCGCGACCGGGCCGCTGTCCGACCCCAGGGTCCCGGACATCCCCGGCCTCGACTCCTTCCCCGGCAAGGTCTTCCACTCCGCCCGCTGGGACCACGACCACGACCTGCGCGGCAAGCGGGTCGCCATGGTCGGCACCGGCGCGTCGGCCATCCAGATCGTGCCGTCCATCCAGCCGGAGGTCGGCCGCCTCACCCTCTTCCAGCGCACCCCGCCCTGGGTGATGCCCCGCGTGGACCGGCCCATCAGCCGCTTCGAGCGCGCCCTGCACCGGCAGTTGCCCTTCACCACCCAGCTGCGCCGAGGGCTGCTGTGGGGCATCCGGGAGCTTCAGGTGCAGGCCTTCACCAAGCACCCGGGCGAGCTGGGCTTCGTCGAGCAACTGGCCAAGCGCAACATGGCCCGCGCCATCAAGGACCCGGCCCTGCGCGCCAAGCTCACCCCCGACTACCGCATCGGCTGCAAGCGGATCCTGCTGTCCAACGACTACTATCCGGCGCTCGCGCAGCCCAACGTGGACGTCGTCGCCAGTGGGCTGACCGAGGTGCGCGGGTCCACCCTCGTCGCCGCCGACGGCACCGAGACCGAGGCCGACGTGATCGTCTTCGGCACCGGGTTCCACGTCACGGACATGCCCATCGCCGAGCGCGTCGTCGGCGCCGACGGACACACCCTCGCCGAGACCTGGAAGGGCGGCATGGAGGCGCTGCGCGGGGCGTCGGCGGCCGGGTTCCCCAACTGGATGACGATCATCGGGCCCAACACCGGCCTCGGGAACTCCTCCATGATCCTGATGATCGAGTCCCAGCTGAACTACCTGGCCGACTACCTCCGCCAGCTCACCGTCCTCGGCGGCCGGGTCGCCCTCGACGCCCGCCCCGACGCCGTCGCCGCCTGGAACGGCATGGTGCAGGAGCGCATGCAGCGCACGGTGTGGAACACCGGGGGCTGTACGAGCTGGTACCTCGACGCCAGCGGGCGGAACACCACCGTCTGGCCCGGGACCACCGCGGAGTTCCGGCGCGCGACGCGGCGGGTGGACCTCGGGGAGTACGACGTGCTGCGGCCGGTCGAGCAAGGGAGCACCCCCGTCACCCCGGCCCAAGAGGCCGCCATATGAGGCGCCTCCCGTACGTCACCACCGGGCCCTACGCCCCACCCGCCCCCACCCGCCAACTCACCGCCACCTCCGCCGACGGCACCCCCCTGCACGTCGAGGTGCACGGCGCCGTCGGCGCCCCGGCCGTCGTCCTCGCCCACGGCTGGACCTGCTCGACCGCCTTCTGGGCGGCCCAGATCCGCGCCCTGGCCGTCGACCACCGGGTCATCGCCTACGACCAGCGCGGCCACGGACGCACCCCGGCGAGCGCGGCCTGCAGTACCGAGGTCCTCGCCGACGACCTGGAAGCCGTACTCGACGCGACCCTCGCGCCCGGTGAGCGGGCCGTGGTCGTCGGGCACTCCATGGGGGCCATGACGGTGCTCGCTGCGGCCGGGCGGGAGTCCGTGCGGGAGCGGGCCGCCGCGGTGCTGCTGTGCAGTACGGGCAGTTCGCGGCTGGTCGCGGAGTCGACGGTGCTGCCGATGCGGCCGGGACGGGCCCGCACCTGGCTCACCCGCAAGGTGCTCGGCTCGCGCGCGCCGCTCGGGCCGGTCACGCCGCTGGCCCGCCGGATCCTCAAGTACGGCACCATGGGCGCCGGTTCGGCACCGCACGTGGTGGACGCGTGCGCCCGGATCGTGCACGCCTGCCCGCGCCGGGTGCGGCACGCCTGGTCGCACGTACTGGACCTGCTCGACCTCGACCACGGCGTACGGCAGTTGACCGCGCCGACGGCCGTGCTGGTCGGCACCGCCGACCGGCTGACGCCACCGGTGCACGCGCGGTCGATCGCCGCCGCGCTGCCGCGGTGCGTCGGGCTGACCGTGGCCCCGGGCCTCGGCCATATGACGCCCATGGAGGCACCCGAGCTGGTCACCGGGAAGATACGCGAACTCGTCACCACGTACATCAAGGTCAGGGAGGGCGCATGACCAGAGTGAGTCTCGAAGGGCAGGTCGCGGTGGTCACCGGAGCCGCGCGCGGCGTCGGTGAGCTGCTGGCCCGCAAGCTGTCCGCGCGGGGAGCGAGCGTGGCGCTGGTGGGTCTGGAGCCGGACGAGCTGAAGCGGGTCGCCGAGCGGCTGCACGGCGACAGCGACTGCTGGCACGCCGACGTCACCGACCACGAGGCCATGGCCGAGGTCGCCCGCGAGGTCAAGGAGCGCTTCGGCAAGGTGGACATCGTGGTCGCCAACGCGGGCGTCGCCAGCGGCGGTCCCTTCACCGAGTCCGACCCGGAGGCCTGGCGCCGCGTCATCGAGGTCAACCTCATCGGCTCGGCGGTCACGGCCCGCGCCTTCCTGCCGCTGCTCACCGCGAGCCGTGGGTATCTGCTCCAGATCGCGTCCCTCGCCGCCCTCACCCCGGCGCCGATGATGACGGCGTACTGCGCCTCCAAGTCCGGTGTGGAGGCGTACGCGCACAGCCTGCGCGCCGAGGTCGGCTACAAGGGCGTGCGGGTCGGGGTCGCGTATCTGTCGTGGACCGACACCGACATGGTGCGCGGGGCGGATCAGACGGACGTGATGCGCGAGCTGCGGCAGCGGCTGCCGTGGCCGTCCAACAAGACCTATCCGCTGGGTCCGGCGGTGGACCGGATCGTGGCCGGGATCGAGCGCCGCTCCAGCCATGTGTACGGGCAGTGGTGGCTGCGCGGGATGCAGGGGGTGCGCGGCGCGCTGCCCGCGCTGATCGGGACGGTGGGCCAGCGCGAGATGCGGCGGTTCGGGGACCGGCTCGAAGGGCTGCGCACGGGGCTGGTCGGCGCGGGCGGCGCCGCCGACGAACAGGCCAGGGCTACGCAGCGTAAGTGCTCGACATGCGCAGCGTCACGGCCCATGTGAATCTGGTCGGGGCCCACGAGGCCCCACAACCTCATTCACCACAGGAGTGAACCCACATGGGTATGAAGGACAAGTTCCAGGACCAGGCCGAGCAGTGGCAGCAGCAGGCCAAGGAGAAGATGGACGAGACCCGCGAGCGGTCCCAGCAGCAGCGCGGTCGGCAGCAGGGCGATCAGCCGGAGCACATGCGCCCCGGCACCGAGCGCTCGCGCCAGGACCGCGAGCGTGAGGACGAGGAGCGGTTCGACCAGGACTACGACGTCTGACGTCGGTCCGGTTCCGAGTAGAAGGGGTGTTCCCGCGAGGGGGCACCCCTTCCGCCGTGCCGAGGGGGCATCCCTTGTGCTGTGCCGACGGGGCATCCCTTGTGCTGTGCCGAGGGGACACCCCTCCTGCCGTGCCGAGGGGGCATCCCTTCTGCCGTGCCGAGGGAGCCCCTCTCCTGCCGTGCCGAGGGGACACCCCTCCTGCTGTGCCGAGGGAGCCCCCCTCCTTCCGTGCCCGCTACCGCTGTGCCCGCGGCGGCAGCTCCGGGCGCGACCGGTCCGGTACCGCGCCGAGGTCCGGCGGCGTGGACGCCGGGTGCGTCTCCAGCAGGTCAAGGGCGAGGCGTACCGCGTCGTCGAGCTGGGCGTAGCGGCCCTCGGCCCAGTCGAGCGGGGTGCGCAGGGCCTCCAGGTCGGGAGTGACGCCCTCGTTCTCCACGGACCAGCCGTAGGCGTCGAACCAGGCCGCGTTCATCGGCACCGTGATCACCGTGCCGTCGCCGAGCCGGTGCCGCCCGGTCATGCCGACGACGCCGCCCCAGGTGCGCTGCCCGACCACCGGCCCCAGCTTCAGCAGCTTGAACGCGGCGGTGATCATGTCGCCGTCGGAGGAGGTCGCCTCGTCCGCGAGGGCGACGACCGGCCCGCGCGGGGCGTTGGAGGTGTACGACACCGGCTGGGCGTTGCGGGTGAGGTCCCAGCCCAGGATGGTGCGGGTGAGCTTCTCGATGACGAGTTCGCTGATGTGGCCGCCCGCGTTGCCGCGCACGTCCACGATCAGCGCGGGCCGGGACACCTCCATCCGCAGGTCCCGGTTGAACTGCGCCCACCCGGAGCCGCCCATGTCGGGGATGTGCAGATAGCCGCACCTGCCGCCGCTCAACTCCCGTACGACCGCACGGCGTTTGGCGACCCAGTCCTGGTAGCGCAGGGGGCGTTCGTCGACGAGGGGGACGACGGCCACCCGGCGGGCGCGTCCGGCGACGCCCTCCGCCGGGGTGAACGTCAGCTCCACGGTCGTCCCCCCGGCCCCCGCGAGCAGTGGGTACGGTCCCGTGACCGGGTCCACCGGCCGTCCGTCCACATGGGTGAGCACGGCGCCCTCGCGGATGCCGGAACCGGCCAGCGGGGAGCGGGCCTTGGAGTCGGAGGAGTCGCCGGGCAGGATCCGCTTGACCATCCACTGGCCGTCCCGGCACACGAAGTTGGCGCCGAGCAGGCCCTGCCAGCGCTGGTAGTGGGGCGGGCCCTCGTTGCGGCGGGCGGGGGTGACGTAGGCGTGCGAGGTGCCCAGTTCGCCGAGCACCTCGCGCAGCAGGTCGGCGAACTCGTCGGGGGAGGCGACCCGTTCGACCAGCGGCCGGTACTGCGCGAGCACCGCGTCCCAGTCGATGCCGCACATCCCCGGGTCCCAGAAGTAGGCGCGGATGAGCCGCCCGGCCTCCTCATAGGCCTGCCGCCATTCGGCGCCGGGGTCGACGCCGTGCATGATCCTGCGTACGTCGATCCAGACGGTGGTGTCGCTGTCGCCGGACTCGGTAGCCGGGACCGCGCGCAGGTCGCCCTCGTCGACGACGACCAGCCGGGAGCCGTCGCCGCTGACGGCGAACCAGTCCAGGTGGGCGACGAGTTCGGTGCGCTTGGCCTTGGTGATGCTGAAGTGTTCGAGGGTGGGGCGGCCGGTGGTGTCGTCGGGGCTGGCGAAGGTCTCGCCGAGCGCGCCGGAGATCGGCCAGCGCAGCCAGACCAGCCCGCCGCCCGCGACCGGGAACAGCGCCGAGTACTTGGACGCGGTCACCGGGAAGGGGGTGACCCGGCACTCCAGCCCTTCCAGTTCCACGGTGACGGCCCCGGCCTCCCCGGCGCCCGCCTCGTCCTCCACCGGGTCCAGGCCCCCGGCCGCCGGGCGCCCGTCCGGGCTGAGGGCGAACGGGGACGGGGTCGCCGAGGACAGCGGCACCAGGTAGGGACGGCAGCCCAGCGGGAAGGACAGGTCGCCGGTGTGGACGTCGTACACCGGGTCGAAGCCGCGCCAGGACAGGAAGGCGAGATAGCGGCCGTCGGAGGTGAAGACGGGGTTCTCGTCCTCGAAGCGACCGCCGGTGACGTCGACGACGAAGCGGTCCTTGATGCGGGCCATCTTGATCTGCCGCAGGGTGCGGCCGATCCCGGGGTGGGACCAGGTCAGCCAGGCGCCGTCCGGGGAGAACGCGAGGTCGCGCACCGGCCCGTTGACGGACCGGACCAGCTCGGTGACCTCGCCGTTGGAGTCCTCGGTGGCGTCGATCAGCAGCAGCCGTCCGTCGTGCGCGGCGAGGGCGAGCCGTCCGCCCTCCGGATCGGAGACCATCTCCAGGACCCGGCCCAGTTCGCCCGGCGCGAGCCGCCGGGGCTCGCGGTCGCCGGTGGCGCGCGGCAGGTAGGCGATCTCGATCGCGTCCTCGCCCTCCGCGTCCGTCACATACGCCACCTGCCCGCCGGAGCCGAGCATCACCGGCAGCCGCACCCGTACGCCGGGCGTGTCCGTGATCGTCCGTGCGGGGCCGTCGCGGTGGGTCAGCCAGTACAGGCTGCCGCGTACGACGACGGCGCTGGCCCGGCCGGTCTCGTCGACGGACACGCCGTCGACGTGCTGGGCGGCGGGCACCTGGTACGGGCGCCGTCCGGCGCGCGGGCCGCTGAGCCGTACGTCCAGGCGGCGCGGCTTGGCGTCGGCGGCCAGGTCCTCGACGATCCACAGGTCGCCCGCGCACTGGTAGACGACGCGGGTGCCGTCGCTGGCGGCGTGCCGGGCGTAGCACGCGTCGTGGTCGGTGTGGCGGCGCAGGTCGGAGCCGTCGTGGGCGCAGGAGTAGAGGTTGCCGACGCCCTCGTGGTCGGAGAGGAAGGCGACCCGGCCGCCGACCAGCATGGGGCAGGCGAGGTGGCCGCCGATGCCTTCGAGCAGGCGCTCGCCGTGCAGCCAGAGGCGGCCCGTGGCGCCGCCCCGGTAGCGCTTCCAGGCGGCGGGTTCGTGCGGTGGGGTGCCGGTGAGCAGCAGGGACCTGCGCTCGTCGGCGATGTCGGCCACCTGGATGTCGCTGACCGGGCCCCAGGGCAGCTTGCGGCCGGGTTCGCCGTCGGTGGCGACCTTGTAGGCCCAGGTGAAGTGGGAGAAGGGTTCGCCGTGCGAGGCGACGGCGAGGATCTCGCCGTCGGGTGTCCAGCCGCGGACCTGGGTGTCGGGGCTGCCCCAGTAGGTCAGCCGACGGCTCTCGCCGCCGTCCACCGGCACCAGGTGGATCTCCGGCACCAGGCTCCGCCAGCTCGTGTACGCGATCCGGCGGCCGTCGGGTGAGAAGCGGGGGTGGCCGGTCTTGGCGCGGTCCACGGTGAGCCGCCAGGCGCGGCCCGGACCGTCGAGACCGGTCAGCCAGAGGTCGTCCTCGGCGACGAAGCAGAGCAGGTCACCGCTGATGTGGGGCATGCGCAGATAGCTCACCCTCCCCATGCTTTTCCGGGGGCGGGGGTGGGGCAACTCGTGTGGGGGCGGGGGCGGGGGCGGGGGCGGGGGCGGGGGCGGGGTGGGGCGGCGCGTGACGACCGGCCTGGTGCGGGGTCGGGGTGGGGCGGTGCATGACCACCGGCGGGGGAGCGGCGCATGACCACCGGCGGGGACGGCCGCCGGATCGCCTCGGTGGCGTGGTGCGGGGCTGGGCTGCGGCGGCGTGTGACCACCGGCAGGGGCGGCGTGGCGCGGGCCCGGGGGGAGCCACCCGGCACCACCGGCCGGAGTGACGCAGGACACGTACGAAACTGTCTCGTTTCGCTGGCGGGGGTGCGCTATGCTCGACGTGTACGAAACCGTATCGTTCGGAGTGGGAGGGTGAGTGAGATGACCGAGGTCGCGACCGTGCGCCGCAGTCGGCTCACGCCCGAGCGCGAGGCCGAGTTGTACCGGGCCGTGCTCGACCTGCTCCGTCAGGTCGGCTACGACGCCCTGACCATGGACGCCGTGGCCGCCCGCACCCGCTCCAGCAAGGCCACGCTCTACCGCCAGTGGGGCGGCAAGGCCGAGCTGGTGGCGAAGGCGATCCGGCACCTCAAGCCGGGCAGCATCGCCGACCTCGACACCGGTTCGCTGCGCGGCGACTTCGTCGCGCTGGTGACCCGTGAGGACGACTGCACGATCGCCGAGAACGCCGCGCTGATGCGCGGTCTGGCCATGGCGGTGCACGGCAACCCGGACCTCCTCGAGGCCTTCCGGGAGTTCCTGATCCAGCCCGAGCTGGAGGAGTTCCGGCGCGTGCTGGGACGCGCCGTCGACCGGGGTGAGGTCCGTGCGGACAACCCCGCGCTCGGCTACATCGTGCACATGATGCTCGGCGCCTTCGCGACCCGGACCCTGATCGACGAACTGCCGCCGACCCAGGAGTTCCTCATCTCGTACATCGACGCCGTGATCCTCCCCGCCCTCGGCGTCCCGACCACCTGAGCAAGCACAGCGGCACCACCTGAGCACGACCTCAGCACCACCTGACGCGACCGCTCACGTCGTCGGGCCCGATCACCCACACTCCCCGCCGGGCTGATCACCCCTGCCCCGAACATCCCACGACCTGACCGGGAGTACGCCCTCGTGGCCACGTTCCTCTACAAACTCGGCCGGCTCGCCTTCCGGCGACGGCATCTCGTCGCCCTGATCTGGGTGGCGCTGCTGACGCTCGCCGGCGTCGGCGCGGCAAGCGCCCCCACCCCCGGCTCCACCTCCTTCTCGGTGCCCGGCACGGAGGCCCAGAAGGCCTTCGACCTGCTGGAAGAACGCTTCCCCGGGACCAGCGCCGACGGCGCCACCGCCCGAGTCGTCTTCAAGGCCCCCGAGGGCGAGAAGATGACCGACGCGACGCACAAGGCCACCGTCGAGGACACCGTCCAGGGGCTGTCCGACGGCTCCGAGGTCACCTCCGTCGCCGACCCGTACAAGGCGGACGCCGTCAGCGAGGACGGCACGATCGCCTACGCGCAGGTCAGGTACGACGTCTCCGGCATGGAGCTGGAGGAGTCCACCAAGGACGCGCTGGAGCAGGCCGCCGAGGACGCGCGGGAGACGGGCCTGACCGTCGAGATCGGCGGTGACGCCCTGCAGGCGGTGCCGCACACCGGTACCGGCGAGATCATCGGCATCGCGGTCGCCGCGGTCGTCCTCGTCATCACCTTCGGCTCGCTGCTCGCGGCCGGACTGCCGCTGCTCACCGCGATCATCGGCGTCGGCATCGGCGTCTCCTCGATCACCGCGCTGGCCAGCACCCTGGACCTGGGCTCCACGACCTCCATCCTGGCCTCGATGATCGGCCTCGCGGTCGGCATCGACTACGCGCTGTTCATCGTCTCCCGCTACCGGGCCGAACTCGCCGAGGGCCGGGAGCGCGAGGAGGCGGCCGGGCGTGCCGTCGGCACCGCGGGCTCCGCGGTGGTCTTCGCGGGCCTGACCGTCGTCATCGCCCTGGTCGGCCTGTCCGTCGTGAACATCCCGATGCTGACCAAGATGGGCATCGCGGCGGCGGGCACGGTCGCCATCGCCGTACTGATCGCCCTCACCATGATCCCGGCGCTGCTCGGCTACGCGGGCCGCAAGGTCCGTCCCGCGGGCGAGAAGAGCAAGCTGCTCGGCGGCGGGCGCACCCCGAAGCAGCCGGGCAAGGCCAACATGGGCACCCGCTGGGCCAGCTTCGTGGTACGCCGCCCGGTCGCCGTCCTGCTGCTCGGTGTGATCGGCCTCGGTGCCGCCGCCGTCCCGGCCGCCTCCCTGGAACTGGGCCTGCCCGACGACGGCTCGCAGCCGACGTCCACCACCCAGCGCCGCGCCTACGACCTGCTCTCCGAGGGCTTCGGCCCCGGCTTCAACGGCCCCCTGATGGTCGTCGTCGACGCCAAGGGCAGCGAGGACGCGACGGGCGTCTTCGACGACGTGTCCGAGAAGATGGGCGGCCTGGAAGGCGTCGTGACGGCGACCCCGGCCGCGCCCAACAAGCCGGGCGACACCGCGACGATCACCGTCATCCCCGACTCCAAGCCGTCCTCGGTCACCACCGAGGAACTGGTGCACGCCATGCGTGACACCGGTGCCGACATCCAGGCCGACACCGGCGCGGAGGTGCTGGTCACCGGCACGACGGCGATGAACATCGACATCTCCCAGAAGCTGAACGACGCGCTGGTGCCGTATCTGATCCTGGTGGTCGGCCTGGCGTTCCTGCTGCTGATCGTGGTCTTCCGGTCGATCCTGGTCCCGCTGAAGGCGGCGCTCGGCTTCCTGCTCAGCGTGATGGCGGCGCTGGGCGCGGTGGTCGCGGTCTTCCAGTGGGGCTGGCTGTCGGGACTGATGGGCGTCGAGGAGACCGGCCCGATCATGTCGATGATGCCGATCTTCATGGTCGGCGTGGTCTTCGGACTGGCCATGGACTACGAGGTCTTCCTCGTGACCCGGATGCGCGAGGCCTACATCCACGGCGAGCAGCCCGGACAGGCCGTGGTGACCGGCTTCAAGTACGGGGCGCGCGTCGTCACCGCCGCCGCGGTGATCATGATGGCCGTCTTCTCGGGGTTCATCGGCTCCAGCGACTCCATGGTCAAGATGATCGGCTTCGGCCTCGCGATCGCGGTCCTCTTCGACGCGTTCGTGGTCCGCATGGCGATCGTCCCGGCCGTCCTGGCGCTCCTGGGCCGCAAGGCCTGGTGGCTGCCGAAGTGGCTGGACCGCGTCATGCCGAACGTGGACGTCGAGGGCGAGGGCCTGCGCGCGCTGTCGGACAAGGACGCCGACCGCGACGACGACAAGGAACTGGTACGCGCCTGACGTACCGGGAGGCGGTACGCGGCTGACGTACCGCCTCCGCGCAAGACCAGCCGGTGAGGGTTCCGTGGGGACGGGGCGCCCTCACCGGCTTCCTTGTGCCCGGCGCCGCCAAACCCGGTCGCGTGCGGCCGACACCCGCCGCTAGCGTGCCCCGCATGACGAATGGAGCCAGTCCCCGTTTCGCCGCGGCACTGCGGGAGTTGGGGCTCGAAGAGGTGGGTGCCCGCGTCCGGAGCTTCCCGGAGGCGACGCGCACCGCCGCCGAGGCCGCCGCGGCGATCGGGTGCGAGTTGAGCCAGATCTGCAAGTCGTTGGTCTTCGCCGCCGACGGCGTGCCGGTGCTGGTCCTCATGGACGGCGCCTCCCGCGTCGACGTCGAACGCGTCCGGGCCGAGCTGGGCGTCGAGCGGGTCACCCGCGCCAAGGCGGACGTCGTACGCGAGGCGACCGGCTACGCCATCGGCGGCGTACCCCCCTTCGGCCACCGCACCCGCACCCGCGTCCTGGCCGACCGCTCCCTGCTCGCCCACGACGTGGTGTGGGCGGCGGCCGGGACACCGCACGCCGTCTTCCCGATGGAGCCCAAGGAGCTGATCGCCCACGCGGGCGGTGTCCTCGTGGACGTGGGGGGGGCCGCCCCCCGGCCGGGGGGGGGGGGGGCGGGCCCCCCCCGGGCCCGGCCGAGGGGGTTGTGCCACCACACCAAAACCACCCCCCA
>NZ_JBHVMS010000008.1:364428-444848 GCF_042796855.1 Streptomyces sp. NPDC057877
CCCGTTCCCTCGGCCCCCCTTGGCGCTCCGCCCCCGGGGGGGGGGTGTCGTGGGGGTGGGGGGGGGCCGGCCCGCGTGCCGCGGGGGGGGGGCCCGCCCCCCCCACGGCGCGCGTCAGAGGGTGTAGTCCCTCCAGACGTACCGCTCCGCGATGACATTGCCCGAGAGGAGGCGGCTGTAGAGATAGCCGCTGTCATAGACGCCGAGGTGGTTTCCGTTCTGGTTCTGGAGGAAGGCGCTGTCCGCGGTCCAGAACTGTCCGGAACGGCCGCCTCCGCACGGGGCCATCCAGACGCTGTTGGTGTCCACCGCGTCGTCCGTGGTGAGGCAGTCACCGGACTGGTTGTTCACCAGGCGGCGCATGGAGTGGCCGTCCCAGCTGTTCGATTCCGATCCCCAGTGCCAGGTGTGCGAGATGCCGCTGCAATCGCCGACATAGGGCCGACTGCCCTCGGGCGCCTTGAGGCAGGCGAAGGCGTAGTCGCTGACGAAATACCAGTTGGTCGCCGCGGCCGCCGGGGTCAGGGCGCCGGTGAGCGTGAGCATGAAGGCGGCCAGCGCCATGGACACGGTCAGTCGCAGTTTCGCTCTTCGGGATGTCATGTACGCGAGGCTCTCCCCCCGCGCGGAACGTTCGACGACATCCACATGACATTTCGGTAGGTGCGTCCGGTTGCTCCGAGGGGCACTCTGGAAGCAGGTATTCCGGAGGTGACCGTCATGACGATGCACACCACAGTGGGATGGCACGTGGAGCTGGAGTTCCAGGAGGACGCCCAGCACACCAAGGCTGCCGCGCTGGTACGGCTGCCGGACGGGTCCGAGGTACGGGCCCACGGCAACGCCAGCAGGCACCACACGGACGCGAATCAGCCAAGGGTCGGCGAGGAGATCGCCGGGGCACGCGCCCTCAACGAACTCGCCATGCAACTGCTCACCAAGGCGCACGACGAGATCGACGCGGCGTCCGGCCGCACCTCGCACCCGATTCACGTATAAACGCCCACCCGGCGCATTCACGGCACGGCCCGACGGATGGCTCGATCCGAAGGGCCGTGCCGACTTCACCGAGGCGGCGCAGCCCCACCACGGTGCTCCCAGCCGATGATCGGAAGGCGTACGGCGCCCTGACTGATCGCGGGTGCGAACGGTCGCCGGGGTCTGTTGCCGGACCGGTTACCCGATCGCCGCGCGCACCGCCCGCACCAGCGCCTGCGCCCGCGGGTCCGCCGTCACGCTCGTACGGAAGCCGTTGGTCACATAGCCGAAGGCGATGCCCGCCTCCGGGTCGGCGAAGCCCAGCGCGCCGCCGCGGCCGGGGTGCCCGAAGGAGGCCGGGGACAGCAGCGGGGAGGCGGCGCCGTGCAGCATGTGGCCGAGGCCGAAGCGGGTGCCGACGACCAGGACCCGGTCGGGGCCCGCGGACCGCTCACCGCGCGCGAGTGCGACCGTCTCCGGGGTGAACAGCCGGGTGCCGCCGTCCACTTCGCCGATCAGGGCGGCGTAGACGCGGGCGAGTCCGTCGGCGGTGGCGATGCCGCTGGAGGCGGGCAGGGCGGCGGCGCGGTAGCCGGGGTCGTTCTCGTCGGGCACCGGGGTGATCGCGGCGAAGGCGCGGCTGGTGAGGGAGTCGGGGTCGGCGTAGGCGTCGACGACGGCCTGCTTGGGCCGGGTGCGCAGCGCGCCGGACGCGGCCGACACCTCGATCCGCCCCACCCGGCCCGCGCGGGAGGCGATGGCGTCGGGCAGCCCGAGCCAGAAGTCGGCGCCGACCGGCCCGGCGATCTCGTCGGCGATCCACGCGCCGATCGGCCGCCCGGTGACCCGGCGGACCAGCTCGCCGGTCAGCCAGCTGTAGGTCTGCGCGTGGTAGCCGTGGTCGGTGCCCGGCTCCCACACGGGCGCCTGCGCGGCGACGGCGGCGGCGCCCAGGTCGGGGTCGGCGGCCTCGGCGGGCGTCAGCGGCCGGTCCAGGACCGGCACTCCGGCGCGGTGCGCGAGCAGGTGCCGTACGAGCGTCTTCTCCTTGCCCGCCGCCTTGTACTCCGGCCACCACTGGCCGACGGGCGCGTCCAGGTCCAGCTCGCCGCGCTGGTGCAGCAGCAGGAGTACGGCGGCGGCGACGCCCTTGGTCGCGGAGCGCACGATCTGGGCGGTGCCGCGCTCCCAGGGCAGCGTGCCGTCGACGTCCTTGGCGCCGCCCCACAGGTCGACGACGCGGTGCCCGTCCCGGTAGACGGCGACGGCGGCGCCCCGGTCGCCGAGCGTCCGGAAGTTGCGCGCGAACGCCTCCCTGACCGGTTCGAAGCCCTCGGCCACCGTGCCGTGCACGTCCACGACGTCGTTCACGTCCGTACTCCGATCGCTCGTCCCGCCTGTGCCCGTGAGGGGAACACGGGGGTCTGGCCGTCGATTCCTGGGGTGGCCGTTCACGTGCCGAGGGTCACGGACCGCGGGTCGAACCCGAAGGGCAGCTCCAGGCGGTGGGCCCGCATCAGGGTGTCGTCGGAGAGCAGCTTGCCGGTGGGGCCGTCGGCGGCGATGACGCCGTCGCTGAGGATCAGCGAGCGGGGGCACAGTTCGAGGGCGTAGGGCAGGTCGTGGGTGACCATCAGGACCGTGACGTCCAGGGAGCGCAGGATGTCGGCGAGTTCGCGGCGGGAGGCCGGGTCGAGGTTGGAGGAGGGCTCGTCGAGGACGAGGATCTCCGGTTCCATCGCGAGGACGGTCGCCACCGCCACGCGCCGCCGCTGGCCGAAGGAGAGGTGGTGCGGGGGGCGGTCCAGGTACTCCGCCATGCCGACCTGCCGCAGGGCGTGCTCCACGCGCGCGTGCAGCTCGTCGCCCTTCAGTCCGGCCGCCGCCGGGCCGAACGCGACGTCCTCGCGGACGGTCGGCATGAACAGCTGGTCGTCCGGGTCCTGGAAGACGATGCCGACCTTCTGCCGGATCGCGGCCATGTGCTTCCTGCCGACCGGCAGCCCGGCCACCGTCACCGATCCGGTGCCGCCGCCGAGGATGCCGTTGAGGTGCAGCACGAGGGTGGTCTTCCCGGCGCCGTTGGGGCCGAGCAGCGCGACCCGCTCACCGCGCTCGACGCGGAAGTCCACGCCGAACAGGGCCTGGTGGCCGTCGGGGTAGGCGAAGGCGAGGCCGGAGACCTCGAGGGAGGGGGGCACGGGTGCGGTCACAGGGTCCATCCCAGCAGACATACGACGAGGGCGGCGGCGGGCAGGGTGAAGGCGTACGACCACTGGGCGCGCGAGGCGGTCACCTCGTCGATGACCGGCATGGCACCGGCGTACCCCCGGCTCACCATGGCCAGGTGCACGCGCTCCCCGCGTTCGTAGGAGCGGATGAACAGCGCGCCCGCCGACTTGGCGAGGACGCCCCAGTGGCGCGTCCCCCGGGCCTCGAAGCCCCGGGACTCGCGGGCGATCCGCATCCGCCGCATCTCGTCGGTGATGACATCGCCGTACCGGATCATGAAGGACGCGATCTGCACCAGCAGCGGGGGCAGCCGCAGGCGCTGGAGGCCGAGGAGCAGTTCGCGCAGTTCGGTGGTGGAGGCGAGCAGGACGGAGGTGGCGACGCCGAGGGTGCCCTTGGCCAGCACGTTCCAGGCGCCCCACAGTCCGCTGACGCTCAGCGACATGCCCAGGACGTCCACGCGCTCGCCCTCCGCCACGAACGGCAGGAGTACGGCGAACGCGACGAACGGCACCTCGATCAGCAGCCGCTTCAGCAGGAACCCGGGCGGCACGCGCGCCGTCCACGCGACCCCGGCGAGCAGGACGGCGTACAGCCCGAACGCCCACATCGCCTCGCGCGGCGTGGAGACCACCACGACCACGAAGGCGAACGCGGCGGCCAGCTTGGTGTGCGGCGGCAGACCGTGCACGGGGGAGTGTCCGTGCCGGTAGAGCCGGTGTGCGTGCCCGGCGCCCATGTCAGACGCTGGTCGTCGTGGTCGTGTCGGTCGGGCTGGCGTCCGGCGTGCGGCGCCTGCGCACCGCCCAGAACACGCCCGTGCCCGCGACGACCGTGACCCCGACGCCGACCACGCCCGCGAGGCCGCCGGAGAGGCGGGCGTCCTCGACGTCCTTGACGCCGTAGTCGGCGAGCGGGGAGTCGGCGAGGCCGTGGTCCTCGGCCTTCTCGTCGATGCCGTTGTCGGAGGCGACCTTCTCCAGGCCGTCGGGGTCGGCGGAGGCGTAGAAGCTGACGAACCCGGCGAGGACGAGGGAGGTGACCAGACCGGCGATCCACACCCGGCGCGGCGAGCGGGCGGCGACGGCGACCGGCTCCGGCTCGGCGGCCGGGGCGTCGACGAGTTCGCCGTTCACCCGCAGTTTCAGCCGCTGCGTCAGGCCGCGCGCCCCGTACACCAGGTCCGGGCGTACGGCGATGACCGCGCCGACGGTCAGCGCGGTGATGACGGCCTCGCCGATGCCGATGAGGACGTGCACGCCGACCATCGCGGTGGCGACCTTGCCGAGGGAGACGTCGGTGGTGCCGCCGATCGCGTACATGGCGGTGAACGCGAGCGCCGAGGCGGGCACCGAGACCAGCGCGGCGACGAAGGCGGCGACGGTGACGGTACGGCGGGTGCGCGGCCCCACCTTCACCAGGCCCCGGAAGAGGGCGTAGGCGACGACGGTGGTGACGATCGCCATGTTGGTGATGTTCACGCCGAGCGCGGTCAGACCGCCGTCCGCGAAGAGGATGCCCTGCATCAGCAGGACGACGGACACACACAGGACCCCGGTGTAGGGGCCCACGAGTATCGCGGCCAGCGCGCCGCCGAGCAGGTGTCCGCTGGTCCCGGCGGCAACCGGGAAGTTCAGCATCTGCACCGCGAAGATGAACGCGGCCACCAGACCGGCCAGCGGCGCGGTGCGCTCGTCCAGTTCCCTGCGCGCCCCGCGCAGGCTCACGGCCACGGCGCCCGCGGCGATCAGGCCGGTCGCGGCGGAGGTGGGGGCGTCGATGAATCCGTCAGGTACATGCACCGTTCGATGATAGTGGCTTAATGCGAACGGGTTGCAAGAGCGAGGTGGTCGTTATCTCACTCGTGAGATACGCAACGGCTCCGCAGGGTGTAATCCCCGATATGTGGGACATTGGAGTGGAAGCGGATTCATGGCTTTCACATAGGTCACTCAGCGTTAGGGGCCGCCCGATGTCTGTAGTCGAAGAGCACGCACGAGCCCAGATCGTCACGGACACGGACGACCAGGTGCAGACCGAGCGGGGGGCCATCCCGGTCGTCCTGCGCTACGACCCCGACAGCGACCCCCGCTCCGTGCGGATAGGCCTGCCCGGACCACACGAGTGGACCCTCTCCCGCTCCCTGCTGGAGCAGGGGCTGCGCGCCCCGGCCGGGAGCGGTGAGATCCGGGTGTGGCCCTGCGGCCGGGTCCAGGCCGTCGTGGAACTGCACTCCGCGAAGGGCGTCTCGGTCGTCCAGTTCGAGTCCAAGACCCTGGTCCGCTTCCTGCGCCGCACCTACCTGGAGGCGGGTACGCCGGTCACCCGCCCTGCTTGAGCAGCGCCGCGACGATCGGGCCCGCCGTCTCGCCGCCGTGTCCGGCCGCCTGGACCACGCCCGCGGCGGCCAGGTCGCCCCGGTAGGCGGTGAACCAGCCGTTGGGCTTCTTCTGGTTGTCGACCTCGGCCGAACCGGTCTTCGCGCCGACGCTGCCGCTGACGCCCGCCATCGCCTCCGCCGCCGTGCCGTAGGCGGCCGTGTAGGACATCAGCTCCCGCAGCTGGGCGAGGGTGCTCGCGGACATCGTCCGGGAGGCGGTGGCCAGCTTGCGGTCGTCCACCGACGGGGCCACCAGGTACGGCTGGCGGAAGACGCCGGACTGGACGGTCGCCGACACCGACGCCATGTTCAGCGGGTTCATCCGGACCAGGCCCTGCCCGATCAGGGAGGCGCCCATCGGGGCGTCCGAGGTCACCGGCACCGCGCCGTCGAAGGTGGGCACGCCCACCGCCCAGTTGTCCATGCCGAGCCCGAACACCTGCTGCGCCTGCTTGGTCAGGTCGTCGTCCTCCAGCTCCGGCGCCTGGCTGATGAAGGCGGTGTTGCAGGAGCGGGCGAAGCTCGCCTTGAAGGTGCCGTCCTCGATCTTGAACTTGTCGTCGTTCTGGAACTTCCAGCCGCCGTAGCTGAAGTACTTCGGGCACGGGTGCGGCTTGTCGTTCGCCGCCAGGCCCTTCTCCAGCAGCAGTGACGCGGAGATGACCTTCATCGTGGAGCCGGGGGCGAGGGAACCCTGGAAGGCGGTGTTGAAGCCCGTCGAGGAGTTGGCGACCGCGAGGATCTCGCCCGTGGACGGGCGCAGCACCACCACCGACGCCCGCTCCTTGGCGGCGACCTGCTGTTCCGCCGCCTTCTGCAGGGACGGGCTCAGGGTGGTCCGCACCTCGCCCGGGGTGCCCTCGCTCAGCTCGAGGAGCGTCTTGTCGGACAGCTCCGCGCCCTGGTCGTCCTTGGCCGCCTTGCCGCGCACCACGCGCAGTTCGACGCCCGCGGTGCCCCCGGCGGTCTTGCCGTACTTCTCGCGCAGGCCGTCCAGGACCGGCGCCAGCGACGGGTAGGCGTCGGTGGTCAGCTTGCCGCCGTCCCGGTCGAGGGCGGTCACCGGCGGGGTGCCCGCCTCCCCGGTGACCAGCCGGTCGCCGTCCTTCAGCTCGGGGTGCACCACGGAGGGCGCCCAGTCGACCAGCGGCCTGCCGTCCGAGGTGTCGCGTACGACGGTCAGCGCGCTGTCGTACGCCAGCGGCTTGCTGACGTCGTCGTGGGTCACCGTCGCCTTGACGGAGAACGGCAGCCGGTCGCCCACCCGGGTGCCCGGGGCGATGGCGACGTCCTCGATGTGGGCGTCCTCGGTGTAGCCGGTCAGCAGCGGCTTCGCCGCGGCGGGGTCGTCGGTCGCCGCCGCGGCCCCGGCCGCGTCGCCGTTCTGCCAGGCGGTGAGGAACGCCTCGGCGGCCCGGGTGACCTCGGCCGCGCTCAGCGGTCCCGTCCTGGCGGTCTTCTCCCCGGCGGCGACGGTCGCCGTGGCCTCGCCCTCGGTGCCGCCGAACAGCGCCCAGGCGCCGATCCCGGCTCCGACGGCCGCCACGGCGATCACTCCGCCGACGACGACGGGCCGCCTCGTGCTCCGCCGCTCGGCGACGCGCCTTCTCCTGCCCACAGTTACCCGTTCCTCCGTACTCGTCCCGGCTCCCCCGTGCCCTGCCCGTACCTACCACCCAACGACGGCACCACCCCGGAGTCCCGTCGCGGAGCCATCCGGAATGGTTGACGCCGCTTGGCGGTGTCCCGGTTTCAGCCCGCGGCCAGGACACTGGCCACGATGGGCCCGGCCGCGTCGCCGCCGTGGCCGCCGCCCTCGGTCATCGCCGCCGCGGCCACGTCGTCGCGGAAGCCGGTGAACCAACTGTTGAGGTCGGAGCCGTCGACCTCCGCGGTACCGGTCTTGGCGCCGATGTCACCGCCGAGCTTGTTCATCACCGGCGCGCCGGTGCCCTGGGTGGCCGTCAGGCGCATCATCTGCTTCAGCTGGGATGCGGTGTTCGGGTCCAGGCCCTTGGCCTGCGCCAGTTCCCGGTCGTCCAGCTCCGGCGAGACCAGATACGGCTGACGGAACGTTCCGGTCATCGCGGTCGCCGTCACCGAGGCCATGTTCAGGGGGTTCATCTGCACCTGGCCCTGGCCGATGGCGTTGGCCGCGCGGTCCGGGCCGCCGGAGGCGGGGACGCTGCCGTCGAAGGAGACGATGCCGGTCTTCCAGTCGTCCCGGCCGAGCCCGAACCGCTCCTCGGCCTCCGCCGTCAGCGAGGCGTCCGTGAGCGGCTGCTCGTCGACGAGCTTGATGAACGCCGTGTTGCACGAGCGCAGGAAGCTGTTGGCCAGGGTGGCGCCCTCGTTGGGCTCAAGGCCGGTGAGGTTCTCGAAGGTCTGGCTCTGCCAGACGGCCGTGTTCGGGCAGGGCGCCGGGCCGTTCATCGAGGTCACGCCGTTGTCGATGAGCATCGCGGCGGTGATGATCTTCATTGTGGAGCCGGGTGCGACCCGCCCCTGGAAGGCCGCGTTGAAGCCGTCCGCGCGGTTGTTGGCGACCGCCAGCACCTCGCCGGTGCTCGGCTTGACCGCCACCACCGACGACTCGTCGTACTTCTCGACCGCCTTCTCGGCCGCCGCCTGCACGGACGCGCTCAGCGTCGTGCGCAGCTCGCCCGCCTCGCCCTCGGTGACCGTCAGCAGCGGGGTGTCGGGCGCGCCGGTCGCGGTGTGCTGGATCGTCAGTTCGACGCCGGGCGTGCCACCCGCGGTGTCGCCGTACTTGGCGCGCAGCTCGTCCAGGACCGGCCCGAGGGAGGGGTACTCCTCCTTCGACAGCACGGTGCCGTCGCGGTCGACGGCCTCGATCGGCGCCTGCTCCGACTCCCCGGTGACCAGGGTGTCCCCGTCCTTCAGCTGCGGATGGACGACGCTGGGCTTCCAGTCGACCAGCGCCCGCCCGGTGGTGACCCCGCGCACCACGCTCAGCTTGCTGTCGTACGCCAGCTTCTTGCTCTCGCCCTCGTACGACACCGTCGCCCGCACCGAGAAGGGCACGGTCTCGCCCTTCGCCGCCCCCGGCGTGATCTTCACGTCCGCGATGTGCGCGGTCTGCCCGAAGGACGCCAGCAGCGGCCTGGCCGCGCCCGCGTTGTCCGTGTACTCGGCCGCCTTGGCCCCGTCGCCCTGCTCCCAGGCCGTGAAGAACGCCTGCGCGGTCTCCCGCACCTCGTCGTCGCTGGGCGGCCCGCTCTTGACCTCCGACTGCCCGCCGTCGTCGCTCAGCGCGGACACGAAGTTGAACGCCCCGTACCCGGCGCCCCCGATCATCGCGGCGAACACACTGCCCACGACGGCAGCCTTGACCCCCTTGCGCATCGCGCGGTCCCCTCCCCGTTGCGGACCTTCGACTGTAAACGGTGAGGCTGGAGGGGTGTGAGTGTTGTTTACGTCTGTTCTCGTATGGTGTCCGAACGGAGACCGGTGACCGGCTCAGGGCCAGGTCAGACCCAAGTGTCCAACCACATGCGTGAACGCCAGTCATCGATCGGGATCGCCTGGCCGGTGTACAGCGGATAGAAGTAGATGAAGTTCCAGGCGATCAGCAGCACCAGCACCCCCGCGCCCGCCGCCCCCGCGACCCGGCGTGTGTCGCGGGCGCCGGGCGGGCCGAGCAGGGCGCCGATCAGCATCGCCACCGCCAGGCACAGGAACGGCACGAAGACGTTGGCGTAGAAGAAGAAGATCGTCCGCTCCTGGTACAGGAACCACGGCAGATAGCCCGCCGCGACCGCGCAGGCGATCGCGCCCGCCCGCCAGTCACGCCGGAACAGCCACCGCCACAGCACGTACAGCAGCGCGAAACAGGCCGCCCACCACAGCACCGGCGTGCCCAGAGCCAGCACCTCGCGCGCGCACTTGTCGCCCGCGTCCAGCGGACAGCCGTCCTTGCCGGGCGCCGGGGACTCGTAGAAGTACGACACCGGGCGGCCCAGGACCAGCCAGCTCCACGGGTTGGACTCATAGGTGTGCGGCGAGGACAGGCCCACGTGGAAGTCGTACACCTGGTGCTCGTAGTGCCACAGGCTCAGCCACCAGTCCGGGAACAGCCAGCCCCAGTCGCTGCTGCGGCCGTTCGCGGTGGCCCAGTCGCGGTAGTAGCCGCCGGAACCGTCCGACGCGGAGAGGATCCAGCCGGTCCACGACGCGAAGTAGGTGAGGACCGCGACGGGCACGGTGGCGAGCGCCGCCAGGCCCAGGTCGCGCTTGGCGACCGCCACGTACGCGTTCCGGGCGCCCGCCACCCGCCGCGCGCCCACGTCCCACAGCACCGCCATCACACAGAACGCGGCCAGCACGTAGAGGCCGTTCCACTTGGTGCCGATCGCCAGGCCCATCATCACGCCCGCCGTCCAGCGCCACGGCCGCCACCCCAGCCGGGTCGTCTCCGCGATGTGCGCGTCCGGGCGGACCCTGCCGTCCGCGTCCACCGGCAGCGCGGCGGCGAGCCGCTCCCGCGCCCGGTCCCGGTCGACCAGCAGACAGCCGAACGCGGCCAGCACGAAGAACATCAGCACGCTGTCCAGCAGCGCGGTCCGGCTCATCACGAAGTGCAGACCGTCCAGCGCGAGCAGCGCGCCCGCCAGACAGCCCAGGAACGTCGAGCGGAACAGCCGCCGTCCGATCCGGCACAGCAGGAGCACGGCGAGGGTGCCGAGCAGGGCGGGCATGAAACGCCAGCCGAACGGGTCGAAGCCGAAGACCAGTTCGCCGAGCCCGATGACGTACTTGCCGACCGGCGGATGGACGACGTACGCCGCGTCCGTCGGGATCGGGACGTCACCGCCCGAGGACAGGATCAGGTCGTTGGCGTTCTTCTCCCAGTTGACCTCGAAACCGCGGTGGACGAGCGCCCACGCGTCCTTGGCGTAGTACGTCTCGTCGAATATCACCGCCTTCGGGTTGCCCAGGTTCCAGAACCGCAGCACCCCCGCGAACAGCGCCACCAGCAGCGGACCGCCCCAGCCCGACCAGCGGGCGATCCGTTCGGCCAGCGTGTGGCGCACCCCGAGCGCGGCCCACAGCCGTGGCCCCGGCGCGGTGTACGGCGGTACCAGCCGCTCCCGGACGTCGCCGCGCGGGCGCGCCGGTTGGTAACCGAATCGGCGCAGCCGCTGCTGCCACGGCGTCCGCTGCTCGTGCGGGGCCTGGTCCTGCCGGGTGTCCGTGGAGGACGCGGTACTGGTCACCGCGCCATCGTAGGGAACGCTTCTGTGCGAGTCCCGCGCATGGGGGCACGGGGCCGGTTGCGTCCGGATATCGGGTGCCTCGCGGGGGCTGGGAGGATGGGGGAGTGACTGGAACCCTCGTGCTGGCAGGTACCCCCATCGGTGACATCGCGGACGCGCCGCCCCGGCTCGCCGAGGAACTGGCGGCGGCCGACGTGGTCGCCGCCGAGGACACCCGGCGGCTGCGCCGACTGACGCAGGCCCTCGGTGTGACCCCCAAGGGGCGCGTCGTCTCCTACTTCGAGGGCAACGAGGCCGCCCGCACGCCCGAGCTGGTGGAGGAGCTGACGGGCGGGGCGCGCGTGCTGCTCGTCACGGACGCCGGGATGCCGTCCGTGTCCGACCCGGGGTACCGGCTGGTCGCCGCGGCGGTGGAGCGGGACGTGCGGGTCACCGCCGTGCCCGGACCGTCCGCCGTGCTCACCGCGCTCGCCCTGTCCGGGCTGCCGGTCGACCGGTTCTGCTTCGAGGGGTTCCTGCCCCGCAAGGCCGGTGAGCGGCTGTCCCGGCTGCGTGACGTCGCGGGCGAGCGCCGCACCCTCGTCTACTTCGAGGCTCCCCACCGGCTCGACGACACCCTCGCCGCGATGGCCGAGGTCTTCGGCGGCGAGCGGCGGGCCGCCGTCTGCCGCGAGCTGACCAAGACGTACGAGGAGGTACGGCGCGGGCCGCTCGCCGAGCTGGCGGTGTGGGCGGCGGAGGGGGTGCGCGGGGAGATCACCGTGGTGGTCGAGGGCGCGCCCGAGAAGGGGGCGGAGGAGGTCGGCCCGGAGGAGCTGGTGCGGCGGGTGCGGGTGCGGGAGGAGGCCGGGGAGCGGCGCAAGGAGGCGATCGCGGCGGTGGCGGTGGAGGCGGGGGTGCCGAAGCGGGTCGTCTTCGACGCGGTGGTGGCCGCCAAGAAGTCGCCGTGAGCGGGTGCGGGTCCGTCGTGGCTGGGCGCGCCCAGGCGGCGGAGCCGCATGCTGTCACGGCCCCGCGCCTCTGAGGGTTGGGCCATGGGCCGGTAAAGGGGGCCCCGGCGTTGGGCAAGGAGGGCTCAAATGCTGGGCAACAGTGGGTAGTTGACGTGGCTTTGCGGGCTTCCCGGGCATGCACTGGGGGTGGGGCGGAACGTCCCCCAGCGGATCAAAAGGGGAGTCGGCATGAGTCAGGACGCCAGCCGGATCGCCGTCGTACACGAGTCCTATTCGTTCGCCTGCATGCGGTGCGGGCACGGGTGGGAGCAGTCGTACGCGATCGAGCACCACACGAACGCCGAGGGCCGTGAGTTCGTGCGGTACGTCGTCGAGGGGCGTGTCGTGCCGTCGCCGCTGAGCCGTCCCGCGTGTGCCAACTGTGACGGGCACCTGGTGCGGATCATGCGGCCGGGGCGGGTGTCGTCCGCGCGGGACGCCTCCCGGGCGCGGCGGCCCGGACACCACTGGCAGCTGTCCGACCTGCTGCATCCCTTCCAGCGCCGGTGAGGGCGGAGGCGTCCGCCCGGCTTTCGTAGGATCGGGGCATGCCTTCCCGTGACGCCGAAGCACCGCCCCTGCCGCAGCCCCTGAGGGTGCCGGTCGCCGACTCCCACACGCACCTCGACATGCAGTCCGGCACGGTGGCGGAGGGGCTCGCGAAGGCCGCGTCGGTCGGGGTCACCACGGTCGTGCAGGTCGGCTGCGACATCAACGGCTCGCGCTGGGCGGCCGAGACGGCGGCGGCGTACGAGAACGTCCACGCGGCCGTCGCCCTGCACCCCAACGAGGCCCCGCGGATCGTGCACGGCGACCCCGACGGCTGGTCGCGGCAGGGGGCGCGGGAGCCGGGCGGGGACGCCGCCCTCGACGACGCGCTCGCCGAGATCGACCGGCTGGCCGCGCTTCAGCAGGTCAAGGCGGTCGGTGAGACGGGCCTGGACTACTTCCGGACCGGACCGGAGGGCAAGGCGGCCCAGGAGCGTTCCTTCCGCGCCCACATCGACATCGCCAAGCGGCACGGCAAGGCCCTCGTCATCCACGACCGGGACGCCCACGCGGACGTCCTGCGGGTGCTGAAGGAGGAAGGCGCGCCCGAGCGGACCGTCTTCCACTGCTACTCCGGCGACGCCGAGATGGCCGAGGTGTGCGCCCGCGCGGGCTACTACATGTCCTTCGCGGGCAACGTCACCTTCAAGAACGCCCAGAACCTGCGGGACGCGCTGACGGTGGCCCCGCTGGAACTGGTCCTGGTGGAGACGGACGCGCCCTTCCTCACCCCGGCCCCGTACCGCGGGCGGCCCAACGCGCCCTATCTCGTTCCGGTGACGGTACGCGCGATGGCCGCCGTGCGGGGCATCGACGAGGACGCGTTGGCGACGGCGCTGGGGGCGAACACGGCCCGCGCCTTCGGTTACTGACCAGCCACGTCCTCGTTGACGGGTCGTAGTCGCGTCGCTTTGGAGAGTGACGGGCGCTCCGCTAGGTTCTGGGCCCGGTCCGGACCCTTGGAGCGTGTCGGCAATGAGTAACTCGCAGTACGGGACGTCGACGTACGAGGCGCCCGCGGACGTGCACAGCGCGCAGACGCTGGGGGACGGGCTGACGGCACCGCCGTACACGCTGCCGCGGCAGGCCCAGCCGCCGTCGGGAAGACGGCCGTCGTCGCACCGGCGCGGATCCCGCAGGGCCCGGTCCGCGCCGCGGGACGGCTCCGTGGGGCGGCTGCTGCCGAGGGCGCTGGTGGTGGCGTTCCTCGCGGGCGGCACCACCGCGTTCGTCGCCGAGGACAAGGCGGTCGAACTGAACGTCGACGGACAGCCCCGGCGGCTGCACACCTTCGCCGACGACGTCACCGAACTGCTCGCCGACGAGGGCGTCCGGCTGGGGACGCGTGACGTGGTCACCCCCGCCCCCGGCACCGCCCTCACCAGCGGCGACGAGATCGCCGTGCGCTACGGGCGCCCCCTGCGGCTCACCCTCGACGGTGAGCGGCGCGAGGTGTGGACGACGGCGCGCACGGTCGAGGGCGCGCTCCGGGAGTTCGGGGTGCGCTCGGCGGGCGCCCACCTCTCCGCCCCGCCCTCCCGGCGGATCGGCCGGGAGGGGCTCGCGCTGGACGTCCGTACCGAACGGGCGGTGACCGTCATGGCCGACGGGCGGGCCCGGACCATCCGCACCAACGTGGCGACCGTCCGCGAGGCCGTCGAGGAGGCCGGGGTCACCCTGCGCGCGCAGGACACCACTTCCGTGGCGCCGGGGAGCTTCCCGCGCGACGGGCAGACCATCACCGTGCTGCGGATCACCGGGGTGCGGGAGGTACGGGACGAGGAGATCCCCTTCGAGGTACGGCGGGTGCCCGACCCGATGGTGTTCAAGGGCACCGAGATCGTGGACCAGGCGGGCCAGCCGGGCCTGCGGCGCGTCACATACCTGCTCCGGACGGTCAACGGGGTGGAGGAGCGGCCCCGGCGCGTGAAGACGGAGGTGCTGCGGGAGCCCCGGGAGCAGGTGGTCAAGGTGGGCACGCGGCCGATGCCCTCGTCCGTCCACGGGGCCGACCACCTGAACTGGCAGGGGCTCGCGGAGTGCGAGTCGGGCGGGCGCCCCGACGCGGTGGACGCCTCCGGGACGTACGGCGGCCTGTACCAGTTCGACACGCACACCTGGCAGACGCTCGGCGGGCAGGGCCGACCCCAGGACGCGTCGGCCTCGGAACAGACGTACCGCGCGAAGAAGCTGTACGTGCGGCGAGGGGCGACGCCCTGGCCGCATTGCGGGTCGCGGTTGCACGGCTGAGCACCATGACGACCCCGGCCCCCACCCACCCGTACCCTTGTCCCGTGAGCAGCAGCCCCACCCCCGACGCCCTCCTGGGCCCCGCCGACGTCCGTGAGCTGGCGGCAGCCCTCGGTGTGCGTCCCACCAAGCAGCGCGGCCAGAACTTCGTGATCGACGCGAACACGGTCCGCCGCATCGTCCGCACGGCGGAGGTCCACCCGGAGGACAACGTCGTGGAGGTGGGCCCGGGCCTGGGCTCGCTCACCCTCGCGCTGCTGGAGGTGGCGGCGCACGTCACCGCGGTGGAGATCGACGACGTACTCGCCGGGGCGCTCCCCGCGACCATCGCCGCCCGCCTGCCCGAGCGCGCCGACCGCTTCGCGCTGGTGCACACCGACGCGATGCACGTCACCGACCTGCCGGGCCCGCCGCCCACCGCGCTCGTGGCGAACCTGCCGTACAACGTCGCCGTCCCGGTGCTGCTGCACATGCTCGACACCTTCCCGAGCATCGAGCGCACCCTCGTCATGGTGCAGTCCGAGGTCGCCGACCGCCTCGCCGCCGCCCCCGGCTCGAAGGTGTACGGCGTCCCGTCGGTCAAGGCCAACTGGTACGCCGACGTCAAGCGGGCCGGGGCGATCGGCCGCAACGTCTTCTGGCCCGCGCCGAACGTCGACAGCGGCCTCGTCGCGCTCACCCGCCGCACCGAGCCGATCAAGACGACCGCGTCCCGGCGCGAGGTCTTCGCGGTCGTCGACGCGGCGTTCGCCCAGCGCCGCAAGACGCTGCGGGCCGCGCTCGCCGGGTGGGCCGGTTCCGCGGCGGCGGCCGAGGCGGCCCTCGTCGCGGCGGGAGTCCCACCGCAGGCCCGCGGGGAGGCGCTCACCGTCGAGGAGTTCGCCCGCATCGCCGAGCACAAGGAGCCGGGTCAGCAGTGAGCGTCACCGTACGCGTCCCCGCCAAGGTCAACGTCCAGCTCGCGGTCGGTGCCGCCCGGCCCGACGGCTTCCACGACCTGGCCAACGTCTTCCTCGCCGTCGGCCTGTACGACGAGATCACCGCGACCCCGGCCGCCCCCGGCGACGGCGTCCGCGTCACCTGCGCCGGGCCGGACGCCGGTCAGGTGCCCCTGGACGGTACGAACCTCGCCGCGCGGGCCGCCGAGGCGCTGGCAGCGCGCTACGGCCGTACCCCGGACGTGCACCTCCACATCGCCAAGGACATCCCCGTCGCGGGCGGCATGGCGGGCGGCAGCGCGGACGGCGCGGGCGCGCTGGTGGCGTGCGACGCGCTGTGGGGGACGGCCGCCCCGCGCCGTGAACTGCTCGACATCTGCGCCGAGTTGGGCAGCGATGTGCCGTTCAGCCTGATCGGCGGGGCCGCGCTCGGGACCGGGCGGGGGGAGAGGCTGACGGCCCTGGACGTCGGCGGGGTCTTCCACTGGGTGTTCGCGATGGCGGACCGGGGGCTGTCCACCCCGGCCGTGTTCCGGGAGTTCGACCGCCTCGCCGAGGGGACCGACGTACCCGGGCCCGTGGCCTCGCGGCCGCTGCTCGACGCGCTGGCCAAGGGCGACGCGGACGCGCTCGCCGCCGCGGTCTCCAACGACCTCGAGCCCGCCGCGCTCTCCCTCTTCCCGGCCCTCGCCGACACCCTCGCCGCGGGCACCGCCGCGGGGGCGCTGGCCGCGCTGGTCTCCGGGTCCGGGCCGACCACCGCCTTCCTCGCCCGCGACCCCGAGTCCGCGGCGAAGGTCGCCGACGGGCTGCGCGCGTCCGGGACCTGCCGGACGGTGCGCACGGCGCCGGGGCCCGCGCGGGGTGCGACGGTCATGGCGTGACATCGCCCCCGATCGGTTGCCCGCGATCCGCGTGGTGATGGTCTCACCGCGTCTTCACGTCAAATTCCGGCCGGACAACGATCTTGTCCCTAGGGTGAGTTGACGCTCCACCACTCCCCACGGAAGGCAACCCCGTGTCCGAAACCCCCCGCTCGCGTCCCCTGTCCCGCCGCGGTGTGCTCGGCGCCGCCGGTGCCGTGACCGTCGGAGCCGCCCTCACCCCGGACGCCTTCGCGGCGGCCACCCCCGCGGGCGCGCGACCCGCCGGTACGGCACCCCGGAAGTTCCCCGCCACCCGCACCGAGGCCGCCACCGGCACCGCCGCCACCGCCCTCGCCGCCTCCTATGTCGCGCTGCGCTGGACCGGCGCCCCCGACGGCGCCTCGATCCGGTTCGCCAACGGCACGCAGGCGGGCACCGTCAAGCCGGTGACCTGCGGCTGCGCGACCGTCGAGGGCGGCGGTACGGCGCTGGTGCCCGCCGGTGACGCCACCGCCTACGAGGTCCAGGCACCCGAGGGGGCGACCGACGTGCGCTCGCTGGCCATCGACACCACCGACGGGCCGCGCGAGACCTTCCAGGTGCCGACCGAGCCCACACGCGTGCGGGGCGTGCGCTATCTGTCCCGGCCCGCGTGGGGCGCCGACGAGTCCAAGCGCTACAAGGACGGCGTCGTCAACTCGCCCGAGGTGTACTACCCGCTCCAGTCGATCACCGTCCACCACACGGCGGGCGTGAACGGCGACCCGGACCCCGCGGCGACCATCCGGGCGATCTACGAGTACCACGCGGTCACCCTGGACTGGGGCGACATCGGCTACCACTTCCTCATCGACGAGGCGGGCAACGTCTACGAGGGCCGCTACTCCGGCGACGACGGCGTCCCCGGCTTCGACGCGGACGGCAGGGTCGTCACCGCCTTCCACACCGGCGGCTACAACTCCGGCAACCTGGGCATCGCCCTGCTCGGCGACCTCACCGCGACCGGGCCCACGCCCGCCGCCAAGGAGTCCCTGACCCGCCTGATCAGGGCGATCGCCCGGATCAAGGGCCTGGACCCGCAGGCCCGGATCACCTACGTCAACCCGGTCAACGGCGTCACCAAGGACGTGCCGGTCGTGAGCGGCCACCGCGACTGGCTGGCCACCGAGTGCCCGGGCCAGACGATGTACGACCTGCTCGGCGAGGTACGGGCCGCCGCCGCCCGGTGATCGGGCGGGGGGCCGGTCACCGACCGGAGCGCATTAGGCTGGGAGGCTGACCGGTCCCCGCGCAGCAGGAGTGAAATGGCCGTCAACCTCGTCAATGTCGAGAACGTCAGCAAGGTGTACGGCACCCGTGCCCTGCTCGACGGGATCTCCCTCGGCGTCTCGGAGGGGGACCGGATCGGCGTCGTCGGGCGCAACGGCGACGGCAAGACCACCCTCATCCGGATGCTCGCCAAGCTGGAGGACGCGGACACCGGCCGGGTCACCCACTCCGGCGGGCTGCGCATGGGCGTCCTCACCCAGCACGACTCCCTCGACCCCACGGCGACGGTCCGGCACGAGGTCATCCGGGACCTCGCCGACCACGAGTGGGCCGGGAACGCCAAGATCAGGGACGTACTGACCGGGCTGTTCGGCGGGCTCGACCTGCCCGGGTTCCCGCAGGGCCTGGACACCGTCATCGGGCCGCTCTCCGGTGGTGAGCGGCGGCGGATCGCGCTGGCCAAGCTGCTCATCGACGAGCAGGACCTGATCGTCCTCGACGAGCCCACCAACCACCTCGACGTCGAGGGCATCGCCTGGCTCGCCCGCCATCTGCGCGAGCGCCGCTCGGCGCTGGTGTGCGTCACCCACGACCGGTGGTTCCTGGACCAGGTGTGCACGCGCATGTGGGATGTACAGCGCGGTGACGTCTTCGAGTACGAGGGCGGCTACTCCGACTACGTCTTCGCCCGCGCCGAGCGCGAGCGCATCGCCGCCACCGAGGAGGTCAAGCGGCAGAACCTGGTCCGCAAGGAGCTGGCCTGGCTGCGGCGCGGCGCGCCCGCGCGGACGTCGAAGCCGCGGTTCCGGGTGGAGGCGGCCAACGAGCTGATCAAGGACGTACCGCCGCCCCGGGACACCTCCGAGCTGATGAAGTTCGCCTCCTCCCGGCTCGGCAAGAGCGTCTTCGACCTCGAGGACGTCACCGTCCAGGCCGGGCCCAAGGTGCTGCTGAAGCATGTGACCTGGCAGCTCGGCCCCGGTGACCGGATCGGTCTCGTCGGCGTCAACGGCGCGGGCAAGACCTCGCTGCTGCGGGCCATGGCGGACGCGGCGTTCAGCGAGGGCGAGGAGCAGCCCGCCGCGGGGCGGGTGAAGGTCGGCAAGACCGTCAGGCTCGCCTACCTGTCCCAGGAGGTCGCCGAGCTGAACCCGGCCTGGCGGGTGCTGGAGGCCGTCCAGGCGGTGCGCGAGCGCGTCGACCTCGGCAAGGGGCGCGAGATGACCGCGGGCCAGCTGTGCGAGACGTTCGGCTTCGGCAAGGAGAAGCAGTGGACGCCGGTCGGGGACCTGTCCGGCGGTGAGCGGCGGCGGCTGCAGCTGCTGCGGCTGCTGATGGACGAGCCCAACGTCCTCTTCCTCGACGAGCCCACCAACGACCTCGACATCGAGACCCTCACCCAGCTCGAGGACGTCCTCGACGGCTGGCCCGGCTCGATGATCGTCATCTCCCACGACCGGTTCTTCGTCGAGCGGACCACCGACCGGGTGTTCGCCCTGCTCGGTGACGGCGCCCTGCGGATGCTGCCGCGCGGCATCGACGAGTACCTGGAGCGGCGGCAGCGCATGGAGGAGGCCGCGGCGGCCTCGTCACCGGTCGCCGCCGTCAAGCCCACCACCGAGAGGAGCGCCGCCGACCAGCGCGCCGCGAAGAAGGAACTCCAGCGCGTCGAGCGGCAGTTGGACAAGGTGTCCGAGCGGGAGAGCAGGCTGCACACCGCCATCGCCGAGAGCGCGACCGACTTCGCCAAGGTGGCCGAACTCGACGCCGAGCTGCGCAAGCTGGCCGGTGAGCGGGAGGAGCTGGAGCTGCGCTGGCTCGAACTCGCCGAGGACGCGTAGGCGCTCGACGCCGTTGCGGTGCAGGGCGCGCGCGTCGCGTGAAGGGGGCGTGAAGGCGCGTAACGAGGGCATCACGGGCCGGTCCTCCCTTGGGAACAGGGGCGGACGCGGCCCGTCGCGCTGTCGGTGCCGGGTGATAGAAAGGGCCGTCTGAGAACTGGCCGAAGCTGGCCAGAACTGGCTAGAAATCAGTGAGGAACGGGGGAAGCCGCTGATGACGCAGCCGCCCAACCAGCCGCCACAGCAGGGTGGTTTCGGAGCGCCGCAGGACCCGACGCCGCCGGGCACACCGCCCGGCGCGCCCCAGGGAGGTGGCTTCGGGGCTCCGCAGACGCCCTCGACGCCGCCGCCCCCGGCCGGTCCGCCGCAGCCGGGCTACGGCTATCCGCAGCAGCCCGCACCGCCCGGGCCGTACGGACAGCCGGGGCCGTACAACACCCCGGGCCCGTACCAGACGCCCGGCCCGTACGGGCAGCCGCAGCAGCCCGGATACGGCTATCCGCAGCCGCAGTTCCCGGGCGCGCCCGGCACCCCGCCGCCCGGCGGCGGCTCGCGCAACCCCTTCAAGGGCAAGCCCGCCGTCGTCATCGGCGCCGCGGTGGCCGTGCTGCTGGTCGCCGGGGCCACCGTGTTCGCGGTGTCCGGCGGTGACGACGACGGCAAGGGCAAGAAGAAGCCGGTCGCCCAGCAGACCGACGACGCCAAGCCCACCGACAGCGGTGCCCCGGTCAACCCCGGCGACGGCAGCGGCGACGGCGGCGAGGACCCCGAGAACCTCAACGAGGGCCGCCAGGCCGGTGAGGCGAAGGTGCTCTGGTACAAGGAGGCGCCCGACGCGCCCGGTTCCGGTGCCGACGCCGAGGGCATGTGGATCACCGGCAAGACCGCGGTGAAGGCGGCGTACAAGCAGCTGTTCGCCTACAACGTCGGCGACGGCAACCCCACCTGGGACCCGATCACCTTCGACCAGAAGATCTGCGCGACCACCGCGGAGAAGACGGCCGACGACAAGATCGTCGTCGCCTACATGAACGGCGCCAGCGACCGCGCCAAGTGCAACCAGCTCCAGGAGATCGACCTCGCCACCGGCGAGAAGGGCTGGAGCGGTGAGGTCGCCGACGGCGGGCTGTTCGACAGCGCGCTCAGCATCGAGCTGTCCATCACCGGCAACACCCTGATGGTCGGCCGCTCCCAGTCCGGCACCGGGTACGACGTGACGACCGGCAAGAAGCTGTTCGACAAGGAGAAGTACGGCGACGCCTGCTTCCCCACCGCGTTCGCGGGCGGCGCGCGGCTGGTCTCCGTGGCGTCCTGCGGCGCGGGCACCGCGGGCGAGCACGACGAGGTGCAGGAGCTGGACCCGGCCACCGGCAAGGCCAAGTGGACCCAGAAGTTCGACAAGGGGTGGCGGGTCGCCCGTACGTACTCCGTCGACCCGCTGGTGGTCTACAGCACCAACGAGGACAAGAAGCAGTGGAACATCTCCGTCCTCGGCGCGGGCGGTGCCTTCGGGGCGCAGGTCGAGGTCGACGAGGACTTCGCGCCCGAGTGCGGCTGGGCCATCCTCCAGCGTGACCTCACCGGCTGCGAGGGTGTCGCCGTCGACGACGACACCCTGTACCTGCCGACCGAGTCCTCCGCCAGCGCCAACGAGATCGTCGCCATCAGCCTCTCCAACGGCAAGGAGAAGTGGCGGGTGAAGTCGCCGACGGACAGCGCGATGCAGCCGCTGAAGGTGGAGGGCGGCAAGCTCGTCGCCTACGTCCAGGCGACGTACGACGGGGGCGGGCAGGTCGTGTCCATCCCGACGACCAGCGGCAGCCACGAGCCCGTCAAGCTGCTCCAGAACCCGCAGGGCGCGTCCGAGGTCGAGCGCGGCTTCTTCTCCCGGGACATCGACTGGGTCGACGGCCGCTTCTACATCTCCACCACGCGGCTGTCCGGGAACGACGACTCCAAGGAGAAGCTGATGCTTGCCTACGGCAAGTAGCCCTCCCGGCCGTTCCGTTCCGTTCCCCGCGTCCCCTTCCTTCCCGCCGTTCTGTCTGTCTCACGAGCTTCACGAGGTAACCCACGTCATGACCCAGCCGCCGCCTCCGCCGCCCAACCAGCCCCCGCAGGGGGGTGGCTTCGGTGCGCCCACCCCGCCCCCGCCCGGTGGGCAGCCGGGGTACGGGTATCCGCAGACCCCTCCGGTTCCGCCGCAGGGACCGCCCACGCCCCAGCCCGGGTACGGGTACCCGGGCCAGCAGCCCAACCCCAACCCCTACACCGTTCCGCAAGGTGGGTACGGGTACGGCCACCCGGGTGCCACCGTGCCGATGCAGACCCAGCCCGGGCCGCCGTCCGGCGGTGGCGGCGGCAAGATCAACGCGCAGGTGGCCATCATCGTCTCCGCGGTGGTGGCGATCGCGCTGATCGTCGGCGGCGGTGTGTGGTACGCCAGTTCGTCCGACGACGGCGGCAAGGACGACACCGCCAGCACCAGTGGCGGTGGTGACGGTGGCGGCGGCGACGGCGGTGACGCGAAGGGCGGGACGTCGTCCAAGGGCTCGGAGAAGGTGCCGTCCGACCCGGCCTCCAAGGTGCTCTTCCAGGTGCCCGCGCCCAAGGTCGCCAAGGACGACAGCGTCGTCACGGAGGGCTCCTGGCTGACCGACGACGTGTACGCCAAGAGCGGGATCGCCGAGATCGTCGGCTACGACCCCGACAAGGGCACCAAGAAGTGGACGATCCCGCTGTCCGGGCCGGTGTGCCAGGCCAGCCGGTTCAAGACCGAGGACAATCTGACCGCCGTCATCTTCCAGCCCGAGATGCCGGACAAGAACTCCTCCGCCGGGTGCAGCCAGGTCGCGGCGATCAACCTCGACACCGGCAAGAAGCTGTGGGAGGAGACCGCCAAGACCGGCGACCAGTCCATCCGCTTCGACAACGTCACCGTCAGCGCGAACACCGTGGCCGTCGGCAGCACGAGTGGCGGCGCCGCCTTCGACATCAAGACCGGCAAGTCCCTGTGGGCGCCGAAGGCCGCGGACACCTGCTACGACGCCGGGTACGGCGGTGGCGCGAAGCTGGTCGCGGTGCGCAAGTGCGGGTCGTACGACCAGCGGCAACTGCACATCCAGACCATCGACCCGCAGTCCGGGAAGGTGATCTCCGAGTACAAGATGACCGAGGGCATCGAGTACGCGAGCGTCGTCTCGACGGACCCGCTGGTCGTGGCCGCGGACGTCGGTGACTCGGCCGGGGACGGCAGCGGCATCTCGGACTTCTTCTCCATCGACAACAAGACCGGCGAGCTGCGCACCCGGATCTCCGCGCCGGGCGACACCTACGCCGCGGAGTGCGACGGCATCTCCCGGATCGAGGACTGCTCGGGGATCGCGGTCGGCAGCGACCGGCTGTACGTGCCGACCGAGGAGCACGACGGCAGCGGGGAGTCGTACAGCCAGACCAACGAGATCGTCGCCTTCGACCTCGCGACCGGGAAGCAGACCGGGCAGCGGGCGGACGCGGGCGACGGGTACACGATCACTCCGCTGCGGATGGACGGGCCGAACGTGCTCGCGTACAAGCGTCCGCCGTACGACAAGGGCGGGCAGATCGTCAGCATCGACGGTGCGTCGTTCAAGGAGACGAAGCTGCTGGAGAACCCGGCGACGGAGTCCGTGCGGGACGTGGAGAGCAGCATGCTGCCGGAGTACGCGGAGTTCGTGTACGCGCAGGGGCGGCTGTACATGTCCGATGTGTACGCGAGTGAGTCCAGTTCGGGCGATCAGGAGTACCTGGTGATCGCTTTCGGCGTGGGGGCGTGAAAGGTTCCCCGGTAGGGGCAGCGCAACGCCGAGTGAGCGTGTAGCTTCCGGGAGCATGTCGGAGAGCTGACGTCGTGGGGCCGGCTGGCGTCAGGGGGGTCTTTCCGTGTGGGCCTCCGGGCATCCATAGTGGGCGTCCGTTGGGGGGACTGGGGGGTTGCTCGATGGGAGTGCGGCTCATGGTGGTCGACGACCACCGTCTGCTTGCCGAGGCGTTGGCCTCCGCGCTGAAGCTGCGGGGGCACCGGGTGCTGGCCGCGGCGGCGCCCGCCGCGGGTGCGGCGGAGCTGGTGATCGCGCGGGCGCCGGAGGTGTGCCTGCTGGGGACGGCCGTTCCCGCGGAGCCCGGGGTGTTCGACCCGGTGCTGAAGATCAAGCGGGAGCGGCCGCAGGTGGCGGTGCTGGTGCTCGGGCCGGTGCCGAGCCCTCGGGGGATCGCGGCGGCCTTCGCGGCCGGGGCGTCGGGGTACGTGCGGCACGATGAGCGCATAGAGGGCGTGGAGCGGGCCATCATGAAGGCGCGGGCGGGGGAGGCGGCGGTGGCGCCCGCGCTGCTGCAAGGGGCGTTCAGCGAGCTGCTGAACCCGGCCGAGCAGCCGGACGACGAGGGCCAGCGGCTCCTGCAGATGCTGACCCCCCGTGAGGTGGAGGTCCTCGTCCGGGTCGCCGAGGGCGAGGACACCCGCCTCATCGCCGCGGGCATGGGCATCGCCCCCTCCACGGCCCGCACCCACGTCCAACGCGTCCTCATGAAACTGGGCGTCGGCTCCCGCCTGGAGGCGGCGGCGTTGGCGGCCCGAACGGGCCTTCTGGACCGGGCCTCCCGCCCGGACGCGTGAGCGTCCCGCCCGGGCGGGTGACCTGGGGGAGGGTGGGCGCAGCGGCGCCCCGTCAGCGCCGGGTCGCGCTACCCGCCCCCGCGCGCGCACCCGTACCGTGCACCGGTCAGGGGTGGTCAGAAGGCTCCGTATCCGAAACCGGCGGGGGTGGCGGAGCCGTGGGGCGTAGTTTCAGCCAGGTCAGGAAGAACAGGCCCAGCAGGAGCATCGCCAGGCCGGTCCAGAGGTTGATGTTGACGCCCTCCGCCTTGTCGATGTCCGCGTCGGACGCGGTGAATCCGGCGATCGTGACGATGACGCCGTAGAGGACGAACAGGATGCCGATGATGCGCCGGATGTCGAAGAGGCGTGCCGCCGTCGCGGACCTGGTCTCCAGTTCGGAGACCTCGCGCTGGACGTCACGCTCGGAGTACTCGTGGTGTTCGGACATGGTCGGTCACACTCCCGATCGGAGACGTCAGAAGGAGAACGGGATGTAGCAGGCCGCCGCCAGCACGATCGCCCCCCACCCGAGCAGCGCGGGCTTGCGGTACCACGCGTCGTCGCCCGCGGCGGGCGGTTCGTCCATGCCGGGGGAGCGGGTGCCGTAGACCAGCCCTTGCAGGTCCTCCGCGGGCTTGGGCGCGGTGAAGAGGCTGACCGCGAACATGACCACCGCACCGGCGACGAAGCCCGCGATCGCCGAGACGAAGTTGGCGCCCTGGTCGCTGGGGATGTCGATGATGTCCTGCTTGTAGATGACGAAGTAGTTGATCATCGCGGCCGTGGTGCCCGCCAGCAGGCCCCAGAAGCCCGACTTCATCGACGCCCGCCGCCAGAACATGCCGATGATGAAGACCACGAACATCGGCACGTTGAAGAAGGAGAACAGCGTCTGGAGGTAGCTCATGATGTTGGAGAAGGAGGACGCCAGGAACGCCGTGCCGATGGAGGCGAGGACGCCGACCGCGGTGATGAGGCGGCCGAACCGGACGTAGTAGGTGTCCTCGCGGCCACGGACCACGTACTTCGCCCAGATGTCGTTCGTGAAGACCGTGTTGAAGGACGACACGTTGGCCGCCATGCCCGCCATGAAGGCGGCGAGGAGACCGGTGACCGCGATGCCCAGGACACCGTTGGGGAGCAGCTCCCGCATGAGGTAGGGGATCGCGTCGTTGTACTGGTAGCCCGACTCGGGCGTGCCGAACCGGGGGACCAGGGCCGCGGCCACCAGGCCCGGGATCATCACCAGGAAGACGATGAAGATCTTGGGGAACGCCGCGATCAGCGGGGTGCGCTGGGCCGCCGAGAGGTTCTTCGCGGAGAGGGCTCGCTGGACCTCCGCGAAGTTCGTCGTCCAGTAGCCGAAGGAGAGCACGAAGCCCAGCCCCAGCACGATCGTCAGCCAGTTCGCGCCCAGCGGGTTCGCCTCGCCGATGCCCGTGCCGCCCCACGCCGTCATGAAGTCGTCGCCGTGGCTCTGGCCGAGGGTGTCGGACAGACCGTCCCAGCCGCCCGCCTTCTTCAGGCCCAGGACGGTGATCGGGATCAGCGCGGCGAGGATGACGAAGAACTGGAGGACCTCGTTGTAGATCGCCGAGGAGAGGCCGCCCAGGGTGATGTAGGCGAGGACGAAGAAGCCCGCCACGACGATGGAGACCCACTCCGGCCAGCCGAGCAGGGCCTCGACGACGATCGCCAGCGCGTAGAGGTTGACGCCCGCGATGAGGATCGCCGCGAAGGCGAACAGGATCGAGCTGAGCAGGTGCGCTCCCCGGTCGAAGCGCAGGAGCAGGAACTCGGGGACCGAGCGGACCTTGGAGCCGTAGTAGAACGGCATCATCACCAGGCCCAGGAAGACCATGGCCGGGACCGCGCCGATCCAGTACCAGTGGGTGGTGTAGACGCCGTACTGCGCGCTGTTGGCGGCCATGCCGAGGATCTCGGTGGCGCCCAGGTTGGCGGCGATGAACGCGAGGCCGGTGACCCAGGCCGGGAGCGAGCGGCCCGAGAGGAAGAAGTCCAGGCTGGTCTTGACGGAGCGGCGGGCCGCGAATCCGATGCCGAGGACCGCGACGAAGTAGATGCCGAGGATCAGGTAGTCGAGCCAGTTCGTGGGGAGCCGTAGCTCGGCGGCGAGGTAGGTGGGCATGTATGTGGGGGTTTGCATATGTACTCGCTTCGTTGTGCGAACCGATACAGCGCGGAACCTACGCCTCCGCGTTCAGTAATTGAACACTTCTGTTGATGCTCTTTGTTTGATTGTGATGTTGACGGGTGTGGTGAGTTGTGTTTCGATGTGTTTGGTTATGTTTGAAGAGTGGCGGGAGCACTGGTGAAGAAGACCTCGTCCCGGCTGGCCGACGGTCGTGAGCTGATCTACTACGACCTGCGCGACGACGTCGTGCGCGCGGCGGTCGACCGGCGTCCGCTGGAACCGACCGTCACCACCTCCGAGATCCGGCCCGACGCGCTGCTGGGCGACGCCGTCGCCATCGCCTCGCACCGGCAGGGGCGCACCTACCACCCGCCCGCCGACGAGTGCCCGCTGTGCCCGTCGCAGGGTGAGCGGCTGAGTGAGATCCCCGACTCGTCGTACGACGTGGTCGTCTTCGAGAATCGCTTCCCCTCGCTGGCCGGGGACTCGGGGCGGTGTGAGGTCGTCTGCTTCACCTCCGACCACGACGCCGCCTTCGCCGATCTGAGCGACGAGCAGGCGCGGCTGGTGCTGGACGCGTGGACCGATCGCACGGCTGAGTTGTCCCATCTGCCTTCCGTGGAGCAGGTGTTCTGTTTTGAGAACCGTGGGGCGGAGATCGGCGTCACGCTCCAGCACCCGCACGGGCAGATCTACGCGTACCCCTTCACCACGCCGCGCACCGCGTTGATGCTGCGTCAGGTCGCCGCCCACAAGGAGGCCACCGGCGGCGAGAACCTCTTCGACGCCGTCCTGGAGCGGGAACTCGCCGGGGAGCGGGTCGTCCTGCAGGGTGAACACTGGGTCGCCTTCGTGCCGTACGCCGCGCACTGGCCGTACGAGGTGCATCTGTACCCGCGCCGCCGGGTGCCCGACCTGCTGGGGCTCGACGAGGCGGCGCGCACAGAGTTTCCCCAGGTCTATCTGGAACTGTTGAGGCGCTTCGACCGGATCTTCGACGGGCGGGAGGGAGGGGAGGGCACCGAGGGTGAGCCTCCGACGCCGTACATCGCCGCCTGGCACCAGGCGCCGTTCGGCCAGCTGGAGCAGTTCGACGGCGTCAACCGTGACGACTTCGCGCTGCACCTGGAGCTTTTCACCATCCGCCGAACCTCCGGCAAGCTGAAGTTCCTCGCGGGCTCCGAGTCCGGCATGAACGTGTTCATCAACGACGTGCCGCCGGAGCGCGCGGCCGAGCGACTGCGAGAGGTAGCGAGTTCATGAGCGGGAAGTACCTGGTGACCGGCGGGGCGGGGTACGTGGGCAGTGTGGTCGCCCAGCATCTGCTGGAGGCCGGGCACGAGGTCGTCGTGCTCGACGACCTGTCCACCGGGTTCCGCGAAGGGGTCCCGGCGGGGGCCTCGTTCGTCGAGGGTGACATCCGCGATGCCGCCAAATGGCTGGATTCCTCGTACGACGGGGTGCTGCACTTCGCCGCCTCGTCCCAGGTCGGCGAGTCCGTCGCCAAGCCCGAGAAGTACTGGGACAACAACGTCGGCGGCACCATGGCCCTGCTGGGCGCCATGCGGGAGGCGGGCGTGCGACGGCTCGTCTTCTCCTCCACGGCCGCCACCTACGGCGAGCCCGAGCAGGTCCCCATCGTCGAGACGGCCGCCACCCGGCCGACCAATCCCTACGGCGCCTCCAAGCTCGCCGTCGACCATATGATCAGCGGTGAAGCGGTGGCTCATGGGCTGGGGGCGGTCTCGCTGCGCTACTTCAACGTGGCCGGTGCGTACGGGGAGTTCGGCGAGCGGCACGACCCCGAGTCCCATCTGATCCCGCTGGTGCTCCAGGTCGCGCAGGGGCGGCGGGAGTCCATCTCCGTGTACGGCGACGACTACCCGACGCCGGACGGCACGTGTGTCCGTGACTACATCCATGTCGCCGACCTGGCCGAGGCCCATCTGCTGGCGCTGGCGGCGGCGGCTCCCGGTGAGCACCTGATCTGCAACCTCGGCAACGGCAGCGGCTTCTCCGTGCGCGAGGTCGTCGAGACGGTCCGGCGGGTGACGGGGCAGCCGATCCCGGAGGTCGTGGCCCCCCGGCGCGGCGGTGACCCCGCCGTCCTGGTCGCCGCCGCCGACACCGCGCGGGCACGGCTCGGCTGGAACCCGACCCGTACGGATCTCGCGGGCATCGTCGCCGACGCATGGGCCTTCGCGCAGCGGCGCGGCAAGTAGCAGGCAGGCAAGGAGAGGTTGGGATGAGCGTCGATACGGCGGCGGCCGAGGTCGCTGAGCGGTTCACACAGCTGTACGGGAGCGCGCCGGACGGGGTGTGGGCCGCGCCCGGCCGCGTCAACCTCATCGGCGAGCACACCGACTACAACGACGGCTTCGTGATGCCGTTCGCCCTCCCGCACACGGCGGTCGCGGCGGTGGCCCGGCGCACGGACGGCGTCCTGCGGCTGCACTCGGCGGACGTCGAGGGCGGCGTCGTCGAGCTGCACGTGGACGCCCTGGTGCCGGAGGCGGACCGGGAGTGGACCGCGTACCCGTCGGGTGTGGTGTGGGCGCTGCGGGCGGCCGGACACGCCGTGACCGGCGCCGACATCCATCTGGCCTCCACCGTCCCGGCGGGCGCGGGGCTGTCGTCGTCGGCGGCCCTCGAGGTCGTGGTCGCGCTCGCGCTGAACGACCTCCACGGGCTCGGGCTGCGGGGCTGGCAACTGGCGCGGCTGTGCCAGCGCGCGGAGAACGTCTACGTGGGCGCGCCCGTCGGCATCATGGACCAGACGGCGTCCGCCTGCTGCGCGGCGGGCCACGCGCTGTTCCTGGACACCCGCGACCTGGCCCAGCAGCAGATCCCCTTCGACCTGGCGGCGGAGGGCATGCGGCTGCTCGTCGTCGACACCCGCGTCAAGCACTCCCACAGCGAGGGCGAGTACGGCAAGCGCCGCGCGGGCTGCGAGAAGGGCGCGGCGCTGCTGGGCGTCGACGCCCTGCGGGACGTCCCCTACGACGGGTTGGACGCGGCGCTGGAACGGCTGGGCGACGAGGAGGAGGTCCGCCGTCTGGTGCGCCACGTGGTGACCGAGGACGAGCGCGTCGAGCGGGTCGTGTCGCTCCTGGAGGCGGGCGAGACCCGCGCCATCGGGCCCGTCCTGGTCGAGGGGCACGCCTCCCTGCGCGACGACTTCCGGATCTCCTGCCCGGAGCTGGACCTCGTCGTCGACACCGCCCTGGCCGCGGGCGCGCTCGGCGCCCGGATGACCGGCGGCGGCTTCGGCGGCTCGGCCATCGTGCTGGCGGAGGCGGCCGACGTCGACGCGATCACCAAGGCGGTCGGGGAGGCCTTCGCGCAGGCCGGGTTCATCGCGCCACGGGTGTTCGAGGCGGTGCCCGCGCAGGGCGCGCGGCGGGTCCGGTAGGGGCTCGACCGGGTCCTCGGCCCTGGGGGCCGATACACCTAGGCCAGCCGCTTCGTCAGGGTGTACTCCGTGATGCCCGGCGGATAGTCGTCGATCACGCAGACGATGTCGTAGCCGAGCCTGGTGTAGAAGCCGGGGGCCTGGAAGTCCCAGGTCTCCAGGCGGGACGCCCGGCAGCCGCGTTCCGTGGCGGCGAGGTGTTCCGCCTCCGCGAGGAGGCGGGAGCCGAGGCCGCCGCCGCGGTGGGCGGCGTCGACCCAGAGGTGGGTGACGTGCAGCCAGGTCGCCCAGGTGTAGCCGACGAGGCCGCCCGCGAGGGCGTCCTGGCCGTCCATGGCCCAGATGTGCAGCGGGGTGTCGTGTTCACCGGGGGTGCCGCGCAGGGACTGCAGGATCGGGGACGCCAGGGTGTTGGTGTCCCGCAGACGGGTGCGGAGCAGATCGCGTCGAGCCTTGTCGACTTCTGTCTCTAGACGAAACATGCGGCACACCATAAACGCGCTGGGCAGCCAGTTCTGCGAATTTCCTTCCCCTGGGGGCCCCCGCCCGTACTCTGATGGACAGCACCGGTGGGGGCCGGTGCTGTCCAGGGGGCGAGACAAGTCGGGTACGACACCCGAAGTGGGGGTAGCAGTCTCTGCACGGCGGCGGCCGTGTGGCTGCGGCGACCCATTCCGGGGGGAAGCGATCCCAAGGAAACCCGGGAGCTTCGGGTGTCGTGCCCGCACCGGTCGTCGGCTCCCGACGATGGGGTGATCCCCTGCTCGTGTAGAGCTTGGGGAAGGGGGTTTCGTGGTTCGCATCCGAGTGCTGGTCGTCGACGATCACCGCATCTTCGCGGAGTCGCTCGCCGCGGCGTTGGCCGCCGAGCCCGATGTCGACGTGTCCGCGGCCGGGAGCGGTCCCGCCGCGCTGCGCAGTCTGGAGCGGGCGGCTGCCGAAGGCCGCCGGTTCGATGTGCTGCTCGTCGACGCCGATCTGGGCGGCACGGCGCCGGGCGTCCGGCCCGCTGCCGTGCCCATGCGGGAGAACGGTGAGGAAGGGCTCGTCGACGGGCTGTCGCTGGTCGCCGGGGTGCGGTCCGCGCAGCCCGCGGTGCGGATCGTCGTACTCGCCGAGCGGGACGACGCGCGCCGGGCCGCGCTCGCGTTGCAGGCCGGGGCGTCCGGCTGGGTGGCGAAGGACTGCTCGCTGTCCCGGCTGCTGACGGTGATACGGGGCGTGCTGCGCGACGAGACGCATCTGCCGCCCGCGCTGCTCACGGGCGTGCTGCGGGAGCTGACCGCCGCCCGCAAGCACCGCACCGAGAGCGAACGGCTCGTGGAGTCGCTGACGCCGCGGGAGCGGGAGGTGCTGCGCTGCATGGTCGCGGGGCTGGGGCGGAAGGCGGTCGCGGAGCGGCTGTACCTGTCCCCGCACACCGTACGGACGCATATGCAGAACGTCCTCGGGAAGCTGGGGGTGCACTCCACGCTCGCGGCGGTGGCGTTGGCGCGGCGGGCGGGGGTGGGGCCGGTGGACCTGACCGGGGACGTGGTGGAACGGGGCGGGCAGTTGGCCTAGGGGCGGGTGCGCGCCGCGTGGGCCTAACCCGGGATGTTGTCGAACGGGGCGGTCAGCTGGCGCAGCAGGGCGGCCAGTTCGCCGCGCTGGGCGTGGGAGAGTTCGGCGAGGATGGCGCGCTCCTGGTCCAGGAGGCCCGCCAGGGCCTGGTCCGCGCGGTCGCGGCCCTCGGGGGTGAGGCGGACCAGGACGCCGCGCCGGTCGCTGGGGTCGGGCAGGCGTTCGACCAGGCCCTTCTTGGCCAGGCGGTCGATGCGGTTGGTCATCGTGCCGGAGGTGACCAGGGTCTGGGTGAGCAGTTGTCCGGGGGAGAGCTGGTACGGCGTCCCCGCGCGCCTGAGCGCGGTCAGTACGTCGAACTCCCAGGGCTCCAGGCTGTGCTCGGCGAACGCCAGACGGCGGGCGCGGTCCAGGTGCCGGGCCAGTCTGCTCACCCGGCTGAGTACCTCGAGCGGTTCCACGTCGAGGTCAGGGCGCTCCCGGCGCCATGCTGCGACCAGCCGATCGACCTCGTCCTCCATGGCGATCAGTGTAGTGGTTGTGTCGACGTGAAGTCTCTTGACGTCAAGACATCTTGATGGCCAGGCTGGTCGCATGACGAACGCTGCCCCCGGCTGGGACCCGGCCCAGTACCTGCGCCACGCCGACCACCGCGCCCGCCCGTTCCTGGACCTGCTGGCCCGCGTGCCCGGCGACCCCGTGCGCATCGCCGACCTGGGGTGCGGCCCCGGCAACGTCACGGCCCTGCTCGCCGACCGCTGGCCCACCGCCCGGATCACCGGCTACGACAACTCCCCCGAAATGCTCGCGAAGGCGCGGGCCGACCACCCCAGGCTGGCCTTCGAGGCGGCCGACGCCCGCACCTGGGCGCCCGCGCCCGGCTCCCACGACCTGATCATCAGCAACGCCACCCTCCAGTGGGTGCCGGGCCACGCCGACCGCTTCCCCGACTGGATCGCCGCGCTCGCCCCCGGCGGCACCCTCGCCTTCCAGGTCCCCGGCAACTTCGACGCCCCCAGCCACCGCCTGATGCGCGACCTCGCCGAGTCCCCCCGCTGGCGCGACCGCCTCGCCGCGACCCTCCGCCACGACGACGCCGTCCTCACCCCCGAGGCCTACCTCTCCCGCCTCACGTCCCTCGGCTGCACCGTGGACGCCTGGGAGACGACGTACATCCATCTGCTGACCGGCCAGGACCCCGTCCTGGACTGGGTGAAGGGAACAGGCCTCCGCCCCGTCCTGACGGCCCTCAGGGACGACCCGCAGGCCCGGGACGCGTTCCTGGGCGAGTACCGGGCAGCGTTGCGCGAGGCGTATCCGAGCGGGCCGTACGGCACGCCGTTCCCGTTCCGACGGGTGTTCGCGGTGGCCCGCGCCACTGGGTGAGACATCAGCTCTTGCGTCGCCCTATCAGGTGAGGCTTCGCCTCCAGCCCATCCAGCCCATGCCACGCCAGGTTCACCAGGTGCGCCGCCACCTCCGCCTTCTTCGGGCGGCGGACCTCCAGCCACCACTGGCCGGTGAGGGCGACCATGCCGACCAGGGCCTGGGCGTAGAGGGGGGCCAGCTTGGGGTCGAAGCCGCGGCTCTTGAACTCACGGCCGAGGATGTCCTCCACCTGGGTGGCGATGTCGGAGATCAGGGAGGCGAAGGAACCGGTGGACTGCGGGATGGGGGAGTCACGGACCAGGATGCGGAAGCCGTCCGTGTACTCCTCGATGTAGTCCAGGAGGGCGAAGGCCGCCTGTTCGCACAGCTCGCGGGGGTGACCGGCGGTGAGTGAGCTGGTGACCATGTCCAGCAGGCGGCGCATCTCGCGGTCGACCACCACCGCGTACAACCCCTCCTTGCCGCCGAAGTGCTCGTACACCACCGGCTTGGAGACCCCGGCCTTCGCCGCGATCTCCTCCACCGAGGTGCCCTCGAAGCCCTTCGCGGCGAAGAGGGTGCGACCGATCTCCAGCAGCTGCTGGCGGCGCTCGGCACCGGTCATCCGGGTGCGCCGAGCGCGCCGCGGCTTGTCACTGCTGCTGGAGGTACTGCTGGAGTCGGTCGCCACGGCGTCAATCATGCCGCCTTGGCGGTCTCCTTCCCGCGCGGGGAGCGGTCTTCCTCGGTGATGCGGCGGGAATCGATACGCGAGCGTGACGGCCAGCGCACGTCATACGCCCAGCCGAGCTTCTCGAACCAGCGGATCAGCCGGGCCGAGGAGTCCAGCTGGCCGCGCTCCACACCGTGGCGCGCGGACGTCGGGTCGGCGTGGTGCAGGTTGTGCCAGGACTCACCGCAGGACAGCACCGCCAGCCACCACACGTTGCCCGAGCGGTCCCGGGACTTGAACGGCCGCTTGCCGACCGCGTGACAGATCGAGTTGATCGACCAGGTGACGTGGTGGAGCAGGGCCACGCGTACCAGCGAGCCCCAGAAGAAGCCGGTGAGCGCGCCCCACCAGGACATCGTCACCAGACCGCCGATCAGCGCGGGCAGGGCGAGCGAGATCAGGGTCCACAGCACGAACTGGCGGGAGATCGCCCGCAGGGCCGGGTCCTTGACCAGGTCCGGCGCGTACTTCTCCTGCGGCGTCTGCTCCTCGTCGAACATCCATGCGATGTGGGCCCACCACAGGCCCTTCATCAGCGCCGGGACCGTCTCGCCGTACCGCCACGGCGAGTGCGGGTCGCCCTCCGCGTCGGAGAACTTGTGGTGCTTGCGGTGATCCGCGACCCAGCGGACCAAGGGGCCCTCGACCGCCATCGAACCCGCGATCGCCAGCGCGATCTTCAGGGGCCGCTTGGCCTTGAAGGAGCCGTGAGTGAAGTGACGGTGGAAGCCGATGGTGATGCCGTGGCATCCGAGGAAGTAGAAGAAGACCAGCAGACCCAGGTCCAGCCAGCTCACCCCCCATCCCCACGCCAGCGGCACGGCCGCGACCAGCGCGAGGAACGGCACGGTGATGAACAGCAGCAGCGCCAGCTGCTCGACTGAACGCTTCTGCTCGCCGCCCAGCGTGGCCGAGGAGACCAGGGTGTCGTCGGCGGTCTTCGGGTCGTCTTCAATCACATCGGAGCTTGAGGTCATAAGGGGCGTCCCCTGTGTGGGATCGAGGGTTGAGGCAGGTGCCGGGCGGCGGAACCACGCGGTCTCCCTACGGTTCCGTAACCTACGGCGTCGTAAGTATGGCAGTGCGTCGCCCGGCGGCAAGAGCCCGTGAGCCTGCGCGTCCGCGCCGACACCTATCCTGGTGTCGGTCGGACAGCGCGGTCCGCTCTGTTTACTTCCCGGATGTCCGGCCCGTATGCGGCACCCGCCGTGCGACGGTCATCCGGGTTCCCTCCCAGCCGAGCTTCAGACGAGCTTCAACACTGCAAGGAGCCGCACCTGTGAGCAGTGCCGACGACCAGACCACGACGACGAGCAGCGAGCTGCGCGCCGACATCCGCCGACTGGGTGACCTCCTGGGAGAGACCCTCGTCCGGCAGGAGGGCCCGGAGCTGCTGGAACTCGTCGAGAAGGTACGCCGCCTCACCCGAGAGGACGGCGAGGCCGCCGCCGAACTGCTGCGCGGCACCGAACTCCAGACCGCGGCCAAGCTGGTCCGCGCCTTCTCCACCTACTTCCACCTCGCCAACGTCACCGAGCAGGTGCACCGCGGCCGCGAACTGCGCGAGCGGCGCGCCGCCGAGGGCGGCCTGCTCTCCCGCACCGCCGACCGGCTCAAGGACGCCGACCCCGAGCACCTGCGCGAGACCGTCCAGCACCTCAACGTCCGCCCGGTGTTCACCGCGCACCCCACCGAGGCCGCGCGCCGCTCCGTGCTGAACAAGCTCCGGCGTGTCGCCGCCCTGCTCGACACCCCGGTCCTGGACTCCGACCGCCGCCGCCACGACACCCGGCTGGCCGAGAACATCGACCTCATCTGGCAGACCGACGAACTGCGCGTCGTGCGCCCCGAGCCCGCCGACGAGGCCCGCAACGCCATCTACTACCTCGACGAGCTGCACGCGGGCGCGGTCGGCGACGTCCTGGAGGACCTCACCGCCGAACTGGAGCGCGTCGGCGTCAAGCTCCCCGACGACACCCGCCCCCTCACCTTCGGCACCTGGATCGGCGGCGACCGCGACGGCAACCCCAACGTGACCCCCCAGGTCACCTGGGACGTCCTCATCCTCCAGCACGAGCACGGCATCAACGACGCCCTGGAGATGATCGACGAGCTGCGCGGCTTCCTGTCCAACTCCATCCGCTACACCGGCGCCACCGAGGAACTGCTGGAGTCCCTCCAGGCCGATCTCGAACGCCTCCCCGAGATCAGCCCCCGCTACAAGCGCCTCAACGCCGAGGAGCCCTACCGGCTCAAGTCCACCTGCGTCCGCCAGAAGCTCGCCAACACCAAGACCCGGCTCGCCCAGGGCACCCCCCACGAGCCCGGCCGCGACTACCTCGGCACCGGCGAACTCCTGCACGACCTGCGGATCATCCAGACCTCGCTCAGAGAGCACCGCGGCTCCCTCTTCGCCGACGGCCGCCTCGCCCGCACCATCCGCACCCTGGCCGCCTTCGGCCTCCAGCTCGCCACCATGGACGTACGCGAACACGCGGACGCCCACCACCACGCCCTCGGCCAGCTGTTCGACCGGCTCGGCGAGGAGTCCTGGCGGTACGCCGACATGCCCCGCGAGTACCGCACCAAGCTGCTCGCCAAGGAGCTGCGCTCGCGCAGGCCGCTCGCCCCGACCCCGGCGCCCGTGGACGCGGCCGGGGAGAAGACCCTCGGCGTCTTCCAGACCGTGAGGAAGGCCCTGGAGGTCTTCGGACCCGAGGTCATCGAGTCGTACATCATCTCCATGTGCCAGGGCGCCGACGACGTCTTCGCCGCCGCCGTGCTCGCCCGCGAGGCGGGCCTGATCGACCTGCACGCGGGCTGGGCGAAGATCGGCATCGTGCCGCTGCTCGAGACCACCGACGAGCTGAAGGCCGCCGACACCATCCTGGAGGACATGCTCTCCGACCCGTCCTACCGGCGCCTCGTCGCGCTCCGGGGGGACGTCCAGGAGGTCATGCTCGGCTACTCCGACTCCTCCAAGTTCGGCGGCATCACCACCAGCCAGTGGGAGATCCACCGCGCCCAGCGCCGCCTGCGCGACGTCGCCCACCGCTACGGCGTCCGGCTGCGCCTCTTCCACGGCCGCGGCGGCACCGTCGGCCGCGGTGGCGGCCCCACCCACGACGCCATCCTCGCCCAGCCCTGGGGCACCCTGGAGGGCGAGATCAAGGTCACCGAGCAGGGCGAGGTCATCTCCGACAAGTACCTCATCCCCTCGCTGGCCAGGGAGAACCTGGAACTGACCATCGCGGCCACCCTCCAGGCCTCCGCCCTGCACACCGCCCCCCGCCAGTCCGACGAGGCCCTCGCCCGCTGGGACGCCGCGATGGACGTCGTCTCCGACGCCGCCCACGCCGCCTACCGACGGCTGGTCGAGGACCCCGACCTGCCGACGTACTTCCTCGCGTCGACGCCGGTGGACCAGCTCGCCGACCTGCACCTGGGCTCGCGGCCCTCCCGGCGCCCCGGCTCCGGCGTCTCCCTCGACGGACTGCGCGCCATCCCCTGGGTGTTCGGCTGGACCCAGTCCCGGCAGATCGTCCCCGGCTGGTTCGGCGTCGGATCCGGACTGAAGGCGCTGCGCGAGGCCGGGCTCGACACCGTGCTCGACGAGATGTACGAACAGTGGCACTTCTTCCGCAACTTCATCTCCAACGTCGAGATGACCCTCGCCAAGACGGACCTGCGGATCGCCCAGCACTACGTCGACACCCTCGTCCCCGACGAGCTGAAGCACGTCTTCGACACCATCCGCACCGAGCACGAACTGACCGTCCGTGAGGTGCTGCGCGTCACCGGCGAGGACGAACTGCTCGACGCACAGCCCGTGCTGAAGCAGACCTTCACCATCCGCGACGCCTATCTGGACCCGATCTCCTACCTCCAGGTCGCCCTGCTCAAGCGCCAGCGCGACGCCGTCGCCTCCGGCGCCGAGGCCGACCCGCTGCTCGCCCGTGCCCTGCTGCTCACCGTGAACGGCGTGGCGGCGGGCCTGCGCAACACCGGCTGAACCGCCCGGCCGGAGAGACACCGGTGCCCCCGTGCGCGTACGAGCACGGGGGCACCGCCCTGTCCAGGGCCACCGGGTTCACCCGAAGGGATTAACCCTGCTGGGCCTTCCGGCGGCGGAACAGCAGGAAACCGCCCGCCGCGACCAGCGCCGCGGCGACACCCGAGAGCAGGCCGACCGGAGCACCGGCGCCCGTCTCGGCGAGGCCACCGCCACCGCCCTGCGCCGACGGCGACGACGACGCGGAGGCACCCGGGGCGACCTCCCCGCCGGACTCACCGGCGGACGGCGTCGGAGAGGCCGTCGTACCGGCGCTCTGGGAAGCGGAGGGCGACGTGGACGCGGACGGCGTCGGGGAACCGCCCTCCTCGTCCTCGCAGTCGGTCCAGAACACCTTGTGCTTGGCCGAGCCGTGCTCGCCCTCGAAGTTCCAGAACAGCTTGTAGTGACCGTCGGGCAGCGACAGGTCCTCGGTACGGCCGTGGCCCTCGTCGTCGAGGGTGATGGCACCGGTCTTCACCGTCTCGCCCTTGACGTCGGCGGTCGGGGCCCAGGCCTCGATGCGCCAGTCCACCTCCTGGGCGCCGTCGAAACCGAAGGCGTCCAGGTAGAAGGTGCACACGCGCGGCTCGTTCCGGCGCTGCTCCTCGCCGGTGGCCGCATCGTGGATCTTCACGGTGCCGTTGTCGCCGGGCGGGGTGGCGACGGCTGCGGGGGCCGCGAGCAGAACGGCCGAGGACGCGGCGGCGACGAATACGCCGACGCGGGAGAGGGTACGCATGAGTCAACCCATCTTCTGTTACCTATGGGGAAGATGTGAGGGGGGCAGCTCAGCTTCCTGCACCGCGCGGGCGCAGGTCAATTACGAACGCAGAACGCTCAGATGATCCACAGCTGTGGAAGTCGGACAGCGGCTCTCAGACCGCCACAAACGCCGCGGTGAGCAACGCGGCCCCCGCCCCGGCCATCAGCCACGCCAGCCGCGTACGCCCCAGCCCGCCCGCCACCACCACCGACGCCAGCAGCAGCGCACCGCCGAACGGCACCCACGCGTAGAGCACCCCGGCCGGACCCGACCGCACCGCCTCAGCGCTGCCGGGCTTCAGCACGACCGTGTACGTACGCCCCTCCTCCACCGCCACCGACCGCTCGACGACCACCCGGTCGTGGTCCGAGACGGAGACGCCCCCACCCGGCTCGAACGGGCCGCCGCACCACTCGTCCTCGCACCGCGTCAGCTGCACCGTGCCGGTCTCCCGGCCCTTGGTGAGCATCACGTACTGCGCGGTACCCCAGGACGCCCAGACGCCCGCGATCAGGATCAGCGCCGCGACGACCCCCATCGCCGCGAGCCGTCCGAACCACAGTGCGCCGGCCGCGCCCCGGCTCGACATGACGGCGGTAGGCATGGCCGTGATCCTTGGCCATGCCTGCGCGAACAGTCAACTTGAGCGGGGTGCGGCACGGGACAACAGACGGACAAGTCAGGAGTTGTACGTACCCTGCGCCCGCTCCAGGCCATCGATCACCAGACACTCCACCGCGTCCGCCGCCCGGTCCACGAAGTAGTCCAGCTCCTTGCGCTCCGCCGCGGCGAAATCCTTCAGCACGAAGTCCGCCACCGGCATCCGCCCCGGCGGACGCCCGATCCCGAACCGCACCCGGTGGTAGTCCGCACCCATCGCCTTGGTGATCGACTTCAGACCGTTGTGCCCGTTGTCCCCACCACCCAGCTTCAGCCGCAGCGTCCCGTAGTCGATGTCCAACTCGTCATGCACGGCCACCACATGCGCCACCGGCACCTTGTAGAAGTCCCGCAGGGCGTTCACCGGGCCACCCGACAGATTCATGTACGACATCGGCTTCGCCAGCACCACCCGCCGGTTCCCCGGCCCCGGCGGACCGATCCGGCCCTCCACGACCTGCGCCTGCGCCCGGCCCGCCCGCTTGAACCGGCCCCCGACCCGCTCCGCCAGCAGATCCGCCACCATGAACCCCACGTTGTGCCGGTTCATGGCGTACTCCGGCCCGGGATTGCCCAGCCCCACGATCAGCCAGGGGGCACTGGCATCGGTCGTCACGTCCACGTCTCCTCGATATACGGATACACGCCAGCCGCTGGCCCCCACAGGAACACCCGCGGGGGAACAGCGGCTGACGGAACGGCGAAGGTGAGGATCAGGCCTCGGCGGCCGCCTCGCCCTCGCCCTCGGCCTCGGCACCCTCCGGCGCCTCCTCGGCCTGCGCGGCCAGCACCTGGAGGACCACCGCGTCCTCGTCGACGGCCAGCGTGACACCGTTCGGCAGGGTGATGTCCTTGGCCAGGATCGAGGCACCGGCCGCCAGACCCTCGACCGACACCGTGACCTGCTCCGGGATGTGGGTGGCCTCGGCCTCCACCGGCAGCGCGTTCAGCACGTGCTCCAGCAGGTTGCCGCCCGCGGCCAGCTCACCCTCGGCGACGACCGGGATCTCGACGTTGACCTTCTCGCCCCGCTGCACCAGCTGGAGGTCGACGTGGACCAGGAAACCCTTCAGCGCGTCACGCTGCACGGCCTTCGGGATCGCCAGCTCGTTCGACTTGCCGTCGATGTCCAGCGCGATCAGCACGTTCGGCGTACGCAGCGCCAGCAGCAGCTCATGACCCGGCAGGGTCAGGTGCAGCGGGTCGGAACCGTGACCGTAGAGAACACCGGGAACCTTGTCGGCACGACGGATACGACGGGCGGCACCCTTACCGAACTCGGTACGAGTCTCGGCGGACAGCTTCACCTCAGACATGATCACTCCTCGTAGAAAGCTAGGAACGGACGCGGTCACCCGGCCACGAACGGCCTGCTACGAAGAGCGCGTCGATAACGGACCGCCGTACATCCGTGCCACACACGGACCACGGCCTCCCTCGCCGAGCAACTCCAGCAGGATACTCGGCGAGGGAGGCCGCGAAAAATCGATCAAGCAGAACGCGCGTACTCGGCCTACTGCTCGTCGAACAGGCTCGTCACCGAACCGTCCTCGAACACCTCACGCACCGCCCGCGCGATCGTCGGCGCGATCGACAGCACCTTGATCTTGTCCAGGTCGTTCGCCAGCTCACCCGGCGTCGGCAGCGTGTTCGTGAACACGAACTCGCTCACCCGCGAGTTCTTCAGCCGGTCCGCGGCCGGACCCGACAGCACACCGTGCGTCGCCGTCACGATCACGTCCTCCGCGCCATGCGCGAACAGCGCGTCCGCCGCGGCACAGATCGTGCCACCGGTGTCGATCATGTCGTCCACCAGGACGCAGATACGGCCCTCCACATCACCCACGACCTCGTGCACGGTGACCTGGTTCGCCACGTCCTTGTCCCGCCGCTTGTGCACGATCGCCAGCGGCGCGCCCAGCCGGTCGCACCACCGGTCGGCCACCCGCACCCGGCCCGCGTCCGGCGACACCACGGTCAGCTTCGCCCGGTCCACCTTCGCGCCCACGTAGTCCGCCAGCAGTGGCAGCGCGAACAGATGATCCACGGGACCGTCGAAGAAGCCCTGGATCTGATCGGTGTGCAGATCCACGGCGAGAATCCGGTCCGCGCCCGACGTCTTCATCAGATCGGCGATCAGACGGGCCGAAATCGGTTCACGGCCACGGTGCTTCTTGTCCTGCCGCGCGTAACCGTAGAAGGGCACGATGACCGTGATGGAACGGGCCGACGCACGCTTCAGCGCGTCGATCATGATCAACTGCTCCATGATCCACTGGTTGATCGGAGCCGTGTGGCTCTGGATCACGAAGCAGTCGGCACCACGGGCAGACTCCTGATACCGCACATAGATCTCGCCGTTGGCGAAGTCGAAGGCCTTCGTCGGGACGACCCCGACACCCAGCTGGTGGGCGATTTCCTCGGCAAGCACGGGGTGGGCGCGGCCGGAGAAGAACATCATCTTCTTCTCGCCGGTCGTCTTGATCCCGGTCACAGCACTGTCTCCTCAGAGGTGTCGCAGCTGGGTGTCGACACGGCGTACCGGCGGCGGGCCGGAGGCCGTCTCAGCTGGTGGGGTGCGGTTGTGCACTTATCACGGTACGCCGTCCCAGACGCACCTGTTTCCGGTCAGCCTTCGCGATCCGCCTCCCGGGAAGCGGCCTCGGCCGCCTTCGCCGCCGCGCTCCCCGGACGCTTACGAGCCACCCAACCCTCGATATTCCGCTGCTGACCGCGGGCCACGGCCAGCGAACCGGGCGGTACGTCACGCGTGATCACGGACCCGGCGGCGGTGTACGCGCCGTCCTCGACCGTGACAGGAGCCACAAACATGTTGTCGGCCCCGGTACGGCAGTGCGACCCCACGGTGGTGTGATGCTTCTCCTGCCCGTCGTAGTTCACGAACACGCTCGCGGCACCGATGTTGGTGTAGTCCCCGATGGTCGCGTCCCCCACGTACGACAGATGCGGAACCTTCGTCCCCTCCCCGATGGAGGTGTTCTTGATCTCGACATACGTCCCGACCTTCGACTTCACCCCCAGCCGCGCCCCCGGCCGCAGATAGGCGTACGGCCCCACCTTCGCCTGCGGACCGACGTCCGCCCCGTCGGAGACGGTGTTGTCGACGCGGGCCCCCGCGCCCACCCGGGTGTCCTTGAGCCGACTGTTGGGCCCGACCTCGGCACCCTCGGCGAGATGGGTGTCCCCGAGGAGCTGCGTCCCCGGATGCACCGTCACGTCCCGCTCGAAGGAGACGGTGACATCGACGAAGGTCGTCGCCGGGTCGATGACGGTGACACCGCCGAGCATGGCGGCCGTCAGGAGCCGGTCGTTGAGGATGCGCCGCGCCTCGGCGAGCTGCACCCGGTTGTTGATCCCCGCGATCTCCCGGTGATCGGCGGCGACGCACGCCCCGACCCGGTGCCCGGCCTCCCGCAGGATGCCGAGCACATCGGTCAGGTACTCCTCCCCCTGACTGTTGTCCGTACGCACCTTCCCCAGCGCGTCCGCCAACAGCCGCCCGTCGAAGGCGAACACCCCCGAGTTGATCTCCCGGACCGACCGCTGGGCGTCCGTGGCGTCCTTGTGCTCGACGATCGCCGTGACGGCACCGGTGGCCTCGTCCCGCACGATCCGCCCGTACCCGGTGGCGTCCGGCACCTCGGCGGTGAGCACGGTGACGGCGTTCCCGTCGGTGCCGTGGGTGGCGGCGAGGTGGGCGAGCGTCTCCCCGGTGAGCAGCGGCGTGTCCCCGCACACGACGACCACGGTCCCGTCGACCGCACCCCCCAACTCCTCCAGGGCCATCCGTACGGCGTGCCCGGTGCCGTTCTGCTCCGCCTGCACGGCGGTGCGCACGCCGGGGGCGGCCTCGGCGAGATGCGCGGTCACCTGCTCCCGCGCGTGCCCGACCACGACGACCAGGTTCTCCGGCTCCAGCTCACCGGCGGCGGCCAGCACATGGCCCACGAGAGAACGGCCACAGATCTCATGCAGGACCTTCGGTGTGGCCGACTTCATACGGGTGCCCTCACCCGCTGCGAGAACGACGACGGCTGCCGGGCGAATGGCGCTCACGGGATGCCCTTCGGCTTTTGGGATGGGGTGGGGTGGACATCCGCAGGATACCGGGGCGTTTTTGGGAGGACATGAGTGTGGGCCCTGACTTGGCTGTCAGGGCCCGAACCGAGCATGGCTCCCCCGCCAGGACTCGAACCTGAAATACATTATCCAAAGTAATGTGTGTTGCCGATTACACCACGGGGGATCACCCAGGGCAGCCTACGCGGTTCGCCGCTTGGCCTCCACCACCATGCCAGACCACCAGCCTTCGATGCGACGGTACAAGTCGGCCCCCTTGAGGACTCTGATGGCTAGGCAACCTCGGTATGAGTCGCCGACGTTCTTCCGGGCCGTCTTGGGGTTGTGCTTCTTGAGGGTTGTCTTGTAGAAGGCGGAACGGTCGGCACGTACGAGATCGGCCCAGTACTGTTCGGCTGCTGTCACCTCTGCGGTCTCGTGGATCATGACGGTGTACCGCAGCCGCTCGCGCTCAACGCCGAGAAGGTCCAGCCAGGCCAGGAAGACCTCGATCATGCCGGGGTCGCTGTTGACGAAGGTGACCTTTTCACGGCGGTCGTACGGTTTGTCCTTCGTGCCCTCGGCCCAGTACAGACCGACGCCGACGAGGAACAGCTCGCGCTCCGTCATGCGCCCGATCTCCTCCGCTGCACGTTGCCTCGCCTGTTGGCGATCCTCTTCACGCAGCTGGAGCTTGGCTTCCCAGCCCCGCTTCGCGATCAGCGAGGCTTCCTCCCGGGTGCGTTTCCGTCGCTCCGGCTTCGGTAGGTCCCGTACCCAGAGCGAGATCGAACTCTTCGAGCACCCCAGTTCCACCTGGATCTGGTCGTACGTCCAGCCCTGGAGCCGTAGCTCGCGCGCCTTCTCCCGCAGGTCGTCCTTGGCGTTCGGGCGGCGGGTCCACTCCGGGGGCGGCTCGCCCTCCAGGAGGCGGTTGAGGATGTCGTTGTTGTCGACGTGGAGCCGGTCGCGGATCCGGCGGCGGCTGAGGCCCGCGCGCCGCAGCTCCACCGCCCGCTCGCGCAGCCCCTCGAAGTCCGCGTACTTGTTCTGTGGATGTGCCATGGGCATACCGTCCGAGAGGAATGCCTGGTTCCGGGCCCGGGGGCGGAGGAGTTCACCTGTTCGAGGGCTATCGCGACGTATCGCTTGCGGAACTCGCCGGAAAAGCGGTGGCGGGCGATCGTAGGCTTGAGGCATGACCGCGACGGGGGAAGAGGACGTGACGGCCCGGGGAGGGCCGTTGTGGTGGGAGCGGCGGCGTAGTGCCGCTTTGGACGGAGGGCTCGCCCTGCTGTCCGCGGTGGAGTGTGCGGGCGAGGGGGTCAAGTTCGCGGGGGACGCCGGGATACCGGTGGCGGTGGGGGTCGTCTTCGGGCTGCTGGCCGGGTCCGTGTTGCTGGTGCGGCGGCAGTGGCCGATCGCTGTCGTGCTCGTCGCCATCGCCGTCGCGCCCGCTCAGATGGGCTTCCTGATGAGCATCGTCGGCCTGTACACGCTCGCCGCCTCCGAGCTGCCCCGCCGGATCATCGCGTCGCTCGCCGGGATGTCACTGGTCGGGACCTTGATCGTGACGTTTGTACGGGCTCAGCAGGGGATGACCCGGGGGGAGTACGAGATCGGCGGGGACTGGTTCGTCCCCTTCATTTCCATTACGGCGTCCCTCGGGGTCACCGCGCCTCCCGTGCTGCTCGGTATGTACGTCGGCGCCCGGCGGCGGCTGATGGAGAGCCTGCGGGAGCGGGCGGACAGTCTGGAGCGGGAGCTCCAGTTGCTGGCCGAGCGGGCGGAGGAACGGGCCGAGTGGGCGCGTAACGAGGAGCGGACCCGGATCGCGCGGGAGATGCATGACGTCGTCGCGCATCGGGTGAGTCTGATGGTGGTGCACGCCGCCGCGCTTCAGGCGGTGGCCCGGAAGGACCCGGAGAAGGCGGTGAAGAACGCCGCCCTGGTGGGGGACATGGGGCGGCAGGCGCTGACCGAGTTGCGGGAGATGCTCGGGGTGCTGCGGAGTTCGGACGGGGCCGCGAAGCCTCGGCCGCCCGCGCAGGTGGCCTCGGTGCCGCTCGCCGCCGTGGGTGCCGCCGCTGCCGCCGCCGCGTCGAGGGTGGCCGACGAGGCCGACGGGCCGTGTCTGGATGAGCTGGACGAACTGGTCGGGCAGTCGGCCGCCGCCGGGATGGCGGTGGATCTGTCGGTGGTGGGGGAGGTGCGTTCGTACGCGCCGGAGGTGGAGCAGACCGCCTTCCGGGTCGTGCAGGAGGCGCTGACCAACGTGCACAAGCACGCGGCCGGTGCGAAGACGTATGTCCGTCTCGCGCACCGGGCCGCGGAGATCGCGATGCAGGTGGAGAACGAGCCGCCTCCGGAGGCGGCGTCGTCGGCCCGTCTGCCGTCCGGCGGGAACGGGCTGGTGGGGATGAAGGAGCGGGTCTCCGCGCTGGGGGGCGTCTTCGTGTCCGGGCCGACGGATGCCGGGGGGTTCCGGGTGTCGGCGGTCATCCCGGCGTCGTAGCGCGTCCCGTCGCGGGATTCAGGCCGCCGTCGCCAGGCGTACCGGCTCCATGCCCGTGACCAGGGTCGCCAGGGCCTGGTCTATGGTCGCGCCGAGGTACCAGTCGCCGGTGTGGTCGAGGGCGTAGACGCGGCCTTCGGCGTCGATGGCGAGGAGGGTCTCGGAGTCGGTCTCGGTGCCGAGGGGGCTGACCTCGGTGTCGAGGGCGCGGCCGAGGTCGCTGAGGGTGCGGGCCATGTGGAGGCCGTGCAGGGGGTCGAGGTGCAGGGCCACGGGGGCCAGTTGGCGGCCGGTGCCGGTGGGGTTGACGCGCAGGCCGCCGAATTCGGCCCAGGCCTCCACCGCGGCGGGGAAGACGGCGTGGCGGTGTCCGGCCGGTGAGGTGTGCTCGCGGAGAGTGTCGGCCCAGATCTCCGCTTGTTTGATGTCCCAGCGTCCGGGCTGCCAGCCCGCGGAGCGCAGGGCGGCGTCGACGGGTACGGGGAAGCGCGTGCTGGACGTGCGGTCGGGGTGCGGGTGCGGGTGCATCTGCCCTTCGATCGTGAGATGGGTGCGGTCGTGCCTGGGTGTCCGGTGGTGCCTGGGTGTCCGGTGGTGCCTGGGTGTCCGGTCGTGCCTGGGTGTCCGGTCGTGCCTGTGTGTCCGGCTGTGCGTGGGCGTACGGGGGTGGGTACGTGTGGTGCGGTCCGGATGTTCAGTCGGCCGTGGTCGGGTCGACGACGCGGACGCCGAAGTGGGCGCTGAGCGCGGCGCAGGCGCGGCAGGGGGCGGCGTAGCTGCCGTGCAGGGGGTCGCCGTCCTCGCGGATGCGGCGGGCGGTGAGCTTGGCCTGTCTGAGGGCCTTGCGGGCCTCGCCGTTGGTCATGGGTTTGCGGGCGGCGCGTTTGCTGCGGGCGGCGTCGGCGGCGGCGATGTGGCGGGAGATGAGGATGGTCTCGGCGCAACGGCCGGTGAAGCGGTCGCGTTGGGCGCTGGTGAGGGTGTCGAGGAAGTCCTGTACCAGCGGGTGAAGGGCCGGTGGCTGGTCGCCGCGGGCGGCGGTGCCGGTGAGCGTGGTGCCGCGGACGGAGAGGGCGGCGGCGACGGTGGGGAGTATGCCGTCGCGGCGGTGACGCAGTGTAGGGGGCTGGGGGGCTTCGTTGGCGCTCCAGCCGATGCGTGGGTCGCCGGATGCGCTGGTGTGCGGCCCCGTCTGTGTCGCGTTCATGATCGTTTTTCCCCTCCAGTGCATCCCCCCGGCTGACACAGAGTGCCAAATGGCGTGGCTGGTGCGGAAGCTGGGGCGCCGCGACACGCCCGGTCGGGGCGGTGCGTCACGGCAGGGTGACGGCTGGTCACGGTCGCGGGGCGGAAGCGGAGGGGCCGTCCACCGGTGCCGGTGACCGGTGCGGGCGTACCGCATAGGCTGTCGGGCACCGCGCTTGCGCGGGCAACGCGTCGCGGACGGGGAACGGTGGAACCGCCGGGTCCCGGATGCGGAAGAGACGTGGAAGATCGGAAATCGATACGGGGTGTGACGGCCAAGGGTGGTCGTCGCGGCCCGTACCAGAGTGCCGCAGGGGGCAACCGCCATGACGACAGGTCGGCTCGGGCAGCAAGCCGCGCCGCCGAACGCGGCCTATGCCGGGCAGGTCGTGCATTTCCCGGATCCGGTCCGGGCGTCGCGTCATCCGAGAGGGGTACGGGTCGACGAGCACGGCTATCCCGACTTCTCGCCCTACGCGCGCGCGGCGGTGGAGATCGCGGAGCCCCCGGAGGGGTTCGGCGTGGACGAACTGCGGCTGACGGACTACGTCTCGGCGAACGCGGCCCTGTCGGCTTCGGGGCATGAACTGTGGGACACGGTGCCCGCGGTGGCCACGCCGCACGGCTGGACGTGGCACCACGTCGCCGGGACGCGCCGCCTTGAGCTGGTGCCGGTCGAGGTGAAGGCGTTGCTGCGGCATCACGGCGGCATCGCGACCTCGGCCGTCGACCACGCCAAGCGCGGTACCCGCCCGCTCCAGGAGACGCGGCCCGCGCACTTCGGGCTGCCGAAGGTGGCGGTGGCGGTGACCGAGACGCAGGTGCTGGGTGTCGAGGAGGAACTGGGGTACCGGCTGCCCGGCGCCTACCGGACGTTCCTGAAGGCGGCGGGCGGTTGCGCGCCGGTGGGGACGGCGTTGGACGCGGAGTTGGGGCTGCTGGTCGACCAGCCGTTCTTCACGGTGCGGGACGAGGCGGCGGTCAACGACCTCGTCTACGTCAACAAGTGCCTGCGGGACCATCTGACCAAGGACTACCTCGGCGTCGCGTTCATCCAGGGCGGTCTGCTGGCCGTGAAGGTGAAGGGCGAGCGGATCGGTTCGGTGTGGTTCTGCGCCTACGACGACGCGCGGGACGTCGACCCGTCGTGGCCGCCGACCGAGCGGGTGGGGCGGCTGCTGCTGCCGTGCGGGGAGGACTTCGACGTGTTCCTGTCGCGGCTGGCGGGCTCGCCGCCGGAGTTGGAGACGGTGGCGAACCTGATGGTGGACGGTGGCTTCGCGCGGGTCGTGCCCGTGGCGTCCGGGGCCGCGTCCTCGGTGGGGGAGTGAGCTGACGATGGTGACCTTCGCGCAGGCGCAGGAGCGCGCCGAGGAGTGGATCAACGGGGATGTGCCGTCGTACCAGCACCGTGAGGTGCGGGTGCGGGAGTTCGACCTGGGGTTCGTGGTGTGGGCCGAGGACCGGGCCGACGGGCCCCGCTCCGACGGCGGTACGCAGCGGCTGGTGATCGCCCGGGACAGCGGGGAGGCCACGCTGTGGCCGTCGCTGCCGGTGGGTGAGGTGATCCGCCGCTACGAGGAGGAGTACGGCGGCCAGGCGGACGCCGTGGCCGACGCGCCGCCCGCGCCTCCGGCGCGCGTGGACCTGAATCAGACGTCCTTCCTGCTGACTCCGCCGGAGTGGCTCCAGGAGGCGGCGGATCGGATGGGGATTCCGGATCGGCGGGGTGCGGAGACCTCTGGTGGCGGTTCGGCTCCCGCGTGGCCTGCCGCTGCGGGCGGGGGCGATGTGGCGCCGGGGGCGCCCGCGGGGGCTACGCCGTGGGCGGGTACGGACACCAACGGGGACGCCGGTGAGGATCGCTCCGTGCCGCTGCCGGAGACGGTGTACGCACCGCAGTTGAGCGACGCGGACATGGCACCTGGCGCGGGGACGACGCCGACGCCTCCGGAGGCGCAGACGGCGTTGATGTCGGGGGGCAGCCAACTGCCGCCTACGGCTGTGGCGCCTGCGGTGACTCCTGGGGCGGGCGCGGCTGGTGCGCCGGGGGCTGGGCAGACGCCGCCTCCCGGGGTGCCGGGCCCTGGGCAGACTCCGCCTCCGGGGGTGCCGGGGGCTGGGCAGACCCCGCCCCCCGGAGTGCCGGGCCCTGGGCAGACTCCGCCTCCGGGTGCGCCGGGGCTTGGGCAGACCCCGCCCCCCGGAGTGCCGGGCCATGGGCAGACCCCGGCCGCCCCCGGCGCCGGACAGACCCCGCCCCCCGGCGCCCCCGACCGTCCCCTCCCGCCCCACGCCGGGGACATCGCCGACGCCGCGACCAGCAAGGCCGCCCCGCCCCCGCGCCGGGGCGGCGGGATGGCGCCGCCGCCTCCGCCGGGTGCGCCCGGTGCGCCGGGGGCGCGGGCCGGGGGTGCGACTCCGCCGCCGCCTTCGCCGCCGGGGGTGCCTGGTGGCGGTACCGGCGGTGGGGCCTACGTACCGACGCAGTTGGTGTCGTCGCTGGGGCCCGACGGCCCCGCTACCCCGCCTCCGCCGAGCCCGCCGCCCGGTGGCGGCACCCCTCCGGGCGGTGTCCACCACGCCGCGACGATGCTCGCCGACCCCGGTGCTCCGGGCGCTCCACAGCCGCCGGGTGCTCCTGGCGCTCCCGGCGCTCCCGGCGCTCCGGGTGCTCCGGGTGCCTCCGCGGGCGGTGCGCGCGGTGCCGTGCACCACGCGGAGACGGTGCTGTCCGGGCCCCCGGTCGGCGGCCCGGGTGCGCCTCTGCCGCCACCCCCGCCGCAGCCGATGCCGCCCGCGCCCGTGCCCGGTGGTCCGCCCCCGGCGTACGGCTACCCGCAGCCGCCGACCGGTCAGCCGACGGTCGGCCCCGGCTACCAGGCGGTGCTGCGCTACCGCGCGCAGGACGGTTCCGAGCAGCAGCTGATCCGGCGTTCCGCGCCGGGTACGCCGCACCCGGAGTGGCAGATCTTCCATGAGCTGCGGGCGATGAACGTGCCGCCGGACCAGGTCCTGGAGCTGCACACGGAGCTGGAGTCGTGCGAGCTGCCGGGCGCGTACTGTGCGCGGATGATCCGTGAGCAGTGGCCGCAGGCCCGGATCACGTCCATCGCGCCGTACGGCACGGACCAGGCGAGCCGTCAGCAGGGGATGCGGCAACTGCTGGCCCACCAGGGTGAGTTGCACCAGGTGGCCGACGGTCCGGCGCGTCCGGCTCCGGTGCGGGCGCCGTTGCCGCCGGTGCAGCCCGTGCCGCCGTTGCCCCCGGAGGGCGTGGCGCAGGAGCTGGCGGCGGCGTTCGGGCCGGGGGTCTTCCGGTTCGAGCAGGCGGCGGTGTCCCGGCAGGGTGTGCCGCCGGTCGTGGCGCACACGCTGATGGTGGCCGGGCTGCCGATGGACATGGGCCCGTTCTTCTGGGCGCAGGCCCAGCCGGGGCGGCCGGTGCCGACGCTGGCGGAGCTGGCGGCCGAGCGCGGCGTGCAGCCCGCGGCGGACGCGGGGTCGTACCTCGTCATGGGCAGTGACTTCGGCAAGGCGATCTGTGTGCAGTACGGCACCGCGAACATCGTGGCGGTGCCGGTGGAGGCCGGGCCCGGCGGGGCGCCGGTGCCGCCGCAGTTCGTGAACACCGGGCTGCCGGAGTTCGGGCGGTGCCTGGCGCTGCTGGGACGGATGTGGCGGCTGCGGTTCGGGCTGAACCAGGAGCAGGCAGGGCGCTGGACGGTGGACTTCCAGGCCCAGTTGGCGGCGCTCGATCCGGCGGCGCTGGGTTCGCCGGAGAGCTGGTGGTCGGTGCTGCTGGAAGAGATGTGGGACGGGCTGCTGTAGGGCGGCAGTCAAGGGCGGTTGACCCACCCAGCAGGACCGGGGAGGGGCCGGGACTGGTCGAATGACCGGTTCCGGCCCTTTCGTATGCGCGTACGCGCGAGACGCATGCCCGCGTGTGCGTATGTGTGCGTGACTTGAAGACGGAGTGTCGCGTTATGACCATTTCCCTCTGATCCATCAAGATGTGCGCGACATGGGCATCTTTCGTTGTGGTCGGTGGAGAGGGGTTCCAGGATGAGTAGCGCGCTGACGCCGCCCTATGGGTTCACGATCGTCCGGGGGCGCGGCTACCGGCCCGAACAGGTGGACGCCTACGCCGCGGCGCTCTCCGCGGACCGGGACGCCGCGTGGGAGCGGGCCGCCCGGCTCACCGTCCTCGCCCGGGAGATGGAGGAGGAGTTCGAGGAACTGCGCGAGACGGTCGCGGGGCTCCAGCCGCAGACGTACGAGGCGCTCGGGGAGCGGGCGCGGCGTCTCTTCCTGCTCGGGGAGGAAGAGGCGGCGGAGGTGCGGGAGCGCGCACGGAGCGCGGGGCGCGAGGAGTTGGCGCGGGCCGAGGAGTGGGCGGACGACGTGCTGAGCAAGGCGCGGGCGTACGCCGATGAGGTGCGCGCCGATGCCGAGGAGCGTGCGCGGCAGCGGCTGCTCGCGGCGCGCGCCGAGGCCGACGAGAGCCGGGTCGCGGCCCGGAGTGAGGTGAAGGAGCGGCGCTCGGAGGCGCTCGCCGCGTTGCGTGAGGTGCGGCAGCGCACCGCCGCGATGCTCGCCGAGCGGGAGAAGGAGCACGCCGAGCGGCTGGCCCACGTGGAGCGGCAGGCCGTTGAGTGCGCCGCCGCGCTCGACGCGCACCACGCCGAGGCGGTGGCGCGCGCCGAGGCGGCGCTGTCGGATGCCGAGCGGGCCTTCGCCGACGCGGAGGTGTCCGCGCGGCGGCGGCAGGAGGAGGCACACGCGCGTGCCGCCGCGATCCTCGACGAGGCCCGTGCCCGCGCGGACCGCATCGCCCGGGAGACGGAGCGGGTGCTGCGTGAGCACGGGGAGCGGTGGGACGACGTACAGGCGCAGATGGACCACGTACGCAGCAGTCTGGCGGCGCTGACGGGGGGCAGGGCGGTGGCCGAATAGACCGGTCGCCCGGTCGCCCGGTCGCCCGATCGCGCGGTCGCCCGGTGGCCCGGTGGCCCGGTCACACGTGCCGTTACTTCCCCCTGCGGGTCACCCCCGCCAGGATCCACCCCTCCACGGCCTCGTACTGGCGACGCTGTTCGTCGGCCTGGCGGCGGCTGGAGAGGACGGTGCCGAGCCAGCCGAAGGCGAAGCCGAGGGGGATGGTGACGAGGCCGGTGGTGGTGAAGGGGAAGAAGTTGAAGTCGGCCTCGGGGAAGGCGGAGTGCGGGGAGCCGGAGACGAGGTTGGTGCCCGGCATCAGCACGAGGACCGCGAGGGTGCCGCCGATGAGGGTGGTCAGCAGGCCGGTGCGGGTGTAGCGGCGCCAGAAGAGGCTGTAGACCAGGGCGGGCGCGAGGGCCGAGGCGCCGATGCAGAAGGAGACGGTGACCAGGGGTTGCAGGCTGCGGTGCTGGACCATGGTCGCGAGCAGGATCGCGGGGACGCCGACGGCCAGGGCGGAGAGGCGGGCGAGGGTCATCTCGCGCCGGGGGGTCATCTCCTGCACGCGGGCCGCGAAGACGTCGTGCGCCAGGGAGTTGGCGCAGGCGAGGATCATCCCGGCGACGGAGGCGAGCACGGTGAGGAAGATGGCGCTGGTGACGGTGGTGAAGAGGAACGTCTCCGCGGTGGAGACCTCGGCGCCGAACGCGGCCCGGGAGCCGAGCAGATAGGCGGTGTTGCCCTGGGGGTCGGCGGTGGCGATCGCCTCGCGCCCGATCAGGGCGGTGGCGCCGAACCCGACGACGGTGATCACGACGACGAACAGCGCCACGCAGGAGACCGCCCAGGACATCGAGCGCCGTACCTGGCGGGCGCTGGAGGCGGTGTACATGCGCATGGTGACGTGGGGGAGGCAGGCGCCGCCGAGGACGACCGCCAATTGTGAAGTGATCATGTCAATCTCAGGTGCCGGGCCCGCCTGGAACTCCAGCCCGGAGCTGAGGAAGGCGTCGCCGACACCGCTGTTGGCCGCCGCCGCGTCGAACAGGGCGCCCGGGCTCCAGTCGAACCGGTTCAGCACCAGCGCGGCGACGGCGGCACCGGAGCCGAGCAGCAGCACGATCTTCAGGATCTGGATCAGGGCGGTGCCCTTCATCCCGCCGATCGCCGCGTACGAGATCATCAGCACACCGACCCCGACGATGACGCCGGTCTTCAGCTCATCACTGCTGAACCCCAGGATGAAGGCCAGCAGTTGGCCGGTCCCGGCGAGCTGCACGAGCATCATCGGCAGCAGCGCGGCCAGCGTCACCACACACGCCGCGATGCGCGCCGCGCGCCCCGGGGTACGGCGGGCGAAGGCGTCGCCCATGGTGAACCGGCCCGCATTGCGCAGGGGTTCGGCCAGCAGGAACATCAGCAGCATCAGCGACAGTGCGGTACTCAGCGCCAGGACGATCCCGTCGTAGCCGTAGAGCGCGATCACCCCGCCGGTGCCGAGCACGGTCGCGGCGGAGATGTAGTCGCCCGCGATGGCGAGCCCGTTGCGCAGGGGGGACAGGGAGCTGTATCCGGTGTAGAACTCGTCGAGATCATCTCGATCGGGCCCGGTCATCACGCACAGCAACAACGTGATGGTCGCCACGGCGGTGAAGGCGACCAGGGACATGGCCTGGTCGGAGTCGCTGAACCCGGTCATCGAGCCGCCGCTCCTTCACGTCCTTCGTACGGGGCGCGCCTGGCGTCCACCTCGGCCTGGCGCCGGATCCGGCGGGCGAGGGGGTCCACGTAGCGGCTGGCGGTGTACTCGTACAGCCCGATCGCCAGCCAGGTGACCGGCAGTTGGACGAGCGCGAGCAGCAGCCCGACCGGCAGCCCGTCGGCGACGGTGCCGGTCATGAGTCCCGGCGCGAACGCCGACAGCACCAGGAACAGCGTGAAGTACCCGAGCGCGGCAAGCGTCGCCACCCGCCGCTGCCAGCGGTAGGCGGTCCGCAGAACCCGCAGGTCACTGTGGTGACCCAGGGGCGGGTGCGCGGGCGTCCGTGGCAGGGTGGGGCTGGGCGGGCTGGCTGGTGGCGGGGGTTGCCAGGGGTAGGTCAGATGGGGCGGGTCGGCTGAATAGGAGTCGTAGGACATCCCGGTCCTCCGTGCGCGGCTCAGGTCCCCGAGGGACAGCAGGGAGTGGGGGGCGTGGTGCGGGCACGCACGTTACTCGGCCGTAGACCCTGGTGTAAGAGTTTCACCAAACTGATTGGTCGGTATGCGCTTACGGGGGCGCGGCGGGGCTGACCTGGGGTGTTACCCGCGTTAACTCAGACTTTTGCGGTCGGGGAGTCGGGCTGCCGGGTTGGTCGCGGCGCCCAACGGTCACTTCTTCACTTCCCGTGGGCTTCCTGGTCCTTCGTGGCTGTGCCCGGGTGCCCCACTCGGTGGCGTGGTGCCGCTCGGCGTGGTGTCCGGGTCAGGGTGACCTGGCGGACCGCCTGTTGGAGGCAGGCCAGGGCGGCGAGGCCCGGGAGGGCCGCCGCGGTGCTGTCGAGGAAGGTGTGCGGGGCCTGGGCGACGCACAGGGAGACGGCGATCGCCGAGAAGACGAGGACCGTGAACCAGGAGTGCGTGGCGCGGCGGCGGTGCAGGGCCGCCCGGAGGATCGACAGCGACGCCACCAGCCACGGGCCGTACACCAGCAGCGGCCACCACACGATGATGCCGCCCTCCGCACGCGTCGCCGCCACCGCGCGCAGCGGATCGCTGGCGACCATTCCGCTCAGGAGACTCACCGCCGAGGCGATCACCGCCGCCAGCGCCGCCACGACGTAACTGATCGACCGCAGCGTGCTGAGGTGCTTTCGTTCACGAACTCTGCGGTGACTCCGAGAAGCCGTTCTTTTCAGTGGCGGCAGTTCCGCCGTGATTTCCTGAAGATTGCTCAGGGGCGTTCCGGCGGCCGGTGCGGTGACCGACTGTTCATCGCGCGGTGCGGGGATCGCCGGAGGTTCCAAAGACTCGTGGACCACCGCTTCCTGCAGCATCCAGGCCAGTTCCTCGGCCGGATCCCACGCCGAGTCCGGTGGCACCAACGGGACCGAGTGCACGCGCCCGTGACCGAGCTGTTCGTCGTGCATCACGCGGCCGGATTACTCCGCTCTCGCCCGACAGCGTCCACCCTCGAATCTGGGCCATCGTTGAGCGAGGTCGGCCTCGAGTGTGGCCATTGCGTCCAGAAATTCCGGCAGAAGGGACTCGGTCACCTTCAGTTCCGCCGGAAGGTCGTGGAGTCGGGTTCCCCACGTCACCCGGTTGGTGGGCCCGGTTGCCTCATTCATATACCGACTAACGTCGCCTCACTCCGGCGGATGCGCGGCAAGCGAGTGAATGGATGCGGGGATTGTTATCTAATCGCGGGGGATTACCTAATAAATGGTTACCTTCCGGCGAGGGAGGGAACGAACGTCTGCCCGCCCTCGCGTACCGGTCGTCGAAGCCCGGCGCGCCTACCGACTCGGCGGGCCCGTCTCCGCCGTGTGCGTGTCCTCGGTGTCGGAACCGGAGTCGGGTGCCGGGGTGAGGACCGGGAAGCGGCGCGGGGCGAGGAACAGCAGGACCAGGAACGCCAGCGCCGCCGCGGCCGACGCGCCGAGGTAGACCGCGTGGACCGCGTCGGCGATCGCACCCCGTACCGGTTCCGGCGCCGCCGTCCCCGTGTCGTAGCCGCGGGTGACGGAGTCGAGGTCGCTCGCACCGCCGAGGCGGGAGGCGAGCACGCCGTTGGCGACCGCGCCGAACAGGGCCGCGCCGAGGGTCTGGCCGGTCTGGCGGCAGAAGAGGACGGACGCGGTGGTGGTGCCGCGTTCCGCCCAGCCGACGGTGGACTGGACGCCGACGATGAGCGGGAGCTGGAAGAGGCCGAGCGCGGCGCCGAGGAGGAGCATCAGCAGCGTCGGCTGCCAGGCCGAGCCGGGGTAGGGGAGGAAGGGGAACGCGAGCAGGATCAGCGACGACATGCCGATGCCCAGCATCGCCGTCGCGCGGAAGCCGATGCGGCGGTACACGTGCTGGCTGAGTGCCGCCGACACCGGCCAGCTCAGCGTCCAGACCGAGAGGACGAAACCGGCGGCGACCGGGGCCAGGCCCAGTACCGATTGGGCGTACGTGGGCAGGAACACCGTCGGCGCGACCATCAGCAACCCCAGCGCGCCCAGGGCGAGGTTCACCGCCGCGATCGTGCGGCGCCGCCAGACCCAGCCGGGGATGATCGGCTCCGCCGCCCGGCGTTCGATCGCGACGACCAGCGCCGCCAGGGCGACCCCGAGGCCCAGCAGCGTCAGCGAGGGGCCGGACAGCCACGACCAGGCGACGCCGCCCTGGACCAGCGCGGTGAGCAGCACGCCGCCGCAGGCGAAGATGGCCAGCGCGCCCCACCAGTCCACGCGGGGACGGGAGTTCGCCCGACGTCGTACCGGCTCGTGGAGGTGGCGGACGATCAGCCAGAGCGCCACCGCCCCGATCGGCAGGTTGACCAGGAAGATCCAGCGCCAGTCGGCGTACGTCGCCAGGACGCCGCCGACCGCGGGGCCCGTCACCGCCGACACCGCCCAGACCGTGGACAGCCGGGCCTGGATCTTCGGGCGCTGTTCGAGGGGGTAGAGGTCGGCGGCGAGGGTCTGCACCGTGCCCTGGAGGGCGCCGCCGCCCAGGCCCTGCACGATACGGAAGGCGATCAGGGCCCACATGTTCCAGGCCAGGGCGCACAGGAGCGAGCCGAGCAGGAACACCGCGGCGCCGACCACCAGCACCGGCTTGCGGCCGAAGGTGTCGGAGAGCTTGCCGTAGACCGGCAGTGAGACGGTGACCGCGAGCAGGTAGCCGGAGAACAGCCAGGAGAAGACCGAGAAGCCGCCGAGGTCGCCGACGATCTGCGGTACGGCCGTGGAGACGATGGTGGTGTCCAGTGCCGCCAGCGCCATGGCGAGCATGAGCGCCGCCACGACGGCCCCCCGCTTGCCGGGTATCGCGTCCGCTCCGGTGCCGCCCACCCTGGTCCTCGCTCTCCGTCGTCCTCGTGCCCCTTGCATCTAACCGCCGTCCGACAGCTTCCCACTTGAGCCTGACGTGGCGGGAGGGTGGAGAGTGGGTGCGTCCCTGGGCGGAGGCGCCCCCTACTCCGGGTCAGCCTGAAGGCGGAGACCCCTAGGGGGAGATCCGTACAACGTCTCGGGGAGGGTTGGTACCGGCGGAGGACGAGACGGGGGCGGCGCAGTCCTTAACCTGGCTTTACGCCGCGGGGGAGCGGTCCGGGGGAGCGGCCGGTCGTACTGGCCGCAGCTTCGGGGGTGGGGTTTTCCCCCGCACAAGAGGGGGCCGTGCACCAGCGCGGCGGGCCCCTCCCGGCGGCCAGACTCAAGACGTACAGCAGCTGTAGGGCTGTGCGTCCGGTTCACGCGACACGCTGGCGCAGAGCGACCGCGCACGACCTGCTCGTAGAGCAACCAGAACCACTCAGCGACTTAGACCGACTTAGGAGACATACCGTGACATCGGCTGTGACCATTCCCAGGCACGGGGGTACTGGAGGGCGTACGGCCGTTGCCGCGCGGGCGCGGCAGGTCGTCAAGGCCTACGGGTCGGGGGAGACCCGGGTCGTCGCCCTGGACCACGTGGACGTCGACATCGCGCGGGGGCAGTTCACCGCGATCATGGGGCCCTCGGGCTCCGGCAAGTCCACGCTGATGCACTGCCTCGCCGGGCTCGACACCGTGACGAGCGGTCAGATCTACCTCGACGACACCGAGATCACCGGGCTGAAGGACAAGAAGCTCACGCAGCTGCGCCGGGACCGGATCGGGTTCATCTTCCAGGCGTTCAACCTGCTGCCGACGCTGAACGCGATAGAGAACATCACGCTGCCCATGGACATCGCCGGGCGCAAGCCCGACAAGGCGTGGCTGGACCGGGTGGTGCAGACCGTCGGGCTCGCCGAGCGGCTCAAGCACCGGCCGACCCAGCTGTCCGGCGGACAGCAGCAGCGCGTCGCCGTCGCGCGGGCGCTGGCCGCCCGGCCGGAGATCATCTTCGGTGACGAGCCGACCGGCAACCTGGACTCCCGCGCGGGCGCCGAGGTACTGGGCTTTCTGCGGCGGTCCGTCGACGAGCTGGGGCAGACCATCGTGATGGTCACGCACGACCCGGTGGCCGCCTCGTACGCGGACCGGGTGCTGTACCTGGCGGACGGACGGATCGTCGACGAGATGTTCAAGCCGACCGCCGAGACCGTCCTCGACCGCATGAAGGACTTCGACGCGCGGGGGCGCACGTCATGACCGTGCTCAAGACCTCGATGCGCAACTTCTTCTCGCACAAGGGACGCATGGCCCTGTCGGCCGTCGCGGTCCTGCTCTCGGTGGGCTTCGTCTGCGGCACGCTCGTCTTCACGGACACCATGACGACGACGTTCGACAAGCTGTTCGCGGCCACCTCCTCCGACGTCACCGTCAGCGCCAAGGGTTCCTCGGACACCGGCGAGACGACCTCCGACAACGGCAAGCCGCCTGTCATGCCCGCGTCCGTGCTGGACCGGGTGGGCGAGGTCGACGGCGTGAAGTCGGCGGAGGGCACCGTCTTCTCCACCTCCGTCACCGTCATCGACGCCGACAAGGACAGCCTCTCCCCGAGCAGCGGCGCCCCGACCATCGTCGGCAACTGGAACCGCAACGACGCCCGCACCATGACCGTCGCCGAGGGCGCCGCCCCGCGCGGCCCCGACCAGGTGATGGTCGACAGCGACACCGCCGACAAGCACGACCTCAAGCTCGGCGACGAGATCGGCATCATCACCGTCGTCGGCACCCACCAGGCCAAGATCTCCGGCTTCGCCGACTTCGAGGTCACCAACCCCGGCGCCGCGATCTTCTACCTCGACACCAAGACCGCCCAGCAGGCCCTGGTCGGTGAGTCCGGCGTCTACACCAACATCAACGTCACCGCCGCCTCCGGTGTCACCGACGCCCAGCTGAAGAAGGACGTCACCGCCGCGCTCGACGGCGGCTACAAGGTGCAGACCGCGAAGGAGATCGCGGACGCCAACGCCGAGGAAGTCCAGGGCTTCATGGGCGTCATCAAGTACGCCATGCTCGGCTTCGCCGGGATCGCCTTCCTGGTCGGCGTCTTCCTGATCATCAACACCTTCTCCATGCTGGTCGCCCAGCGCACCCGCGAGATCGGCCTGATGCGGGCCATCGGCTCCTCCCGGCGCCAGGTCAACCGGTCGGTGCTCGTCGAGGCGCTGCTGCTCGGCCTGTTCGGCTCGGTGCTCGGCGTGGGCGCGGGCGTCGGGCTCGCGATCGGACTGATGAAGCTCATGGGCGCCATGGGCATGAACCTGTCCACCGACGACCTCACCATCGCCTGGACCACCCCGGTCATCGGCCTGGTACTCGGCGTCGTCGTCACCGTCCTCGCCGCCTACCTGCCCGCCCGCCGCGCGGGCAAGGTCTCCCCGATGGCCGCCCTGCGCGACGCGGGCGCCCCGGCCGACGCCAAGGCCGGTGTCATCCGCGCCGTCCTCGGGCTGCTGCTCACCGGCGGCGGCGCCTTCGCCCTCTACCTGTGCGCCGACGCCACCAAGGCGAGCGAGGGCGCCCTGTGGCTGGGCGCGGGCGTGGTGCTGTCGCTGATCGGGTTCGTCGTCATCGGACCGCTCCTCGCGGGCGGTGTCGTACGGGTCCTGAGCGCCGTACTGCTGCGGATCTTCGGCCCGGTGGGACGCATGGCCGAACGCAACGCGCTGCGCAACCCGCGCCGTACCGGTGCCACGGGCGCCGCGCTGATGATCGGGCTCGCGCTGGTGGCGTGCCTGTCGGTGGTCGGGTCGTCGATGGTCGCCTCCGCCACGGAGGAACTGGACAAGAGCGTCGGCACCGACTTCATCGTGCAGAGCGACTCGGGGCAGCTGATCACCCCGCAGGCCGTCGAGGCCGCGCGCTCCGCCGACGGGGTGGAGCGGATCACCGAGTACAAGTGGCTCGAGGCCGACTACAAGACGCCCGACGGCAAGGTCCTCAAGGACACCGACATCACCGCCGCCGACCCGACCTACGCCCAGGACCTGCGCGTCGAGACGGTCGAGGGCAACCTCGCCGACGCCTACCGGCCGGACTCGATGTCCGTGCACGAGGACTTCGCCAAGGACCACGGCATCAGCATCGGGTCGAAGATCACCGTCACCTTCGAGGGCGCCTCCGCCCCCGCCGAGCTGACCGTCCGCGCCATCACCAGCAGCGAGGCCGTGATCGACGCGGGCTCCAAGTACACCGCCATCGACACCCTGGCGAAGTACGTGCCCGCCGACAGGATGCCGCTGGACTCGCTGGTCTTCGTCACGGCGAAGGAGGGCCAGCAGGAGGCCGCGTACACCTCGCTGAAGACCGCGCTGGACGGCTACCCGCAGTACACCGTCCGCGACCAGACCGACTACAAGGAAGCCCTGAAGGACCAGATCGGGCAGCTCCTGAACATGATCTACGGCCTGCTCGCCCTCGCGATCATCGTGGCGGTCCTGGGTGTGGTGAACACCCTCGCCCTGTCGGTGGTCGAGCGGACCCGGGAGATCGGCCTGATGCGGGCGATCGGTCTCTCCCGGCGCCAGCTGCGCCGGATGATCCGGCTGGAGTCGGTGGTCATCGCCCTCTTCGGCGCGCTGCTCGGGCTCGGCCTGGGCATGGGCTGGGGCGCCACCGCGCAGCAGTTGCTCGCCCTGGAGGGGCTGAAGGTCCTCGACATCCCGTGGCCGACGATCATCGGGGTGTTCATCGGGTCGGCCTTCGTGGGGCTGTTCGCCGCGCTGGTCCCGGCGTTCCGGGCCGGGCGGATGAACGTCCTGAACGCGATCGCCACCGAGTAGACGTCCCGCGGCCACCGCATACGGGGGTTGCGGGGGCGTGGGGACGGCCCGGTGCCGGGGAGCCTTGGGGGGCTTCCCGGCATCGGGCGTTCGTACGCCCGGACACCGGGTGACGTGGTTGTCCACAGGCTGGGCGTTGTCCACAGGCCCGGCGGCCGTCGGTGCGGCGTCGTACTCTGGACAGCCCCGGCCGCGCTTCGCGCCGGGCCCTTCGTGTTGCCCAGCCCAGGACACCCAGGACCTCGGTCCAGGACGGAAATGCCCTCCATGAGTCTGCACGGTCTGCTCGACGCCGTCGTCAAGGACGCCGCGCTCGCGGAAGCGATCAAGGCGGCCGAGGACGGCAACCGCATGCACGTCGACCTGGTCGGCCCGCCCGCCGCCCGCCCCTTCGCGATCGCCGCGCTGGCCCGCGAGACGTCCCGCCCGGTGCTGGCGGTGACGGCGACCGGCCGGGAGGCGGAGGACCTCGCCGCCGCGCTGCGCTCCCTGCTGCCGCCGGACGGCGTCGCGGAGTACCCGTCGTGGGAGACGCTGCCGCACGAGCGGCTCTCCCCGCGCAGCGACACCGTGGGCCGCCGCCTCGCCGTGCTGCGCAGGCTGGTCCACCCGCGCGCCGACGACCCCGAGACCGGGCCGGTCTCCGTCGTCGTCGCGCCGGTACGGTCCGTGCTCCAGCCGCAGGTCAAGGGGCTCGGCGAGCTGGAGCCCGTGGCGCTCAGCAGCGGGCAGAGCGCCGATCTCGGGGAGATCGTCGAGGCCCTCGCGGCGGCGGCGTACGCGCGCGTGGAGCTGGTCGAGAAGCGCGGCGAGTTCGCCGTACGCGGCGGCATCCTCGATGTCTTCCCGCCGACCGAGGAACACCCCCTGCGGGTGGAGTTCTGGGGCGACGAGGTCGAGGAGATCCGCTACTTCAAGGTCGCCGACCAGCGCTCCCTGGAGGTCGCCGAGCACGGGCTGTGGGCGCCGCCCTGCCGCGAGCTGCTGCTCACCGACGACGTGCGGGCACGCGCGCGTGCGCTGGCCGAGGCCCACCCCGAGCTGGGCGAACTGCTCGGCAAGATCGCCGAGGGCATCGCGGTCGAGGGCATGGAGTCGCTCGCCCCGGTCCTCGTCGACGACATGGAGCTGCTCCTCGACGTGCTGCCCAAGGGCTCCATGGCCGTCGTCTGCGATCCGGAGCGGGTGCGCACGCGGGCCGCCGATCTGGTGGCGACCAGCCAGGAGTTCCTCCAGGCGTCGTGGGCGGCGACCGCGGGCGGCGGGGAGGCGCCGATCGACGTCGGCGCGGCCTCGCTGTGGTCCATCGCGGACGTCCGCGAGCGGGCGCGCGAGCTGGACATGATGTGGTGGTCGGTGTCGCCGTTCGCGGCCGACGAGGAGACCGGCTCCGACACCCTCAAGGTGGGCATGCACGCCCCCGAGAGCTACCGCGGCGACACCGCGCGGGCCCTCGCCGACACCAAGGGCTGGCTCGCCGACGGCTGGCGCACGGTCTACGTCACCGAGGGCCACGGCCCGGCCGCCCGCACCGCCGAGGTGCTCGGCGGCGAGGGCATCGCGGCCCGGCTGGAGACCGACCTGAGGGAGATCACCCCGTCGGTCGTGCACGTCGCCTGCGGCTCCGTCGAGGTGGGGTTCGTCGACCCCGCGCTCAAGCTGGCCGTGCTCACCGAGACCGACCTGACCGGCCAGAAGGCCGCCGGGCGGGACGGCGCGCGGATGCCGGTGCGGCGGCGCAAGACCATCGACCCGCTCACCCTGGAGGCGGGCGACTACATCGTCCACGAGCAGCACGGCGTCGGACGCTACATCGAGATGGTCCAGCGCACCGTGCAGGGCGCCACCCGCGAGTACCTGGTGGTGGAGTACGCGCCCGCCAAGCGCGGCCAGCCCGGCGACCGGCTCTACATCCCCACCGACCAGCTGGAGCAGATCACCAAGTACGTCGGCGGGGAGGCCCCCACCCTGCACCGGCTCGGCGGCGCCGACTGGACCAAGACCAAGGCGAGGGCCAAGAAGGCGGTCAAGGAGATCGCCGCCGACCTCATCAAGCTCTACAGCGCGCGGATGGCCGCCCCCGGGCACGCCTTCGGCGCGGACACGCCCTGGCAGCGCGAGCTGGAGGACGCCTTCCCGTACGCGGAGACCCCCGACCAGCTCACCACCATCGCCGAGGTCAAGGAGGACATGGAGAAGACGGTCCCCATGGACCGCCTGGTCTGCGGCGACGTCGGCTACGGCAAGACGGAGATCGCGGTGCGGGCCGCCTTCAAGGCCGTCCAGGACGGCAAGCAGGTCGCCGTGCTCGTCCCGACGACGCTGCTGGTGCAGCAGCACTTCGGCACCTTCAGCGAGCGGTACGCGCAGTTCCCGGTGGCCGTGAAGGCGCTGTCCCGCTTCCAGACCGACACCGAGGCCAAGGCGGTCCTGGAGGGGCTGCGCGAGGGCTCGGTGGACATCGTCATCGGCACCCACCGGCTGTTCTCCGCCGAGACCAAGTTCAAGGACCTCGGCCTGGTCATCGTCGACGAGGAGCAGCGCTTCGGCGTCGAGCACAAGGAGCAGCTGAAGAAGCTGCGGGCCAACGTGGACGTGCTGACCATGTCCGCCACCCCGATCCCCAGGACGCTGGAGATGGCGGTCACCGGCATCCGCGAGATGTCGACCATCACCACCCCGCCGGAGGAGCGGCACCCCGTGCTGACCTTCGTCGGGCCCTACGAGGAGCGGCAGATCGGCGCCGCGATCCGCCGTGAACTGCTGCGCGAGGGCCAGGTCTTCTACATCCACAACCGCGTGGAGTCGATCGACCGGGCGGCGGCCAGGCTGCGCGAGATCGTCCCCGAGGCGCGCATCGCCACCGCCCACGGCCAGATGTCCGAGGCGGCCCTCGAACAGGTCGTGGTCGACTTCTGGGAGAAGAAGTTCGACGTGCTCGTCTCGACCACGATCGTCGAGTCCGGCATCGACATCTCCAACGCCAACACCCTGATCGTCGAGCGCGGCGACAACTTCGGCCTCAGCCAGCTCCACCAGTTGCGCGGCCGGGTCGGACGAGGGCGGGAGCGCGGCTACGCGTACTTCCTGTACCCGCCGGAGAAGCCCCTCACGGAGACCGCGCACGAACGGCTCGCGACCATCGCCCAGCACACCGAGATGGGCGCCGGTATGTACGTCGCCATGAAGGACCTGGAGATCCGCGGCGCGGGCAACCTCCTCGGCGGCGAGCAGTCCGGCCACATCGCGGGCGTCGGCTTCGACCTCTACGTGCGGATGGTGGGCGAGGCGGTCGCGGACTACCGGCGGCAGCTGGAGACCGGCGAGATCGAGGAGGAGCCGCCGCTCGAGGTCAAGATCGAGCTGCCCGTCGACGCGCACGTCCCGCACGACTACGCCCCCGGCGAGCGCCTGCGCCTCCAGGCCTACCGCTCCATCGCCTCCGCCAACAGCGAGGAGGACATCCGCGCCGTCCGCGAGGAACTCACCGACCGCTACGGCAAGTTGCCCGAGCCGGTGGAGAACCTGCTGCTGGTGGCCGGGCTGCGGATGCTCGCGCGGGCCTGCGGAGTCGGTGAGATCGTCCTCCAGGGCACCAACATCCGCTTCGCGCCGGTGGAGTTGCGCGAGTCGCAGGAGCTGCGGCTGAAGCGGCTGTACCCGGGGTCGGTGATCAAGCCCGCGGCGCGCCAGGTGCTCGTACCGCGTCCGAAGACGGCGAAGGTGGGCGGCAAGCCGCTGGTCGGGCGGGAACTGCTGGCGTGGGTGGGGGAGTTCCTGACCTCGGTACTGGGGTCGTAGGCGGCACGCGCGGGACGTGGGGGTCCCCCGGGCGGCTTTCCCGTCGCCCGGGGGCCTGCTTGGGGTTTCGGCGGCCTACTGCTGGTCGGGGCGGTCGCGGTCCATCCCGAGCCTGCCCTCGACCTGCTGCTGGGCGGTGTCGATCTGGTCCTCGTACTTGCCGCCCGTCTTCTCGTTGGCCTGCCGTTCCACGGTGTCGGACATCTTCTGCTGCTTTTCCTTGCCCTGGCCGTGGCTCTTGAACCTGTCGAAGATGCCCATGCAAGGCTCCTTCCGTAGGTGAACTCACGATCGACGATACGCCGGAGGTGTGTGGAATGCGCCTTTAGGGCAGATATGGTCTGGACCTCTCGGGGAACCGGGTGGATACCGTGGTCGGTCGCGGGCTGGACAAGGGGAGGGTGCTGGTGAGGGTTCTGCGCAGGGACCGCGGGGTCCGGGGTGTGGTGGCCGCCGTGGCGGTGGCCGGGCTGCTGGCCGGGGCGGCCGGGTGCACCGAGGGGACCGGGGAGAAGGCCAAGGGGGCCGGAGGGGCCGCCGGTGGCGGGGGCGGTGGGCCCGCTCTCGCGGCCGTGGAGTCGCTGACCGTGAAGGGGCGGGCGCCCCGGACGGGGTACGACCGGGACAAGTTCGGCAGCGCCTGGGCCGACACCGACTCCAACAGCTGCGGCACCCGCGACGACATCCTGCGACGGGACCTGGAAAAGGTGAAGTTCACCGACGGCGACTGCGAGGTGGCCTCCGGCGTGCTGGATCCCGATCCCTACAGCGGCAAGGACGTCACCTTCGTGCGCGGGCGCAGCCAGGTCGACATCGACCATGTCGTGGCCCTCTCCGACGCCTGGCAGAAGGGCGCCGGGAAGTGGGACCCGAGCAAGCGCGTCGCCTTCGCCAACGACCCGCTCAACCTGCTGGCGGTCGACGCGGGCACCAACCGGGCCAAGGGCGACGGCGACACCGCGACCTGGCTGCCGCCGAACAAGTCGTACCGGTGTACGTATGTCGCCGCCCAGGTCGCCGTGAAGAAGAAGTACGGGCTGTGGGTGACCTCCGCCGAACAGGGCGCCATGAAGCGGGTGCTGTCCGGCTGCCCCGACCAGCGGCTCCCCACGGGCGGGAACCCGACGGCCGCCCCGCCGCGGTTCCACGCGGACTGAGGGCGGCGGGGTGCGGCGCGCTGCTTCTCGGGGTCAGCCCGCGAGTTCGTCCAGGTCGAGGATCTCGCCCGTGGGGCGCTTCGCCTGGACCGGCTGGTCGTGCTCGGAGAAGGTGAGCGTGCCCGGGTCCGAGGCGGCGGTGCTGTCGAGGCGCAGGAGGTAGGGCTCGCCCTCGGTGGCGACGTACAGCGTGTAGCGGTCCTTGCCGTCCTTCTCCTGCAGGACGATCGCGGGAGTGCCGTCGACGGACGTCGTCTGGCCGCGGGTCGCGTTCGAGTGCACGCGCTCGTCGCCGCCGAGCAGGGTGTCCAGGTCGCAGAAGCCGGTGATGTCCGCCATGTCCTCGCCGGTCGCGGACATGGAGGTCCACTTGTCGGCCAGCATGTCCACCGCCGCGTCGGCCTCGGCCGGGGACTCGCCCTCGCCCTGGGCGCGCAGGAAGGCCTCGTCGTAGCGCATGTAGACGGTGTCGCCGGTCTTGACCAGATCGGCCTTGCCGCCGTCCATGCCGAGGGTGCCCGCGCATTCGCCCTTGTGGTCCATGGCCATGTCGAGGTCGAGCGTCCCGCCGGTCGTCTCGTCGGGGACGTCGCCGGTGACGCGCAGGGAACTGGCGCCGAGGGTGGCCTCCAGCGCCCGCTCGGCTATCTCGCCGCCGGTGAGTCCGGCGAAGGGCTCCTCGGACTGGTCGGGCCGGGGGGACGTGTCGGACGGGGCGGACCGGGCGGGCTTGCCGTCGGCCCTGTCCCCGCCCTGCTGGCAGCCGGTGAGGGCGGCGGCGGTGAGGCAGAGGGTGGTGAGCGCGGTGAGTGTGGTGATCTTGGTGCGGCGCATGGGAGTTCCTCGGTGGTGACGGTGTGCGGGCTGGGGAGGCACCGGATCAGCCGGTCTTCTTCCACTCCGTGCAGCCCGAGGTCTTGAAGTAGGCGTCCGACGCCTTGATCGTCACCACGGCCGAAGCGGACACGTTGTCGTTGGCGATGATCGACTCGAGCGCGTGCTCGGCGTCCTTGGCGCGCTCCCAGTAGCACATGTCGTCCGTGTTGCCGGTGGACTTGTAGGTGCCGGGCGCGATGTCGGTGCCGACTCGGAACATGCCGCCGTCCCCGTCCATCGTCGTCGCGGGCGAGCCGGAGGGCTTCGCCTTCGGGTCGACGGCCTCCCAGTCCCCGCAGTCGCTCGACTTGAACAGCTTGTCGGTGGCCTTGACGGTGACGTACGCCGTGCCGCTGACGTTGTCGTTGGCCAGCAGGGAGTCCAGCTCGCCGGAGGCGTCCTTGGCGCGCTCCCAGTAGCAGAGGCCGTCGGTGTTGCCGGTGGTGCGGTAGGTGCCGGGCTGGACGTCGGAACCGACCTGGAAGTCGCCGCTGCCCTCGAAGGCGACCTCGGTCTCCCGCTCCCCGGTCTTCTCGTCCTCCGTGCCTTCCTTGTCCTTCTTCGTGGTCTGGGCGTCGGAGGACGACGAGGAGCCCTTGCCGCTGCCGGACGCGCCGCTGGAGTCGGAGTCGTTGCCGCTGCCGCCGCCGTTGGCCGATACGGCTCCGATGACGGCGACCCCCACGACGACGCCGAGCGCGAGCTTGGCCTTCATGCCCATGACTGTTTCCCCTCCCCAACAGCGCGGCGACCGCCTCGGTTTGGCGGATCGCTCGTTCGCTGGGTCAATAAGAGCATGGGCTGTGAACCGAGTCAACATGATTCACAGGGCTTGTGGGGTACACGGCCGTGAAGCGGGGGCTCTTGCGTACGCCGGTAGGCTCGTCGTCACAAGGGATGAGGGGAGCGACGCGGGTGCAGGACAACGCGACTGAAGTGACCGCCGCCGGGATCGCCCGGCTCGCCGGGGTCGGCCGGGCCGCCGTGAGCAACTGGCGGCGCCGCCACGCCGACTTCCCCAAACCCGTCGGCGGCACCGAGACCAGCCCGTCCTTCGCCCTCGCCGAGGTCGAGGCATGGCTGCGCCACCAGGGCAAACTCGCCGAGGTCCCGCTGCGCGAACGCGTCTGGCAGCAGCTCGCCGGGCATCCGGAAGGGCCGGTCACCGCGCTGTCGCACGCCGGGTGCGCGCTGCTGCTGATCCATGACCGGCCCACGGACTGGCTGAACGTGAGCGCCGGGTCGGATGAGCGGCTTGCGGCGATGTTGCCGGGGGTGTTGGGGCCGGTGATGGAGGGGCGGTTCGCTGGTGGGGGTGATGGTGAGGCTGGGGGCGGCCGTGGCGCCGGTGGCGGTGGGGCTGGAGGTGTCGGCGGGGCTGGAGGTGTCGCAGGCGTCGGCGGTGCTGGAGGTGTCAGCGGTGCTGGAGGCGTCGGCGGGGCTGGAGGTGTCGGAGGCGTCGGCGGTGTTTCGCGTGTGCACTCACGGTCAGGTGTTCACAGGGGCCGGGCAGTTCACGACGGTGCCCCCGCCGAAGCAGTGAGGGCGACCCCCGCCGTTCACACCCCCACCAGCCCTCAGTTCCTCCCGTCCATCCCCCTCCTCCGCGGCGTCGCCGAACTCGCCGCCGAGTTGGGTGCCCGGCAGACCTTCGAGTTCCTGCTCGGCCGTCACCTCGACGCCAACCCGCGCCAGTACACGCTCACCCCGGCCGACCTCGCCGCGCTGATGGCCCGGCTCGCCGGTCCCGCCCGTACCGTCCTCGACCCCGCCTGCGGCACCGGCGCCCTGCTGCGCGCCGCCGCCACCCGTCCCGACCAGGAGCTGTACGCGCAGGACAGCGCCCCCGACCTCGCCGCGCTCACCGCGTTCCGGCTCGCCCTGCACACCCCGGCCCCAGGCACCGTACGCGGCGCGGTCGGTGACACCCTGCGGGCCGACGCCTTCCCGGAGCTGCGGGCCGACGCCGTGCTGTGCCATCCGCCGTTCAACGAACGCAACTGGGGGCACGACGAACTCGCCTACGACCCCCGCTGGGAGTACGGCTTCCCGGCCCGCACCGAGTCCGAGCTGGCCTGGGTGCAGCACGCGCTCGCCCGGCTGACGGACGGCGGCACCGCCGTGCTGCTCATGCCGCCCGCCGCCGCCTCCCGCCGCTCCGGCCGCCGGATCCGGGCCGACCTGCTGCGGCGCGGCGCCCTGCGGGCGGTGGTCGCGCTGCCGGTCGGTGCGGCACCGCCGTACAACATCCCGCTGCACCTGTGGGTGCTGCGCCGCCCCGACCGGGCGCCCGCTCAGCCGGAGGTGCTGCTCGCCGACGCGGGCCAGTTCGCGACCGAGGGGCGCGGGGGGCCCGACTGGCGGGCGGTGCGGGACGCCGTGCTCGACGCCTGGCAGGACTTCGACCGTGCGGGCACGCTCGCCGAGCGGCCGGGGCTGGCGCGCTCCGTGCCGGTCATCGAACTCCTCGACGACGACGTGGACTTCTCACCGGCCCGCCATCTGCCGCCGCCGACGGAGGCGGACGGCGCCGAGGCGCTCCTCGACGTGCGCGAGCGGCTCGGCGAGACGCTCCGGCTGACCGCGGGCCTCACCCCGCCGCCCGCCGCGACCGCCCGCCCCGCGCGCTGGCCGCTGACCACCGTCGGTGAACTCGCGCGTGGTGGCGCCCTGGTGATGCGTACCGGCGGAAACGGCGGCCACGCGCGCGTGCCCGTCCTCACCGACCACGACGTCCTCTCCGGAACCGCCCCGTCCGGCACGCTTCCGGAGAGCGACGAGGAGGCCGTGCTGACGGAGGCCGGTGACGTCGTCGTGCCGGTGCTCGGCGGCGGGTCGATGGCGCGTGTGATCGACCCGGAGACCGCGGGGGCGGCCCTCGGGCGCAACCTGGTGCTGCTGCGGCCCGACACCACGGCCCTGGACCCCTGGTTCCTCGCCGGTTTCCTGCGCGGCACCGCCAACAACCGCCAGGCCAGCAGCTACGCCTCCACGGCCACCCGCCTCGACGTGCGACGGCTGCAACTGCCCCGGCTCCCGCTCGACGAACAGCGGCGCTACGGCGCGCGTTTCCGCGCCCTCGACGAGTTCGAGCGGGCCCTGCGGCACGCGGGCCGCCTGGGGGACCAGCTCGTGCGCGGCATGTACGACGGCCTGACCGACGGCACGGTCACCCCGGACTGACCCCGGACTGACCCCGGACCGACCCCGGACCGACTCCGGGCTGACCCCGGACCGACACCGGTACCGGCGAAGGAGGGGACCGGTTTCGACGACAACGGTTCGGTACAACCCGTGACCGGTTGTCCGTGTCGACCGATACGCTCGAACCGACAATCGCACGACCGGTGTCGCAGGACCCCGGACGGGCACATAGGCCCACCTCAGGCACCCAGGAGCAGTCATGCATGGCCACGGCTACACGCAGCCGGTGAAGCAGCCGCCTCCGACGGCGTGGCTGGTTTTCCTGCGTGTGCTGTTCGTGGGGATCGCCATCTTCAGCATCGGCTTCCTGACGTGGGCGATGCAGCTGCGGCTGGCGATCGTCACGCGCCGGTTGATCGACTGGGTCCTGCTCGGCGTCGTGCTGGTGCTGGAGACGCTCGCCGTCGTGCTGATCGGCTCCGAGCCCGGCGACGAGATCCACACCGCGGGCGGCTGGACCGGCCTCGCCCTGCTCCTCGGCACCCTGGTCGCCGTCATCGCGTACTACCTCGCGGCGGACGTTCGCCACTTCCACCAACTGCGGTACGGCGGTTACGCCGCCCAGCCCGCCCCGGCGGCGGCCTACGGCTACCCGCAGCAGCCCCCGGCGCCGTACACGGCGACGACGGCCCCGCAGACGCCGCCCGTCGCGCGCAACCCGCACACGCCGCCGCCGATGCCGACCCCGCCGATATCCACCCCGCCCCCGCAGCGCCCCGGCCCCGCCCCCGCGCGGATCGACCAGGTCCGCGCCGAGCTGGACGAACTGAGTGACTACCTGCGCCAGCAGGACGGCGGGCACGAGGGCGGAAGGTGACCGTGGCGGCAGGACGTGTCGTCGCCGGTCGGTACGAACTGGCCACGCTGATCGGTCAGGGCGGCATGGGCCAGGTCTGGACGGCCTACGACCGGCGCCTCGACCGGCGCGTGGCGGTGAAGCTGCTGCGCCCCGACAAGGTGGCCGGACAGGAGGCGGAGGAGCTGCGCCGCCGGTTCGTGCGCGAGTGCCGGGTGACCGCGCAGGTCGACCACCCCGGCCTGGTGACGGTGCACGACGCGGGCAGCGAGGGCGAGGAGCTGTTCCTCGTCATGCAGTACGTCGACGGGGCGGATCTCGGCGACCATCTCGCCGAGCACCACCCGTACCCCTGGCAGTGGGCGGTGGCGGTCGCCGCGCAGCTGTGCGCCGTACTGAGCGCCGTGCACGCGGTGCCGATCGTGCACCGCGACCTCAAGCCGCGCAACGTGATGGTGAAGCAGGACGGCACGGTCACCGTGCTGGACCTCGGCGTCGCCTCCGTCATGGACACCGACACCACCCGCCTGACGCACACCGGCTCCCCGATCGGCTCGCCCGCGTACATGGCGCCGGAGCAGGCGATGGGCGGCGCGGTGGGCCCGTACACGGACCTCTACGCGCTCGGGGTGCTGCTGCACGAACTGCTCAGCGGTGAGGTCCCGTTCGCCGGTTCCACGGCCCTCGGAGTGCTGCACCGGCACCTGTACGAGCCACCGCTGCCGGTGCGCAGGCTGCGCCCCGAGGTGCCGGAGCCGCTGGAGGCGCTGGTGCTGCGGCTGCTCGCCAAGGACCCGCAGCACCGGCACGGCAGCGCGCAGGAGGTGTACGAGGAACTGGCGCCGATGCTGCCCGCGCGCGGGATGCCGACGGGAGCGCCCCTGGACCCCACCCGGCCCTTCCTGCGCCCGCACGCCCCCTGGCCGGACCGGGCGCGCACCCCTGCGCCGCAGCCCGCCACACCGGTGCCGTCGGTCGCCGAGAAGACGGAGAAGCCCGATGTCGCGCGGGCCGTCGACGAGGTGAAGCGGCTGCTGGGGGAGGGCCGTATCACCCAGGCCGTCGACATCCTGGGCGCGATCCTGCCCGCGGCGGCCGAACAGCACGGCGAGCACTCCCCGGTGGTACGGACCCTGCGCAAGCAGTACGCCGCCACGCTCATGGACGACGGCCAGTACCGGCGCGCGCTGCCCGAACTGCGCCGCCTGGCCGACGAACGCGCTGCCGAGGCCGGGCCGTCCGACCCGCAGTCGCTGCGCTTCCGCTACGAGGCCGCCCAGTGCCTGGAGCAGCTCGGGGAGGCGGCGGCGGCCCTCGCCGGGTACCGGGAGCTGCTGCCGTACTACGAGAACCAGTACGTCTCCGGGGACCCGGAGCTGGCTCACGACGTGCGGCGCCGGATCGGGCATCTGCTGCTGGCGCTCGGCGACCGGGCGGCGGCGCACGACACGCTGGTGCGGCTGCTGCACGACGTGGAGCGGGTGCAGGGCCCCGGACATCCGCTGGCGGCGGACATCCGGAGGACGCTGCACTGGCTGGGGCAGATGCGCTAGCGGGGCCCCGCCGCCGTCAGTGGTCCGTCTCCAGGTGGAGTTTGAGCAGGTCCACGCCGTAGTCGTTGCCGTTGGGGGTGCGGATGACGGTGTGGATGTGCTGCTGCGTGGGGTCGCCCTGGGGGCCGCCCGGGCCGCCGGAGGGAGCCCCGGAGGGGGACGCGGAGGCCGTGGGGGAGGCGGCGCTGTCCTCGCCCTCCTGGTAGGCGAGCGGGGACTGGGCGTCGTACTCGATGAGGACGACCGGGCTGTGGACGCGGTAGTAGAACGCCGAGTCGTCCTCGTACGCGCCGATCCAGTGGAAGTACGTGTCGTCGATGTGCTTCTCGATCTCGCGCATCCGCACGCGCGCGTGGCCCTCGTCCTGGTAGCCGACGTAGACCTCGGCGAGGTCGAGGAGGAGTTGCTGCTGGCGGTGGGTCAGGTCGGAGCCCTTGACGCCCGCGTAGGGGAGGACGGCGTTGTCCTGGCCCGCCCCGGCGATCAGGTCGTTGCCGCTCTTTTCCTCGGTGGAGAGCGCGGCGGTGAGCTGGGTGGAGTCCAGCGAGCGCAGGAACCTCAGCCCCGCGACGGTCTCCTGCCGGAAGAGGTCGTACTCCACCCCGTCGTATGTGATCTTCGTCGGCTCGGAGCCCATGAAGGTGGGGGTCATCACGACCTGGGTGCCGAGGACGAAGTAGTTGACGACGAGGTGGTGGCCCTCGAACTGGAAGCCCCAGGGGGTGGTGGCCGAGGGGGTGCCCATGATCGTGAACCAGTAGGCGTCCTCGTTGAGGGCCTTGGAGGTGTCGCCCGCGTACTCGCCGAGGAAGTGGTTGAGCTTGCGGATGCTGTTGGCCAGCTTCAGACCGCGGGCCGACAGGGCGGACTTGAGGAGCTTCATCCCGCGCGCGTACTGCTGCTCGGTCATGTCGCGCAGGGCGATGCCCTCGCGGTCGTCGGCGTCGACGTTGGTCCAGTCGAGCCACTGGTCGGAGTCGACGTCGAAGAGGGTGGCCGACTTCTGCTCGTCGGTGAGCGCGTCGACGAAGGCCTGGGCGGCGCGGATCACCGGGGTGGTGGAGACGCCCGTGGAGTGGATCGTGTACAGGTCGTCGAGGACGGTGCCGTCGGTGGTGACGCCCACGAAGTCGTCGTAGGCGATGGTCTGGCCGAAGCCGCCGCCCGCCGGAGGGCCTCCGGACGGGGTCGCGCTCGCGGTGGCGTCGGCCGTGGCGGAATCCTCGGCTCCGGCCGTGGTGGCGGCGTAACCGCCCATGACCGCGACGGCGGAGACGCCGCCCGCGAGCAGGGCCTTGTTCATGAACCACCGGCGCGAGCGGTGGGCTCCGGGGGTACGTGGCTTGTGTCCGTGCGTGGTGTCGTTCACGATGCCGACGATTTCGTCAACAATTGGCAGGAGCGTGGGAGGAAGCTGTGCGCGCGCTGGGAATGCCGGGCGCCGGGGAGTCGGGCCCGGCTCCGTGGACGGCGGTGCCGTAACTCCTGATGAATCGTTGGTCCAATGGGTTGGCCAGAGCTTGCCTGCTGCCTACCATCGATCATCGCAAGACTTTGTGCACCGCCGCACAATCTCCCCTGGAGGTTCCCTTGCACCGCCGCCGTCGCACCGCGCTCGTCCTCACCGCCGCGATCGCCGTCGCGGCTCCCTTGCTGACCGCTTGCGGAAACGATGCGCATCCCGGCGCCGCCGCGGTGGTCGGCGGCCAGCGGATCACCGTGGCGCAACTGGAGAACCGGGTCGACGAGGTGCGCTCGGCGCAGCGGGCGGCGATCCCGGACGACACCCAGTACGCGCAGGCCATCGCGGGCAGCGGCGGCCTCACCCGGGACACGCTGCACGGCATGGTCCTGGACCGGGTGCTGCACCGGGCCGCCGAGGACGCGGGCGTCACCGTCAGCCGCAAGGAGGTCCAGGAGATGCGCGGCGGCCTGGAGCAGCAGGCCGGGGGCGCCAAGGCGCTGGAGACGGCGTGGCTCCAGCAGTACGGCGTACCGCCGAAGCACCTCGAGGAGAACCTGCGGCTCCAGCTGGAGGCCCAGAAGCTGGCCGCCCAGCTCGGCACCGACACCAGCCAGCCCGTGTTCTGGCAGGCACTGTCGGAAGCGTCCAAGGAGCTGGACGTCGACCTCAACCCGCGCTACGGCACCTGGGACGTGGAGAAGGTCAGCCGGGTGGACGCGAACACGCCGTGGGTGCGGGATGTGACGGCGACGGAGCAGCCGGAGCAGCCCGCCTGACACATGAAAGGCGGGGCGATTAATCCGATGATCGGCCGATCGGTCCGATCCTGTGGATAACCCGAGGACCGGGTCGGCGGGGTGCGTTACGTTCGGATCGTGAACGCAATCAGCCCCGAAGCCGCCACCGAGGCCGCCGACCCCGGCCGTGTCGTCCTGCTCACCACCAGCCACCGGGTCGCGCCCGGCCTGCTGTCCTGGCCCGCCTGGCAGGCGCTGCACGCCGCCGACCTGGTGCTCTGCGCGGACGGGGCGCATCCGCAGCTGCCGTATCTGCGCGAGGCCGGGATCACCGTGTCCGAGGCGGCCCCCACCGCCGAGGAACTGGTCGACGCCTGCGCGGGCGGCCACACGGTGGTCGTCGTCGCCACCGGCGAGGCCGAACCCACCCTCACGGACGGCCTGGCCCGGCTCGCGGGCTCCGGCCGGGTCCGCATGCCCGACCTGGAACTGCTCCCCGCCTCCTACGACCTGCCGGGCGCCCGCCTGCTCGACCTCGTCCAGGTCATGGACCGCATCCGCGCCGAATGCCCCTGGTCCTCCCAGCAGACCCACAAGGGCCTGGCCAAGCACGGCATCGAGGAGATGTACGAACTCGTCGAGGCGATCGAGGAGGGCGACCGCGAGGAACTGCGCGAGGAGCTGGGCGATGTCCTGCTTCAGGTCGTCTTCCACGCCCGGATAGCCGAGGAGGACCCGGACGCCCCGTTCTCCGTTGACGACGTCGCCGCCACCATCGTCACCAAGCTCATCCACCGCCACCCCCACGTCTTCGGCGACGAGACCGCCGCCACCCCGGAGGAGGTCAGAGAGCACTGGCTGCGCACCAAGGCGCAGGAGAAGCAGCGGGAGTCGGTCACCGAGGGCATCCCCCTCGGCCAGCCGGGCCTCGCCCTCGCGGCGAAGCTGGCGTCCCGCGTCCGCACGGCGGCCCTGGACGTACCCCTGCCCTCGGGCGAGGGCGTCGGCTACGAACTGCTGGCACTCGCGGTCCGGGCGGAGGCGGCCGGGGTGGACCCGGAGGCGGCGCTGCGTCACGCGGCTCGGGAGTACCGGGACGCGGTGCGGGCTGCTGAAGGGCTCACCGCTTAGTACCGTTGGGCCGATGGGCGGGTGCGAGGCGTGGGGGCCGGTGTGACAACGGAGTTGGAGAAGCTTCAGGCCGCACTGGTGCGGGCGATAAAGGGCTCTGCCGAGGTCAAGGAGCGGGCCGCGAGTTTACTGGAGCAGAGGGGCCTGAGCCGGAGCGCACTAGCCCTGCGGGACGCCGAGTGGGTTCTGCTGCCTGCCCCGGTCCTGGACGACCTGCGCAGACTGCCCCCTGAGGCTTTCGCCGACCTTCAGGCGATCGCCGCAGGGCAGACCCCCGACACCGCCCCCGACACGGCCACGCCTCATCCCGCCGCGGACCACCTCGACTTCCGCGAGAGCACCTTCCACGACCAGGTGGTCGGCGTACAGCACAACCACTACAACACCGCCCCCACCACGCCGGACTGGCGACCGGTCGAGCACGTGGGACCGCTGGAGTTCGGCGTCCGCCCGACCCGGCACGTCCCCGGACTGCCCGACGTACCCCCTTACGTCCCGCGTGACCGCGACGCGGACCTGAGCGCCAAGGTCGCCCACCCCGGCCTGGTGCTGATCCTCGGGGAGCCGTACACGGGGAAGTCGTACACCGCGTGGCAGGCGGTGCAGGGGCTGACGGGGCACCGGCTGTACGCCCCGTACCCCGGCGAAGACCTGCGCGGGCCGCTGGGCGCGATGACAGGGGGAGGCGGGAAGTACGTCGTCTGGCTGGACGAGGTGACCGACCACCTGGGCGAGGGCGGCCTGGACCCACGGCTGCTGGGACGGTTCACGAGTCTGGGCGCGCTGGTCCTCGGGACGATGAGCCCCGAGGAGTACTACCGGCGCCGCTCCCGCACCGCCCCCGGTGACCGGGCCGTCGCGACGGCCCGCACGGTGGAGGTGCCGCGCGAGTGGAGCGAGGCCGAACTGGCGCGGCTGGCGCGGCTGGGGCGCGCGGACCCGCGTGCCTACCCGGCGTACATGTGGAGCGGCAGGGAGGGGGCGGCCTCGTACTTCGCGGTCGGGCACCTGCTGTTCGACGAGTGGCGCAGGCCGGGGACGCGACAGGACCATCCGCGCGGGCAGTTACTGGTCCGGGCGGCGGTGGACCTCGCGCGGTGCGGGGTCACCGGGGCGGTCCCGGTGGATCTGCTGCGGCGGGTCCAGGAGCAGTACGGCGCGGAGGACCGCGAGTCCTTCGAGGACGCCCTCGCCTGGGCGACGGCCCCGATGTTCGGAGTGTCGGGGCTGCTGGTGCAGGACGACGAGGACGGCACCTGTCGTGCGTACGGGGCGCTGGTGGCGGAGGCGCTGCGGCCGGGCGACCTGGAGCCGGTGCCGGACGACGTGTGGTGGACGCTGCTCGACGCGGCCCGCGAGGAAGGCTCCCCGCTCGACGCCGATGCCGTGCTGGAGGCGGCCCGGTCGGCGCTGCAACCCAGGATCGAGGCGGGCGACCTGGAGGTGACGTACGGGTTGGGCACCCGCACCGAGGGGATGGAGTCCCTGACGCTGCTAAGCCGTGCGGCGAGCGCGGGACATCCCCTGGCGGCCTGGGAGATGGGCAGGATCGCCCTGGGGCATGGGGAGGTGGAGAGCGCGGTCCCGTTGTTCAAGACGGCTGCCGAGCACGGGGTGCCCGGTGCCGCGACGGCGCTGGGCAAGATCATGCTGGACCAGGCGGGGCGGTGGCTGCGGCAAGGGGTCGAGGAGGGGGACCCGGAAGCCGCGCATCTTCGGGGAGACCTGCTCCTTGGCGGCGGGGACCTTGACGGAGCCCTGATCTGTTACTCACGGGCGGAACAGCAGGGGTACACGGAGGTCGCCCGGAGCATGGGCGCCTGGCTGTTGCTGCACGGCGCGGGCGCGGCGGCTGGCGTATGGCTGGAGCGTGCTGCAGACGCGGGCGACCACGGTGCGCGGGAACTGCTGAACATCGCCCGAGACGAGTCACGGTCCCTGGCGGACGCCGATAAGTATGTCCAGGATGCCGAGGGCTACCCGCTGGAAAGCGCGCACGTGGGCGTCCTGCTGGAGAAGCGGGGAAGGCCGGAGGAAGCCCGCGAGAAGTACGAGAAGGCCTACAAGAACGGTGACGCCTACGGCGCCTACCGGCTGGCTCTCCTGCTGAGCAAGCAGAAGAAGCCCCACGAGGCCATGTCCTGGTACCACAAGGCCGCCCGCATGGGGCACCCCGCCGCGCAGCAGGCCCTCGATGAAACCCCGGACGGGCCGGATACCGTCGAGGAGTGACCGACCAGACCAGCCCGCACGCCCCCCACGGCCCCGCCACGCCGACCGCTCCCGACCTGTTCACCTGGGAGTTCGCCGCCAACCCGTACCCCGCCTACGCCTGGCTGCGCGAGCACGCCCCCGTGCACAGGACGGAGCTGCCCAGCGGCGTCGAGGCCTGGCTGGTCACCCGGTACGCCGATGCCCGGCAGGCACTCGCCGACCAGCGGCTCAGCAAGAATCCCGCGCATCACGACGAGCCCGCGCACGCGAAGGGGAAGACGGGGATCCCCGGGGAGCGCAAGGCCGAGCTGATGACGCATCTGCTCAATATCGATCCGCCGGACCACACCCGGTTGCGGCGGCTGGTGAGCAAGGCCTTCACGCCCCGCCGGGTCGCGGAGTTCGCGCCGCGGGTGCGGGAGCTGACCGATGACCTCATCGGCCGGTTCGCGGAGCGCGGGAGCGCCGACCTCATCCATGAGTTCGCCTTCCCGCTGCCCATCTACGCCATCTGCGACCTGCTCGGCGTCCCCCGCGAGGACCAGGACGACTTCCGGGACTGGGCGGGCATGATGATCCGGCATCAGGGCGGGCCGCGGGGCGGGGTCGCGCGGTCGGTGAAGATGATGCGGGGTTACCTGTCCGAGCTGATCCACCGGAAGCGGGCGGCGCTGCCCGCCGAGCCCGCGCCCGGGGAGGACCTGATCTCCGGGCTGATCCGCGCCTCCGACCACGGTGAGCACCTCACCGAGAACGAGGCCGCGGCCATGGCCTTCATCCTGCTGTTCGCCGGTTTCGAGACGACTGTGAACCTGATCGGCAATGGCACCTTCGCCCTGCTCACCCACCCCGAGCAGCGCACCCGCCTGCAGCGCTCCCTCGCCGCGGGGGAGCACGGCCTGCTGGCCACCGGTGTGGAGGAACTCCTCCGCTACGACGGCCCGGTGGAACTCGCCACCTGGCGGTTCGCCACCCAGCCCCTCACCATCGGCGGGCAGGACATCGCGGCGGGGGACCCCGTTCTCGTCGTCCTCGCCGCCGCCGACCGGGATCCGGAGCGGTTCGCCGATCCGGACACGCTCGATCTGAGCCGCAGTGACAATCAGCACCTCGGATACGGCCACGGCATTCACTACTGCCTCGGCGCCCCGCTCGCCCGCCTCGAAGGGCAGACCGCTCTCGCCACCCTCCTCACCCGGCTCCCGGATCTCCGACTGGCCGTGGAACCAGCGGAGTTGCGGTGGCGCGGCGGTCTCATCATGCGTGGACTGCGCACACTGCCCGTGGAGTTCACGCCCCTCGCCGGGAATGGAACGGACCATTCCCCCGCGCAAAGGTGACACACGCTCAGCTCTGTGATCTTCACGTGATCTGCGCGGCATGAACTTGTGACAAGTGATCGTCTGCCGATACGTTCACACATCAGCGCGACGCAGCAGCACCATGCGCCGCGCCGGTCATCGCTGTCCTGCGAAAGGTCCCCGCATGCTCTCCGGGAACGGTCGTCACCGTCGCCCCCGCCAGGCTCCGGCCCTCCTCGTGGCCGCCGGAGTGACCGGCTCCGCCATCGCCATCCCGCTCCTCGGCGCATCCGGCGCGAGCGCGGCCGACGGCACCGTGTGGGACAAGGTGGCCGAGTGCGAAAGCGGCGGCTCCTGGAGCGCGGACAACGGCAACGGCTACTACGGCGGCCTCCAGATCTCGCAGGACGACTGGGAGGCGTACGGCGGCCTCGACTACGCGAGCAGTCCCGACCTGGCCAGCCGGTCGCAGCAGATAGCCGTGGCCGAGCGGATCCTCGCCGACCAGGGCCCCGGCGCCTGGCCCACCTGCGGGCTGCTCTCCGGGCTGTCGGAGGACACCGGTTCGGCCAACGTCGACACGGGACTGGCCCAGGACTCCCCGTCGCCCGACCCGTCCTCCTCTTCCTCCTCCTCTTCCGACCGCTCCTCGACGGAATCGCCCTCCGACGATTCCGCCACCGACCCGTCTGAATCGGCGTCAAGCGAGGCAGGCAAGGACAAGTCGACCAAGTCCGACAAGTCCACTGATGTCGAGTCCGAAGGTGCCGTCGACTCGGAGCCCGACACCGACTCCAGCTCCTCCGCCGCCCCCCAGACCACCCCCACCACGAAGAGTGACGACTCGGACAATTCCGTCCAGGATGGCACCTCTTCGGACGCGAGCGGTGGCGGCGGCCGTCACCGTGGCGACAGTGCCGACGAGGACCCCGCCGAGACCAGCCGCACCGAGTCCTCCGGTCGGCACGCCTCCCGCGACGCCTCCCGTGAGCCTTCCGAGGCCACCGAGGGCGCCTACACCGTCCAACCCGGGGACAATCTCACCTATATCGCCGACTCCCTTGACCTCAGCGGCGGATGGCGCGCCCTCTACGCGGCCAACGAAGAGGCCGTGGGTGCCGACCCGGACCTCATCCTCCCCGGTCAGACCCTCGAAGTCGGGGTCGAATCGGGCGAAAAGTAGCGGGAGTTCACGTCACACTTCGCGCTGAATGTCCGGTTTGGTGAAAGTGTGGGATGAGTCTCAGAAGCCCTGATCGTCTTTGAAATTCAGCGGATCGCGTGTCTACGGTCATCACCGCTCGCCAACACGAGCCCCGGCCGCCGCAACGCCGAATCCTGCCAGTGGCCGCCCGGGAACAGTCGTCGCGTCAAGCGCCGTAGGCAGGAGCGGGGGACCCAAGGTAAGCGCCGGGCCCGGAGGTTGGGGTGACTCACCGCCGGACCGGCTAGGGGTGAAGCCGCGCCTCTCGTAAAGAGAGGTGTGGCCGGGCAACTCAACCGGCCCGAACCCGACAGCTCACCTCGTAGGCGTCGGTGAGGGGATCCAACCATGCTGTTTTCCGGCAAGGGCAAGCACCGCCGTCCGTCCAAGACCGTTCGCGCCATCGCCGCCGTCGGCGTCAC
>NZ_JBHVMS010000008.1:444947-545323 GCF_042796855.1 Streptomyces sp. NPDC057877
GCGTCGGTGAGGGGATCCAACCATGCTGTTTTCCGGCAAGGGCAAGCACCGCCGTCCGTCCAAGACCGTTCGCGCCATCGCCGCCGTCGGCGTCACCGGCGCCGCCGCCGTCGCCGCCCCGCTGATGGCCGCGGGCACCGCCTCCGCCGCCACCGCCTCCGAGTGGGACACGGTCGCCCAGTGCGAGTCCGGCGGCAACTGGTCCATCAACACCGGCAACGGCTACTACGGCGGTCTCCAGTTCTCCGCCTCCACCTGGGCCGCCTTCGGCGGTACGCAGTACGCGTCCACCGCCGACCAGGCCAGCAAGGCGCAGCAGATAGAGATCGCCGAGAAGGTCCTCGCGGGCCAGGGCAAGGGCGCCTGGCCGGTCTGCGGCACGGGCCTGTCGGACACCCCGTACAGCGGTGGTTCGTCGGCCGCCGACACCAGCACCCGCGAGACCGAGCAGCAGAGCACCTCCCGCTCCGCCGAGCGTCCGGCCGCGAAGCAGACGGTCACCACTCCGACAGGCGACAAGGTCAAGAAGGGTGACGGCGAGTACAAGGTCGTCAAGGGCGACACCCTCAGCACGATCGCCGAGGACCACGACGTCAAGGGCGGCTGGGCGAAGCTGTTCGAGCTGAACAAGGACATCGTCGAGGACGCCGACCTCATCTACCCGGGTCAGCAGCTGCACCTCAAGTAAGCCTGCCCCGTCAGACCCCCCGCCCCGGCGCGTGTACCCCCGTACGCGTCGGGGCGGGGCATTTTCGGCGCGGGTCCACCTGGCACTCGGCGCGGGTGCATCTGGCACTCGGTGCGGGTCGACCTGGCACTCGGTGCGGGTCGACCTGGCGCTCGGCGCGGGTCCTCCTGGAACCCGGCGCGGGCCCACCCGTAACCCGGCGCGGGCCCGGACCGGGTTCACCCGGTTTCCGGCGCGGGTTCGCCCGATCCTCTGCGCTAGGCTTTGTTCCGTTCGGAAACAATTAACTGCCGGTTCTGTCCAACGGGTGGCCGGACGGCTGGCCGATCGCCCGAAGCCGGTTAGGCTCATGACGCAGCACCCACCGCGGTACTGCTGACCCGCGTCACATCCAAGAAGGAGATGCTCGTGCCGTCCATCGACGTCGTCGTAGCCCGGGAAATCCTGGACTCCCGAGGCAATCCCACGGTCGAGGTCGAGGTCGGCCTCGACGACGGCAGCACGGGTCGTGCCGCCGTCCCGTCCGGCGCCTCGACGGGTGCCTTCGAGGCCATCGAGCTGCGCGACGGTGACCCGAACCGCTACCAGGGCAAGGGTGTCGAGAAGGCCGTCCTCGCCGTCATCGAGCAGATCGGCCCGGAGCTGGTCGGCTACGACGCCACCGAGCAGCGCCTGATCGACCAGGCCATGTTCGACCTGGACGCCACCGACAACAAGGGCTCCCTCGGCGCCAACGCCATCCTCGGCGTCTCCCTCGCCGTCGCCCACGCCGCCTCCGAGGCCAGCGACCTCCCCCTCTTCCGCTACCTGGGCGGCCCGAACGCGCACCTGCTGCCGGTGCCGATGATGAACATCCTGAACGGCGGCTCGCACGCCGACTCCAACGTGGACATCCAGGAGTTCATGATCGCGCCGATCGGCGCGGAGTCCTTCTCCGAGGCGCTGCGCTGGGGCACCGAGGTCTACCACACCCTCAAGAAGGTGCTGAAGGGCAAGGGCCTGGCCACCGGCCTCGGCGACGAGGGCGGCTTCGCCCCGAACCTCGGCTCCAACCGCGAGGCCCTCGACCTCATCCTCGAGGCGATCAAGGAGGCCGGTTACACCCCCGGCGAGCAGATCGCCCTGGCGCTCGACGTCGCCGCGTCCGAGTTCTACAAGGACGGCGTGTACGTCTTCGAGGGCAAGGAGCGCACGGCCGCCGAGATGACGGACTACTACGCCGAGCTGGTCGACGCGTACCCGCTGGTCTCCATCGAGGACCCGCTGTTCGAGGACGACTGGGCGGGCTGGCAGACCATCACCGAGAAGCTCGGTGACAAGGTCCAGCTCGTCGGCGACGACCTGTTCGTCACCAACCCCGAGCGCCTCGCCCGCGGCATCGAGGACGGCGCCGCCAACGCGCTGCTCGTCAAGGTCAACCAGATCGGCTCGCTGACCGAGACCCTGGACGCCGTCGAGCTGGCCCAGCGCAACGGCTTCAAGTGCATGATGTCCCACCGCTCCGGCGAGACCGAGGACGTCACCATCGCGGACCTCGCCGTCGCCACCAACTGCGGCCAGATCAAGACCGGCGCCCCGGCCCGCTCCGAGCGCGTCGCCAAGTACAACCAGCTGCTGCGCATCGAGGAGATCCTCGACGACGCCGCGGTGTACGCCGGTCGCTCGGCCTTCCCCCGCTTCAAGGGCTGAGGCCTAGCCAGTCGTACGTACGTCCCCGTACCCGGTCCCGTACCGTGTGCGGGGACGTACGCGTGTGACACGGGAGGCGGGACATGGCCGTGAAGGACCGGGACCGGTTCTCCACCACGACCAGACTGCGGCTGCTCGGCGAGCAGACGGCGGCCCGTGTCTACCGCTCACAGACCCGGCGCCAGGCCCGCCGCTCCCGCCTCACCGGCCGCGCGGCGCTGCTCGCCCTGGTCGTCTGCTCGCTGATCGTCGCCCTCGCCTACCCGATAAGGCAGTACGTCGCCCAGCGGGCCGAGATCGCCGACCTGGAGCGGCAGAAGCAGCAGGCCAGGGAGCGGGTCGAGCAGTTGCGCGACCAGAAGGCGCGGTGGCAGGACGACGCGTACGCCGAGCAGCAGATCCGGCAGCGGCTGCACTACGTGATGCCCGGGGAGACCGGTTACGTCGTGATCGACCCGGACGGCGCCAAGCGGACCCGCACCGACCTGGGCGCGGCCGACCGCCCCTGGTACTCGAACGTCTGGGACGGGGTCGACAAGTCCGACGCCGCCGACCACTGAGACCGCATTCCGCATTTCGCAGACCGCAGATCGTAGACCGGATCCCGCAGACCGCAGACCGCAGACCGCAGACCGCAGACCGCAGACCGCAGACCGCAGACCGCAGACCGCAGACCGCAGACCGTACCGCGCAGATCGTAGACCGCAGGCAGACCGCAGGCAGACCGTAGAAGGACTCGTAGAACTCGTATGGAAACGCCCCCGCCGCCCACCCCCCGCACCGAGCCCACCGACGCGGACGTGGAGGCCTTCAAGCAGCAGCTCGGGCGGCCGCCGCGCGGACTGCGCGCGATCGCGCACCGCTGCCCGTGCGGACAGCCGGACGTGGTGGAGACGGCGCCGCGGCTGCCCGACGGCACGCCGTTCCCGACGCTGTACTACCTGACCTGCCCGAAGGCGGCGTCGGCCATCGGCACCCTTGAGGCCGACGGCGTGATGAAGGAGATGACCGCCCGGCTGGCGAGCGACCCGGAGCTGGCCGCCGCCTACCGTGCCGCGCACGAGGACTACATCCGGCGCCGGGACGAGATCGAGGAGCTGACGGGCTTCCCGAGCGCGGGCGGCATGCCCGACCGGGTGAAGTGCCTGCACGTCCTGGTCGCCCACTCGCTGGCCGCCGGGCCCGGGGTGAACCCGCTGGGCGACGAGGCGCTGGCGATGCTGCCGGAGTGGTGGCGCAAGGGCGCCTGCGTGACGACGGTGACGAACGAGGAGGTCGGCCAGTGACCCGTGTCGCCGCCATCGACTGCGGTACGAACTCCATCCGGCTGCTGGTCGCCGACTGCGACCCGGCGACCGGTGAACTGACCGATCTGGACCGCCGTATGACGATCGTACGGCTCGGTCAGGGCGTCGACCGGACGGGCAGGCTGGCGCCGGAGGCGCTGGAGCGGACCTTCGCGGCCTGCCGCGAGTACGCGGCGGTCATCAAGGAGCACGGCGCCGAGCGGCTCCGCTTCGTCGCCACCTCCGCCTCCCGGGACGCGGAGAACCGGGACGAGTTCGTGCGCGGGGTGCTGGACATCCTGGGTGTCGAGCCGGAGGTGATCAGCGGCGACCAGGAGGCGGAGTTCTCCTTCACCGGCGCGACCCGCGAGCTGGCGGGGCGTACGGACCTGACGCCGCCCTACCTGGTGGTGGACATCGGCGGCGGCTCGACCGAGTTCGTCGTCGGCGAGGAGCACGTGCGCGCGGCGCGCTCGGTGGACGTGGGCTGTGTGCGGATGACCGAGCGGCATCTGGTGCGCGACGGCGAGGTGTCCGACCCGCCGACGGAGGAACAGATCGCGGCGATGCGGGCCGACATCGTGGCCGCCCTCGACCTCGCCGAGGAACGGGTGCCGCTGCGCGAGGCGCACACGCTGGTCGGTCTCGCCGGGTCGGTGACGACGGTGTCGGCGATCGCGCAGGAGCTGCCCGAGTACGACTCGGCGGCCATCCACCACTCCCGTGTCCCGCGCGCCAGGGTCCGCGAGATCACCGACTGGCTGCTGCGCTCCACGCACGCCGAGCGGGCCGCCGTACCGTCGATGCACCCGGGCCGGGTGGACGTGATCGCCGCGGGGGCGCTCGTACTGCTCACGATCATGGAGCGGATCGGCGCTGAGGAGGTCGTCGTGAGCGAGCACGACATTCTTGACGGCATCGGCTGGTCCTTGGTCTGAGGCCGCGCGAACCCTCGGTTGAGCAGGATGAACGGCGTCTGAGCGTGCCGGAGGGCTCGGTTCCGGCCCTCCGGTGACACCGTGTCGGAAAAGTTCGTGAAGTTCTTCACAAGGAATTGGGCCCGCAGGAGGGACCGCAAGGGCTGAGGGGGGCATTCAGGTGCCCCGAACGGCCCTTGGCGGGGGGTGGGGTGGTGGAGTATGAGCCGCCCGCGAGGGTCTTGCCGCTCGCCGGTCCAGGGCCGGTTCCGACCCGATACGGCAGCTCACGCGGCATTGACAACGCCCCGCCCCGCACCCTGGTTCCCGGCCCGCGCCATGACCTCGATCACGTGGGCGGCGCAGTGTAGCAGAGGGCGGGTCGAAGCTTGTGAAGGGGCGCACGAGGTACCCCCCTGGGGCGGGTGGATACTCGATGCCATGAGCACCACGGAGCGTCCCAGGATCCTCGTAGTAGGCGGTGGGTACGTAGGCCTGTACGCAGCTCGGCGCATTCTCAAGAAGATGCGCTACGGCGAGGCGACCGTCACGGTCGTCGACCCCCGGTCGTACATGACCTACCAGCCCTTCCTCCCCGAAACCGCCGCCGGCAACATCTCCCCCCGGCACGTCGTCGTCCCGCTGCGACGCGTGCTGCCGAAGGCGGAGGTCCTCACCGGCCGGGTCACCACCATCGACCAGGACCGCAAGGTCGCCACGATCGCGCCGCTGGTCGGCGAGGCGTACGAGCTGCCGTTCGACTACCTGGTCATCGCGATGGGCGCCGTCTCCCGTACCTTCCCGATCCCCGGCCTCGCCGAGCAGGGCATCGGCATGAAGGGCATCGAGGAGGCCATCGGCCTGCGCAACCACGTCCTGGAGCAGCTCGACAAGGCCGACTCCACCACCGACGAGGAGATCCGCCGCAAGGCGCTCACCTTCGTGTTCGTCGGCGGCGGCTTCGCGGGCGCGGAGACCATCGGCGAGGTCGAGGACATGGCCCGCGACGCGGCCAAGTACTACAACAACGTCTCGCGCGAGGACATGCGGTTCATCCTCGTCGACGCCGCGGACAAGATCCTCCCCGAGGTCGGCCCGAAGCTGGGCGCCTACGGCAAGGAGCACCTGGAGAGCCGGGGCGTGGAGGTCTACCTCTCCACCTCGATGGACTCCTGCGTAGACGGCCACGTCCGGCTGAAGAACGGGTTGGAGGTCGACTCCAACACGATCGTGTGGACCGCGGGCGTCAAGCCCAACCCGGTCCTGTCCCGCTTCGGCCTGCCCCTCGGCCCCCGCGGTCACGTCGACTGCCAGCCGACGCTCCAGGTCACTGGCACCGACTACATCTGGGCCGCGGGCGACAACGCCCAGGTCCCGGACCTCGTCGGCCGCAAGGCGGGCAACCCGAACGCCTGGTGCCCGCCGAACGCCCAGCACGCCCTGCGCCAGGCCAAGGCCCTCGGCGACAACGTGATCTCCGGTATGCGGGGCTTCCCGCAGAAGGACTACAGCCACGCCAACAAGGGCGCGGTCGCGGGCCTCGGTCTGCACAAGGGCGTCGCGATGATCGTCTTCGGCAAGATGAAGATCAAGCTGCGCGGGCGGCTGGCGTGGTACATGCACCGTGGCTACCACGGCATGGCGATGCCGACCTTCAACCGCAAGATCCGCGTCTTCGCCGACTGGACCCTGGGCATGTTCCTCAAGCGCGAGGTCGTCGCCCTCGGCGCGCTGGAGTCCCCGCGCGAGGAGTTCTACGAGGCCGCGAAGCCCGCCCCGGCTCCGGCCGAGGCCGCTCCGATCCAGGCCGAGCAGCAGAAGGCCAAGGCCTCCTGACGCACCCCCGCTGAACACCCCGAAGGGGCCGCCCGCCATCCGTGGTGCGGGCGGCCCCTTCGGCGTGTCCGGGCGGTCGGGGATGACGCGACGGGTCCTGATGCCCGGTGCCGGGGGAGCCCCGGCCAGCGGCGTCAGCACGTCGGGACTTCCGTCCGGGCCCGTCTGCCCGGCGCCCGGAAGCGGGGTGACCCGGGGCGGCGCCGTACGCCGTATTTTGCACAGCCGTAACGGGCGTGGGGGACTGCCCCCCGGTCCCCGGAGTGTTTACGTGGGTGTTGGACATTCCGGGATCGCTGTCACGGAGGTGTGCGCCATGGTCGACGCCGCTTCGCGGCTGAAGGGGCTGCTAGAACAGGTACGGGGAGTTCCGCTCCCGGTACGCGTCCGCGCCTGGGACGGCTCGCAGGCGGGTCCGCCCGGCGCTGCGGTCCTCGTCGTGCGGAACCGACGCGCCCTGCGCCGACTGCTGTGGAAGCCGGGCGAACTGGGTCTGGCCCGTGCCTGGGTGGCCGGGGACCTCGACATCGAGGGGGATCTGTACGCCGCCCTCGACGCGCTGTCCGGAGAGATCTGGGAGCGGGACGACGACGCCCGCACGCTCGCCCAGGCGCTGCGCGAGCCGGAGGTGCGGTCCGCCGTACGCGGCCTGTTCCGGCTGGCCGGTCCCGGGCTGCCGCCCACGCCGCCCCCCGAGGAGGTCCGCCGCCGCGGCCATCTGCACACCCGCCGCTCCGACAGACGCGCGATCAGCCACCACTACGACGTCGGAAACGACTTCTACGAGATCGTCCTCGGCCCGTCCATGGTGTACTCCTGCGCCTACTGGGAGACCCCGGACGGATCCCTCGAAGCCGCCCAGCGCGACAAGCTGGAACTCGTCTCCCGCAAGCTGGCCCTCAGGCCCGGCCAGCGCCTCCTCGACGTCGGCTGCGGCTGGGGTTCGATGGCCATCCACGCCGCCCGGGAGCACGGCGTGAGCGTCGTCGGCATCACCCTCTCCCAGGAACAGGCGGCGTACGCCCGTAAGCGCGTCGCCGACGAGGGGCTGACGGACCGGGTCGAGATCCGGGTGCAGGACTACCGGGACGTGCGCGACGGGCCCTACGACGCGATCTCCTCCATCGGCATGGCCGAACACGTCGGCGCCGAACGCTACCTGGCCTACGCCGAGGACCTGAACGCCCTGCTCAGGCCCGGCGGACGCCTCCTCAACCACCAGATCGCCCGCCGTCCGCAGCGCGACGAGTCGTCGTACCACGTGAACGAGTTCATCGACGCCTACGTCTTCCCGGACGGCGAACTCGCCCCGCTCGGCACCACCGTCACCCAGCTGGAGCGCGCCGGTTTCGAGGTCCGGGACGTGGAGTCGATCCGGGAGCACTACGCCCTGACCCTGCGCCAGTGGGTGACCAACCTGACGGCGGACTGGCCGCGCGCCACGCGGCTCACCAGCCCCGGCCGGGCCCGCGTCTGGCTGCTGTACATGGCGGCCTCCGCGCTGGCCTTCGAGCACAACCGCATCGGCGTGAACCAGGTGCTGGCGGTCCGCACCCCGGACTCCGGCGACTCCGGACTGCCGCTGCGGACCCGCACCTGGAACTGACGGGCGGCGAAGGGCCCCGCCTCCGTGGCGAGGGGCGGGGCCCTGGCGCTACTCCGACTTGATCGCCGTCAGCATGTTCAGCCGCGCCGCCCGCCGCGCGGGCCACAGCGCCGCGAGCACGCCGACCGTGGCGGCCAGGAGGAGGAAGAGGGCCATCCGCGCCCACGGCAGGACGAGTTCGTACGTCGCCATGCGCGTCCCCAGCAGCTCACCGGCCGCCCAGCCGAAGAACACGCCGAGGCCGATGCCGAGCACGCCGCCGAACAGGGAGATCACCAGGGACTCCAGGCGGACCATGCGCTTGATGCCCCGCCGGTCCAGGCCGATGGCGCGCAGCATGCCGATCTCCTGGGCGCGTTCGAACACCGACATGGCGAGGGTGTTGATGACGCCGAGGACGGCGACGATCACCGCCATGGCGAGCAGGCCGTAGAGCATGTTCAGGATCAGGGTGAACATCTGCGCGATCTCCTTGGAGATGTCCTCCTTGTCCTGCACCTTGATCGCCGGGTTGTCGCCGAGCGCCTTCTCCAGCCGGTCCTTGGCGGCGCCCGAGGCGCCGTCGGCGGTCTTCACCAGGATCTGCATGTCGGCCGGGTCGGTCAGATGCGGGGTGAGGGCGGCGTTGTCGAGCAGGATGCCGCTGATCATCTCGTTGCCCTCGAAGACCCCGGCGACCGTGAGCTTCTGCCGCTCGCCGTCCTCGTAGGAGACGGTGAACGCGGAACCGGCCCGCCAGCCGTGCTGCTCGGCGGTGTCCTCGTCGACCACGATCCGGCCGCCGCCGACCTTGAAGGTGCCGTCCGCCACCGGCAGGTCGGTCAGCTTGCCGATGGTGTCGCCGGTGACGCCGGTCAGGTACTCGGTCTCGCCGCCGATCCGGGAGGCGGCGTTGCGCATCGGGCTGGTGGCGGTGACCCCCTCCGTGGCGTCGAGCTTCTCGGTGACGTCGGGGGAGAGCGCGTTGCCGTTCGCCATGAAGACGACGTAGTCCGCGCGGATCGACGACGCCGCCATCTTGTCGATGGCCTGCTGGAGGCTGCCCGCCATCACCGTCATCCCGGTGATCAGGGTGAGGCCGATCATCAGCGCGGAGGCGGTGGCGGCGGTACGGCGCGGATTGCGCACCGAGTTCTGCCGGGCCAGCTTCCCCGACACCCCGAAGACCCGCAGGACCGGGGCGGCCGCCGCGATCAGCGGGCGGGACAGCAGCGGGGTGAGGATGAAGACGCCGATGATGAGCAGGACGGCGCCGATGCCCATGGGGGCCTGGCCGTCCGCGCCGTCCATGGTGGTCGCGGCGAGGACGACGGCGACACCGGCGGCGGAGAAGAGGGCGCCGAGGGTGTTGCGCAGCACCAGCGACTTGGTGGTGGCCTGCGCGTGCACACTGCTCATCGCGGCGACCGGCGGGATCTTCGCGGCGCGGCGGCCGGGCAGCCAGGCGGCGAGCATTGTCACCAGGATGCCGACCGCGAGGGCGGTGCCGACCGTGCCGGGGGAGATCACCAGCGGGCCGTCGGGCACGGTCGCGCCCAGCGAGCCCATCAGGGAGCGCAGGCCGATGCCGATGCCGATGCCCGCGACCAGCCCGGCCACCGCGGCGACGGCGCCCACCACGAACGCCTCGATCAGCACCGACCGGGTGACCTGCCGCCGGGAGGCGCCGACGGCGCGCATCAGCGCCAGTTCCTTGGTGCGCTGGGCGACCAGCATGGTGAAGGTGTTGGCGATGATGAAGGTGCCGACGAAGAGTGCGATGCCCGCGAAGACCAGCAGGCCCTGCTTGAGCCCGCTCATCGACGCGGCGATCGTCTCGGCCTGCTCGTCGGCGAGTTCGGCGCCGGTGGTGGTCTTCACGACATCGCCGGGCAGCGCCTTGTCCAGCGCGGCCTTCAGCGCGGTCTGGCTGGTGCCCTCGGTGGCCGTGACGTCGATCTCGTCGTAGGTGCCGGGCTTGCCGAACAGCTTCTGCGCGGTCTCGGTGTCGAAGAGGGCGAGGCTGCCGCCCGCGGCGACATTGCCGTCATCGGTGGTGAAGACGCCGGTGATCCTCGGGTTGAGGACGGGCCCGTCGACGGACAGCCGTACGGTGTCGCCGACGCCGTAGCCGGTCCGCTTCGCGGTCTCGAAGTCGATGAGCACCTCGTCCGCCCCGCTGGGTGCCCGCCCGTCGACGAGCGGGTACCGCGGGTCGTCGTCGCCCCAGTAGTTCCCGCCCTGTGACTGGAACCCCTCGCCGATCAGCTCGCCGTCCTTGTCGGCGATGGCGGTGAAGCCGCGCACGACCCCGATCGCGGAGGCCGCGCCCGGCACCTCGGCGCTCTCGTCGAGCAGGTCCCGCGTCAGCTCTCGGCGCTTGCCGACCTGGTCGCCGCGGGCGTCCTGGTACTCCGGTTCCACGGCGACGTCGACCTGCTCGAAGCCCTTGGCGGAGCTGTTCTGGTAGGCGTCGGAGATGGTGTTGGTGAAGACCAGGGTCCCCGACACGAAGGCCACGCCGAGCATCACGGCGAGCACGGTCATCAGGAGCCGGGCCTTGTGCGCGAGGACATTGCGCAAGGCGGTTCGGAACATGGGTGATCTCAGTCCAGGTGGGTGGGGGAGACGAAGGCGTGACGGTGACTCAGCTGGCGCGGTGCGCGGGTGTGGGGCCGGTGGCTCGGGTGGTGCGGTGCGTGGGTGTGGGGCCGGTGGCTCGGTTGGCGCGGTGCCCGGGCATCGGGCCGTCGGGTCAGCTGGTGCGGCCCTTGGCGTCGAACTGCTTCATCCGGTCGAGCACGGCCTCCGCCGTAGGCTCGAACACCTCGTCGACGATGCGGCCGTCCGCGAGGAACACCACGCGGTCCGCGTACGCCGCCGCGACGGGGTCGTGGGTCACCATCACCACCGTCTGCCCCAGCTCGCGCACGGAGTTGCGCAGGAAGCCCAGCACCTCGGCGCCGGAGCGGGAGTCGAGGTTCCCGGTCGGTTCGTCGCCGAAGATGATGTCCGGCCGGGAGGCCAGCGCGCGGGCGACGGCGACGCGCTGCTGCTGCCCGCCGGAGAGCTGGGAGGGCCGGTGGCTCAACCGGTCCGCGAGGCCCACCATGGCGACGACGGTGTCCAGCCACTGCTTGTCCGGCTTGCGCCCGGCGATGTCCATCGGAAGGGTGATGTTCTCTATCGCGGTAAGCGTCGGCAGCAGGTTGAACGCCTGGAAGATGAACCCGATCTTGTCCCGGCGCAACTTGGTGAGCTGCTTGTCCTTCAGCGAGCCCAGCTCGGTGTCACCGATGCGCACGGACCCGGAGGAGAAGGTGTCCAGTCCGGCGACGCAGTGCATCAGCGTCGACTTCCCCGACCCCGAGGGCCCCATGATCGCGGTGAACTCGGCCTGCCGGAAGTCGACGGAGACCCGGTCGAGGGCGACCACCTGGGTCTCGCCCTGGCCGTAGATCTTCGACAGCTCCGTGGCGCGGGCGGCCACGGCGGTGGTCGGTTGGGCAAGGGATGCGGTGGTCACGGGAGGCACTCCTGTCGGGACGGCGGTTGCTGGACGATCGCTCGAAGCTTGCTGGGCGATTGCTCTGCCGCTGCTCGCTGGGACGCTTCCCATCGTCCCGGCCGTCCACCGCCGTGTAGTCACCCCCTGCTCGGGTTCCGAGGGCAGCCTGCGGTCGGACCCCGGCCCTCCGTGTCATACCTGGGGATGACCCCCGCCCCGGAGCGCGCCCGCCGCCGCGCCCCTGCGTACGCCCATGTCGAGAACGGGTGGAGCACCCCGGTCCTGACGGTGAAATTCCGTCATTCCGCACACACGACGGACCGTCACACGCAAAGCTATTGGCAAGTGCGGATGGCGCGTTCCCGGTGCTGATGCACCCTCAGGCATCAATAAAATAAGACAACATCGCTCCGCCCGCCCGCAGTTCGGGGGATGCCTCCCGATAGGCTCGGAGCGCTCGATGCGGAGCCCATGGCCTGCCCGGATGGTGGAATGCAGACACGGCGAGCTTAAACCTCGCTGCCCCTTCGCGGGCGTGCCGGTTCAAGTCCGGCTCCGGGCACCTCCACGTCTCGAGCGCCCGACCTGGTGACAAGGCCGGGTCGCGCGGTCACTCGTCCGTGTCGCTGGCGCACGGCAGCCCGACGGTGACGACGCAGATCGGCAAGCGGCGGAGTTCCTCCGCGAGGTCGTCAACACCGCGGGACAGGACTGGCCGCCCGGTTGGCTGAAGGACATGCGGATGATCGCTGCCCGGCCGGGGACGGGTCGCCGCACCGCTTCAGCCGTGTACGCGGCGGAACCGATCAACCACCGCACCGCCCCGGGGCACATCCCGGTCCTCCGCCACAGCTCCCGCCCCGGCCAGCGCATCAGCCGCCGCGGCAGCCTCCTCGTGCCCGGCGCCCCGGCCAGCGCATCAGCTCCCGCAGCCAGTAGACGTCACCGGCCTCGGCGGCCTGAACGGCGGGTGGACCGGGTTTCCGTCGGCGGCGGGTCCGGGTTCACATGCGGTGGGCCATCGGCAGCGCGAAGAGGTAGACGTTCAGCGCCCCGAAGACCAGCAGCAGCACGGCGTACGGCGCCAGGGTGGCCTTCGTCCGCGCGGCGGTCCCACCGGACCCGCGGGCGATCCGCCAGGCCGTGTACGCGGAGCCCGCCACACCGAGGGTGACCAGGGCGTACTGCATGACCTGGATGGTGCCGGTGGAGACCAGCGCGGTGGACGTGCCGTGGGAGTCGTGGCCCACCGCCGTGAGGGCCGTGTAGAACACCGACTTGCCCTCGGCCAGCAGGTGGAACAGGTTGTGCGCCAGGTGCCCGGCGACGTCCAGCGGGATCAGCGCGTACCCGAACCGGGTGAAGTTGCTCCAGAGCGTGCCGCCCGCCGTCCGCGACGCGACGAACGAGGCGGCGGCGAGCAGCGCGGCCGGGGCGGTGAGGGCCACCGCGAAGGCGGCGGTGAAGATGACGGCGTAGCTGGTGACGCCGAAGGTGTCGGAGATCCGGTCCAGGATGTCGTCCCACACCGAGAGCATCGTGACGTTCTGGATGAAGACGATGCCCATGATCGCCACGGCGAGGAAGGACTCCTCGATCTTCGGCCTGCGGACGAACCACAGCTCCTTGGTGGGCGGGCGCAGCGTCAGCGTGATGGCGTCGTTGGGGCAGTTCTTGACGCAGTTGGCGCACAGGTTGCAGTTGGCCGACGAGTCCATGGTGCGCGGGAACTCGAACAGCGGGCAGGCGGGCGCCGCAGTACCGCCGTTGTAGCACACCGCGCGGGCGGTGCAGGTGGCGCAGACAGCGGGGTCGGCGCGCAGCGCGACGGCCCCGGCGCGGGCGTAGTTGCCGGACAGGCCGCCCAGGAAGCACAGGTACCGGCAGAAGGTGCGGCGGGTGAAGAACGCGCCGGAGACGACCACGGCGGTGGTGAGCAGCAGGAGCAGCATCCCCGTGCCCCACGGCGACTCCACGACGCCGAAGACGTGGTCGGCCCAGGTGATGGCGATGAACTGGGCGTCGATGATCCAGATGCCGTACCGCTTGAGGAACCGGGGCACCGGCCGGTTGACGCCCACCAGCCGCTGCACCAGGTCGGAGAGCTTGCCGAACGGGCAGACGGTGCACCAGGCGCGGCCCACGGCGACGAACATCACCGGGATCAGCGGCCACCACAGCACCCAGACCAGGGCGGTGCCGAGGTTGTCGTGCGCGGTCTGGGGGCCCACCAGGAGCTGGTAGACGACGACGGCGAAGACCGCCATGGCCGCCCACTGCAGCGCCCCGGGGTACCAGCGGCTGCGGGCGACCGCGGCCACCGGCCGCAGCGTCAGGAGGTCGCGCCCGCGCGGCGGCGCGGGGGGAGGGGTGGGGGTGGGGGTGAGGGTCATCGCGTCGTTCCCTTCTCGTCGGTGCCGCCGTGTGCCCGCGCGTCCCGCGCGCGCGAGCGTCGGCGCACGACCGCCGCCGACACCAGGACCCCGGCGTTGACCGTGCCGAAGACGGTCAGGACGGCGGCCCGTGGGCGCTCGGTCTCGGGGGCGTCGTCATGCCCTGTGTGGTCGTCGGTGTGCGCGCTGTCCGTGCGCGCGTCCTTGAGGTCCCGCCAGCCGTCCTCGTCGTGCAGGCCGCCGGTGCTGTGGCTGTGCGGGGACGGGGACGGGGACGGCGGCGCGTCGGCCTGGGCCGTGGACGCGCCGAGGAGCGTGAGCGCCGGTACGGCCAGGGCGGCCACGGCGATCCGTACGAGAGCGGGTCTCATCAGGTGGCCCCCCTTCACGCCGACATCGGCAGACGCCGCTCGAACGTCCGGCCGCCGTCGAGGGACTCGTAGACCCCGTCCGCGGTGGCGGCCAGCAGCCGGTCGGGGCTGACGGCGGTCAGCGCCTGGGGCCGCCCGCCGGGCACGGTGCCGGTCTGCCGCCAGGTGCCGCCCGCGTCCTCGCTGCGGTGGACGCCGCCGGACGGGTCGACGCCGTACAAGGCGTCGGCCGTCGGCCAGGACAGGTAGGCCAGCAGCTGTCCGTCACCGGGGCCGAACGTCCGGCCGCCGTCGGTGCTGGTGGCGACACCGTTCTCGGTGGTGGCCAGCACGCGGTCGGGCTCCCGCGGGCTGACCGTGATGTCCAGGGCGGCGAGCCGGGCCCGGTTGTTCCACGTCCTGAGGTCGGTGCTGACGCGGAGGACGCCGGTGGTGCTGTCGTAGCCGTAGACCGTCTGGTGCGCGTACTCGAGGGAGTGGAAGTCGGTGGTGCCGCCCAGGGAGAGCGTCTTCCAGGTCCGGCCGGAGTCCGTGGAGCGGATCAGGCCGCGGTTGCCGTGGTCGTCGCTGCCCGCGGCGGGGTGGCCGCTGCCGAGGAAGGTCTTCGGGCCGATGACGGTGAATCCCATGTAGTCGGCGGTGTCGCCGACCCGCCGGGCCGCGCCGTCCCGCGCCACCGCGACGACGCCCTCGTGGGTGGCGACGTACAGGCGTCCGTCGGACGGGTCGACGCCCAGGCCGTGGACGTGGCTGATGGTGGGCGAGGTGTCGGAGCCGGGGCCGGAGCCGGTGGCACCGGTCGAGCAGGCGGTCAGTACGGCGGCGAGGACGGCCGCGGTGACGGCGGCGGCCGGACGGGAGTGCTTCTTCATGACGGGTCTCTCTGGGGTCTCAGGGCGGGGGCGCGGGGGCGCGCGGCAGCGGCGCACGGCTGGGGAGCGTGGGGCGCGCGGCGCAACTCGGCTCGGAGTCAGGCGCGATGAGCGCTGGTCATGCGCGGGCTCCGGGGAAGGGAGCGCGGGCGCGTGGAAGGCGCGGGGGCATGACCGCGCGCCGTGGGCCCCGGCCGCGCCGGGCGCGGCGGCGGGGACACGGCGGGGTCTCGTCCTAGACCCGCAGCAGTTGCAGTTGGGCCAGCGAGGGAGGCGCGGGACCGCCCTCCGGCGCGGGGGCCGTCGTCCGGTGGTCAGCGTCCGGCGCCAGCGCCTGGCCGGTGGGGCCGGGCAGCGGCACGGGGAGCACCGGGCCGTCACCGACGGCGCCGGAGGCGCAGTTCACGTCGGCGTGCTGGGGCTGCCCGGCGTCGGCGTCACCGCCGTGGCAGGCGGACACGGTTCCAGCGTCCGCCGCGTCCACCCCGGGTGCCTCAAGCGCGGTGCGGGCGTGCCCCGCCGGGTGCGCCGCCGGGGCCGGGACCGCGATCGCGTGCTGACCGCTGGGCGGGGTCACGCCGCCGGGGCCGAGACCGTGCATCCCGAGCAGCCCGACGAGCAACCCGAACACCAGCAGCGCGGACCACCGGAGCGGTGGCGCCGACGCGCGGTGAAGCCGGGCACGGGCTGACATGGCGGTCATGTTAGGCCGTTGACAGGGGGCCAGTCACGGCGGAGACTCAGGAGCGAGGTGAACAAAAGTTCACTATGCGAACAAACTGTGTGAACGCACGTCATCCATGCTGGGAACTCGTCGAAGGGGACGACCGATGCGCACCACCGTCGGCATCATCGGAGCCGGTCCGGCCGGGCTGCTGCTCGCGCGGCTGCTGCACACCGCGGGGATCGAGTCGGTCGTACTGGAGAGCCGGGACCGGGAGTACGTCGAGCGGCGACAGCGCGCGGGGGTGCTGGAGCAGGGGACGGTGGACGTGCTGCGGGCGGCCGGTGCCGGGGCGCGGATGGACCGGGAGGGGCTGCGGCACGACGGCATCGAGCTGCGGTTCGCCAGGCGGCGGTACCGCGTCGACTTCCCCGCGCTGACCGGCGGGAAGTCCGTGATGGTGTACGCCCAGACCGAGGTCTGCAAGGACCTCATCGCCCTCCAGGTGAAGGAGGGCGGTCCGTTGGTCTTCGGGGCGGAGGCGCTGGCCGTGCGGGGGGTCGACGGGGAGCGGCCCCACGTGGTGTTCCGGCACGAGGGGCGCGAGGACGTGCTGGAGTGCGACTACGTCGTGGGGTGCGACGGGTTCTGGGGAGTGGCCCGCAAGGCCGTACCCGCCGAGCTGGTACGGGTGTACGAACGGACGTACCCCTTCGGGTGGCTCGGCATCCTCGCGGACGTACCGCCCTCGCACGACGAGCTGGTCTACGCCCACCACGACCGCGGCTTCGCCCTGCTGTCCATGCGGTCCCCCGCCGTCTCCCGGCTCTACCTCCAGGTGCCCGAGGGCACGGACGCGGACGCGTGGGACGACGACGAGATCTGGCGGGAGCTGGAGCGGCGCTTCGAGACGGGCGACGGGTGGCGGCTGGAGCGCGGGCCCGTCACCCAGAAGTCGGTCACCCCCATGCGGTCCCACGTCCAGGAGCCCATGCGGTACGGGCGGCTGTTCCTCGCCGGGGACGCCGCCCACATCGTGCCGCCCACCGGGGCCAAGGGGCTGAACCTCGCCGTGGGCGATGTCGTCACGCTCGCGCGGGCGCTCACCCATCAGCGCGAGACCGGTTCGGCGGAACTGCTCGACTCCTACTCGGAGACCTGTCTGCGCCGCGTGTGGCAGGCCGAGCGGTTCTCCTACGACATGACGACCCTGCTGCACCGGGCCCCGGACGCCACCGCGTTCGAGGACCGGCTCCAGCTCGCCCGGCTGGAGCGGATCGCCACCTCGCGCGCCGCCGCGACCGACCTCGCCGAGGCGTACACCGGGTTTCCGTTCGAGTGATCCCGGCGCGGCGGGAGTGGGGCCCGCGGGTGGCGGGAATCACTCGTGCGCGTAGCGTGTTGACCGACATGGCGAGGGAAAGATCCTCCCCAGGCAGTAGGGTCAATCCTTTGCCTTTCCATTACTCTTGAGCCAAGGCTGCGCAGTGTGGCCATGGAGGAGTGAAATGAGGAGCAGCAACCCGGTCTTCTCGCGACGGGGGTTCAGCCGCGACAACGGCTACGCGGGCTTCAACACCGCGCCGCAGGCCGGGGGAGCAGCTGTCGGCACGCAGGGCAACCCGTACGCCCAGCCGCAGGCCGGTAACCCGTACGCCCAGAACCCGTACGCCCAGCAGGACCTTCAGCACGGCGCCCCGCCGCAGGCCCCGGCCACCACCGGCCGGATGACGATGGACGACGTCGTCATGCGCACCGCCACCACCCTCGGTGTGCTGGTCGTCACGGCCGCGCTCGCGTGGGCCCTGCTGCCGGTCGACGACGCCAACATCGGCCGCTCGTACGGCATCGCCATCGGCGCCGCCCTGCTCGGCATGGTGCTGGCGCTGGTGCAGTCCTTCAAGCGCAAGGCCTCGCCCGCGCTGATCCTGGCGTACGCCGCCCTGGAGGGTGTCTTCCTCGGCGTCGTCTCCAGCGTCGTGGACAACCGCATCGCCGACGGCGCGGCCATGCAGGCCGTGATCGGCACGCTCGCCGTCTTCACCGCCGTGCTGATCGCCTACAAGGCGGGCTGGATCCGCGTCAACCGCCGGTTCTACGGCTTCGTGATGGCCGCCGCGCTCGGCTTCATCATGCTGATGGCGGTCAACCTGCTGTTCGCCGTCTTCGGCGGCGGTGACGGCCTCGGCTTCCGCAGCGGCACGCTCGGCATCATCATGGGCATCGTCGGCATCCTGCTCGGCGCCGCGTTCCTCGCCCTGGACTTCAAGCAGGTCGAGGACGGCATCGCCTACGGCGCCCCGCGCGAGGAGGCCTGGCTCGCCGCCTTCGGTCTCACGATGACGCTGGTCTGGATCTACCTCGAGTTCGTGCGCCTCATCGCGATCCTCAACAGCAGCGACTAGTCGTCGGCGGTCGTGTGCGAAGGGCCCTGGGCGGCATGCCCGGGGCCCTTCGGCATGTCCCAGCACAAGCGCGCTCAGAGCAGTTTGCGCGCGGCCCTCCTCAGGTCGTACTCATGAATGATCGCTTTGGCGTGGCCGTACGCGAGGTTGTGCTCGTGGCGCAGCCAGCTGACCTTCTCCTCGAAGCGGAAGAGAGCGGGGCCTTCCTCGACGGTGCGCAGCCAGTCGGAGATCTCACGACCGGTGCAGTGGGGGATGCGGGCGAGCAGATTGCGATGGGTCTCCTCGGAGAAGACTTGGGACATCGGCGCCTCCGGACGCATGGGATGTAAGCCGGTCCTTCAGGTCACCGTGCCTGAGCGTTCGTCCGTTGGCAACAGTCCGGGTGGGGTGCGTAGGCTCGCGCCGTGGTGGATACGACGTCTTTGATCCATGCGGTGGATCACTTCGCGGACCGTTTGCGGGCCGCGCCGCAGAGTCGGCTGCAGCGGGGCGCCGCGGCCGAGGCGCTGGCGCTGGCCAGGGAGTTGGCCCGGTGGTCGCAGGTGCTCGAGTCGCCCGGGGTGGAGCCCCGGGTGATGCCGGACGGCGGGATGTTCGCCGCGGCCGACCAGATCACCGTCGCGGGGAGGGACCTGGCGGTGGTGCTGACCAGCGAGGAGGAAGTCGCCGAGGCGGTGCGGCTGGTGGCGGAGGCGCAGAAGCGGGCCGGGGTCTGAGCCGGGCTCCGCGGCACCCCTGCCGGTCCTCGGGGGCTGCTGTGGGGACTACGGGGTCACAGCGGTCACAGCGGTCACAGCGGTCACAGCGACGCTATGACCCGGTCCGCCAGGATGTAGACCTTCTCCTCGCCGCACGAGAACGTCAGGGTGTACGCGCCCGAGATGCCCGAACCGCCCAGCAGGACCGGGGTTTCGCCGGTGCGCAGGGCCGCGGCCAGGCGTTCGGCGGTCTCGCGGTGGCCGGGGGTCATGCACAGGGTGGTGCCGTCGGCGAAGACATAGACGTCGAGGGTGCCGAGGGGGCCGGGGCGGACGTCGGTCAGTTCGGTGCCGGCGGCGGCGAGTTCCTCGAGGGTGGCGACCGTGCGCTCGTGGTCGTTCACGACCGGCGACGGGTTCGGCACGAAGTCGGGGTGCGAGGGGTGGCGGCGGCGGGCCGCGGCCAGTTCGGGGGAGTCGCTGGGGGCGCCTCCCTGGACGTAGTCCTTGGGGGAGTGGTCGTCGGGCTCGGGGCCGGGCTCGGTGACCGGTTCCAGCGGCTCCAGGCCCGCGAAGTCGGCCTGGCGGGGCAGGAACAGCTCGCTGTCGGGCAGGCTGCCCAGCAGGGTCGGCGCGTCCGAGGCGTCCCTGGCCTCCTGGGCGGCCCAGAAGGCGCGGGCCTCGGCCAGTTCGCGCTCCCGTTCCTCGGCGAGTGCCTCGGCGACGGCGGCGCGTATCTCGTCGGTGTCGGCGGCCTCGCGGGCCGCGGGCACCGTGGCGCGGGCGGCGCGGTTAGCGATCAGTTCGGCGTGCAGGGCCGTGAACTGCCGCCGCAGCTGCAACAGGGTGCGCAGGACGGCGACGCCCACGGCGCCCGTGGCGGCCGTGGTGACCAGCAAGGCGATCTGCATGGCGCTCACTGACGTACTCCCGGTTCAAAGTCGACCCCCGACTTCCTACATCAGCTTGATGGGTGAACTAACCAGCTGTCAGTGCGTAACGTCACGAATCGGACAGGGGGGTGGGTCCGCTGTTACCCCATGGGCTGCGCTGACCTGCGTGGTTCCTGGGCTGAGGGAGATAGGTCACATCCTGGGGGAGATTGCATCACAAAGCGGCCCGGCGTCCAGGGGTGTCCCGGACTCCGGGCCGCTGCGTGACGCAACGTTTCTCTCCGGTTACGGAGAAGTTCCCGTGACGTTTGCCCGCCCGGGTCAGCTCAGGCGCTCGATGACCATCGCCATGCCCTGGCCGCCGCCGACGCACATGGTCTCCAGGCCGAACTGCTTGTCGTGCGTCTGCAGGGAGTTGATCAGCGTGCCGGTGATCCGGGCGCCGGTCATGCCGAAGGGGTGGCCCACGGCGATGGCGCCGCCGTTGACGTTCAGCTTCTCCAGCGGGATGCCGAGGTCGCGGTAGGAGGGGATGACCTGGGCGGCGAACGCCTCGTTGATCTCGACCAGGTCGATGTCGTCGATGGTGAGACCGGCGCGGGACAGCGCCTGCTGTGACGCCTCGACCGGGCCGTAGCCCATGATCTCCGGGGAGAGTCCGGAGACGCCGGTGGAGACGATGCGGGCGAGCGGGGTGAGGCCCAGCTCGCGGGCCTTGGTGTCGGACATGATCACCAGGGCGGCGGCGCCGTCGTTGAGGGGGCAGCAGTTGCCCGCGGTGACCAGGCCGTCGGGGCGGAAGACCGGCTTCAGGCCCGCGACGCCCTCCAGGGTGACCCCGGCGCGGGGGCCGTCGTCCTTGCTGACCACGGTGCCGTCGGGGAGGGTGACCGGGGTGATCTCGCGCTCCCAGAAGCCGTTCTTGATGGCTTCCTCGGCGAGATTCTGCGAGCGGACGCCGAACTCGTCCATGTCCTGGCGGGTGACGCCCTTGAGGCGGGCCAGGTTCTCGGCGGTCTGGCCCATCGCGATGTACGGGTCGGGCAGCAGGCCGTCCTCGCGCGGGTCGTGCCAGTCGGACCCCTCGGACTGGGCGACGGCGGCGGTACGGGCCTCGGCGTCGGCGAAGAGGGGGTTGTGCGTCTCGGGCATGCCGTCGCTGGTGCCCTTGATGCTGCGGGACACCATCTCGACACCGGCGGAGATGAAGACGTCGCCCTCGCCCGCCTTGATGGCGTGCAGCGCCATCCGGGAGGTCTGCAGGGAGGAGGAGCAGTACCGGGTGATGGTGCAGCCCGGCAGGTGGTCCATGCCCATCTGCACGGCGACGATCCGGCCGAGGTTGTGACCCTGCTCGCCGCCGGGCAGGCCGCAGCCGAGCATGAGGTCGTCGATGTCCTTCGGGTCCAGCTCGGGGACCTTGGCGAGCGCCGCCTGGATGATCGTGGCGGTCAGGTCGTCGGGGCGCAGGTCCTTGAGGGAGCCCTTGAAGGCACGGCCGATGGGGGAGCGGGCAGCAGAGACGATCACGGCTTCGGGCATCACGGCTCCAGACGACGACGGTATGGCGTGGGGCGTAGGCGAAATTACCGGTAGGTAAGCCCTCGGTCACTGACATTGTGGTGTGACGCGGGCCTCTTTTCCAAGCGCTTGCTTAGATGGCTGGCCGTGCGGGGCGCGACGCGAGGCGGGTTGGCCCGCGTCAGCTCCCCTCCACCCCCGACTCCACCGCGTCCAGGTGCTCCTCCGCCACCCGGCGCCGCCTGCGCCGCTTGAGCAGGGCCCACGGGCCGCGCGGCCCCGTCGGCATGGCCGCCGCGACCTCCGTGCCCGCCTCGGCGGCGGCCTCCGCGGCGGCGCGGGCGACGGGCAGGAAGCCCTCGCGGCGGGTGGCGTCGGGGCGTTCCTCTTCCGCGGGCCAGAGGCCGAGGGCGGCGCAGACGGTCGGGAGGACGGCCATGGCCGCTGTCGCGTAGCCCTCGGCGGAGGGGTGGTAGTTGTCGGGGCCGAACAGCTCGCGCGGGTTGGCCGCGAACTCGGGGCCCAGCAGATCGCCCAGCGACACCGTGCGCCCGCCCTGCTCGACCGCGCCGATCGTCTGCGCCGCCGCCAGTTGCCGGGAGGCCCGGCGCGCGAGCCAGCGCAGCGGCTGCTGCACCGGCTCGATGGTGCCGAGGTCGGGACAGGTGCCCACGACCACCTCGGCACCGGCGGTGCGCAGTCGCCGTACCGCCGTGGACAGACAGCGCACCGAGCGGGTCGGGGGCATCCGGTGGGTGACGTCGTTCGCGCCGATCATGATCACGCAGATGTCGGGTACCCGGGTCTGGTCCGCCAGGGCCAGCCCCACCTGCCGTTCCAGGTCGTCCGACTGCGCGCCGGGCAGGGCCACGTTGCGGAGCTGGACCGGCCGTTCCGCGACCGCCGCGAGGCCCGACGCCAGCAGGGCGCCCGGCGTCTGACCGGCCCGGTGGACGCCCTGGCCCGCGGCCGTGGAGTCGCCGAGCAGGGTCAGCAGGAGGGGCGGTTCGCCGGATGTGGTGTAGGGATGGCCGTACAGCCCGTCCGCGGTCGGCACGTACGGCGTACCGCCGTTGCCCACCTGGCGCTTGGCCAGGTGCACCTCGGCCAGCACCAGACCGACGGCCGCCGCACCGGCCAGGCCGACGCCGCCGCCCCCGTATGCGGCGCCGGCCGCGATGCGCCGGGCCACCCTCGCCCTCGACATCCTCGTCATGGGTCGCCGACACCTCCCTCATAGCCGTACATCAACTGCTTGCCCCGTACCGACGGTGCGTCAATCTCAACAGCGAGTGAACGGGCCCTTCGACCCGTAGGCTGGCGGAACCCGTCACAACCATTTCCTTTGCAGCGACCGGAGACAACGGTGCAGTTCCACGACTCGATGATCAGCCTCGTCGGCAACACCCCGCTGGTGCGGCTCAACCACGTCACCAAGGGCATCCGGGCGACCGTCCTGGCCAAGGTGGAGTACTTCAACCCGGGCGGCTCGGTGAAGGACCGTATCGCCCTGCGCATGATCGAGGCGGCCGAGCGCAGCGGCGAGCTGAAGCCCGGGGGCACCATCGTGGAGCCGACCAGCGGGAACACCGGCGTGGGCCTCGCCATCGTGGCCCAGCAGAAGGGGTACAAGTGCATCTTCGTGTGCCCCGACAAGGTGAGCACCGACAAGATCAACGTGCTGCGCGCCTACGGCGCCGAAGTGGTCGTCTGCCCGACCGCCGTCGCGCCCGAGCACCCCGACTCCTACTACAACGTCTCCGACCGGCTCGTCCGTGAGACCCCCGGCGCCTGGAAGCCCGACCAGTACTCCAACCCCCACAACCCCCTCTCCCACTACCACTCCACCGGCCCCGAGCTGTGGGAGCAGACCGAGGGGAAGATCACCCACTTCGTGGCGGGCGTCGGCACCGGCGGCACCATCTCCGGCACCGGCCGCTATCTGAAGGAGATCAGCGACGGGCGGGTCAAGGTCGTCGGCGCCGACCCCGAGGGCTCCGTCTACTCCGGCGGCTCCGGACGCCCGTACCTCGTCGAGGGCGTCGGTGAGGACTTCTGGCCCACCGCCTACGACCGCACCGTCGCGGACGAGATCGTCGCCGTCTCCGACAAGGACTCCTTCCAGATGACCCGGCGCCTCGCCAAGGAGGAGGGCCTCCTCGTCGGCGGCTCCTGCGGGATGGCCGTGGTCGCCGCGCTCGAGGTCGCCGCGCGGCTCGGAGAGGACGACGTGGTCGTGGTCCTGCTGCCGGACAGCGGGCGCGGCTACCTCAGCAAGATCTTCAACGACGAGTGGATGGCCGACTACGGCTTCCTGGAGGACGCCGGTCCCAGCGCCCGCGTCGCCGACGTCCTCGACGACAAGCAGGGCGGCGCCATGCCCTCCCTGGTGCACATGCACCCCGAGGAGACGGTCGGCCAGGCCATCGAGGTGCTGCGTGAGTACGGCGTCTCGCAGATGCCCGTCGTCAAGCCGGGCGCCGGTCACCCCGACGTGATGGCCGCCGAGGTCGTCGGGTCCGTCGTCGAACGTGAACTGCTGGACGCGCTGTTCACCAAGCGGGCCTCCCTCGACGACCCGCTGGAGAAGCACCTGTCGGCCCCGCTGCCCCAGGTCGGCTCCGGCGAACCCGTCGCGGACCTGATGTCCGTGCTCGGCGCGGCGGACGCCGCGATCGTCCTCGTCGAGGGCAAGCCGACCGGTGTGGTCAGCCGTCAGGACCTGCTGGCCTTTCTCGCCAAGACCGGTAAGTGACGGCGAACGTGCGGTGAACCGCCGGTGCGGGCGGCGGACTTACGGCGCCCGCACCCGGCCTGGAAGTCTGTTCGGACTTCTCGGAAGTGGTACGAGCGTGTCACGTCCGCGCAGCACCCGCTTAACACGCGTCCGGCACATTGGTGGATGTCGGCAGGGCGGGAGCGGCTCCCCGCCCCAGCCGGCGCCGTACGGCGCCAAGGACCTCCGGAGCGGCTCCCGGACCTCCATGGACGCCATGGACGCGATGCCTGGCCTGACCCGGCCGCGTCCCTCGCGGGGACCGCCGTCGTCCCGCCCCCCGGTAACGGGGGTGCGGCGGTCCCCGCGCACCCCTTTGCGGCTAAACCGCCGCCGCTCTCGCGGACCTGGTTGCTCGCCGTGGGGGTTGCTCAATTGATGGTTGCGGTTGTGGGTGCCTTCCAACTTGCCAGCATGGTCAGGCGGTCCGCCGTCTCCGAGTCCGGGTCCGGGGCGTACGCCACGATCGTCTGGTCCTCGGCCGACGGGATCGTCAGGGTCTCGTAGGGGAGGGTGAGCAGGCCCGCCACCGGGTGCCGTAGGCGCTTGACCCCGTTGTCGCACGGCTTGACCAGGTGGCTGGCCCACATGCGCCGGAACTCCGGGCTGCGGGCGGACACTTCGGCGACCAGCTCGGCCACCGCCGGGTCGTCGGGATGGTGACCCGCCTTCAGGCGCAGATGGGCGACCGTCTGCTCGGCGACCTCCTCCCAGTCGGGGTACAGGGCGCGCGAGTCGGGGTCGAGGAAGGCACGGCGTACGAGGTTGCGGTCGGCGCGCGGGACGCCGGAGAAGCCGAGCAGCGCGTCGGCCAGCGGGTTCCAGGCGAGGGCGTTCATCCGGTGGTCCAGGACGTACGCCGGGTTGCGGTCCATGCCGTCGAGGAGCAGTTGCACGGCCGGGCGCACCCACGGGAACGCCGGGTCCGGGTCCGCCGTACGGCGTGGCGGCCGGGCCACCACGCGCAGGTACTCGTGCTCGGCCGCGTCCAGGCGCAGCACCCGCGCGACCGCGTCCAGCACGGCGTCCGAGACGCTCGGGCCACGGCCCTGTTCGAGGCGGATGTAGTAGTCGACGCTCACTCCGGCCAGCTGCGCCACCTCCTCGCGGCGCAGCCCGGGCACGCGGCGGCGGCCGTACGAGGGCAGCCCCACCTCCTCCGGCTGGATGCGGGCGCGGCGCGAGCGCAGGAAGTCTCCCAGTTCCCCGTCCATGCGATCGAGCATAGGCGGCATGCGGGCCGCGAACCTGGTACTGGCAGACCCAGGAAAAACCCGTCCCTGGGTACGGGCGGCGCGGGCGCCGAGGGTGGTGGACGTGACAGCGAGCGGCCGGGGAGGGGCGACCCCGCCCCGGCCGACACCACCCGGAGAGACCCAGGAGCACTTCATGTCGTACGAGAACCTGTCCGGCCGTACCGCCGTCGTCACCGGCGCCGCCAGCGGCATCGGTGAGGCCGTCGCCGTGACCCTCGCCGCGCACGGGGCGCGGGTGGCGCTGCTGGCGCGGCGCGCGGACCGGCTCGCGGCCCTCGCCGGGAAGATCCGCGCCGACGGGGGCGAGGCGCTGGCCGTCGTCGCCGATGTCACCGACGACGCCTCCGTGGCGGGCGCGGTCGAGCGGATCCACGCGGAGTACGGGACCGTCGACCTGGTCGTCAACGCGGCGGGCGTGATGCTGCCGCACCCCGTCGCCGACCAGCGCGTGGACGAGTGGCGGCGGATGCTCGACACCAATGTGGCCGGGGTGCTGCGGGTCACCGGCGCCTTCAGCGGTGACCTGGTGGACGCGGCGGCGGACGGCCGTACCGCCGACGTCGTGAACATCTCGTCCATCGGCGCGCACGTCGTCTTCCCCGACTACGCCGTCTACGGGGCGACCAAGGCCGCCGTCACCTACCTCTCGCAGGTGCTGCGCACCGAGTTCGGGCCCCAGGACGTGCGGGTCACCAACATCGAGCCGGGGTTCGTCGAGAGCGAGCTGGTCGACCGGATCGACGACACCCGGCTCGCCCAGGAGGTCACCGCCATGCGGGACGCGGTCGGCGCCATGTCCGCCGGGGAACTCGCCGATGTCGTCGCCTACACGGTGAGCCGGGCGCGCCGGGTCAATCTGCGGCAGATCGTGGCGCTGCCCACGCGGCAGGTGTGAGGCGGGCCTCCCGCCTCCCGCGGAGGGCTCTCAGTCCTCCCAGGCGTCGTCGTCACGTCGGCCGCCGCGGCGGCGGCCGAACAGGCCCGGGTTGGTGCGCACCGCCTGTACGACGTTGACGCCGACGATCCCGGCCCAGGCCACCAGCAGCCCGGGCAGGTCCGCGACGCCGCCGCCGATCGCGGACAGCGGCACGGCCAGCACCAGCGAGACGATGGCGAAGCCGAACCGCTCGCCCCAGGTGTCCGTCGGCCGCGGCGACCGGGAGTCCCGGGCCACCACCATCTGCTGCTCGGCGAGCTGCCGCCGCACGCGGCGCTCCACCGTGGCGTCCATGCGCTGGTCGACCTTCTCCAGGAAGGACTCGACCAGCGCGGAGTCGTATTCCTCGCCCAGGTCCCGGCGCGCCCGCAAGGTGGCGTCCAGTTCCTTCTTCAGCTCGGCGTCCCGCGCATCCATTCCGCTCATGTCCCCACGGTAGGAAGCGGGAAGAACGGCCGCACTGGGGTTAGCCCCCGTGTTTCCCGGGGGCGTCCCGTACGGGACGCCCCGCGCCCGGTGTCCCCTGTTCCGCTTGCCCGGCTGCATGACTCCATGCAGAGTTGCGCTGAAGTGAATGGGGTGTGGGGCGGAGAGGGGTTGCGGGGCTGTGACTGCTCGGACGGTGCAGGGGGTGGACGGGCCGGGGACGCTCACCGCGCGGGCCCCCGCGGTCGTCGTCCTCGACGGCGCCGGACTCGGCGTCGAGGACGTCGTACGGCTCGCCGACGGGGCCGCGCGCCCGGTGCCGGACGCGAACGGGATGCGCCGGGCCGGGGCATCCTGGCACGCCGCCCGGCAGCTCGCCGCGACCGGCAGGGTCTACGGCCGCTCCACCGGCGTCGGCGCCAACCGCTCCGTGCCCGTGCCGACCGAGGCCGCCGCCGGACACGGGCTGCGGCTGCTGCGCAGTCACGCCGGGGCCATCGGGGAGGAACTGCCCGCCCGGCAGGTCCGCGCCATGCTCGCCATACGCGCCAACCAGATCCTCGCGGGCGGCGCCGGGCTGCGGCCCAGCGTCGTCACCGCGCTGTGCGAGGCGCTGGAGAACGGCGCCCACCCCGTCGTCAACGAGTACGGCTCCGTCGGCACCGGCGACATCGCCGCCCTCGCCCAGATGGGCCTCGCCCTCGCCGGTGAACACCCCTGGCGCGGCACCGGCGCCCCGCACCCGCAGCCGCTGGACAACAACGACGCCCTCGCCCTGATCAGCAGCAACGCCCTCACCCTCGGCCAGGCCGCGCTCGCCCTGCACGAACTGCGCGGGCTGCTCGCCGCCACCCAGGTCGTCGCCGCGCTGTCCCTGCTCGCCGTCGACGGCTCCCACGAGCCCTACGCCGCCCCCGTGCACACCGCCCGCCCGCACCGCGGCAGCACCGAGGCCGCCCGCCGCATGCGCGCCCTGATCGGTGCCGCCGACCGGCCGCACCCGCCGCTGGGCCGGATCCAGGACCCGTACGGCTTCCGCTGCCTGCCCCAGATCCACGGCCCCGCCCTCGACGCCGCCGACACCCTGGAGGAGGTCATCGCCGTCGAGGTCAACGCCGCCGCCGAGAACCCCCTCATCTCCGTCGACGACCAGGCCGCCTACCACCACGGCGGCTTCTTCCAGGCGCAGCTCGCCCTCGCCCTCGACCACTTCCGGCTCGCCCTGATGCAGGTCGCCCGGCTGTCCACGGCCCGGCTCTCCACCCTCAACGAGCCCTCCTTCACCCGGCTGCGCCCCTTCCTCGCCGACCAGGAACCGGCCGCGTCCGGCGTGATGATCCTGGAGTACTCCGCCGCCGCGGCCCTCGGCGACCTGCGCGCCTGCTCCGCGCCCGCCTCCCTCGGCCACGCTGTACTCTCCCGGGGCATCGAGGAACAGGCCAGCTTCGCCTCGCTCGCCGCCCGTCAGACGCTGCGCGCCTGCGCCGCCTACCGGCTGGTCGTCGGCTGCGAACTCGTCGTCGCCGTACGGGCACTGCGCCAGCGCGAGCTGCGGCCGGACCCGGAACTGCCGGTCGGACGGGCGCTGGCGCTGGCCGAGCAGGTCCTCGACGCGGACTGGGCCGACCGCCCGCTCACGGACGACGTGACGGCCGCGGCCCGGCTGCTGGACCGGTTCACGGACATCTACAGGGGGAGCACCACACCATGAACGGCACGGAGAGCCGTGACACCAACCCCGCCGAGAGCCCCGCCGCGCGGCTCCAGGCGATCTTCGAGGGACAGCGGCTCACGCCGACCCAGCGGCGCATCGCCCACAGCATGGTCCGCCGCGCCGCCGACGTGCCCTTCCTGTCCAGCGTGGAACTGGCCGAACTCGCCGGGGTCAGCCAGCCCTCGGTGACCCGCTTCGCCGTCGCCCTCGGCTTCGACGGCTACCCGGCCCTGCGCCGACACCTGCGCGAGGTCGCGCCCGCCGAGCGGACGGCACCGGCCACGCCGTACAACGCCTACCAGCAGGCCGTCGAGGCCGAGATCGAGAACCTGCGCCACCTCGCCGGACTCCTCGCCGACCCCCGGCCCGTGCGCCGCGCGGGCGCGCTGCTCGCCGCCTCCCGCCCGCTGCCGGTGCTCGGACTGCGCGCGGCAGCCGCCCAGGCGTACGGCTTCGCCTACTTCGCCGCCAAGGTCCACCCCGACGTCCGCCTGCTCAACGAGGGCGGCACGATGATCCACGACCGGATCGACGCCGCCGTCCGCGCGGGTGCCTCCGCGCTGCTGTGCTTCGCCCTGCCCCGGCACCCGCGCGAGGTGCTCGACACCCTCGGCTACGCCAAGGAGGCCGGGCTGACCGTCGTCACCGTCGCCGACTCCGCCTTCGCGCCCGTCGCCAAGGCCTCCGACCTGCTGCTGCCCGCCGCCGTGGGCACCGGCCTCGCCTTCGACACCGCCTGCGCGCCGATGCTGCTCGGCCGGGTCCTGCTGGAGGCGATGTGCGACGACCTGCCGGACGCGCAGGCCCGACTGGAGGAGTTCGACGCACGGGCGGCGGCGCGGAACCTGTTCGTGGAGTGACCCGGGGTCGCGTCTTTCTCAGACGTGTCTCACGTTCGCTCGCTAATCTGCCTGCCCGACGGAATTGTGCACATGTCAGATGTGCCAAGGCGACGAGGAGGCGGATCGTGGCACGCGGAGGTCAGGGACTGGCTCGGGTGGCGGTCGTCGTACGGGCCGGGGCGGCGCCGATGTGGTGGCTGGGCGTGGTCGCGGCCGGGATCGGTGTGGCGGTGCCGGGGATCACCGGGCGCCGCATCGGGGTGCTCGCGGGAGCGGCCCTGTTCATCGTCGTGGCCGCCCTGGTGGGGCTGCCGCGCCGCAAGCGGTACGCCGCGCTGTCGAAGGGCGCCACCCGCGCGGGGCGCAACGACATCCTCCAGGACCGCGCGGTCACCGCCCGCAACTGGCGCCGTGGTCACCGCTGGTGGCTCCTGCTCGCCTTCCTCGCCGCCCTCGGCAGCGCGTTCGCCGTCCCGGCCGCCGGTGGCATGGTGCTGGCGGGCGCCGGGGTGGGGCTGTGGCTGAAGGCCACGTGGCTCGGCCGCCGGGAGCGGGCCGAGGACGCGCTGCTGTGGGTGCGCGTGGACTGGCTCGACCGCTGGGGCGGCAACCCGGCGGGCAAGGCGGTCAAGACCTACCGCGGCACGGGCATCGGGGCGGGCGACGCGAGCCCGGGCGGCCGGAGGCGCAAGTCGGCGGCGCTGGTCTGACCGACGGCGCGGGGCTGTTCCTGCCGGTAGGCGCTGTCGGGCGGCTGCGGGTGCGTCGTGGCCTGTCGCGCAGTTTCCCGGCACCCCTGAGGGCGTCGCAGCGCCGTTCGTGACGAGGCGAGGTGCGGGCTCCTCCGGAACCCGCCACGACCTCGGCCGGGCGCCACCGCCGTGCCGTGCTGGGCACCGTCTCCCGCAGCGGCCCCGCGTACTCGACGTGCGTGTGTGCGCCCCCCGTGTTGACTAGCTCTATTCATCCGGCCAGGATGTGAATAGAGTCGGCAACAACCGGGAGGCAGACCATGTCAGGACCCCGCCACCCTCATACGAGGCCCTACGGGTCGCCCTCTGGTTCTGTGCGGGCCCCGCGCGGTACGGAACCGAGCGCCCTGGGATGGCAGCAGGAGGCCGCCCTGCGGATGCTCCAGAACAACCTGGACCCGGAGGTCGCCGAGCACCCGGACAAGCTCGTCGTCTACGGCGGCACCGGCAAGGCGGCCCGCGACTGGCGCTCCTTCGACGCGATGGTGCGGACCCTGAAGACCCTCAGGCAGGACGAGACCATGCTCGTCCAGTCCGGTCGCCCCGTCGGCGTCATGCAGACCCACGAATGGGCCCCGCGCGTGCTGATCGCCAACTCCAACCTCGTCGGCGACTGGGCCAACTGGGAGGAGTTCCGCCGCCTGGAGGCCCTCGGCCTGACCATGTACGGGCAGATGACCGCCGGTTCCTGGATCTACATCGGCACCCAGGGCATCCTCCAGGGCACCTACGAGACGTTCGCCGCCGTCGCCGCCAAGAAGTTCGGCGGCACCCTCGCCGGGACCATCACCCTCACCGCCGGACTCGGCGGCATGGGAGGCGCCCAGCCCCTCGCCGTGACGATGAACGACGGCGTCGCCCTCTGCGTCGACTGCGACCCGCGCGCCATCGAGCGGCGCATCGAGCACCGCTACCTCGACGTCCGCGCCGACTCCCTCGACCACGCCCTCCAGCTCGCCGTCGAGGCCCGTGACGCCCGGCGCCCGCTGTCCATCGGCGTCCTCGGCAACGCCGCCGAACTGGTCCCCCGGCTCCTCGCCATGAGCGCGCCCATCGACATCGTCACCGACCAGACCTCGGCCCACGACCCGCTGGCCTACCTCCCGGTCGGCATCCCCTTCGAGGACATGGCCGACGCCGCCACCAAGGACCCGGCCGGGTTCACCGTGCGGGCCCGGGAGTCGATGGCCCGGCACGTCGAGGCCATGGTCGGCTTCCAGGACGCCGGTGCGGAGGTCTTCGACTACGGCAACTCCATCCGCGGCGAGGCCCAGCTCGCCGGATACGACCGGGCCTTCGCCTTCCCCGGCTTCGTCCCCGCCTACATCCGGCCCCTCTTCTGCGAGGGCAAGGGCCCCTTCCGCTGGGCGGCGCTGTCCGGCGACCCCGCCGACATCGCCAAGACCGACAAGGCGATCCTGGAGCTGTTCCCCGAGAACGAGTCCCTGGCCCGGTGGATCAGGATGGCCGGGGAGCGGGTGCACTTCCAGGGGCTGCCCGCGCGCATCTGCTGGCTCGGCTACGGGGAGCGCGACCGGGCCGGTGAGCGGTTCAACGACATGGTCGCCTCCGGTGAGCTGTCCGCGCCGATCGTCATCGGCCGCGACCACCTCGACTGCGGCTCCGTCGCCTCTCCCTACCGGGAGACCGAGGCCATGCTCGACGGCTCCGACGCGATCGCCGACTGGCCGCTGCTGAACGCGATGGTCAACGTGGCGTCCGGGGCGTCGTGGGTGTCCATCCACCACGGTGGCGGCGTCGGGATGGGACGGTCCATCCACGCCGGACAGGTGACGGTGGCCGACGGGACCGCGCTGGCGGGCGAGAAGATCCGGCGCGTGCTGACCAACGACCCCGGCATGGGCGTCATCCGGCACGTCGACGCCGGGTACGACATCGCGGAGTCGGTGGCGGGGGAGCGGGGCGTGCGGGTGCCGATGCGTGAGGGTGACGGCGCGTGAACTTCCAGCGCATGTGGGCGGAGCTGCTGCCGGTCGGCCGCAGCTCCGCCTCCGGCGGCTACCGCCGCTACGCCTGGACGGGCGCCGACGCCGAGTGCCGGGCCTGGTTCCGGGAGCAGGCGGAAGGGCGCGGTCTCGCCTACGAGGCCGACCGGAACGGCAACCAGTGGGCCTGGCTCGGCGACCCGGCCGCCGGGGACGCCGTCGTCACCGGGTCGCATCTCGACTCCGTGCCCGACGGCGGCGCCTTCGACGGACCGCTCGGCGTCGTGTCCGCCTTCGCCGCGCTGGACGAACTGCGCCGCAGGGGAGCGCGGTTCGCCAAGCCGTTCGGCATCGTCAACTTCGGGGACGAGGAGGGCGCCCGCTTCGGCCTCGCCTGCGTCGGCTCCCGGCTGGCCGCCGGGCACCTCACCGTCGAGCAGGCGCACCGGCTCACCGACGGCGACGGGGTCACCCTGCCGCAGGCCATGGAAGCGGCCGGGTACGACCCCGACGCCATCGGACCGGACCCCGAGCGGCTCGCCCGCATCGGCGCCTTCGTCGAACTCCACGTCGAGCAGGGCCGCGCGCTGGACCTGTCCGGCGACCGGGTCGGCCTGGCGAGCGCCATCTGGCCGCACGGACGCTGGCGGTTCGACTTCCGGGGCGAGGCCAACCACGCCGGGACGACCCGGCTCGCGGACCGCCGAGACCCCATGCTGCCGTACGCCGAGACCGTGCTCGCCGCCCGGCGCGAGGCACGGCTCGTCGGCGCCGTCGCGACCTTCGGCAAGATCGCCGTCGAGCCGAACGGCGTCAACGCCGTCCCCTCCCTGGTCCGCGGCTGGCTCGACTCCCGCGCCGCCGACCAGGACACCCTCGACACCGTCGTGACCGGCGTCGAACAGGCGGCCCGCGACCACGCGGCGGCGCACGGCGTCGACCTGGACGTGGTCCGCGAGTCCTTCACCCCCGTCGTCGAGTTCGACCACGCCCTGCGCGACGAGCTGGCCCGCGTCCTCGGCCACGACACCGGCCTCAAGGTCCCCGTCCTCGGCACGGGCGCCGGACACGACGCCGGGATCCTCTCCGGGACCGTCCCGACCGCCATGCTGTTCGTGCGCAACCCCACCGGCGTCTCCCACTCGCCCGCCGAGTCCGCGACCGAGGACGACTGCGTCGCCGGGGTGCTCGCCCTCGCCGACGCGCTGGAAGGACTGGTCCGCAGGTGACCCACGCGACCTACTGGCTGGAGTACGCCTGGCTCGGCGACCACGTGGAGCCGGGCGTGGTCGTGGAGGTCGCCGAAGGGCGTGTCGCCGCCGTCCGCGAGGAGACCCCCGCCCCGCCGCCCGGCGCCGAGATCCTGCGCGGGCTGACGCTTCCCGGGCTCGCCAACGCCCACTCGCACGCCTTCCACCGCGCCCTGCGCGGCACCGCGCAGGTCGGCTCCGGGACCTTCTGGACGTGGCGCGAGGTCATGTACCACACCGCCGACCGGCTCACCCCCGAGAGCTACCACGCGCTGGCCCGGGCGGTGTACGCCGAGATGGCCCTCGCCGGGATCACCGCCGTAGGCGAGTTCCACTACCTCCACCACGCCCCCGGCGGCACCCGTTACGCCGACCCCAACGCCATGGGCGAAGCCCTGGTCGCGGCCGCCGCCGAAGCCGGGATCCGCATCACCCTCCTCGACACCTGCTACCTGTCCTCCGGCTTCGGGCAGCCACCCAGCACCCATCAGCTCCGCTTCTCCGACGGCACGGCCGACGCCTGGGCGGAACGCTGTGCAGTTCTCAAGGAACGGGATCACGTACGGATCGGGGCGGCGATCCACTCCGTGCGGGCCGTGCCCGCCGACCAGCTCGCCACCGTGGCGCGCTGGGCCGAGGAGCGGCGGGCCCCGCTGCATGTGCACCTGTCCGAGCAGACCGCCGAGAACGACGCCTGCCGGGCCGCCCACGGACGCACACCCGCCCGGCTCCTCGCCGACCACGGCGTGCTCGGCCCCCGCACCACCGGCGTCCACAACACGCACCTCACGGACGAGGACATCGCCCTGATCGGCGGCAGCGGCACCGGCACCTGCATGTGCCCGACGACCGAACGGGACCTCGCGGACGGCATCGGACCGGCCGCAGCCCTCCAGCGGGCGGGCTCCCCGCTCTCCCTAGGCTCCGACAGCCACGCCGTCATCGACCCGTTCGAAGAGGCCCGCGCGATGGAGCTGAACGAGCGCCTGCGCACCCGCACCCGGGGTCACTGGACAGCGGCGGCCCTGCTGCGCGCGGCCTCCGCCGACGGCCACGCCGCCCTCGGCTGGCCCGACGCCGGGACCATCGAACCGGGCGCCCGGGCCGACCTGACGACCATCGCCCTCGACTCGGTCAGAACAGCGGGGCCACTGCCACGGCTCGGCGCCGAGACGGCCGTATTCGCCGCGACGGCAGCGGACGTACGGCACACGATCGTGGGAGGGCGGCACGTCGTGCGCGACGGGGCCCACACCCTCGTACCCGATGTGCCGCGAGCACTCGCGCGGGCGATCGAAGCCCTGCGCGCCTGACGACCGCCACCCGACCGGCCAGCCACGAGGATGCCGCCATGAGCAGCACTGCCATCACCAACATCGCCACGCTGGTCACCAACGACCCCTCCCTCGGTGACGGATCCCCCCTCGGTCTGATCCAGGACGCGGCCGTCGTCATCGAAGGCGACCACGTCACGTGGACCGGTGAATCAAGCAAAGCACCCGCCACTGACAATCGGGTCGACGTCGGCGGCCGGGCCGTCCTCCCCGGCTTCGTCGACTCCCACTCCCACCTGCTCTTCGCGGGCGACCGCACCGCCGAGTTCAACGCCCGGATGTCCGGCCGCCCCTACAGCGCGGGCGGCATCCGCACCACCGTCGCCGCCACCCGCGCCGCCAGTGACGACGACCTCGAACGCAACCTCACCCGCCACCTCGCCGAGGCCCTGCGCCAGGGCACCACCACCTTCGAGACCAAGTCCGGCTACGGCCTGACCGTCCAGGACGAGGCCCGCGCCCTGCGCGTCGCCGCCGCGCACACCGACGAGGTCACCTACCTCGGCGCGCACATCGTCTCCCCCGACCTCGCCGACGACCCGGCCGCCTATGTCGCCCTGGTCACCGGCGAGATGCTCGACGCCTGTGCCCCGTACGCCCGTTGGATCGACGTCTTCTGCGAGAAGGGCGCCTTCGACGGCGACCAGGCCCGTGCCGTCCTCACCGCCGGGAAGGCCAAGGGCCTGCACCCGCGCATCCACGCCAACCAGCTCTCCTACGGCCCCGGCGTGCAGCTCGCCGTCGAACTCGACGCCGCCAGCGCCGACCACTGCACCCATCTGACGGACGCGGACGTCGACGCCCTCGCCAGCGGCCGTACCGTCGCCACGCTCCTGCCCGGCGCCGAGTTCTCCACCCGGGCCGAGTGGCCGGACGCCCGCCGCCTCCTCGACGCGGGCGTCACCGTCGCGCTGTCCACCGACTGCAACCCGGGATCGTCGTACACCTCGTCGGTGCCGTTCTGCGTCGCGCTCGCCGTGCGGGACATGGGCATGACCCCGGACGAGGCGGTCTGGTCGGCCACCGCGGGCGGCGCGGCGGCGCTGCGGCGCGCGGACATCGGCCGTCTCGGCGTCGGCGCCCGCGCCGACCTGGTCGTTCTCGACGCCCCGAGCCATGTGCACCTCGCCTACCGGCCGGGGGTGCCGCTGGTGTCGCAGGTGTGGCGCAAGGGGCGGCGCGAGGTCTGACGCTCACGCCGGTCCGGCCCGCCAGCGCTGCTCCGCGTCGCCGTCCAGCGGCTTCAGCCACAGCCCGTAGCCGCTGTCCGCCGGTGTCACGGCGGTCCCGATGGCGATGGCGGGGCGGATCCGGCCCTGGTCGTCGACCGCGAACCTCAGGTTCTGTCCGTTGCGGCCCTCGACCGAGCCGCACGGCCACACCCCCACGCCCCGCTCCACCGAACCCCGGCTGTCCAGGCAGAACTCCGGATCGGCGGCCGACTGCACGACCCCGCGCGCCACGTCGACCCGCCACCGCTGGGTGCGGGAGGAGTCGCAGGGGGCGCTGCTGACGTCCGCGCCCTTCTCGATGCGGCCGGGGATGTCCAGACAGCGGCCTGAGGAGACGTTCACGACCTGGGCGTAGGCGGCGCCCGGGGGGTGGAACGCCGGGGGTGGTGGGGTGGTGGGGGAGGGGCGGGGCGTCGTCGGCTTCGGGGCCGGGCTCGGACTTCGCGTGGGGGAGGGGGACGGGGACGGCGTCGGGGTGGCGGGGACCGGCGCCGTCGTCGTCACCACGGAGGGGACCGGCGACGGCGTCACCGGCTGCGCGGTGCGCTCGGCGTCGGGGCCGTCCGGCGACATCAGCAGCACCAGCAGCGGCGCGAGCGCGACGCCGAGGGCGGCCGAGGCCAGCGCGAAACGGCGCGACGGGGGCCACGTACGGTCGAGGCCCACGTCCCGTATCGAAGCGCCCCGTATCGACGTATCCCGGACCGAAGTGTCCGGCATCGACGCACCCCGTACCGAAACGTACCGTTCCGACGCATCTCGTGCAGATATGCCCAGTATCGGCCCGCCCCGTCCCGACGCCCTCGCGCCGGTGTCCGCCCCGGTCACAGCGGGCCTCTCCCGCCGCGCGTACCCCGCCCCCGCCCACGGCAGCAGCCCCTCCGCCAGCGCGGTGTGCGGGCTGTCGCGCAGGGCGGACAGTTCCTCGTACGCCGTGGCGCAGTGCGCGCAGTGCGCCATGTGGGCGGTCAGGTCGGCGCTGTGGCGTGGACCGTCCGGCCGTACCGACTCCTCGATCAGCCGTTGGAAGTCCGGGCAGCTCGGGTCGTCGGAGGCGGCCAGCCGGGAGCGCAGACAGGCCCGGCCCAGTGCCTGGAGCGCCGGGGCGGTGTCGTACGCCACGTCCTTCGGGAGGAGGCCGAGCAGGGTGGCCGCGCGGTCGGTGGGCTCCCGGTCCAGTACGCCGTACCAGACCAGCCCCCTGGCCCGGGAGGGCAGGGAACGGAACGCGGCGAGCATCGGCGGCACCGGGGCGCCCGGGCCCGCCGTGCTCAGGACGAGCAGCAGCCCGGCGTCGAGTCCCGCGGAACGGTCGTCCGCCGCCCACTGGGCCGCGATCTCACCGGCCGTCAGGAGCAGGTGGTGACGCCAGGGTTCTCCCGGATCGGTGCCCCGCGCGGTGCGGCGGGCCGCCAGGGTGAAGGCCTGGGCGGCGAGTTGCCGGGCCCCGGACTCGCCCGCGGTGCACAGGCGGGCGTAGGCGAGGGTGGCCTCCTGGTGGCGGGCGCGGAGTTCCTGGAGCGCCGTGAAGGCGGTGGGCGGGGCGCCGCGCAGCAGCTCGGTGAGCCGTGCGTCGGACACCCCCGCGTACTCCGCGCGGTCGCCGTCCCCCCGAGCCATCGCCCCGCCTCCTGACGTACCGGCCAGTTTGGGGGGCCCATAGTGGTGGACGGGGGCTCGGGAGGAAAGATGTATCCGCCGGTAACAACGCGCTCCGGGTGACCTGTTCGCCATGACGGGGACGGCCGCGCGGGCCGCCCCCGGACGACGGAGGTCACTCCTCGACGGTCAGCCCCTTGCGCAGGCGCACCAGGGTCCGGGAGAGCAGGCGGGACACATGCATCTGGGAGATGCCCAGTTCGTCGCCGATCTCGGACTGGGTCATGTTGGCGACGAAGCGCAGGGACAGGATCTTGCGGTCCCTGGAGGGCAGTTCGGCGATCAGCGGCTTCAACGACTCGACGTACTCGATGCCTTCGAGCCCGTGGTCCTCGTAGCCGATGCGGTCCGCGAGGGCGCCCTCGGAGTCGTCCTCCTCGGGCTGGGCGTCCAGCGAGCTGGCGGTGTACGCGTTGGAGGCGGCCATGCCCTCCACGACCTCGTCGTTGGAGATGCCGAGCCGCTCGGCCAGTTCGCCGACCGTCGGGGCGCGGTCGAGCTTCTGGGCCAGTTCGTCACCGGCCTTGGCCAGGTCGAGCCGGAGTTCCTGGAGGCGCCGCGGTACCCGCACGGACCACGAGGTGTCACGGAAGAAACGCTTTATCTCGCCGATGATGGTAGGCATGGCGAAGGTCGGGAACTCGACGCCACGGCTGAGTTCGAAGCGGTCGATCGCCTTGATCAGGCCGATCGTGCCGACCTGGATGATGTCCTCCATCGGCTCGCTGCGGGAGCGGAAGCGGGAGGCGGCGAACTTGACCAGGGCGAGGTTGAGTTCGACGAGCGTGTTGCGGACGTACGAGTACTCGTGGGTGCCTTCCTCGAGGGACTCCAGCCGCTCGAAGAGGGTCTTGGAAAGGGCCCGTGCGTCGACGGGAGCCACTTCGTCGTACGGGGGGATCTCCGGAAGTCCGGCGAGTACGTCGTCGTCGTGACCGTGACCGGTGGGGTCGGTGTGCGCGGCGAGTCCGTGGTCCTGGCCGACCTCGTGGGTGTCGACGGACGAGGCGGGGTCCGGGTGGTCCGAAGGGGATGCCGACGTCGCCCTCTGGGTATGCGATGCGTCGAGCCGGGGTGACATGATGTCCTCCATCGTTCTCGGCATATGGCTGCCGAAGCCAATACGTGCACTGCGGTGTGCGGCGCCTCCAAAGCCGGCCGTGTCGGATTACGTGTCCTTACTAGCCCTACCCGCTTTCCCGAGCCCGCCGCAAGTGCGTTCTGTGGGGAAATGTCCGATTGTGGGCGGATGTTCGGTGGTCGGAGTGTGTGAGGAAGGCGTAGTGTTCGAGGGCGTCAGTCAAGCAGCCACGACCTCGGGAGAGAGACGGCATGGACCACGGGACGGTCGGCAGCGCACAGTCGGGCCGGCTTCTGGTGGAGGTGCGGGAAGCGGGCTCTAGTGCCGTCGTGACCCCGGCGGGTGAGCTGGATCACCACACCGCCGACCTGTTGCGCGAGCCGCTCGACGAATGCCTCGCCAAAGGGCTCAGCCGCCTCGTCATCGACTGCTCACGGCTGGAGTTCTGCGACTCCACGGGGCTCAATGTGCTCCTCGGTGCCCGGCTGAAGGCCGAGGCGGCCGGTGGTGGGGTGCATCTGGCGGCGATGCTGCCGGTGGTGGCGCGTGTGTTTGAGATCACGGGGGCCGACGCGGTGTTCTCGGTCCATGACACGGTCGAGGACGCCCTCGCCGACGACGCCGGCTGACCCCGTGTGCCGGGCTCACCCTGTGCCCCCGCCCGCGCGGCGCCCGGATGGGCCCGCACCCCTTGCCCCTGACCCGTTTCGCCCACGGTGGCCTGCGCTTTTCGGCCCCGGTGGCGTTCGCGGCGGAAGGGGGGTGTTCCCCCGGTCCGCTCGGGCAGAAGACACCCTGACACTGGGCAGTGACCGGACCCGAACCTTGAGCACTGACACTGGGCAGTGGTCGACCTTGTAGTGACTTGTGAAACGTGAACCGGTGAATCGGTGAGGTGAAGCGCTGATGAGCACCACCCGGCCCTACCCGCCGGGCGACCGCGGCCCTGAGCCCAGCGGCGCTTCCGGGGCGTCCGCGGGGCGTCAGGTCCGCAGGCTGAGCCTCGGCGGCGAGAGCGGCGTCGTACCGCTGGCGCGCGACTTCGCCCGGCAGGCGCTGCACGCGTGGGGCTGGCTGCCCGCCGCCTCCGCGGATCAGCGGGCCGTCGCCGAGGACGTGCTGCTCGTCGTCTCCGAGCTGGTCACCAACGCCTGTCTGCACGCCGAGGGGCCGGAGCGGCTCCAGATCGCCTGCGACAACAAGATGATCCGCATCGAGGTCTCCGACCGCGGCACGGGCCAGCCAGCCCCCCGCACCCCCCACCGCGCGGGCCGCCCCGGCGGCCACGGCATGTTCATCGTGCAGCGGCTCTGCCTGGACTGGGGCGTGGTGCGCTCCCCCGGGGTCGCCGGCAAGACGGTGTGGGCGGAGCTGGCGGCACCGGCGTAGCGACGGCCGGTGTCCGGGCGGTTGCCTCGGGGTGCCGGTCCACCCGTGCGTGCGGCCCGCCAGCCCCCGACCCCCCGCATCCCCACGCTTCCACCACACCCTGTCTCTTCCTTCCTCCGGTGCCCGGGCGTACCTTGACGGCCGATCTGATGTGCCGTCAGGAAAACAGGGGACGGAGGGGCAATCGTGTCCTACCGGACGAAACGGAACCGCAGTGCCGCGCTCGTGTCCGTCGCGGCGATGGCCGGGGCGGCGGTGTTGACGGCCGCGCCCGGGGCCCGGGCCGACGTGGTGGACGTCGACTACCAGTGCAAGACGCCGATCGGCGACAAGGGGGCCGTCTCGCCCATCGACATCGAGGGCACCAGGAGCGGTTCCGGGTACAAGATCACGATGTCCTGGCAGAAGGGCGTCTCCTCCAGCCCCGTCGAACTCGGCAAGGGCGCGATGAACCCGAGCGCCACGATCAGGCTGGGCGGCGCCGACAGCGGGACCATGACCGTCACCGGCCCCGCCAACCAGGAGGCGGTTCCCGCAAACACCCCGATAAAGATCAGTGACTTGAGCGGGACGTACACCCCCAAGAAGACCGGCAAGGTCACCTTCACGGCGGGCGTGCTCACCATCAAGGCGCTCGGTACGACCACGACCTGCACCCCCACCAGGGACCCCGGCCCGTCCCTCACCCTCGACGTCACCGCGTCCGGCGGGGGCGGCGGCTCCACGGGCGGGTCCGGAAGCGGCACCGGCGGTACCGACGGCGCCCAGCTCCCGCAGACCGGACCCGAGGACGACGCCCTCGCCCTCGGCACCCTCGGCGGCACCGTCCTGCTCACGGGCGCGGCCGGAGCCCTGTGGCTGACGCGCCGCAACCAGGCGGCCCGCGCCCGCCGCTGACGTCCGTACCAGACGTCCGTACGAGCACGGGAGCCGCCGATGCCGACCACCGCCCGCACCGTCCTCACACTGCTGCCCGTCCTGGTCGTCCTCGGCGCCGCTCCCGCCACCGCCGCCGACGGTGACGGTGACGGGTGGACCCTGGCACCCTCCGGTGACCAACGCCCCACCGCCTACGCCGAGGGGCCCCCGGGCGCCGTCCTGCGGGACTCCGTGACCCTGACCAACCCGGCCACGCACCCGGTGACCGTACGGCTGCGCGGCACCGGCGCCGCCCCCGTCGCCCTCGCCGACACCGGCGTGCGCGTGCCCGCCCGCACCCGCGCCGAGATCCCCTTCACGGTCACCGTCCCGCAGGACGCGCCCCCCGGCGTACGCCGGGCCACCCTCACCGCCCGCGACGGCACCGGCCGCACCCGCTCCCTCAGCGTCCATCTGCGCGTCACCGGACCGGCCCTTGCCGCGCTCACCGTCGAGCGGGTGAGGGTGCACGCCGACCGCATCGGCTACGAACTGGTCAACCGCGGCACCACCGTCCTCGTCCCCCGGCTCGCCGTCCGCGCGGACGGCGTCCTCGGCCCGCTCCTGGACCGCGCCCCGCGCGCCCTCCCCGTCGAACTCCCCCCGGGCCACCGCCTGAAGCTCAGCGAGCCCTGGCCCGACCGGCCCGCCCTGGACGCCGTGGACGTGACCCTGACGGTGACCGCCGCGGGTGGCGCCCGGGACACGGCACGCGTGTCGGCGCGGTTCGTGCCCTGGCGCGAGGGCGCCGGGGCGGCCGGAGTGCTGGCGGCGGTCGGCGCCGGTCTCGCCGTACGGCGTCGCAGGCGTCGTACGACCGGCGGTGAGTGGACGGGAGAGGTGGCGTCATGAGGCGGGCCGTCGTACTGATCGCCCTGCTGTTGCTGCTGCCGGGCGTGCCCACCGCCCTGGCCGCCGATGACCGGCCCACCGTCAGGCTCTCCAAGTCGCAGGCCGGGACCGGGGGTTCCCTTACCGTCACCGGTGACGGCTGGCGCGGTCGCGCGCTGCTGATGATCCTGATCTGCGGGCAGTCCGTGCCGTCCAGGGGCGTGCCCGGCGGCACCAACTCCTGTGCCAACGCCGACGGGCGGGCCGTCACCACCGACGCCGAGGGCCGGTTCCGCGGGCGGCTGCCGGTCGCCGAGCCGCCCGTGCCGTGTCCGTGCGTGGTGCACGTGGCGACCGTGACCGGGCCGAAGGCCATGGCCGACGCCGTCTTCCAGGTCGCCGGGCACGCGGTCGAGCCGCTGCCCGCGGAGGCCGCCGGGGGGCGGCTGTCGGTGCTCGACGACACCCGCCTGGACGGCTCCAGCGGGCTGCTGACCTGGTTCGGCGCGCCGCCCACCCGCGAACTGGTCCTCACCGTCGGCAACATCGGCACCGAGCCCGTGCGCAACCCCGTCTTCCAGGTCGGCTCCGCGCACGGCGTGTTCGCGCCGCAGTGGGACGAACGCCAGTGGCGCGGCACCCTCGCCCCCGGCCGCAAGACCCGGATCCGGCTGCCGGTCGAGCTGACCGGCGGGGCACACGGCGACTACACCGTCTCCCTGAAGTACGGCGGGAAGGTGCTCGCCGAGCAGCCGTGGCGGGTCGGCCGCCCCTGGGGCGTGACCCTGTTCTGGGTGCTGGTGTGCCTGGTCGTCCCGGCCGCGCTGTTCCGCGCCGGGATGGCGGTCGTGGACCGGGTACGGCCGCCCCGGACGCGCATCGCGGGCCCGCGCCTCCCGCGCCTCCCGCGCCTCCCCCGGTTCCCCGGGCTGGCCCGACGGCTGCCCGTGAAGCGCCCCGCCGAGCCGCCGCCCGCGCACCAACCGGCCCCGACGCTGCCCTGGTTCACCCCTGACCGGGCTCCGGGCCCCGCGGACGGCCCTCCGACATCCCGCACCACCCCCACCAGGAAGGGACCCACGTGAGTGAGCGAAGGAGAGTCGCACCGGCCGCCAGACGGGGCGGGGCCTGCGCGGCGGGGGTCGCCCTGCTGCTCGGCGGGCTCGGTCTGGCGGCGGGGCCCGCGCAGGCCGCGGAGGTGTCGTACGCGACGGAGTGCATACCGCCCGCCATCTCCGGGCTGCCGCCGGTGCAGGGCACCACGCGGGTGGAGATCACCGCGCCCGCGCAGGCCGAGGTCGGCGACGAGGTGGAGATCGTCTGGAAGTTCGCGCAGGCGGCGTCGAAGAACCCCGACGTCCTCGATCTGGAGCAGGACACCGTCAAACCGACCGGGACACTGAAGGCGGGCGGCGCGCAGACCGGGGACATCGCGATGGAGGGGCCGCGGCGGAATCCGCCGATCCCCAAGAACAGCGACATGAAGCTGTCCGACATGACGGGCAGGCTGAAGCTGACGGCGGCCGGTGAGGTGACGCTGACGCCGGACGCGTACGACATCAACGTCGACAAACCGATCTCCACGGACACCAAGTGCGCGCCGACGGAGGCGGTGGGGCCCGCGGCGACCATCAAGGTGACGGACGGGGGAGGGAGCGGCACGCCGACCCCGACCGGGACCCCCACGGAGACGCCCACGGGCACCCCCACCGATACCGCGACACCCTCCCCCTCGGACACGGGCGGCGGCGGCCAGACCGACTTCACCGGCCGTGAGGTCCAGGTCCCCTACGCCTGCAAGACACCGATCGGCGACCGCGAGGCCACCTCGCCCGTGCGCATCGACGCCCGCAAGGACGGCGGCAGCTTCGCACTGACCGTACGGTTCGGGAAGTCGGTCATGGACAGCCCCGCCGAGATCCCGGCGGACTCGGTCAAGCCGTCCATGGAGGTGGTGCTGGGCGGCGCCGACCGGGGCACCGTACGGGTGGAGGGGCCCACGAACGCGGAGCCCGTCAAGGCGGGCGACCCGATCGAGATCCCCGACCTCACCGGCACCTACCGGCCGGGCGCCAGCGGGAGGTCCACCCTGTCACCGGGCGTGCTGACGGTGGAGGCCCTGGGCACGACCACCACCTGCACCCCGTCCGAGACGGCCGTCTCGCTCACCCTCGACACCACCGAGCAGGCGAGCGGCGCCTCGGGCGGCTCGGGCGGCTCGGGCAGTTCGGGGGGCTCGGCCGCAGGAGCCTCGACCGGCGGCGGCCTCGCCGAGACCGGCGCCGACGACCACGCCGCCCTCAAGGCCCTGGCCCTGGTGTCGGGCACGGCCCTGCTCCTGGGCGCGGCGATCTTCACCTTCCTGCCGCGCAGGCGCCCGCGCTGACCGCGTGGCGAAGGGCCGCCGCATCCCCCTCGGATGCGGCGGCCCTTGCGTTCAGCGGGTCCGGGCGTGGGTCAGCGGACGCTGCCCATCAGCTCCTTGACCTTGCCCCGGTACATCCAGACCGCGACACCGGCGACCACGGCGAGCGTGGCCTCCATGGCGACGATGCCGGTCTTGTTGAGGTCGACGCCCGCGATGGAGAGCAGACCGGTCGTGGCGTCACCGGCGGTGACGGCCAGGAACCAGACGCCCATCATCTGGGAGGCGTACTTGGCGGGCGCCATCTTGGTGGTGACGGACAGGCCGACGGGGGAGAGCAGCAGCTCACCGACGGTCTGCGTGAAGTAGATCGCGACCAGCCACATCGCCGCCGCCTTGTGACCGCCCTCGGCGATCGACAGCGGGGCCAGGAAGAGGAAGAAGGAGGCACCCACCAGCACCAGACCGGAGGCGAACTTCACGATCGTGCTCGGCTCCTTGCCGCGCCGGTTCAGCGCCAGCCAGAACCAGGCGAAGACCGGGGCCAGCGCCATGATCAGGACCGGGTTGACCGACTGGTACCAGGAGACCGGGAACTCCCAGCCGAGGACGCTGTTGTCGGCGGAGGAGTCCGCGAAGATCGACAGGGTGGAGCCACCCTGGTCGTAGATCATCCAGAAGACGGCCGCGGCGACGAAGAACCAGATGTACGCGGACATCTTCGACTGCTCGGCGCGGTCCAGCTCCTTGTCGCGCTTGATGTTGACCAGCACCATCACCGGGATGATCACACCGAGCAGGGTCAGCGGGACCAGGATCCAGTTCAGGGTGTAGGCGCCGGAGAAGCCGACGATGGCGTAGAAGACGACCGCGATACCGGCCCAGACGGCCGCCTTGCGCAGGGTGCTCGACTTCTCGGCGGTGGTCAGCGGCTTCGGTACGACGCTGGAGTGGGCGGCCAGGTGGCGGCTGCCCAGCAGGAACTGCACGAGGCCGAGCGCCATGCCGAGCGCGGCGAGCGCGAAGCCCAGGTGCCAGTTGACGTTCTCACCGATGGTGCCGATCACCAGCGGCGCGGCGAACGCGCCGAGGTTGATGCCCATGTAGAAGACGGTGAAGCCGCCGTCGCGGCGCGGGTCGTCCGGGCCGTCGTAGAGGTGGCCGACCATCGTGGAGATGTTGGCCTTCAGCAGGCCCGAGCCGATGGCGACCAGACCGAGACCGGCGTAGAAGGTGCCCGAGGCGGGCAGCGCCAGCGTGAGGTGGCCGAGCATGATGACCGCGCCCGCGACGGCGACGGTCTTGCGCGGGCCCCAGACCCGGTCGCCGAACCAGCCGCCCGGCATCGCCAGCAGGTAGACCAGCGACACGTACACGGAGTAGATCGCGGTCGCGGTGGCCGCGTCGAGGTGCAGCCCGCCGGGTGCGACGAGGTACAGCGGGAGCAGGGCCCTCATGCCGTAGTAGGAGAACCGCTCCCACATCTCGGTCATGAAGAGAGTGGCCAGTCCGCGGGGGTGGCCGAAGAAGGACTTCTCGGAACCGGGGGTGCCCGGACTGACCGAGTCCTTCGCGAGGCTGGACGCCATGGTCGTTCCTTGCTGTCGGGACGCGCGTGGAGCGCGGCGCGCCCGGTGGGGGGTCGTTCCTTCCAGCGCACACAAAGAAGACCCTCGGCGCGCACATCCGTCGTGCGTCGCCAAAGGTCCCCGCGGTGCTACAGGCGTCCCATCACCATACGCCACGACACTGCCGGATATGGAAGGACTTGAGAGATGGATCACAGGAATTGAGGGAACCGCGGGACGGCTTTCCAAGGCCTACCCACGCTCTCACCTTACGGACCCAGGTTTGCGTCAGTAGCACGCAAAGGGAAGGGCACGGTAAGCGGAGGGTGAGAATCCGAGGTCCGCGATCATCACCCGGCAGTCATCGGCAGCGGACTACCATCACCCCATGACCCGTGTACTGCTCGCCGAGGACGACGCGTCCATCTCGGAGCCACTGGCCCGCGCACTGCGCCGGGAGGGTTACGAGGTCGAGGTACGTGAGGACGGACCCACCGCGCTCGACGCGGGCCTGCAGGGCGGCATCGACCTGGTCGTGCTCGACCTCGGCCTGCCCGGCATGGACGGCCTGGAGGTGGCGCGCCGGCTGCGCGCCGAGGGCCACACGGTGCCCATCCTGATCCTGACCGCCCGCGCCGACGAGGTGGACACCGTCGTGGGCCTCGACGCGGGCGCCGACGACTACGTCACCAAGCCGTTCCGCCTCGCCGAACTCCTCGCCCGGGTCCGGGCCCTGCTGCGGCGTGGTGCCGCCGAACCCCAGCAGCCGCCCGCCACGCACGGCGTGCGCATCGACGTGGAGTCGCACCGCGCCTGGATGGGCGAGGAGGAACTCCAGCTCACCGCCAAGGAGTTCGACCTGCTGCGGGTCCTGGTGCGGGACGCGGGCCGGGTCGTCACCCGCGACCAGCTGATGCGCGAGGTCTGGGACACCACCTGGTGGTCGTCGACCAAGACCCTCGACATGCACATCTCCTGGCTGCGCAAGAAGCTCGGCGACGACGCCGCCAACCCGCGGTACATCGCCACCGTGCGCGGAGTGGGCTTCCGCTTCGAGAAGAGCTAGCACCGGGCTGGTACGAGGGACATGCGCCGCCGACTGATCCAGTCCACGCTCGCCGTGGTGCTCGTGGTGATCGCCGTGTTCGGCGTCTCCCTCGTCATCGTGGAGACCCGGACCATCACCGCCAGCGCCCAGGAGCGGGTGGAGTCCGAGGCGGTCCGGCTGGCGAGCATCGTCGACAGCCGGATCCTCGCCGCCGAGAAGATCACCCCCGAACTGCTCGGCGACCAGTTCGGCGGCGACCAGTACGCCGTCATCCGCATCCCCGACCGCGCCCCGATCGAGGTCGGCGACAAGCCCGGCGGCGATGTCATCGAGGCCACCCGCACCGGCGAGGAGGGTGAGACGGTCACCGTCCAGGAGCCCCGCTCGGCGGTCACCCGGGAGGTCGCCCGCACCCTGCTGATCATCGGTGCCGTCGCCCTGCTGGCCGTGATCGCCGCCGTACTGCTCGCGGTACGCCAGGCCAACCGGCTCGCCTCCCCGCTCACCGACCTCGCCGAGACCGCCGAACGCCTCGGCTCCGGCGACCCGCGCCCCCGCCACCGCCGCTACGGCGTCCCCGAGCTGGACCGCGTCGCCGACGTCCTGGACGCCTCCGCCGAGCGCATCGGCCGGATGCTCACCGCCGAGCGACGGCTCGCCGCCGACGCCTCCCACCAACTGCGCACCCCGCTGACCGCGCTGTCCATGCGCCTGGAGGAGATCACCCTCACCGACGACCCGGACACCGTGAAGGAGGAGGCGACCATCGCGCTGGCGCAGGTGGAACGCCTCACGGACGTCGTGCAGCGGCTGCTGACCAACTCCCGCGACCCGCGCACCGGTTCCGCCGTCACCTTCGACATCGACGAGGTCATCCAGCAGCAGCTCGCCGAGTGGCGCCCCGCCTACCGCAGCGCGGGCCGCGCCATCGTCAGCTCCGGCAAACGGCACCTGCACGCCGTGGGCACGCCGGGGGCGGTCGCCCAGGTGCTGGCAGCGCTGATCGAGAACTCCCTGATGCACGGCGGCGGCACGGTCGCGCTGCGCACCCGGGTCACCGGCAACCAGGCCGTCATCGAGGTGACCGACGAGGGGCCCGGCGTCCCCGCCGACCTGGGCGCGCGGATCTTCGAGCGGGCGATCAGCGGCCGCAACTCCACCGGCATCGGGCTGGCGGTCGCCCGCGACCTCGCCGAGGCGGACGGCGGGCGACTGGAGATGCTCCAGGCCACTCCGCCGGTGTTCGGGCTGTTCCTGTCGCGGACGCCGGTGCGGAAGGACTCGGGGGAGGAGCGGGGCACCGTCCGCTGACGCGGCGGTTCGGGTGCGCCGGGGGTTCGGTCCGGTGGCGGGCTGCGGGATCGTCGTGGCTGGCCGCGCAGTTCCCCGCGTCCCTCAGCGGCGCTGCCAGCGACCCGACGCTGAGGTCCGGCCGATCACACCCGGGCTCGTGGACGCGGGCGTACCGGTTCCGTGGCGACGTACTGCTCCGGGACGGCTACCGCGGGCGTCGGCTCCGGCAGGGCGCGGAAGACCCACGTCCGGTACGACCAGAAGCGGAACAGCGTCGCGATGCCGATGCCGAGGAACTTGAAGACGTTGTTCTGGAGGGGGCTGTCCCAGCCGAACCCGTACGTCGCCGCGAACAGCACACCGTTCTCGATCACCAGCCCGACGCCGCTGAACAGCAGGAACAGCGTCATCTCGCGGGTGCGGCCGTTCTTGTCGCGGTCGCGGTAGGTGAAGTAGCGGAAGCCCAGGTAGTTGGAGACGATCGCGACGACCGTCGCGATCACGCTCGCGCGCACCACCTGGAGGTCGGTCACCGTACGCACCAGGTTGAACACGAGCAGGTTGACGAGCAGCCCCGCCCCGCCCACGGCACCGAACTTCGCGGCCTCGCGCGTCAGCCGTTCGACGCGCATGCGCAGTGCGCTGGGGGGCTTGGTCTGGAGCCCTGAGGAGGCACGTCCCATGGTCGTGCGGCTCCCATCCGTTGGTGTCGTCAACTCGGCCATGCTAACCATCCCCCTGAGTGATCGCTTGCGGACGGCCCAGAGGTCCGCAATCCGGCCACCGCGGCGCGCCGGATACCCTGGGGTCGTGACGTTCCCGGTAGTCGGCATGGTCGGCGGGGGCCAGCTCGCTCGTATGACACACGAGGCAGGCATCCCGCTCGGCATCAGGTTCAAGCTCCTCAGTGACACTCCCCAGGATTCCGCGGCGCAGGTCGTGAACGAAGTCGTCCTAGGCGACTATCGCGACCTCGACACGCTGCGCGCCTTCGCACGCGGCTGTGACGTGATCACCTTCGATCACGAACATGTGCCGACCGAGCATCTGCGGGCCCTCGAAGCGGACGGCATCCCCGTCCGCCCCGGCCCCGACGCGCTGGTCCACGCCCAGGACAAGGGCGTGATGCGGGCGAGGCTCGACGCGATCGGCGTGCCGTGCCCACGGCACCGCATCGTCTCCGATCCCCAGGACGTGGCCGCGTTCGCCGCCGAGGGGGACGGCTTCCCGGTCGTCCTGAAGACCGTCCGCGGCGGCTACGACGGCAAGGGCGTGTGGGTCGTGGACTCCGTCGAGGAGGCCGAGGCCCCGTTCCGCGCCGGGGTGCCCGTGCTGGCGGAGGAGAAGGTCGACTTCGTACGGGAACTCGCGGCGAACGTCGTCCGCTCCCCGCACGGCCAGGCCGTCGCCTATCCGGTCGTGGAGTCCCGGCAGGTGGACGGGGTGTGCGACACGGTCATCGCGCCCGCCCCCGACCTGGACGAGTCCCTCGCCCTGCACGCCGAGGAGATGGCGCTGCGCATCGCCAAGGAGCTGGACGTTGTCGGCCATCTCGCCGTCGAGCTGTTCCAGACCCGCGACGGCCGCGTCCTCGTCAACGAACTGGCGATGCGCCCGCACAACTCCGGCCACTGGACCATGGACGGCGCGATCACCAGCCAGTTCGCCAACCACGTGCGGGCCGTCCTGGACCTGCCGCTCGGCGACCCCCGCCCGCGCGCCCGGTGGACCGTCATGGTCAACGTCCTCGGCGGCGACTACCCCGACATGTACTCGGCGTACCTGCACTGCATGGCCCGCGACCCCCAGCTGAAGATCCACATGTACGGCAAGGACGTGAAGCCCGGCCGCAAGGTGGGCCACGTCAACACCTACGGCGACGACCTCGACGACGTGCTCGAGCGCGCCCGTCACGCTGCCGGATACCTGAGAGGGACGATCACCGAATGAGCACCGGCGCAGGCCCCGTCGTAGGCATCGTCATGGGGTCGGACTCCGACTGGCCCGTCATGGAGGCCGCCGCCCAGGCGCTCGACGAGTTCGAGATCGCCTACGAGGTCGACGTCGTCTCCGCGCACCGCATGCCGCGCGAGATGGTCGCCTACGGCGAGCAGGCCGCCGACCGCGGACTCAAGGTGATCATCGCGGGCGCGGGCGGCGCCGCCCATCTGCCCGGCATGCTCGCCTCCGTCACCCCGCTGCCGGTGATCGGCGTGCCCGTCCCGCTGAAGTACCTCGACGGCATGGACTCGCTGCTGTCCATCGTGCAGATGCCCGCGGGCGTCCCCGTCGCCACCGTCTCCGTCGCCGGGGCGCGCAACGCGGGCCTGCTCGCCGCCCGTATCCTCGCCGCCCACGACGAGGACCTCCTCGCCCGGATGCGCGACTTCCAGCAGGACCTGAACGACCAGGCCACCGAGAAGGGCAAGCGGCTGCGCGCCAAGGTCGACGGCGCGGCGGGCTTCGGCTTCGGCGCCGGGAAGTGACGGGCGTGAGCGCGCTGGACGAGGCCCGGGCACTGCTGCGGGAGTTCCCCGTCGTCGACGGCCACAACGACCTGCCCTGGGCGCTGCGCGAACAGGTCCGCTACGACCTCGGCGCCCGTGACATCGCCACCGACCAGGCCGCCCACCTGCACACCGACCTCCCCCGGCTGCGGGCGGGCGGCGTCGGCGCGCAGTACTGGTCGGTGTACGTGCGCACGGACCTGCCGGACCCGGTGGCGGCGACGCTGGAGCAGGTCGACTGCGTACGGCAGCTCCTGGACCGCTACCCGCGGGACCTGCGCCCGGCGCTCACGGCGGCCGACATGGAGGCCGCCCGCGGGGAGGGCAGGATCGCCTCGCTGATGGGCGCGGAGGGCGGCCACTCCATCGCCAGCTCCCTCGCGACCCTGCGCGCGCTGTACGCCCTCGGCGTGCGCTACATGACCCTCACCCACAACGACAACGTCGCCTGGGCGGACTCCGCGACCGACGAACCGGCGGTCGGCGGCCTCTCGGCGTTCGGCCGCACGGTGGTGCGGGAGATGAACCGCGAGGGCATGCTCGTGGACCTCTCGCACGTCGCCGCGACGACGATGCGGGACGCGCTGGACACCTCCGTCGCGCCGGTGATCTTCTCGCACTCCTCCTCGCGGGCCGTGTGCGACCACCCCCGCAACATCCCGGACGACGTCCTGGAGCGCCTGCCCGCCAACGGCGGCGTCGCCATGGCCACCTTCGTGCCGAAGTTCGTGCTCCAGGCCGCCGTCGACTGGACCGTGGCGGCCGACGACAACATGCGCGCCCACGGCTTCCACCACCTCGACACCACCGCCGAGGCGATGAAGGTGCACCGCGCCTTCGAGGAGCGCGTCCCGCGCCCGGTCGCCACCGTCGCCACGGTCGCCGACCACCTCGACCACATGCGCGAGGTCGCGGGCATCGACCACCTCGGCCTCGGCGGCGACTACGACGGCACGGCGTTCCTCCCCGACGGCCTCTCCGATGTCTCCGGCTACCCGAACCTGATCGCCGAGCTGCTGGACCGCGGCTGGTCCAAGGCCGACCTGGCCAAGCTGACCTGGCAGAACGCGGTCCGGGTGCTGGACGCCGCGGAGTCGGTGGCCCGCGATCTGCGGGCCACCCGCGGCCCGTCCAACGCCACGATCGAGGAACTGGACGGCTGAGCGCGCGGGCCGGGCCCGCGTACCCCCGAACGCCCCGTCCACCTCGAAGCCCTCCGTACCGCGTGCGACGGTGACCGTACAGCGATCACCGCGCACGCACGGAGGGCCGCCATGGCAGAACTCCAGGACGAACTGCACCCCACCACCGAGGTCACCGCACTCGACGAACTGCCCCTGGACGAGCCCTCCGCCATCGAACCCCCGGCCTCCGCCCCGGACCCGGACCTGCTGGAGCGCGCCCACGCGCTGCTCACCGCGCACCCCGTCGCCGACGGCTACAGCGGACTGCCCTGGGCGCTGCGGCTGCTGCCCTGGTACGACCTCGAAGAGGGCGAGAGCGCCGTGGACACCGACGTACCACGGCTGCGCGAGGGTCATGTCCGCGCGCTGTTCTGCTCCCTGCACCTGCCCGAGGGCCTGACCGTGAACCGGGCGGTGGCCGCCACCCTGGAGCAGCTGGACCTGGTCCGCACCGTGATCGCGGCCCACCCCGAGGGGCTACGGCTGGCCCGCACCGCCGGACAGGTCATCGACGCCCACGCCTGCGGCCGTACCGCCGTGCTGCTCGGCCCCGCCACCGCCGCCGCCCTCGACGACTCCCTGGGCCTGCTGCGCGTCCTGCACAGCCTCGGCCTGCGCGTCCTGACCCTCACCGGCACCTCCTGGGCCAGCGAGGCGGGCCTGACGCGGTTCGGGGAGGAGGTGGTGCGGGAGATGAACCGGCTCGGCGTGCTCGCCGACCTCTCGGCCGCCTCCGAGCGGACCAGCGCCCGGGTCCTGGCCACCTCCAAGACGCCCGTCCTGTTCACCCGCTCCGCCGCCCGCGCCCTGCGCCCCCACCCGGCCAACCTGCCCGACGACCTGCTGGCCGAGCTGGGCGCCGCGCACGGCCTGTGCATGGTCCCGCTGACCGCCGAGCAGACCGGCCCGACGGTCCGGGACGTCGCCGACCACCTCGACCACGTCCGTGCGGTCGCGGGCCCGCGGTGCGTGGGCCTGTCCGGCACCTACGACGTCGGTACGGCCCACCCGCAGGAGCTGCGCGACACCTCCTGCTACCCGCACCTGATCGCCGAACTGCTCCGACGCGGCTGGAGCGAGACCGACCTGGCCCTGCTGACCTGGGGCAACGTCCAGCGCGTCCTGCGCACCGCGGACTTCACGGCACGGGCGGCGCAGGAGCGCAGGGAGCCGTCGACGGCACAGATCGCCGAACTGGACGGCTGACCGGACCGACCGGGACGGCTAGCGGTCGATGCGGCACAGGCAGAACGGATGCCCGGCCGGATCGGCGTACACCCGGAAGTCCTTCGACTCGTAGTCCTCCATGTCGAGCACCCGCGCCCCGAGCGCCAGCACCCGCTTCTCCGCGAGATCGATCTCCTCCCAGGTCGCCCCGCCGTCGAGGTCGATGTGGAACTGCTGGGAGTTGCGGTCGGCGCGCGGCCACTCCGGCGGTACGTACCCCTGCGCCCGCTGGAAGGCGAGCCGGGGACCGTCCGGGACCTGGAGGACGACCCAGTCGGGATCCTCGCTCTGCGGATCGCCGCCGACGATCTCGGCGTAGAAGCGGGCGAGGGCGCGCGGGTCGGGGCAGTCAAGGACGACGGAACGGAAACGTGCGACGCGTGGCATGGGTCTCCTTCGGCGGATGTCCGGGCGGGTCAGCAGGCGTAGGGGCAGAACGGGTGTCCGGGCGGGTCAGCAGGCGCAGAGGTAGGGGGGTCCGGGCGGGTCAGCAGGCGCAGAGGCAGAACGGGTGCCCCGCCGGATCGGCGTACACACGCCAGGAACGCGAGCGGTCCTCCGCGTCCAGCACCTTCGCGCCCAGCTCCAGCACGCCCCGCTCGGCCGCGTCCAGGTCCTCGACGGTCAGGTCCAGGTGGAGCTGCTGGGAGTTGCGGTGGGCGCGCGGCCACTCCGGCGGGGTGAACCCGGCCACGCCCTGGAACGCCAGCGTCTGCCCGCCGGGCACCTTCAGCACGACCCACTCCGCGTCCTCGGCCTCCACCTCGCCGCCGAGGATCCCGGCGTAGAACCCGGCCAGGGCGCGCGGGTCGGGACAGTCCAGGGCGACGACGTCCAGCTTGGCGAGAGCCATGGCTTTCTCCTCGAACTCGTGGGCAGGGTTACCGGTAAGGACGGGTAACCGGTAACGGTTACTGCATGCTCCCGCATTGGCGGTAACGTCGCAACCATGAATGAGCGCGCGCCCGCACCGGGCGGCCTCGCCCTGATCGAGGCGCTGGTGAACACGGTGGACCTGGCCTCGGGCGCCGACACGCTGGACACGGCGGAGGGCCGCGCCCGCTTCGGCGTCGAGGAACGGGACCTGCCGGACGTACGCCGTCTGCGGGAGTCCCTGCGCGCGGTCTGCCTGGCCCACGCGGGCCATCCGCCGCACGCCCCGGTGACCCCGCTGGGCGACCTGCTCGCGACGGCCCCGCTCTATGTGACGGTCGACGCCGGGGACGGCTCGGCGCGCCTGACCCCCCGCCCCGGCGGCTCCCTGCTCTCGCGCGTCGCCGCGGCCGTCGCCGAGGCGCTCACCGCGGGCACCTGGCAGCGCCTGAAGGCCTGCGAGCTGCCCGAATGCCACTGGGCGTACTACGACCGCAGTCCCGCCGGGCGCGGCCGCTGGTGCTCCATGTCGGTGTGCGGGGCCCGCGCCAAGATGCGCCGCTATCGGGCGAAGGGGACGTGAGCCTCGGGCCCGTGGTGCAGAATGCGTCCAGGCGCCGGTTCGGCCGACTGAGCCTCGGCCGAACCGGCGTCGCCCGTCGGCCCGGTGCTCGGTGGCCGCACCCGCCGGGGTGCGGCTGAAGCCCGCCGCGTCCCCGGCCGTCGGCCCTACACCGTCGGCCCTACACCGTCGGCCCTACACCGTCGGCCCTACACCGTCGGCCCTACACCGTCGGCCCTACGCCGCCGGACGCCCCATCGCCCGGTACGTCCACCCCGCCCGCCGCCACAGCCCGGGGTCGAGGGCGTTGCGGCCGTCCAGGATCGTGCGGGCGGCGGCGACCTCGCCGAGGGCGGCCGGGTCCAGCTCGCGGAACTCCTGCCATTCGGTGAGGTGCAGTACGACATCGGCGCCGCGTACGGCGTCCAGCGCGGTGTCGGCGTAGCCGAGGGTGGGGAAGATGCGGCGGGCGTTGTCCATGCCCTTGGGGTCGTAGACGGTGACCTGGCCGCCCTGGAGGTGGATCTGCCCGGCGACGTTCAGCGCGGGTGAGTCGCGGACGTCGTCGGAGTCGGGCTTGAAGGTGGCGCCGAGCACCGCGACCCGCTTGCCGAGGAAGGGCCCGCCGCCCAGCGCCTGCCGGGCCAGCTCGACCATCTGGCCGCGCTGGCGCATGTTGATGGAGTCGATCTCGCGCAGGAAGGTCAGCGCCTGGTCGGCGCCCAGCTCACCGGCGCGCGCCATGAAGGCCCGGATGTCCTTGGGCAGGCACCCGCCGCCGAACCCGATCCCGGCGCGCAGGAACTTCTTCCCGATCCGGTCGTCGTAGCCGATCGCCTCGGCCAGCTTGGCGACGTCCCCGCCGGAGGCCTCGCACACCTCGGCCATGGCGTTGATGAAGGAGATCTTGGTGGCGAGGAAGGAGTTGGCGGAGGTCTTCACCAGCTCGGAGGTCGGGAAGTCGGTGACGACGAAGGGGGAACCCTCCTCGACGGGCGTGGCGTACACCTCCCGCAGCAGCTTCTCGGCGCGCTCGCTGCGGACCCCGACCACGATCCGGTCGGGGTGCAGGGTGTCGTCGACGGCGAACCCCTCCCGCAGGAACTCCGGGTTCCAGGCCAGCTCCACGTCGGCCCCGGCGGGGGCGTGCTCGGCGAGGTAGGCGGCCAGCCGGTCGGCCGAACCGACGGGCACGGTGGACTTGCCGACGACGAGGGCCGGGCCGGTCAGATGCGGGGCGAGGGAGGCGAAGGCGGCGTCGACATAGGACATGTCGCACGCGTACTCACCGTGCCGCTGCGGAGTGTTCACACACACGAAGTGGATGTCACCGAAGGCCGCGACCTCGGCGTAGTCAGTCGTGAACCGCAGCCGCCCGCTGGCCCCCTCGATCCCGGCGACGTGCTTGCGCAGCAGGTCCTCGAGCCCCGGCTCGTACATCGGGACCTCGCCGTGCTGGAGCATCTTGATCTTCTCGGGCACGACGTCCAGGCCCAGCACCTCAAAACCCAGCTCGGCCATGGCCGCCGCGTGGGTCGCGCCGAGGTAGCCGGTACCGATCACGGTGATCTTGAGGGCCATGCGTGCTCCTGGGGAAATACGGCGTGGATGCGCTGGTCGAGCATAGCCGGGAGGCTCGTTGGGGAGATTTCCCGCTGTCGCCAAACTCACGTATCCCTGGGGGTGGGGGGACGCCTAAAATTTGGGTTACTTAACGGTAGTTAGCGCCACCATCACAGCGTTTTGGAGCGTGAGAGACCTTGGCCGGATCGGCTGACTTCGACCTGTACCGCCCGTCCGAAGAGCACGACATGCTCCGCGACGCCGTCCGCTCGCTGGCCGAGGCGAAGATCGCGCCGTTCGCCGCGGCGGTGGACGAGGAGGCCCGCTTCCCGCAGGAGGCCCTCGACGCCCTGGTGGCCAACGACCTGCACGCCGTGCACGTCCCCGAGTCCTACGGCGGCGCGGGCGCCGACGCGCTGGCCACGGTGATCGTGATCGAGGAGGTAGCGCGAGTGTGCGCGTCCTCTTCTCTGATTCCGGCGGTGAACAAGCTGGGCTCCCTCCCGGTGATCATCTCCGGCTCCGAGGACCTGAAGAAGAAGTACATGACCCCCCTCGCCCAGGGCGAGGGAATGTTCTCGTACTGCCTGTCCGAGCCGGACGCGGGCTCGGACGCGGCGGGCATGAAGACGAAGGCGGTCCGCGACGGCGACCACTGGATCCTGAACGGCGTGAAGCGCTGGATCACCAACGCGGGCGTCTCGGACTACTACACGGTCATGGCGGTCACGGACCCCACCAAGCGCTCGAAGGGCATTTCGGCCTTCGTCGTCGAGAAGTCCGACGAGGGCGTCTCCTTCGGCGCCCCCGAGAAGAAGCTCGGCATCAAGGGCTCCCCGACCCGCGAGGTCTACCTCGACAACGTCCGCATCCCGGCGGACCGCATGATCGGCGAGGAGGGCACCGGCTTCGCCACCGCGATGAAGACCCTGGACCACACCCGCATCACCATCGCCGCCCAGGCCCTCGGCATCGCCCAGGGCGCCCTGGACTACGCCAAGGGCTACGTCCAGGAGCGCAAGCAGTTCGGCAAGCCCATCGCCGACTTCCAGGGCATCCAGTTCATGCTCGCCGACATGGCCATGAAGATCAGCGCCGCCCGCGCCCTCACCTACCAGGCCGCCGCCGCCTCCGAACGCGGCGACACGGACCTGACCTACCTCGGCGCCGCGGCCAAGTGCTTCGCCTCGGACGTGGCGATGGAGGTCACCACGGACGCGGTGCAGTTGCTGGGCGGCTACGGCTACACCCGTGACTACCCGGTGGAGCGGATGATGCGGGACGCGAAGATCACGCAGATTTATGAGGGCACGAACCAGGTTCAGCGCATCGTGATGGCGAGGAACCTGCCGTAACCGGCCGCTGAAGTAACCCCGGCCCGGGTGGTTGGCCGGGGTTACTTGTCTCCGCTCCAGAAGGCCAGGGCCTTGCTGATCAGTTCCCTGGCGCCGCCGCCGTAGGAGGCCGCGTCGCTGATGGCGTCGAACACCTTGTGGTGAAGGGTCAGTTCGGCCGGGTCGGTGATGTCCACACCGGAGGAGACGAGTTCGTAGTGGGCACGACCTCCGTCGAAGATGCTGAATCCCGGCATCGGAACAACACTCATTTCGGCGGTCGCGGGCAAGACTCCCAGCTTGAGTGAGGGGAGTTCGATGTCGCGAAGGAGCCGTTCCATCTGTTCGCCCATCACCTCGGGTCCCCCGACGTTCGTGTAGAGGGCCTGTTCGCCGAGAATCACGTCGTAGCGGTGTTCGCCGTCGTACAGCACCTGCTGGCGCTCCATGCGCTTCGCCACCCCCGCGGGCACGTCGTCCGGGACCCCGAGAAAGCCGACGACCTGGCCGAGGATCACTGTCGCGTACGCCTCGGTCTGAAGCGTGCCCCAGATCATCGCGGGGACATACGCCTTGCCGTGCCGCGTCTGCCGGTACCAGCGGATCACCTCATCCTGGATCTCCTCCGTACCGCCGCACGGGTGACGTCGCGGTCCTGCTCAGCGGCGAATCGGGGCGTGTGCTCGGCCAGGTGCTCGCCGAGCCAGGCCGCCGCTTCCTTGGCATCGTCCCAGGTGCCACGCACCAGTGAACGGGGCTTGATGAGCCAGTACGCCGTCTCCAGTGGCGGCAGGTCCGAGGTGGGGAACTGTGCGGCGACATCCCGGTAGCGCTGGATCAGTTCGGGCCTGCTGTCGGGTGGGGGTGGCTCTGGGAACGGGGCCGACGCAGTGCTTCCTGGTCGAAACGCTGTTTCGGGCCGGTCCAGAGGTAGCCGTGATGGTGCAATCGTCATTCCCGTCGGGGAGTATCGGGAGACGGAGTCCGGCCGGTTCCCGCCTTGCGGAGGAGCCGGAGACCGGCCGGAGACACAAGGCCGTCAGGCCGACAGACCGAAGCGGGCCGGGTCGACACCGGCCGCGTCCAGTTCGGCTGTGGTGAACCGCAGTGGCGTCATGTCGGGACGCTTGCTGTCGCCCAAGGCCCATGCGTCGGGGCCGAGCCTGGCGATCGTCGCGCACGACTCACCGTCCGGGTGGGTATTGCCTCCGCACGCTTTCTGGAACGCGGCGGGCTCGGGCAGGGGGAGGTCAAAGAGATCGGTCATCGCGGTGCCTTCCTGGAGTGCGGTTTGCTGGCCATGAATCCATCATCGGCAATCCATGGAACCGAAGGAAGCGCTAGTTACGTTGACGCATAAAGGCGTCTGCCGCCTCGCTCAGGAATGCTGTAGCGGCGTCACCTGTGAGGGCGTGGGACCAGAACAAGTCGCGTACTCCCTGACGTGCAGAAGCCCCGTCGGGATCGCGGGAAGGAAGTGCCGCATCGCACGGGAGGAAGACTCAAGGGCCTTCAGTTCCGCCTGCTTGTGGTACAGCCCGACGCGCGCGTACGCACGCCAAGACGCGTAATCGAAATTGCCCGCCGGGCGAGTCGTAGTATTTCTTCCGCAACATCTGCTGGCACAGCCAATGCGTTGAGAATGCGTTCAACATCGATGACCGTCGGCAGCGCCCTTCCGGTCTCGGTGCGACTGATCTTCGTCTGGCTCATGTTGCAGCGAAGCGCAAGGCGTTCGCCGCTCAGTCCGGAAGCGCGGCGGAGGTCACGAAGCGCCTCCGCCAAGTCCTTGCGCTCGCGTGCCTGAGTATCAGGTTCGATAGGCACTGAAGGGGACTGCGCTTTCAAGAGCTAGGTCTCGCCAAGCAAGGTATTGGGAGATATTCGGTTCCTCGATCAGTTCCCGGTTGATCTGTGTCCCGTCCGCGCGATAGTTCAAATGAACCACTAGGGTCTCATCGAACATCCAGAAATCCTGATCGGGAAGGTCCACATCGCGGTCCGTGAGGTCCAGGACGCGAATGTCTTCCCCGGCCTGGATATTGCCCGGAATTCCCCAGGCGAACTGGTACCTCTGGTAGTCCGTGAGCGGTTGCCGGACAACCCGGACCCGGCCCAAGGTCTTCCCGGCCGCTGTCGCGTCTCGAACCGTGCCATGCCATTTTGCGTTGTGATCGTCCGGCTTCGGCTCACCTCGCAGGAAGCGGGCCAGGCTCTCGGCTTCCGCGGGCATGGTGTACGTCGGCTGCACTTCGAGCCGCCATGCCGAGCGCTTGAAGTCCCGGAACATCGCTGCCCAGGGCTCACCATCCAAGAGCACGTGCGGCCTCCTTCAGGACGCGTTCGGGGATGGTGACGACTGCTTCCCCCTTCGGGGTGGGATGGTCGGTCACGTATCCCTGTACGGCGATGATGCCGGGCCGGTCCGTCTTGAAGACGTTGGCGCAGTCGCCGCTGTCGCACTCAGGATCTTCGCCCGCAACCTTCTCGGTCAGTTCCACCGAGCCCTCCTCCGTTCTTGCGTGATCAGCAAGCTACGGACAGTCATTCCCGCAACACAAGGTGGGCCCGCACTCTAGTCACGTACTCGCATAAGTCTCTGCCCGAACCAGGTGGGGGAGGAAGTGCGCCCAGGCGGTGGGCCGGAGGGTGAGGTGGGGGCCGGTGGGGTGTTTGGAGTCGCGTATGTGGAGGGCGGTAGGGGTGGGGGATATCTCTACGCAGGAGGAGGCTTCCTCGCTGTACGTGGACTTTCGCCAGGTGAGTTCGTGCACGGCTCGGCTCTCAGGTGTCTTCGGCTAGGTGGTGGATCAGGTCACGGGAGGCGTCGGGTTCCAGGCAGGCCTCCTGCATACGGTCCAGGATGAGCCGGTACTTGGCCAACTGTGCGACTGAGTCGATGAGTTCACTGCCATGCGCCGCGTCCAGCTGCGCTGTGTCAAGAGCCTGGACCGGCCCGTAGGCGTAGTCCAGTCCGTGGCCGACCGTGGGGAACACGGTGCCGTCGAACGGGATGACCCGCACGGTGATGTGCGGCAGCTCGCTCATCTTGATCAGGTGGTCCAACTGGGCGCGGGCCACCTCCCGACCGCCGAACCGCATGCGAAGGGCGGCCTCGTGGACGATGGCCGTGTACGACGGCGGCTGCTCTCGGTGGAGGATGGCCTGACGCTTGATGCGGTGGGAGATGCGGTACTCGACCTGGTGCGGCCGCAACTCCGGTACCACTTGGCGGAACAGGGTGCGGGCGTGTTCAGGGGTCTGGAGCAGGCCGGGGATGTTGATGACCTGGGCCACGCGCAGTGCCCTGGCGTGGTGTTCCATCTCGGCCAGGTCCAGGAAGGGGCGCGGCAGGGTTTCGCGGTACTCCTCCCACCAGCCACGTGCCCGATGCGTGGCCATGTCCACGAGCGCGTCGATCAGGGCGGTGTCGGTGCACGCGTAGTTGTGGGCGAGTGTCCGGACGCGCTTCTCGCTGAGGCCGAAGCGGCCCGTCTCGATGTTGCTGATGTGCGCCTGGTTCGCCCCGATCAGCTCACCAGCCGCTCGCGCGGTGAGCCCCGCGTTCTCGCGCAGCTTGCGCAGTTCGACGCCCAGACGCAACTGCCGTGCCGTGGGTGTCCGCCGTGGCGGCATGTTCCTGTGCTCCTTCGCCTGGGTCACCCACATGGGTGGAGCGTCTCATGTATTAGCCGGTTTCATAGAAACCATTATACGGGCGCCGGTACGGTGAAGCCCGAGCCACTCACCAACTGCCTCCACCGCAGGAGCCCTTCATGAGCACCGTATCCCCGCCCGACACCTGGGCCTACGCCCTCCGCCTCCCCCACGACCCCCGCGCCGCCCGCGTCGCACGTATGACCGTGCGGGCCGCGTTGACCGGGCATGGGAAGGGGGAACTGCTCGACGCCGTCGAGCTGTTGGCCTCCGAGCTGGTCACCAACGCCTACCTGCACACCGACGGCCCCGCCTCCCTCCGGCTGACCGCGCTCGCGGACGGGCGGCTGCGGGTCGGGGGCCGGGACAGTCAGCCGCAGGTGCCCGTGCCGCTGCGCACGCCGCTGGGTGCCGAGGGTGGGCGGGGGTTGAGGCTCGTGCAGGAGTACGCGGACGCGTGGGGTGGCTGGACGTGGGGAGAGGGGGCGCTCGGGCGCTCCGCGGGGAAGCTGCTGTGGTTCGAGGTGGGCGGAAAAGGGGCCGGGTAACCTGGTTCCTACGTCGCGGCAGGTGCGCGCGTCGAGGGGGGCTCGATGGAACCGGTGGCGGTGGGCGCGAGTTGGCTGACGCGGGGCGTCGCGGTCGTGCTCACCGGGGGGCTTCTCGGGTGGGGTGTGGAGGCGGACGGTGGTCTCTCGCCGGTGGACTGGTTCTTCCTGGCGTGGGGGCTGGCCTTCTGGGCCTACCTGGGCAGTCGGCTCGCGCTCGCGAGGGTCGGCGCGGATGCCTCCGGGGTGTGGATACGGGGCTTCCTCGGCGTTCGACGGCTCGCCTGGGATGACGTTCGGGGCGTCGAGCCGGGCGCCTGGGGCGTGTTGGAGATCTCCAGGGCGCACGGGGACGCGGTGCGCGCCGGTGCCTTCGTGCCGCCGTCGCTGTACCGGCTGGTCCGTCGGCCCGTCGCCGTCCAGCGCATCGCCGATTCGTTGAGCCTGATGGCCCGCCATCCCGAGCTGCGTCCGAAACGGGCCGCCACCGGCCGGGAGCTGGGGCCGCCGCTCGTGCTGTGGGCCCTCGGCGCGCTGAGCCTGGTGGCGGTGGACTGGCTGCTGGTCGGCTGACCCGGCCGGTCAGGCCTCCAGCAGGGGGGCCAGGGCCCGCTCCATGTCCTCCGCGGAGCGGAAGTGCACCGCCCGCATCCCCAACTCCCGCGCCGCCACCACGTTCTCCAGCGTGTCGTCCACGAACAGGCACCGGTCGAGCCGTACCCCCGCCCGCTCCGCCGCCAGTTCGAAGATGCGGGGGTCGGGCTTGGCCAGGCCTACCCGCGCGCTGCTCACGATGTCGTCGGCGAGGTCGGTCAGGCCCAGCGCCGCCAAGTCCTCCTCCAGTTGGAGGGTGGCGTTGGTGAGCAGGACCAGGGGGACCCGGGCGCGTGCCCGGCGGAGCAGGGCGACCACCGTCTCGTCGGCGTGGAAGGGCTGGTGGGCGAGGGTCAGGGCCAGCTTCCGGGCTTCGGCCGCCGGGACCAGGCCCGCCAGGCCCACCGCCACCGACTCCGCCCACTCGTCCTGCGTGATCCGGCCGAGGAGGAGCGGAAGGTCGGTTTCCGGGGCGAAGGCGACCTTCATCGTCGTGCCCTCGGCCAGCCCGGCGGCGCGTTCCAGGGCGAGGAGTTCGGTGGGGTCGTAGAACCGGATGACGTTGTCGACGTCGCACAGGACGGCGTCGAACGGGACGTCAGTCACCCTTCACCGTGACCTTCTCGTCGTTGTTGAGCTGCTCGACCAGCGTCTTCACCTTGGCCTTGTCCCAGACGAGGTTGCCGCCGGAGGAGCCGGAGATCGGGATGTTCATGGACGTGCCCTCGCCGCCGCTGACGCTTTTCATGCCCCAGAACATGGAGGACAGGTCGAACAGGCCCATGTCCTTGTCGACGATGAGCGAGTCCAGGCCCGCGCCCATGGTCGGGTACAGCTTGAAGGGGTTGAGGATCGTGCCCGGGGTGGCGACCTGGTTGGCCAGGGCGGAGAGGAACTTCTGCTGGTTCTTGGTGCGGTCCAGGTCGGACCCGGCCAGCGCGTAGCGGGTACGGACGAAGGCGAGCGCCTCCTCGCCGTTCAGGGTCTGCTTGCCCTTCTTCAGGTCCGCGCCGGACTTGGTGTCCTTGATGTCCTGCGGGATGTCGATCTCGACACCGCCCACCGCGTCCACGATGCTGGCGAAGCCCGCGAAGCCGATCTCCACGTAGTGGTCGATGCGCAGGCCGGTGTTGAACTCGACCGTGCGGACCAGCAGCTCGGGCCCGTCCTCGGCGTACGCGGCGTTCAGCTTCACATGGCGGCCCGTGCCCTGGTACGTCTTGCCGGACTCGGAGCCCACGAAGGTGGGGATCTCCACGTCGGAGTCGCGGGGCAGGGAGATGAGGGTGGAACCGTTGTCGCCGGTGTGCAGGATCATCATCGAGTCCGTGCGCTTGCCCTCGGCGGACCCGGTGTGCAGTTCCTTCTTCTCCTCGGCCGACATGCCCTCGCGGCTGTCGGAGCCGACGATCAGGTAGTTGGTGCCGTCGCCGCCCGCCGGGCGGTCGATCACCTTGGACAGGTCGACCTCGCGGTTGAGCTTGGAGTCGGCCCAGAAGTAGGTGCCGACGAGGGTGACGACCAGCACGGTCACCACCGTGATCGAGGTCACCTTGATGCGGCGCCGCCAGTTCGGCGCGGGACGCGGCCCGGCCCCACCGCCGGGACCCCCGCCGCCGGGGGTGCCGTACACCTGGCCGGTGTTGTAGCCGCTGTCGTAGCCGCCGTCACCGTGGCCGTCGACGTACGACGGCTGCTGCGGGACGCCACCCTGGTACGGCGGTGCCGCCTGGCCCCCGGGGGGTACCGACGGTCCGCGCCGCACCTGGCGCATCACCCGGGCGCTCTCCGGCTGCGCACCGGCGCTGCCGCGTCCGTACTGGGTGCCGCCGTTGTTGTCGGACCACCCCTGGGGCCAATCGCTCATGGGCCCCAGTGTGCCGGTCGCGGCCGTGTTCCTTACAAGGGATGGAGGAAAATAGGGGCGCCGCTGTTGCGAAGCTGACACAAAATCCCCGATTGTCACTTCGGCATAAGGTGGAGGCCATGACAGACCAGGCCAGCGCCCCGGAGCCGGAGAACCCGGGCACTCCAGACATAGCGGCTGAAGCGGAACTCCCCGGGAAGCCCACCTCCGCCTCCCGGACCACGCTCAGCCACATCATGACCCACAGCGACACCAACCTGCTGGGGACCGTGCACGGCGGCGTGATCATGAAGCTCGTCGACGACGCCGCCGGGGCCGTCGCCGGGCGGCACAGCGGCGGTCCCGCCGTCACCGCCTCCATGGACGAGATGGCGTTCCTCGAACCCGTCCGCGTCGGTGACCTCGTCCATGTGAAGGCGCAGGTCAACTGGGTCGGCCGGACCTCCATGGAGGTCGGCGTACGGGTGCTGGCCGAGCGCTGGAACGAGTCCGCGCCGCCCACCCAGGTCGGCTCCGCCTATCTGGTCTTCGCCGCGGTCGACGCCGACGGCAAGCCCCGGCGCGTACCGCCCGTCCTGCCGGAGAGCGAGCGTGACAAGCGCCGCTTCCAGGAGGCCCAGATCCGCCGTACCCACCGCCTGGCCCGCCGCCGAGCGATCATGGAACTGCGGGCCCAGCGGGCGGCCGAGGGCATCGAGGACTGAGCCTCACCCGTCGAGGGCATCGAGGGCGTCGAGGGCTGAGCCTCACCGGCCCAGGGGCATCGAGGACTGAGCCTCACCCGCCGAGGGCATCGAGGGCGTCGAGGGCGTCGAGGGCTGAGCCTCACCCGCCCAGGGGCATCGAGGGCTGAGCCTCACCCGCCCAGGGCCCCCTGGCGCTTCAGGAGCACTTCACCTCGTCCCCCCGCACCACCCGCGCCTCCCCCTCCCCGGCCCGCTCCTCCGCCCGTACCTTCCGCACCTGCCGGAAGTCCGACCCCACGGTCACCTTCAGGGTCGCCCCCTGTCCCCGTACCGCCCGCAGCTCGCTGCCCGGCAGGGCCGCAGCCAGGGACTTGGCGGAGCGGTCCCAGCGCGGGTCGTAGGCGACGACCGTGCGCCGTACGGTGGTGTGGGCGGCGTTCGTGGGCAGGCTGGTCGTGCGGAACCCGGCCGCCGCCAGCGCGGTGTCGACGCGTTTGCCGAGCCCGGCCGTCGCGGTGCCGTTCTCGACCTGGACGCGGATCTGCTGCGGGGGCACCTCCACTCGCGGCACGGGGGTGTTCCTGGGCCGCTGAGGGGCCAGGGGCCGGTCCTCGCGCAGGGCCTGAAAGAGCTGGCCCGCCTTGACGGGGTCCCACTTCAGCGTCGAACCGATGCCCTTCACGGCGTACCCCATCCGGCCGATCGGGACGGTGGTGAACTCCGACGACGAGGGTGAGAAGTTCCGCATCGCCCTGCCGAGGGACAGCAGCTCGTCCGTGCCGAAGCCCTTGTCGGCGCGGACCGAGCCCAGCACGGCCCGGGTCACGTCCCGGAACTTCATCGGGTTCAGCAGCACCCCGGAGGAGGTCGCCCGCTCGACGAGCGCGGCGAGGAACCGCTGCTGGCGCTCCATCCGGCCCAGGTCGGACGCCCCGTCGACATGCCGGGCACGGACGTACTGGAGGGCCTGGCCGCCGTTCATGTCGTGCGTCCCGGCGGGCAGGTCGAGGCCGGTGTAGGAGTCCTTGAGCGGCTCGGCGGTGCACAGCTCCACACCGCCGAGCACGTCCACCGTCTTCATGAAGCTGGTGAAGTCGACCTCCAGATAGTGGTCGATCTTCACCCGGGTCATCCGCTCCACGGTCCGCACGGTCAGCTGCGGCCCGCCCTCCGCGTAGGCCGCGTTCAGCTTGACGGGGTGCGGCCGGTGGTGTTCGCCGGTGGTGGCGTCGGTGTGCGCGGGCAGCTCGGCGTAGGAGTCACGGGGCAGGCTGACGACGCTGGCCCGCTCCCGGTCCTCCGAGATGTGCACGATCATGATCGTGTCGGTGCAGCGGCAGGGCGCCCCGCCGAGCCGGTACCTGCGCCGCTCGGCCTCCGAGATCTTGTCGCGGCCGTCGGTGCCGACCATCAGCAGGTTCGTGCCGTGCCCGGCCCGCGGCCGGTTCTTCATGTCGCGGAAGGCGTCGACCCGGTCGATGTCGGACTCCAGACCGGTCAGCACCGCGTGCCCGATGCCCGCCGACGCCAGTACGACGACCGACAGCGTCGTCACCGCCCGCATGGCCCAGCGCGGTCGCTTGCGCCGTACGGGCGTACGGCCGCCGCGCCGTGACTGCGGGCGGCGCGGCGGCCGGGCGGGGGAGCGGGGCGGGGTGGTGCGGGGCATGGGGACACCTCCGGGACGGGCGCCGGGGCCGGGGCCGGGCGGCGCTCGGGCCGTGCGTGGAGATCCCGGGCACAGGGGGGCCGGGGGATCCGTGAGCACCGTAGGCCCATACGATCTGAAGCCCGGTGCAGCGCACCCGCGGCGCGCATCGGTGTCCCCCGTTCGCGGTAACGTGAGGGCCCTATGAACGCCAAGTCCGACGTGCAGCTTCCGCCCGTGTCCGTCATCATGCCCGTCCTCGACGAGGAGCGGCATCTGCGCGGCGCCGTCCGTGCGATCCTCGCGCAGGAGTACGACGGTGAGATGGAGGTCGTGATCGCCCTCGGTCCGTCCAAGGACCGCACGGACGAGATCGCCGCCGAGCTGGTCCGGGAGGACCCGCGCGTCCACACCGTCCCCAACCCGACCGGCCGCACCCCCGCCGCCCTGAACGCCGCGATCAAGGCGTCCCGGCACCCGGTGGTGGTCCGCGTCGACGGACACGGCATGCTCTCCCCCCACTACATCGCCACCGCCGTACGCCTCCTTGAGGAGACCGGCGCGCAGAACGTTGGCGGCATCATGCACGCCGAGGGCGAGAACGCCTGGGAGCACGCGGTCGCCGCGGCCATGACCTCGAAGATCGGCGTCGGCAACGCGGCCTTCCACACGGGCGGTCAGGCGGGCCCGGCGGAGACGGTCTACCTCGGGGTGTTCCGCCGCGAGGCGCTGGAGCGGCAGGGTGGCTACAACGAGGAGTTCATCCGCGCCCAGGACTGGGAGCTGAACTTCCGGATCAGGGAAGCGGGCGGGCTGATCTGGTTCTCGCCCGAGCTGCGGGTGTCCTACCGGCCGCGGCCGAGCATGCGCGCGCTGGCCAAGCAGTACAAGGACTACGGCCGCTGGCGGCACGTCGTCGCCCGCTACCACTCCGGCTCCATCAACCTGCGCTACCTCGCCCCGCCCACCGCCGTGTGCGCGATAGCGGCGGGCCTGGTCGTGGGCGCCCTGCTCACCCCGTGGGGCTTCCTGGTCCCCGGCGGCTACCTCGCCGCCATTGCCGCCGGTTCGGTGCCCGCGGGCAAGGGGCTGCCGCTGAAGGCCCGCCTCCAGATCCCGGTCGCGCTGGCCACCATGCACATGTGCTGGGGCTGGGGCTTCCTGACCAGCCCGAGGTCGCTGGCCAGGAAGGTGATCGCGAGCCGCCGCCCCGCGGTGCGCGGCACGGACACCGCGGAGCTGAGCTGACCGCGACCGGCTACCAGGTGTAGTCCGGGTCGACGTGCATGCACGCCTCGTCGTCGGCGCCGTTGAGGGCCTTGGCGGACTCCGGGGTCGTGTCGTCCTTCTTGGGCGCCTCGTAGTCCGTGGCCTCGCGCCAGTCCGCGCCGACGACGAGCGTGACGCCGGAGACCGCCGTGGACCGCTTCACCGAACCCAGCGGAATGCCCAGTGACTTGGCGACCGCCTGCGCGTCGCCCTCCAGGTCCGCGCTCGGGTAGCGGACGACGGTGGTCTTCTCGGTCAGTACGGCGGACTGGTCGGCGACGGCGCCGGTGAAGCCCTCCTCCGCCAGCTGCCCGGCCACGGTCGTCGCCCGCCCGCTGGCGGCGCCCAGCACGGGGTCGCTGGTGCCGTTCTGGACCTGTACGGCGATCTCGGCGGCCGGGGCGGCCGGGTCGTCGGAGACCTTGTCCTCGGTCTTCCTCTTACCGTCCTTGCCGTCGAGGGAGATGTCCTCGCGCACCAGCCGGAACAACTGCTCGGCGTCCTCGGTGGGCTCCACCTGGCTGCCGACGTAGCGGTTGGGCATCGTGGTCATGGTGATCCGCTTCGGGTCCACCTTCCGCAGTTCGTTGCTGAGGTCGTAGAGCTTCTTGACGGTGTCCAGGCCCGGGTCGACGGTGAGCGCCCTGGTGGCCTGCTCGGCGAGCCTGCGCAGCTTGTTGGGGCTGCTCAGGGTGGCGTTCTCGCGCAGCTCGCGGACCATCGAGGTCATGTACATCTGCTGGGCCTTGGCGCGGGCGAGGTCGCTGCCGTCCTCGAAGCCGTACCGGGTGCGCAGCCACTGGAGGGCCTGCTCGCCCTTGATCGGGTGGGTGCCCTCCTCCAGCTTCAGCCCGGAGCCGTGGCCCTGTCCGTCGCGGGAGTGGACGTTGGCGTCCACGCAGACCGGCACTCCGCCGACGGCGTCCGCCATGGACACCACACCGGCGAAGTCGACCATGATGAAGTGGTCGATGTGGATGCCCGTCAGCTCCTGCCAGGTGGCGACCGTGCAACCGGGCCCGCCGTTACGGAGGCTCTCGTTGGTCCGCGTCCGCCCGTTGCTGGCCGGGTACGCCTCGCCGTCGTCGGGGTCGGTGCACTTCGGTATCTGTACGAGTGTGTCCCGCGGCATGCTGACGACGGACATGTTGGACCGGTCCGCGGACAGGTGCAGCAGCATCTGGACGTCCGCGAGCGGCGCCGCCCCGAACCTGTCCCGGGCGCCGCCCAGCTTCTGGTTCTCCTCGGTGTCACGGGCGTCGGAGCCTATGAGCAGGATGTTCAGCGGGGTCTGCCCGGCGGCGTTCGGCGTCGGCTTGGCGACGTCGCTGTCCCCGAGGTTGAGGTCGTCCTTCTTGATGTTGCCGTTCAGCTGCTGGTAGTAGAGGTACCCCGCGCCCGCCGTGCCCAGGACCGTCACCGCGAGCACGATCGCCGTCCAGCGCAGCACCCGCCGCCCGCGTGACCTCCCGCCGGTACGGCGCCGACCGCCGCCCGAGCCGCCGTGGCGGCCCGACCTCGGTTCCCGCTCGCCCTCGGCCTCTTCCGCTTCCTTCGCCGCGAGAGGCATGGTGTCCTCCGCCGAAGGCGCCGAAGCCATATCCCCCCGCACACCGCTGCGCGCCAACTGCCTGCCCCTCCCCGCCCTGTACCCGACACGGGTCCGTCCCGCGTCAAGTCAGACGCACGACGGACCCGTTGGGTTACCCCTTGTTTTGCGATCGTCCGGTCACTGCCTGTCAGAGGCTGTGGTCAACGGCGGATCGCCCTGGAACCTGTTGTCTCGATCACGCCGCGGACGCGGGGCGGACGTCGCCTCCTCGCACCGTGATCCGCACGGCAGGCCCTAGCTCGCGCACTTCACTGTGTCGGCCGTCGACTTGTCCACGTCCGGCGCCTTCGTCGGAGCGGTCAGTGAGACGCCCGCGCCCTTGAAGTCCTCGCCCAGGGTCAGCGTCATGGTCGGCAGCCCCTGCGCGTTGGTGACGCTCTCGCCCGGCTTCATCGCCGCGCCGGACAGTCCCATGATGTCGGCGAGCCGACGGGCCTGGTCGGCCTGGTCGGGCGCGTACTCCAGCGTCGTCTTGCTCAGCTCCGCGTCCGCGTTTCCCGCGTTCTCGGACTTCGTCACGCCCTCCTCCAACTGGAGCCAGTTCAACGTCTCCTGGGCGGACCCGGAAGGGGCGCCGCCGTTGAGGACCCTGACCCGCACCTCGGAGGGGTCGGACTTGGTGCCCTCCAGCCGGGCGGCGACGGCGGCCTTCTCCTTCTTCTTCTGCGCCTTCTTCTTCTGGTCGACCTCGGTGAAGGAGACGTCGTTCTTGATGGCGTCGAAGACCGGGGGCGCCGCGACCTCGTCGAGGACGACCGTCGCCTTCACGGTCTCGGCCGGGTTGTCGACGACCGGAATCGTGGTGAACGTCAGGTTCTTGGTGTTGAGCTTGCCCAGTTCGAGCCCGAGGTCCTTCAGCTTGCCGATGCTGTCCAGCTGGGAGTCCACGGTCAGCGCCTTGGTGCCCGCCTCCGCCAGCTTCAGCATCTTCGACGGGTTGGTGAGCGTGTCGTTGGACTTCAGCTTGCGCATCAGCGCGCTCAGGAACTGCTGCTGGAGCGCGATCCGGCTCAGGTCGCCGCCCGTGCCCACCGAGTACCGGGTGCGTACGAAGGCCAGGGCCTCCTCGCCCTCGATGGTGTGCGTGCCCTTCGGCAGGTTCAGCTTGGACTTCTCGTCGTTGATGTCCTTGTCCAGGCACACCTCGACACCGCCGACCGCCGAGGTCAGCGTCTTGACCGCGTTGAAGTCGGCCACCATGAAGTTGTCCGGCGTGATGCCGGTCAGCTCGGTCACCGTGCGCATGGTGCAGCTCGGCGTACGGCCGCTCTGGCCCAGGCTGGTGTTGAAGCGGACGCCCTGCGAACCGGGGATGACCTCGGTGGAGCCGTCCTCCTGCTCGGTGGGGCAGTCCGGGACGTCCACGATCATGTCGCGCGGGATGCTGAGCGCGGTCGCGTTGGAGCGGTCCTTGGAGACATGCAGCAGGATCGTGGTGTCGGCGTGCCCGGCGCTGCCGGAGTCGCCGTAGGACTCGTTGCCCGCGCCGGTGCGCTTGTCCGTGCCGATCAGCAGGATGTTGATGGCCTGGTCCTTCTTGAAGCCACCGGTGCTCGCGCCGTCGTCGGAGACGGAGGTGATGTTGTCGTTGAGGTGGTCGAGGTAGAGATAGCCACCGACCACGGCGGCGATGACGACGAACGCCATGGTGCCGCCGGTCCACATCAGGGCCTTCTTCGCCCGGGCCTTCTTCGCCGGTCGCCGTCCGCGCCGCCCCGGCGGCTCCTCGGGCGCCCCACGGCGCCTGCGCGGCGACGGAACGTCACGCCCTGGCGCCCGGGCCGGGGCGTCGGCGTCGAACGCGTCGGCGTTGTCGGGCGCGGGGGCGGCGGGCCGGGGGCGTGGCGGGTTCCCGGCGCCGCCCCCCGCGTGGGGAGCCGTTCTCCGAGGCCTCGGCACCGGTGATTGCGGTGCGGAAGGAGACAGTCGCAGTTCGTATTCGCCGGTGTCCGGATTGAGTACCCACTGGTCGGCGGGATCGATGTTGTCCGCCCGTCCACGGCCTTGCGCGTCCACGGTTGTCTGAATCCTCCGTCGGGGCCACGCGGCGCCTTCCCCCTCAAAGGCGCTCGGGTCTCGTACAAGCAGTGCGCGACCCCTGGACGGACTTTCGTGGCCGGGAGCCGGGTGCACCGGGTCGCTCACACTATCCGCCCAGCTCAACGTCGAGCGACGGCGGTGACAAATTCCACGTCCCTACAACTGGGCAAATTCGCCCAATTCCTTGAACTGGAGTTCGTCGTCTTGGCGAGGCCTTGGCGAGCCTTTTACTCACAGACGTCCTCCGCGGCCGTATTCCCGCGGAACGTCGGTGCCGGGGAAACGTCGCTTCGGCTGCTGTGCCTGCTTGGTTGGTGCTGCCCGTCATCGTACGACGGCCGATGCGAATCCCCGTGCGAGAAGCCGCTTTCGGGGGAATTCCGAGTAATGTCCCGCACGACGGCCACCGGAGCGTCCCTGCGCAGCCGCGTGAAGAGTCGTTCCGCCTCCGGCTCGAGGAGCTGGTCCCGGTTGGTGTCACGGACGTACGACTCCCGTGGCACGGTCAGGAACTGCACGCGTTCCGTGGGAATCTCACGGACGCCGCGTACGAGTTCGTACAAACCACGCAGACTGGCCAGTCCCGGGTCGGTGGTGAGGGAGGACGTGGCCGCGTCCAGCACCGGATAGAGCTTCACCGGATTCAGCAGGACCTCATTGCCGCGCACCTTGCTGACGAGCGCGCCGAGGAACCGCTGCTGGCGGTTGATACGGTCGGTGTCGCTGCCATTACCGAGGGTCTTGCGCACCCGGACATATCCCAGCGCCTGTTCGCCGCTCAGCTTCACCCGGCCCGCGGGCAGCCACAGTTTCGCCGCCTTGTCCCGAATGGGCTTCTTCAGGCAGACCTCCACACCGCCCACGGCGTCGACGATCCGCTTGAACCCCTGGAAGTCGACGACCATGTGGTGGTCGACACGGATGTCCGTGAGTTTCTCCACGGTCCGGACGGCGCAGGCCGAACCGCCCACCTGAAAGGCGTAGTTGAGCATCGCGAACACGGGCCGCGTCCGCGATCCGTCCGGCCTGCGGCACCCCGGTACGTCGACCATCAGGTCCCTCGGGAAGTGCACGGCGGTGGCGCTGCGCCGCCCGCCCGACAGGTGCAGCAGGATCGTGGTGTCCGCCCGCTCGGTCCCCGGATCCCGCCCGTAGCGCCGGTTGCCGGGCCCGGCCCGCGAGTCCGACCCGATGACCAGGATGTTCTGCGCGTCCTTCACCAGCGCGGTGGGCCGCTCCTTCTCGAACCGCGCCAGCTCCGCGGCGGCGGCCTCGTCGGGCGTGATGTTCCCGTCCAGCTTCGTGTAGACCCCCCAGGTGACCCCGCCCGCGGCCACGACGACCAGCGCCACGCCGCCCGCGGCCCACCGCCCCCACCGCCGGTGCGCCCCCCGCTTCCCTATCGCCGACGCCCCGACCCCCGGCCCGAGGGGCGCCCCGCCGCTGTCGGTCACGTCGTCCACCCCTCATGGGCCGCGAGTGCGTACGTGTGCGGACTTCTTGCGTCCACTTACGAGGGTGGGGGGTGGGGGGTCGCGGTGCGGGGTGGGGTGGGCTGAACGGGTGACGGGGGCGGTGGGCGCCCGCTACGGGGCGTCGGGTGCCCGCTATCGGGCGTCGGGTGCCCGCTATCGGGCGGTGGCGGTAACCCGCTCGCTCTCCACCCGCTTGGCCAGCCCCTCGTCCCCCAGCCGCTCCAGATGACGGCAGAGGACCACCGACCCCCCGCTGGCCAGCGGCGCGTAGAGCCCCGCGCTCAACCCGTCCCAGGTCGAGTACGGCAGCCCCGACAGCAGCCGCGAACCAGGTCCCGTGAGCCCGAGCCCCCCGGCCTCCCCCCGGGCCCGCGCCACGATCTCCGCGCCGGTGAACTCCGCCCCGGCCACGATCAGCCCCGGAGCCTCGGGATCCACGGGGGCGTACGCCGCGAACCGGTCGCCGAAGGTGGGCACATCCACGGCGTAGTCCGCGTAACCCTCCGGCGGCACCCGGAAGCGCCGCCCCAACGGCTCCAGCGACAGGGCGTACCGCTCGCCCCCGCACGCCAGCCCCGCCTCGAACTCCCCGGGCCCCGCGACCACATGGTCCGCCCGCGCCGGATCGCCGCCGACGTCCGCGACGACCCCCACCGACGAACACGCCAGCAACCACACCGCCGTCTGCCAGTGCGCGGGCAGCAGCAGCGCCACCCGCTCGCCCGGCTCCGCGGACATCCCGTCCTGGAGCAGATTCGCGGTCTTGGCCACCCAATTGGCGAAGGTGGCGACGGACAGTTCGACGCGTTCACCGGTGGCGTCGTCGTAGAAGGTCACCAACGGGCGCGAGGGATCCGCGGCAAGGGCGGAACGCAGCAGGTCGGCGGGGGTGCGATCGGTGGCATTCACCCGCGCAAGCGTACGCGGACCCGACCATGCGCGCCGAGCGTGCGGGACACCGATTCGGCCGATACCCACCACCTTTTCGGGGGAATTGCTGCACAACACACCGTCAAGTACCGGATAGACAGACTTCTCCCGCTATGGCCACGATCAGGAGCATGCGTGGATACCTTGCTTCCCCCATCGGGGTCACCTGTGCGGCCGTCATCGCCCTCCCCCTCACCCTCCCCGAGGCCACCGCGGCGGCCAGACCGGCCGCCTCCGCCCCCTCGGCAACCACCCCCAGCCCCGCGGGCAGCACCCAGTCGCTGCCCCTCGCCGCCCTCGGCGGCGACCGCGCCCTCGGCTCCACCGCCGAACAGGGCCTGCCCCGCCGGGACGTACGGCACTTCTCCCTCGTCGGCGTCGTCTGGGACGACCCGGACACCGAACTGCACGGCAGCGTCCAGGTCCGCACCCGTGCCGCCGCCACCGGCACCTGGTCCGACTGGCAGGACCTGCAGACGCACAACGCCGACCACGCCGCCGACCCGGACACCGCCGAACGCACCTCCGGCCGGGTACGCGGCGCCACGGCCCCCCTCTGGGTGGGCGAGTCGGACGGCGTGGAGGTACGCGTCCGGGCGGAACCGCGACAGACCCGTACGGGTACGCCCGCGGCGGCGGCAGCCCTCCCGACAGGCCTGCGCCTGGAACTCGTGGACCCGGGACGAGCCGACGACCCCGAAACACCCCCCAGCACCCAGACCGACGCCCAACCGGCAGCGGCCGACGACCCCCGCACGGACACCGCGGCCCTGAACCCCGAAGCCACCACCCTGAACCCCGACACGATCGCCGCGTCCACCCCCAACAGCGACCTCGCCCCCCTCGGCGCCGCCGAGATCCCGGAACTCGACAAGGCCCAGACGGAACAGGAACTCCTCACCCTGCGCGGCACGGAGCTGACGGAGGAGCAGCGGGTGAAGCCGTACATCGGCCCGCGCCCGCGCATCGTCACCCGCCGCGGCTGGGGCGCGGACGAGAGCCTGCGGGAGAAGAACTTCCTCTACACGAAGTACGTCAAGGCGGCCTTCGTGCACCACACCGCGACCGGCAACAACTACACCTGCGCACAGGTGCCCTCACTCATTCGCGGTATCTACCGCTACCACGTCACGAGCATGGGCTGGCGCGATGTCGGCTACAACTTCCTCGTGGACAAGTGCGGAAACATCTACGAGGGGCGTGCGGGCGGCGTGGCCAGGCCGGTCATGGGCGCGCACACCCTCGGTTTCAACCACGACAGCACGGGGATCGCGGTCGTGGGCTCGTACGACAGCAAGAAGCCGTCGGAGTCCGCGGTGCGGGCGGTCGCCCAGCTGACGGCGTGGAAGCTGGGCCTGTTCGGGGGCAATCCGAACGGCAAGACGTATCTGCGATCGGGTGGCGGAAATCTCTACGGAAAAGGTAAGAACGTACGACTGAATGTGATCTCGGGCCACCGGGACGGGTTCGCCACGGAGTGCCCAGGGGGGAAGCTCTACGGCAAGCTCGGCTCAGCCCGCTCGGAGGCCGCGCGCTACCAGGGTCGCTAGGCGGGGCCGGTCGGCTGTACCGACTCGCCGGTCGAACGACGGTTCGACCGGTCCCGGCAGGAAGTAGAGACGACAGGTGACAGAAGCGATCCTCCTGGTCGGCGGCAAGGGAACGCGGCTGCGCCCGCTCACGGTGCACACACCCAAGCCGATGGTCAGGGCGGCGGGGGTGCCGTTCCTCACGCACCAGCTGGCGCGGGCGAGGGCGGCAGGGGTCGAGCACATCGTCCTCGCCACGTCCTATCTGGCGGAGGTCTTCGAGCCGTACTTCGGGGACGGCTCGGCGCTGGGGCTGCACATCGAGTACGTCACGGAGGAGGAGCCGCTCGGCACGGGCGGCGCGATCCGGAACGTGGCCTCACGACTGCGGGCGGCCCCGGACGACCCGGTGCTGGTCTTCAACGGGGACATCCTGACGGGCCTCGACATCAGGGCGCTGGTGCGCACCCACGAGGAGACGGGCGCGGAGGTCTCCCTCCACCTGACGAAGGTGCCGGACCCGCGGGCCTACGGTCTGGTCCCGACGGACGCCGACGGCCGGGTGCTGGCGTTCCTGGAGAAGCCGCAGACGCCGGAGGAGATCGTCACCGACCAGATCAACGCGGGGGCGTACGTCTTCCGCCGCTCGGTCATCGACACGATCCCGCGGGGACGGCCGGTGTCGGTGGAACGCGAGACCTTCCCCGACCTCCTGTCGGCGGGCGCCCGGCTCCAGGGCATGGTCGACTCCACCTACTGGCTGGACCTCGGCACCCCGGCCGCCTTCGTCCGCGGCTCGGCCGACCTGGTCCTGGGCCGCGCCCCGTCCCCGGCGGTCCCCGGCCGCTGCGGCGACCGCCTCGTCCTGCCCACCGCCCGCGTCGCCCCCGACGCCAAGCTGGCGGGCGGCACGGTCGTCGGCGAGGGCGCCCTCGTCTCCGAGGGCGCCCGCGTCTTCGGGTCCACCATCCTCCCGGACGCCGTCATCGAACCCGGCGCCGTCATCACCGACTCCCTCATCGGCACCCGCGCCCGCATCGGCCAACGCTCCATCCTCAAGGGCACGGTCATCGGCGACGACGCGATAGTCGGCCCCGACAACGAACTCCACCCCGGCGCCCGCATCTGGTGCAACGCGCACATCCCGGCGGGAGCGGTCCGGTTCTCTTCGGATCTGTGATGCGGGGGGCCTTCTGACGTCCGGTGGGTGGCGGACGTAGCGCGACGCACCTAGCCGCGGGCAGTCGTGCCGCTGGGCGATGGGGGTCCCCCTGCTCGAGCGAAGCCGAGAGCCCGGGGGAGGGTGGGCGCAGGGGCACCCCGCCGCGCCGGGCCGCGCGACCCACCCCCGGCCAGCGGACACGCCGCGCACGTCACGAGCACCGGGCCACGCACCTCACCACCGCCCAATATCCACCCGCGGCATCTTCGGCGCCCGCCGCGCGGGCGAACTCCCACTCAGCAAGATCAACCGCGCAGCCCGATGCCGCTGCCCCGCATACGGCTCCAGCAGCGACAACATCACCGCGTCATCCGCATCCCGATCCCCCGCCAACGCCCACCCCACGATCCCCGGCAGATGCAGATCCCCCGTCGTCACCTCATCCGCCGCCCCGTGACTGCGCTGTACCGTCTCCGCGGACGTCCACGGCCCGACCCCCGGCACGACCTCCAACCGCTCCCGCGCCGCCCGCGGTGACATCCGCACCGCCTCCTCCAGCCGCGCAGCGACCCGCACGGCCCGCAGAATCGTGGACGCCCGCTTGTTGTCGACCCCGGCCCGATGCCACTCCCAGGACGGGATCAGCGCCCAGGTCCGAGCGGACGGCATCACACACATCCGCCCCGGCACGGGCCCCGGCGCGGGCTCCCCGAACTGACGCACGAGCAGCCGCCACGCCCGGTACGCCTCATCGGTCGTGACCTTCTGTTCGAGGATCGACGGGATCAGGGACTCCAGCACCAGCCCGCTCCGCGTCAGCCGCAGCCCCGGCCGTCGATGCCGCGCCGCCGCCACGAGCCGATGCCGGGGTACGAACACGGACGGGTCGTCCGCCGCCCCGAGCAGCTCCGGCAACTGCTCGAGCAGCCACTCACCCCCGGGCCCCCACGCCTCCCCGCGCACCTCACCGCCGTAGCGAGTGACCCGCAGGGTCCCCGGCCCGGTGGGCGTCCGGCTGGTCCGCCAGACGGACCCGTCGGGCAGCGCGCGGAACGTCGGATCCCCGGGCCCGCGCCGCAACGGCCCAAGCACCAGCCCGAGGTCGAGCGGCCCGTCCGGCACCCACGTCCGCACCCGCGGCGCCCCCACCCGCTCCTGCCGCGGCACGGCACCGGGTACACCGGCGTCCCCACCGCGCACGGTCGTACGCGTGGGCCGGGGAGCGAAACGTCCTGCCACTGGTGGGTTCCCGGATGCCGGAGGGGAGGGAGTGGAGCCTTACGAGGGTACGAGAGACGACCGACAGCCGTACGCCCCTTCACCGCACCTCGATCTCACCGCACCTTGATCTCACCGCACCTCGATCTCACCGCACCTCGATGAACGCCCCCGCGTCCCGCTCCCCCCGGGCCCGCGGTTCCTCCGCCGGATGACCGACCGCCACCGCGCCCATGGGATCCCAGTCGCCGGGCAGCCCTAGGACCTCGCGCACGACGTCCCGGCAGAACATCGTCGACGACACCCACGCCGACCCCAGCCGCTCACCGGCCAGCGCCACCAGCAGGTTCTGTACGCCCGCCCCGGTGGCGACGACGAACATCTCCCGCTCGGCCGCGTCCCGCCGCGCGTCGCCGTAGGTGTGCGAGCCGTCCATGACGAGGCACGGGACGACGAGGTAGGGCGCGTCGCGCAGGACGTCACCGCGCCGGACCCGCTTGGCGATGGACTCCTCGCTCTTGCCGTCCCGCCGCAGATCCGCGATCCAGGCCTCCCGCATCGCGTCCAGCAGCCGGGTGCGCGACTCGGCCGACTCCAGCAGCACGAAGCGCCACGGGGTGGTGTGGTGCGGCGCCGGTGCCGTGACGGCCGCGGCGACCGCCCGGCGCACCGCCGACGGGTCCACGGGTTCGTCCGTGAACGCGCGGATCGTACGGCGCTGGGTGACCGCCTGCCGTATCGCCTCGGACGTGCCGAGCCGGAACATGTCGTCCCGCGCCCCCCGCACCATCGCCCGGGCGCCCGCCCCGTCGTCCTCGGCGACCACGTGCGGCAGCCCCCGCAGCACGGCGACGGGCCGTCCGGCGGTCTTGCCCTTCACGAGGTCGCCCGCCGCGGCGAGTTCGTCGGCGGTGGCGACGACGGTGGCGGCGAGCGGATTGCCGTACGCGTCCGTGCCGCCGCGCAGATCGTCCAGTACGCGTACGCCCGCGGCGCCGATCGCGACATCGGTGAGCCCCGCGCGCCAGGGCCGCCCGGAGGTGTCGGTGACGACGACGCCGAGGGTGACGCCGAGGGCGTCCCGCAGGCCGTCGCGGATCGCGCGCGCGGAGGCGTCGGGGTCCTCGGGGAGGAGCAGGACCGTACCGGGCGCGGTGTTGGAGGCGTCCACCCCGGCCGCCGCCATGATCAGGCCCTGGCGGTTCTCCACGATGCGCAGCGGGCCGCGCCGGGCCACGACCCGCACGGTCTCGGCGTCGATCGCGGCCTCCCGGTCGTCCGCCTCGACGATCCGGCCCTCCGCCTTGGAGACGATCTTCGAGGTGACGAGCAGCACATCGCCGTCGGCCAGGTCGGGTTCGGCGGCGGCGATCAGCTTGGCCAGGTCGTCGCCGGGCCGGACCTCGGGGAGTCCGGGCACCGCCCACACGCGGTAGCCGTCGGTCGTGGGCGCGCTCATGCCGTACGTACCTCCTCCGCCAGCGTCAGGGCCTCCCGCGCCATCCGCGTGGCAGCGTCCAGGTCCGTCATCATCAGCGGTACGGCCCGGCAGCGGATCCCGGCCGCCTCGACGCGCTCGACGGAGCCCGCGTCCACCGCGTCGACGAGCCAGCCGTCGAGCAGACCCGAGCCGTAGTGCTCGGCGACCGCCGCGGCGGTGGACTCCACGCCGACCGCGGCGAGCACCTTGTCGGCCATGCCGCGCACGGGCGCGTCGCCGACGATGGGGGAGAGGCCGACCACCGGCACCCCGGCGTCGGCGATCGCCTCCCGGATGCCGGGCACGGCCAGGATGGTGCCGACGGACACCACCGGGTTGGACGGCGGGAAGAGGATGACGTCCGCCTCGGCGAGCGCCTCCAGGACACCGGGCGCGGGCTTGGCCTGCTCGGCGCCCACGGGGACCACCGCGTGGGCGGGCACGGACGCGCGCAGCCGTACCCAGTACTCCTGGAAGTGGATCGCCCGGCGCTCACCGTCCAGCTCGACCGCGACATGCGTCTCCACACGGTCGTCGGACATCGGGACCAGCCGCACACCCGGCTTCCAGCGGTCGCACAGCGCCTCGGTGACCGCGCTCAGCGGGTAGCCCGCGCCCAGCATCTGGGTGCGCACGATGTGCGTGGCGAAGTCCCGGTCGCCGAGCCCGAACCACTGGGGTTCGACGCCGTACTCCGCGAGTTCCTGTTTCAGGTGGAAGGTCTCGTCGGACCGTCCCCAGCCCTGTTCCTCGTTGATGCCGCCGCCGAGCGTGTACATCACCGTGTCGAGGTCCGGGCAGACCTTCAGCCCGAAGAGGTGGATGTCGTCCCCGGTGTTGCCGATGACCGTGATGTCCGCGTCCGGCGCGGCCCGCTTCAGACCGCGCAGGAAACGGGCACCGCCGATGCCGCCTGCCAGAACCACAATGCGCATGGGAGCCAGTCTTGCAGGCGGGTACGACAACGCGCCGGGTGGTTACGCGACCGGGGCGGCCGTCGTGCAGCGGGCGGTCTCGTGCATCGGCATCTCGGTCAGGCCCGGGTAGTAGACGTGCAGGCTCACGGCCGGTTCGAGGGAGTCGTTGAGCACCTCGTGGACGTAGCCCGGGGCGAAGACGTGCTGCGTGCCGGGCGTGAGGGTGCGGGCGCCGCGGGGGGTGTGCTCGGTCAGGGTGCCGTCCAGGACGGTCAGTATCCCGGAGGACGGGCCGTGGTCGTGGCGTCCGCTGCCCTGCCCGGGCACCCAGGACAGCAGCCACACCTCGTAGCCCGGTCCGGTGCGCAGCCGGTGGTACCAGCGCGTGGTGGCGTCGTACTGGATCAGGTGTTCCCACTGGGAGCGGTCGGCGGCGAGGGAGCGGGCCAGTCCGGCGAACTCGGCGACGGTGGCCGGGTGCTCGCGCGGGGGCTGGAGCAGGTGCGGGACTTCCAGGATGTCGCCTGCGATCTGAAGGTCGCTGTCGCTGTTCATGGAGTGCGTGGTTCCTCGGCGGAAGAGGGAGGGAGGCAAGGGGAGGAGCGAGTCCGCCCGGTGGCGTCGTGGGCCCGTGGGCGAAACGGAGGTCAGCGGGAGCGCGTTGGGCTCAACAGCTGGAACAGCGACAACAGCTACAGCGAGCGCGGGCAGCACCGAGGGACCCGGCGGAGCGGGTCGAGGTGGGCGCCAAGTTCGCGAGCATGCCCACAAGGACAGCGGTTCACACCCGCACTGTCAACTCGGCGCCCGAAATGTGGGACATGGTTCACCTCATCCGGTTCATCTGTCAGGTGAAAGGTTTGCTCAGTCGTTCACCGGGACACATGGCGCACAACCGGGCGCGCAAGCCTCGTTGCGATCCCGTGATCCGAATGTGATCCGGTTCGCTTTGGCGCGCGTGTCGGAACGGGATCGAACCTTTGGGCGTCCTTCTCCGTAGAGGTTCCGTGCGGGACCGGAGGTCCGTAGGGCCTCGTCGGCGTGTCAGGGTTTATGGCGATTTGAACACTTTCCGCATGGCCTTGGTTCCGCAGAGTGAATAAGGGGCCCAATAGCAGATCTCGGCTTGACTCGCCCGGAGCAGCACACTTGTAATTTCACTCGTGTCGTTCAGCCGGAATCGGTAACGGCTACATCACGGGGACGCGAAAGACAGACGAGGGGCGCACATGACCGAGCTGGTGCAGCAACTGCTGGTCGACGACGCGGACGAGGAACTCGGCTGGCAGGAGCGCGCGCTGTGCGCCCAGACCGACCCCGAGTCCTTCTTCCCCGAGAAGGGCGGCTCGACCCGCGAGGCCAAGAAGGTCTGCCTCGCCTGCGAGGTCCGCTCCGAGTGCCTCGAGTACGCCCTCGCCAACGACGAGCGCTTCGGCATCTGGGGCGGTCTGTCCGAGCGCGAGCGCCGTCGGCTGAAGAAGGCGGCCGTCTGAGGCCGCTGTCATCGGGGGGCCGCCGCCTCCCGGCACCACGGGTGAGAACGATCAAGGCAGCCGTGCCGGTCGACGGCACGGTACAAACGGTGTGAACGGCCCGTCGCGGGTGGGTTATCCACAGGCGGCGGGCCGTCGTCATGCCCAGCCGATAGTGTGGGCGATCGTCCGAGACGACCCGCTGCCCCCTCGGGGCACAGGCGTCCACCACAGTCCACCGAACCCGGGGCCCGTACCTCGATGTCCGTGCACAGCCATACGGCAGCCCAGCAAGACACCGCTGCCACCCCAGAGTTTCCGCGTCACGTAGTGACGGCGGTGCTGGTCTCCCACGACGGCGCCCGCTGGCTGCCCGACGCGCTCACCGGGCTGCTCGGCCAGGAGCGCCCGGTCCAGTTCGCCATCGCGGCCGACACCGGCAGTGCCGACGACTCCGCCCAGTTGCTCACCGACGCCCTCGGCCCCGACCGCGTCCTGCACCTCGCACGGCGCACCGGCTTCGGCCAGGCCGTCGAGGAGGCCGACCGCACGGCACCCGTCCTCACCCCGGACGACCTGCCGTACCTGAAGCGGCCCAGCGGCTGGGACCCCGTCACCCGCACCTGGCGCGACGACGCCTACGACCTGCCCGAACTGCCACACGGCGAACCGGTGCAGTGGCTCTGGCTCCTGCACGACGACTGCGCCCCCGAACCCGACGCCCTGGCCCAGCTGCTGCGCGTCGTGGAGAACGAACTCGAACTGGGCCGCGACGACATCGCCGTCATCGGCCCCAAACTGCGCGGCTGGTACGACCGCCGCCAGCTCCTCGAGGTCGGCGTCTCCATCGCCAACTCCGGCCGCCGCTGGACCGGCCTCGACCGCCGCGAACAGGACCAGGGACAGCACGACCACGTCCGGCCCGTGCTGTCCGTCTCCACCGCGGGCATGCTCGTCCGCCGCGACGTCTTCGAACAGCTCGGCGGCTTCGACCGCCGACTGCCCCTGATGCGCGACGACGTCGACCTGTGCTGGCGCGCCCACGCGGCGGGCCACCGCGTCCTCGTCGCCCCCGAGGCGGTCGTACGACACGCCGAAGCGGCCTCGCGCGAGCGCCGCACCGTCGACTGCGCGGGCCGCACCAGCGCCTCCCCGCACAAGGTCGACAAGGCGGGCGCCGTCTACACCCTCCTCGTGAACACCCGCACGGCCGCCCTGCCCTGGGTGCTGCTGCGCCTCGTCCTCGGCACCCTCCTGCGGACCCTCGCCTACCTGGTCGGCAAGGTTCCCGGACAGGCCGTCGACGAGATCCGCGGCCTGCTGGGCGTCCTCCTGCGGCCGGAGCGGATCATCGCCGGACGGCGCCACCGGGGCCGCCCCGTCGCCGACAAGGGCGAACTGCGCCCGCTGTTCCCGCCGCCCGGCGCGACCGTGCGCGTCACCGCCGAACAGGCCGCGAGCAGCCTCGTCGGCCGCTCCGACCCCGAGACCGCCGCGGGCGCCGGACGGCACGGCGGCGCGGTGGAGTCCGGACCCGGCGGCGACGACGCCGACTTCCTGGAGATCGAACAGTTCGCCCGCCTCAAGCGCATCGCCCGCAAGCCGGGGCCCGTGCTCTTCCTGGTGCTGCTGCTCGTCTCGCTCGCCGCCTGCCGCCAGCTCCTCGGCGGCGGCGCCCTCACCGGCGGCGCCCTGCTGCCCGCCCCGGCCGACTCCGCCGACCTGTGGTCGCGCTACCTCGACGCCTGGCACCCCATCGGCACCGGCGGCACCGCCGACGCGCCGCCGTACCTGGCGGTCGTCGCGATGCTCGCCTCGGTGCTGCTGGGCTCCACCGGACTCGCCGTCACCGTCCTGCTCGTCTGCTCGGTGCCGCTGGCCGGACTCGCCGCGTACTTCGCCTCCCGCCCGCTCGTCGAGTCCCGGCTGCTGCGCGCCTGGGGGGCGGTCGTCTACGCCTTCCTGCCCGCCGCCACCGGCGCCCTCGCGGGCGGACGCCTCGGCACCGCCGTCCTGGCCGTCCTGCTCCCGCTGATCGCCCGCGCGGGGATCGCGGCCAGCGGCCTGGCGGCCCCCTCCGGGGCGCGCGGCAGCTGGCGGGCCACCTGGGCGTACGCCCTGCTGCTGACGATCACCACCGCCTTCACGCCGATCGTCTGGCCCATCGCCCTGCTCCTCGGCGTCGGCCTGCTCGCCGTCCGCCGCACCGACATCCCCGCCTACGGCCTGCGCTTCCTGGCCCAGCTCGGCACGCCCCTGCTGGTCCTCGCCCCCTGGTCGCTGACGCTGCTGCCGTTCGGCTTCTTCCAGGAGGCCGGGCTGGAATACGGCGAGTCGTCCGCCACCGCCCTCGACCTGCTCGGCGCCAGCCCCGGCGGCCCCGGCACCGTCGACGGGCTGATGCTCATCGGCGTCGTGCTCGCCGCGCTGGCCGCCCTGCTGCGCTCGGAGCGCCAGTCGGGCATCTGGACGGCCTGGGCGGTCGCCCTCGTCGGACTCGTCTTCGCGGTCCTGTCCAACGCCTCCGCCTGGTCCGGCCCCGCCACCCTCGTCTACGGCATCGGCCTGCTCGCCGCCGCCCTGCTCGGCGCCGACGGGGCACGCGCGCGCGTGGCCGAGCAGAGCTTCGGCTGGCGCCAGCCGGTCGCCGCCCTGATCGCCTTCGCCGCCGCCGCGGGCCCGCTGCTGGTCGCCGCGGGCTGGATGATCCGCGGCGCGGACGGTCCGCTGGAGCGCCGCGACCCCGTGCAGGTCCCCGCGTTCGTCGCGGAGGAGAGCAACACCCGCGACCAGGCCCGCACCCTCGTCCTGGACAGCGACTCCGCCGCCCACGTCGGCTACACCCTCGTCCGCGGCTCCGGCGCCCGCCTCGGCGACGCCGAACTGGCCGCCGCCGACGGTGAGAGCACCCAGCTGAACAAGGTCGTCGCCAACCTCGTCGCCGGTTCCGGCGCCGACCAGGCCGACCAGCTCGGCGCCTTCGCCGTGCGCTACGTCCTCGTCCACAAGGGCGCACCCCGCGAGGTCATCCGCGTCCTGGACGCCACGCCCGGCCTGAGCCGCCTCAGCGAGCAGAACGGCAGCGCGCTGTGGCGGGTGGACCGGGAGGTGTCGCGGGCGGTGATCGTCGGCGACTCGGGAGACCCGGCACCCGTCGCCGCGGGAGCCGTCGAGATCCACACCGACGTCCCGGAGGGCGCCGACGGGCGCGTCCTGCGCCTCGCCGACACCGCCTCCGAGGGCTGGACGGCCACCCTGGACGGGCAGCCGCTCACCCCCACCACCGTCGACGGCTGGGCGCAGGGCTTCGAGCTTCCCGCCTCCGGCGGACGCCTCGACGTCACCTACGACGACCCGATCGGCCACACCGCCTGGCTGTGGGCGCAGGGCTCCCTCGCCGTCGTCCTCGTCGTGCTCGCCCTGCCCGGCCGTCGCCGTGACGTCGACGACGACCTGCCCGAGGAGCCCGCCGTACCGGCCCAGGCCGTCGCGGGCGAGGGGCGCCGCGCCCGCCGCCTGCGCGCCCAGGCCGAGGCGGAGGCGGAAGCCGGTGCGGCCCCGGAGGCCTCGCCCCCTCCGCAGGAGGAGACCCCGGTGACCGTGCCCCAGCAGCAGGCCTACGGCGAGTGGGGCGCGGGGACTTATGCCGGTGCCGAGGGCTACGGCGGCTATGACCAGCAGCAGTACCCGTCGGACGGGTACCAGGGCGGCGGCCAGTACGACCCGTACGCCTACGGCGGTCAGGGCCAGGGCGGCGCCTCGTACGACGCCTCGTACGACCAGGCGTACGACCAGGCGTACGAACAGGGTTACGACCAGACGTACGGCCAGACCTACGGCCAGCGCCCGCAGGGCTACGACGCCACGTACGACGAGCGCCCCGACGGGAGCCAGCAGTGAACCGCACCACCCTGTCCCTGATCGCGGGCGTGACCGCCCTGGCCGCCGTCACCGGTTTCGCCTCGCTCACAACGCCGGAGGCGTCCGGCTCGGACACCGCGAAGGCAGCCGCACAGCTGCCCGTGGAGCGCACGAGCCTGGTGTGTCCGGCGCCCAGCACCTCCGACCTGGCGGAGACGACGTACACGTCCTTCACGCCGGTCACGGAGGGCGCGGGGGGCAAGGGGACGGCCGAACTGCTCCCAGCGGGGGATGAAAAGGGCGAGAAGGGCGACAAGGACGAGAAGGGCAAGCCGGTGCTGGAACCCGGGGAGCCGGGGACGCCGGTCGAGGGGGAGCGGTCCGGGAGCGACGCGCCCGCGCTGATCGGGACGGCCGAGGGGAAGTCCGCGCCCGGGTGGACCGTGCAGCAGAGCACGGAGATCGCCGCGGGCAGCGGGCGCGGGCTGTCGGGCGTCAACTGCACGGCGGCGGACACCGAGTTCTGGTTCCCGGGCGCCAGCACCGCCGAGGGCCGCACCGACTACGTGCACCTGACGAACCCGGACGACTCCGCCGCCGTGGTGGACCTGGAGCTGTACGGCAAGGAAGGACCGCTGGAGTCGTCGCTGGGGGAGGGCATCACCGTCCCGCCGCACTCCAGCGAGCCGATCCTGCTGTCCACGCTCGCCGAGGCCGAGGAGACCAACCTCACCGTGCACGTGAACGTGCGCAGCGGCCGGGTCGGCGCGGCCGTGCAGGCCCTGGACGACGAAGTCGGCGGCGACTGGCTGGCCGCGGCGGCGGAACCCGCGGGGAACCTGGTGATCCCGGGCATCCCGAAGGACGCAACCGAGGTGCGGCTGGTGGTGTTCACGCCGGGAGGCACGGACGCCGACCTCAAGGTGCGGCTCGCCGCGCCGTCCGGACTGATCACCCCGGCCGGGAACGAGACGCTGCGGGTGAAGTCCCGTATGACGACCGCGGTCGACCTGGGCGATGTCACGCGCGGGGAGGCCGGTTCCCTGGTGCTGACGCCGACGAGCGGGGAGGTGCCGGTGGTGGCCGCGGTGCGCGTCGTCCGCGGCAAGGGGGACGACCAGGAGACGGCGTTCATCCCGGCCGCGAGCCCCGTCGGCACGCGCGCGACGGCTGTCGGCAACACCGGGAAGGGCACCACCCTCTCGCTGACCGCCCCCGACGGAACCGCCAAGGTCAAGGTCACCGCGTCGGCGGGCACCGAGGGCGGCGAGGCGGCCTCGGAGACGTACACGATCAAGTCGGGCACGACCCAGGACGTGGAACTCCCGCTCCCGCAGGGCCTGAAGGGCACCTACGCCCTCACCGTGGAACCGGAGCCGGACACCGCCGCGGTCTACGCCTCCCGCACGCTGACCGCCACCAAGGACGGCCTCCCGGCCTTCACCGTCCAGACCCTCCCGGACGACCGGGGCACGGTCTCGGTCCCGGACGCGGAACAGGACCTGTCGGTCCTGCAGAAGTAGCGGGGACCGAGCCGCCGCGTCCGATGCGGGCCGCGGCGGCTCAGTCCTCCCCGTACCGCGGATCCACCGTCTCCGGCGTCAGCCCCAGCAACTCCGCCACCTGCTCCACCACGACCTCGTGCACCAGCGCCGCCCGCTCGTCCCGCCCTTTGGTGCGGATCTCCACGGGCCGCCGGTAGACCACCACCCGCGCGGGCCGTCCCTCCCGCGCGGCCACCGTCCCGCCGAGCGGCACGGTGTCGTCGCTCCAGCCCCGCCCGCCCCCGTCCAGCGCGGGCACCTCGAGCACCAGGAAGTCGATCTCGGCGAGCTGCGGCCAGCGCCGCTCCAGCCGCTCCACGGAGTCCTGCACCAGATCCGCGAACGCCTCCGCCCGGCTCGCCGCCAGCGGCACCTGCGGCGGCGCGATGGGCCCGCGCATGCCCCGGCCGTGACGGTCACGACGGCGGGGCCCGGGGCCTGCGGCACGGGGCGGTACTCGGTTGTCCATCACTGATGCAGCGTATGTCGTCACGGCCACCCACCGGCGCCCCGGACGGCATGTCGCAGGATGACCATTCCAGCCAAGGTTGGGCTCGATTCCGTATCTCTCCGAGTCTCTCCCAGACCGTCGATCACGGGGCTATTGATGCGGTTTATGCCGAGTGCTGACCGGTCCCGGTCGGGTCCGGTGCCTTGGATGTGCATGTCCGTGCAGGTCAGTGGGGTATGACGAAAGGAGCGTGTGGGACGTATCGCAACACGACACGGTGGAGTGACCTGGTGGAGAGTCGTCGCGGCCCGCTCAAGAGTGCGGTACCGTCCAACGTCGTGAGCCCTGTACGTCGCTGTTCGCGCACCGCCTGCGGCCGACCCGCCGTCGCGACGCTGACGTACGTCTACGCCGACTCGACCGCGGTCCTCGGCCCGCTCGCCACCTACGCCGAACCCCACTGCTACGACCTGTGCGCCGAGCACTCCGAGCGCCTCACCGCCCCGCGCGGCTGGGAGGTCGTCCGGCTGCTCGACGGTTCCGCTCCGGCCCGTCCCAGTGGGGACGACCTGGAAGCCCTCGCCAACGCGGTGCGCGAGGCGGCCCGCCCCCAGGAGCGCGCCGCGCAGGCGGGCGGCGGTGGCCGCTCGGCGGACCCGATGGAGGTCGCGCGCCGCGGTCACCTGCGGGTTCTGCGTTCGCCCGACAACTGACCCCGGGGCTCGGGTTTCGTTCCTGTTCGGTTGTGTGCTGCACACCCATTGACGCGAAGTTGTCGCGGACACGACCATTCCGTCACCCGTGAGAAATCGCTTTCCGCATCGCGGAATCCGGGGAGGCGTTCGTGTACGTCCAGGAACTGGAACCCGTCGCAGACTCGCTCGGCCTCTCCGCCCTCGTGGCGGCGCTGCCCCTGGTGATCGTCCTCGTACTCCTCGGCGGCGTCCGTATGAAGGCCCACCTGGCGGGCCTCACCGGCCTCCTCATGGCCGTCGCCGTCGCCTGGCTCGCCTACGGCATGCCGCTGGACCAGACAGCCTCCAGCGCCGCCCAGGGCGCCGCCTTCGGCCTCTTCCCCATCCTGTGGATCGTCGTCAACGCCCTGTGGGTGTACCGGATGACCGTCCGCACCCGGCACTTCGACATCCTGCGCCGCTCCTTCGGCCGCCTCTCCGACGACCCGCGCATCCAGGCCCTGGTCGTCGCCTTCTGCTTCGGCGCCCTGCTGGAGGCGCTCGCCGGGTTCGGCGCGCCCGTCGCGATCTGCTCGGTCATGCTCGTCGCCCTCGGCTTCGAACCGGTGCGCGCGGCGGTCGTCGCCCTCGTCGCCAACACCGCGCCCGTCGCCTTCGGCGCCATGGGCACCCCCGTCGTCACCCTCGCCCAGGTCACCGACCTGCCACTGGACACCGTCGCCTCCGTGGTGGGCCGTCAGACCCCGCTGCTCGCCCTGGTGGTGCCCCTGGTGCTCGTCGGCCTCGTCGACGGGCGGCGCGGCCTGCGCGAGACCTGGGTCCCCGCCCTCGCGTGCGGAGTCGCCTTCGCCATCGCCCAGTTCGCCGCCTCCAACTACGTCTCCGCACAACTCGCCGACATCGGCGCCGCCTTGGCGGGCGCGGGCGCCCTGGTCGCCGTACCGTCCGCGCGCAAGCCCGCCGCCGAGCCCGTCCGCGCCGCCGTACTGACCGGCGTACGCAGCGAGGAACTGGACGAGGACGACCCGCGCACAGAGGTGGTACGGGCCTACGCCCCCTACGCGCTGATCGTCGCCGTCTTCTCCGTCGCGCAGATCCCCGCCGTGAAGGACTGGCTGGCACAGGCCACCCAGAGCTACGACTGGCCCTTCCTGAACGTCGTGAACCCGGACGGCGACCCCGTCAGCGGCAACGTCTTCACCTGGCCGATCGTCTCCACCGGCGGCACCCTCGTCCTGCTCGCCGGAGTCTGCACGGCGGTCGTCCTCGGGGTGCACGCGCGCGTGGCGGTCAGGGAATGGGCGGCGACCGTCCACGAACTGCGGTTCGCGATCCTCACCGTGACCTCCGTGCTCGCCCTCGCCTACGTCATGAACCTCTCCGGACAGGCCGCCACCATCGGCCACTTCGTGGCCGCCGCGGGCACCGGCCTCGCCTTCCTGTCACCCCTCCTCGGCTGGTTCGGCGTCGCCGTCACCGGCTCGGACACCTCCGCCAACGCCCTCTTCGGCGCCCTCCAGGTCACCGCGGCCCGCGAATCGGGGCTCTCCCCCGAACTCCTCGCCTCCGCCAACAGTTCGGGCGGCGTCCTCGGCAAGATGATCTCCCCGCAGAACCTCACCATCGCCTGCGCCGCCGTCGGACTCGCCGGGCGCGAGGGAGACCTGCTGCGCAAGGTGCTGCCGTGGAGCCTGGGCCTGCTGCTGGTGATGTGCCTGATCGTGGTCGGCCAGAGTTCACCGGTGCTGGAATGGATGCTGCCCTGAGCCCGACGGCACGGCCGGGGTCCGCGCGGTCCGGTGTCAGAGGGTGCGGGTAGGTTTGGGTGACCGATAGGACTTTCAGGAGGGTTGGCCGTGGCTGCTGATCTGTCACAGATCGTGAAGGCGTACGACGTACGCGGAGTGGTGCCCGACCAGTGGGACGAGACCCTTGCCGAACTGTTCGGTGCCGCCTTCGTCCAGGTGACGGGCGCGAGCGCGATCGTGACCGGGCACGACATGCGGCCCTCGTCCCCCGGTCTGGCGCGCGCCTTCGCGCGCGGGGCCGCCGCCCGCGGCGTCGACGTCACCGAGATCGGCCTCTGCTCGACCGACCAGCTGTACTACGCGTCGGGCGCGCTGAACCTGCCGGGCGCCATGTTCACCGCCTCGCACAACCCGGCGCAGTACAACGGCATCAAGATGTGCCGCTCCGGCGCCGCCCCCGTCGGCCAGGACACCGGCCTCGCCGACATCCGCGAACTGGTCGAGCAGTGGAGCGAGACGGGCGCCCCGGCCCCGGCGGCCACGACGGGCACGATCACGCAGCGCGACACGTTGCACGACTACGCGGCCCACCTGCGCTCCCTCGTCGACCTGACCTCCATCCGCCCCCTGAAGGTCGTCGTCGACGCGGGCAACGGCATGGGCGGCCACACCGTCCCGACGGTCTTCGCGGGCCTGCCCCTGACCCTCGTGCCGATGTACTTCGAGCTGGACGGCACCTTCCCCAACCACGAGGCCAACCCCCTCGACCCCGCCAACATCGTCGACCTCCAGCAGCGCGTCCGCGCGGAGGGCGCCGACCTCGGCATCGCCTTCGACGGCGACGCCGACCGCTGCTTCGTCGTCGACGAGAACGGCGACCCGGTCTCGCCGTCCGCGATCACCGCCCTGGTCGCCGCCCGCGAACTCGCCAAGCACGGCGGCAAGGGCACCGTCATCCACAACCTGATCACCTCCTGGTCCGTCCCGGAGGTCGTCAAGGAGAACGGCGGCACACCCGTCCGCACCCGCGTCGGCCACTCCTTCATCAAGGCCGAGATGGCCCGCAGCGGCGCCATCTTCGGCGGCGAGCACTCCGCGCACTACTACTTCCGCGACTTCTGGAACGCCGACACCGGCATGCTGGCCGCCCTCCACGTCCTCGCCGCCCTCGGCGGCCAGGACGGCCCCCTGTCGGGCCTGGTCTCCGCGTACGACCGCTATGTCGGATCCGGCGAGATCAACTCCACCGTCGACGACCAGACGGCCCGCCTCGCCGCCATCAAGGCCGCCTACGAGGGCCGCGACGGCATCACCCTCGACGAACTCGACGGCCTCACCGTCACCGCCGCCGACTGGTGGTTCAACGTCCGTCCCTCCAACACGGAACCGCTCCTCCGCCTCAACGCGGAGGCCCGCGACGAACCCACGATGACCAAGATCCGCGACGAGGCCCTGACCATCATCCGGGGCTGACCGGACGACGGGCGGGGGTGTCCGTCGGCAGCCCCGGACGGACACCCCCTCCCGCAGAGCCGCGGGCAATCGTGCCGCCGGGGCGGCAGGGCGGGCGCAGCGGCATCCCGTTAGCGCCGGGCCGCGCGACCTACCCCCGTGCCTGCCCCCGCACCTACCCCGGCACCTACCCCCGCGCCGCGCACCCGGTTAGCGCCGGGCCGCAAGCCCTACCCCGCGCCCGCGCCCCCGGCCCGCACCCCGCCAGCGCCGGACCGCGCGACCTACCCCCGCGCCCGCACCCACGCCGCGCACCCGGTCAGCGCCGGGCCGCAAGCCCCACCCCAACCACCCACGCCCATCCGCCCACCCACGCACAACACCCCCACCCCCCACCCACCAGCGGTAACCTGACCAGGCACATCCACAAAGCCCCGCGCAGCACCCCACCCCGCCCGAAAGGACCCCCCATGCCGCTGGAAACCGGCCTCCTGGAGATCCTCGCCTGCCCGGCCTGCCACGCCCCCCTCAAGGAGCAGGACACCGAGCTGATCTGCACCGGCCAGGACTGCGGCCTGGCCTACCCCGTCCGCGACGGCATCCCCGTCCTCCTCATCGACGAGGCCCGCCGCCCCGCCTGACGCGCACCCGCAGACCCACCCCCGGCGACCGGAGGCTGCCGCCCATGCTCGACGAGGCACTGCTCGACACCCCCGAGGCACTCGCGGACGCCGACGACCGCGCCCTGCTCCGCGGCGCCGCCGAGGCAGGCGCCCGCGTCCGCACCGCCGCCCGGTACGCCGCCGAGGCAGGCATCGCCGACCTCAAACCCGACGGCCGCCCCCGCGCCATCCTCATCGCGGGCCCCGGCGCCGCCGCCACCCACGCCGCCGACCTCCTCGGCACCCTCGCGGGCGCGGGCAGCCCGGTCATCCGCCTGCCCCCCACCGGCGTGGCCCCGGCCGCGGGCGCCCTGCGCTGGGAACTCCCCGGCTGGACCGGCTCCGTCGACCTCCTCCTGATCGCCACCCCCGACGGCACCGAACCCGGCCTCAGCCTCCTCGCCGACCAGGCCTACCGCCGCGGCTGCGCCGTCGTCGCCGTAGCCCCCACAGGCACCCCGCTCAGCGAGGCCGTAGCAGGCGCCCACGGCATGTTCGTACCCCTGGCCACGGCCCCGTACGACGAGCAGGAGGAACCCCTCGCCGCCTCCGCCCCCGGAGTCCTCTGGGCGCTGCTCACCCCCCTGCTCGCCCTGCTGGACCGCATCGGCCTGCTCGCCGCCCCGACCGACGCCCTGGAGAAGGTCGCCGACCGCCTCGACCAGGTCGCCGAACGCTGCGGCCCCGCCATCGCGACGTACAGCAACCCGGCCAAGACCCTCGCCGCCGAACTCGCCGACGCGCTCCCGGTGATCTGGACGGAGGGCATCTCCGCGGGCCCGGCGGGCCGCCGCTTCGCCGCCGCCCTCGCCGAACTGTCCGGCACCCCCGCGATCGTCGCCGAACTCCCCGAGGCACTCGCCGCGCACACCCCCCTCCTCGCCGGTCCGCTCGCCGCCAGCGCCGACCCCGACGACTTCTTCCGCGACCGCGTGGAGGAGACACCCGCCCTCCACGCGCGCGTGGTGCTGCTCCGTGACCGCCCGATCGGCGGCCTCACCGCCGCCCCCTCCGCCCGTGACCTGGCCCTCAGCCACGACACGCCGATCAGCGAACTCGAACCGGAACCCGGCGCCGAGCTGGAGACCCTCGCCGAACTGATCGCCATCACGGATTTCGCCGCCGTTTACCTGGCGCTCGCCTCAAGGGCCTGATCTGACCCAGGGCCCAGGGAAGCGCCAAGCCCTCCGACCCCGCACGCGGCACCACCCCGCGTCGCACGCACCACGAACCGGCAGAAAGAACCGATGGACCTCCTCGACAACACCATCCGCCCCTACGCCTGGGGTTCCCCCACCGCGATCCCGGCCCTCCTCGGCGCCGAACCGACCGGCGAACCGCAGGCGGAGATGTGGATGGGAGCCCACCCCGGCGCCCCCTCCCGCACCGCACGCGGCACCCTCGCCGACGTGATCGCGACCGCCCCCGACCGGGAACTCGGCACGGCGGCGGTGGAGAAGTTCGGCCCCCGGCTGCCCTTCCTCCTCAAGATCCTCGCCGCGGGCGCCCCGCTCTCCCTCCAGGTCCACCCCGACCTCACCCAGGCCAAGCAGGGATACGACGACGAGGAGCGCCGCGGCATCCCCCTGGACGCCCCGCACCGCAACTACAAGGACGCCAACCACAAGCCCGAACTGATCTGCGCCCTCACCGAGTTCGACGGCCTGTGCGGCTTCCGTGACCCGGTCCAGGCCGCCGACCTCCTCGACGGCCTCGGCGTCGACTCCCTCAAGCCGTACGTCGACCTGCTGCACGCCCACCCCGAGGACGCGGCCCTGCGCGAGGTCCTGACCGCCGTACTCAGCGCGGACCGCGCGGAGATGGCCCGCACCGTCACCGAGGCCACCACCGCCTGCACCCGCCTCGGCGGCACCTACGCCCCCTACGCCGACCTCGCCCACCACTACCCGGGCGACCCCGGCGTCATCGCCGCGATGCTGCTCAACCACGTCCACCTGCAGCCCGGCGAGGCCCTCTACCTCGGCGCGGGCATCCCGCACGCCTACCTGAGCGGCCTCGGCGTCGAGATCATGGCCAACTCCGACAACGTCCTGCGCTGCGGCCTCACCCCCAAGCACGTCGACGTACCCGAACTCCTGCGCGTCGTCCGCTTCGAGCCGACCGACCCCGGCGTGCTGCGCCCCGAGGCGTCCCCCGACGGCGAGGAGGTCTACGAGACCCCCATCGACGAGTTCCGGCTCTCCCGGTACGTCCTCCCGCCCGGCGGCGCCACCCACGACCTGACCCGCCCGACCCCGCAGATCCTGCTCTGCACGGCGGGCTCCGTACAGGCGGGCGGACATGAACTGACCCCCGGTCACTCGGTCTTCGTCCCCGCGGGCGAGACCGCCGAAGTGTCCGGCTCCGGCACCCTCTTCCGGGCCACCGTCATCGCCTGACGACCCAGCCGGACGGACTTGGCACGCCGTCGCCTGACGGGACTGCAACAATGGCCCACCGACAAGGCGGCCCGATCACCGGGCGACGGCCCCGGACGGCGTACGTACGAAGGGACAGCACGCACACATGAGCGCGTCAGGCGGTACCAAGGCGATCGTGGCGGCACTCGCCGCCAACCTCGCGATCGCAGTAGCGAAGTTCGTGGCGTTCCTGTTCAGTGGCTCGTCCTCGATGCTCGCCGAGTCGGTGCACTCCCTCGCCGACTCCGGCAACCAGGGCCTGCTGCTCGTCGGCGGCAAGAAGGCCCAGCGCGAGGCGACCCCGCAACACCCCTTCGGCTACGGCCGCGAGCGCTACATCTACGCCTTCCTCGTCTCGATCATCCTGTTCTCCGTCGGCGGCATGTTCGCGCTCTACGAGGGCTACGAGAAGATCAAGCACCCGCACGAGATCGACCACTGGTACTGGCCGGTCGGCGTCCTCGTCTTCGCGATCATCGCCGAGACGTTCTCCTTCCGCACCGCCATCAAGGAGTCCAACCAGCTCCGCGGCAAGAAGTCCTGGAAGGAATTCGTCCGCCACGCCAAGGCGCCCGAACTGCCGGTCGTCCTCCTCGAGGACCTCGGCGCGCTCGTCGGCCTGATCCTCGCGCTGGTCGGCGTCAGCCTCGCCCTCGCCACCGGCGACGGCGTCTGGGACGGCATCGGCACCCTCTGCATCGGCGTCCTGCTCATCCTCATCGCGGTCATCCTCGCCATCGAGACCAAGTCCCTGCTGCTGGGCGAGGCCGCGGGCGTGGAAGAGGTCCGCAAGATCGAGGCCGCCATGGTCGACGGCGACACCGTCACCCGCATCATCCACATGCGCACGCTCCACCTCGGCCCCGACGAACTGCTGGTCGCCGCCAAGGTCGCCGTCCGGCACGACGACACCGCCACCGAGATCGCCGCCGCCATCGACGCCGCCGAGTCCCGCATCCGCGAGGCCGTCCCGATCGCCCGGGTGATCTACCTCGAACCGGACATCTACAGCGAGGCCGAGGCCGCCAAGGGCCCCGACCGCGAGGCCAGCCCCGGCGGCCCCGCCCCGCACCCCACCGGCCACTGACACCACCACCGGGGCCCGTGCCACGCCACGCGCGTGCCACGGGCCCCGGTCGTGTACGCGCCTCACCAACTCGGTGGCCACAACTGCGTCACCTGGCCCTGGACCGCGTCGGCCGCCCTGGTTCCCCCAGCTGACACGGCATTTCCGCGGCTGGAGAGGCTATCGATGCCCTCGTGAACGGCTCGATCCGATCGGACGGGGACTGGGGACCGCTGGGCCGACCGGTGTAGCTTGGAGCAGAGCCAGACGTCGCTGCTGATGGCGGTCGGGCGGTCCCACAGCGGACCGACCGAGGGAGAGAGGGCCTCCGACGGACTGTGCTGCGCGTACGCGGGCATGCCTGTGTCCTCTTCGGGCACCCTGTGTCCGCCGCCGCGCAGACCGGCCGTACCCACCTCGCCCCGAACCCGAGGAGCAGCTCGTCATGACGACTGTCGAGAACCGACAGGACTTCAAGGTCGCCGACCTTTCCCTGGCCGCTTTCGGCCGCAAGGAGATCACCCTCGCCGAGCACGAGATGCCCGGTCTGATGGCGATCCGCAAGGAGTACGCCGAGGCGCAGCCGCTGGCGGGTGCCCGCGTCACCGGCTCCCTGCACATGACCGTGCAGACCGCCGTGCTGATCGAGACCCTCGTCGCCCTGGGCGCCCAGGTCCGCTGGGCCTCCTGCAACATCTTCTCCACCCAGGACCACGCCGCCGCCGCGATCGCCGTCGGCCCGAACGGCACCCCGGACAACCCCCAGGGCATCCCGGTCTTCGCCTGGAAGGGCGAGACCCTGGAGGAGTACTGGTGGTGCACCGAGCAGGCCCTGACCTGGCCGGACGCCGCCACCGGCGGCCCGAACATGATCCTCGACGACGGCGGTGACGCCACCCTCCTCGTCCACAAGGGCGTGGAGTACGAGAAGGACGGCCAGGTCCCCGCCCTGGACACCGCCGAGTCCGACGAGCACCGCGTCATCCTCCAGCTGCTCCACCGCACCCTCGGCGAGAACCCGCAGAAGTGGACCCAGCTGTCCTCGGAGATCCGCGGCGTGACCGAGGAGACCACGACCGGCGTCCACCGCCTGTACGAGATGCAGCGCGACGGCATCCTGCTGTTCCCGGCGATCAACGTGAACGACGCCGTCACCAAGTCGAAGTTCGACAACAAGTACGGCTGCCGCCACTCCCTGATCGACGGCATCAACCGCGCCACCGACACCCTGATCGGCGGCAAGACCGCCGTCGTCTGCGGCTACGGCGACGTCGGCAAGGGCTGCGCGGAGTCCCTGCGCGGCCAGGGCGCCCGAGTGATCATCACCGAGATCGACCCGATCTGCGCCCTCCAGGCGGCGATGGACGGCTACCAGGTCACCACCCTGGACGAGGTCGTCGAGACGGCCGACATCTTCATCACCACGACCGGCAACAAGGACATCATCATGGCCAGCGACATGGCCAAGATGAAGCACCAGGCGATCGTCGGCAACATCGGCCACTTCGACAACGAGATCGACATGGCGGGCCTGGCCAAGGTCCCCGGCATCGTCAAGGACGAGGTCAAGCCGCAGGTCCACACCTGGACCTACCCCGACGGCAAGGTCCTCATCGTGCTCTCCGAGGGCCGCCTGCTCAACCTGGGCAACGCCACCGGCCACCCGTCGTTCGTGATGTCCAACTCCTTCGCGGACCAGACCCTGGCCCAGATCGAACTGTTCACCAAGCCCGACGCCTACCCCACCGGCGTCTACACCCTGCCCAAGCACCTCGACGAGAAGGTCGCCCGTCTCCACCTCGACGCACTCGGCGTCAAGCTGACCACGCTCCGCCCGGAGCAGGCCGAGTACATCGGCGTGAAGGTCGAGGGCCCCTACAAGTCGGACCACTACCGCTACTGAGCGCACAGCCGCCCAGTCCCACCCAGGCAGGCCCCCCGCACCCCGCGTGCCGGGGGCCTGCCCCTTGGACCAGCACCGGGCCAGCACACCAGCAGCTGGGCCAGCACGTCACCAGCTCAGAAGCCAGGACCCCCATGCCCCGCGGCCGCTATTCGCTCCACGATCCGCACGATCACACCCCCCTCGCGGAAGAACACTTCCAATGCGCCCCCGGCCCCTCCGGCTGGCGCTACGTCTCCCAGCTGACCACCCCCTCGGGCGACCACCACGGCTCCGTCGACCTCACCCTCGACGAACTCGGCCGCCCCATCCGCCTGGAACTCCACGCCGCGAGCTGGCAGGTACGCGGCGCCGCCCTGGACGGCGTGACCTGGGTCCGCACCGACCCGACCGGCACTCACGCCACGGAAGGCAACGTCCCCGCCCACGCCTTCACCGGCACATCCCCCGCCTTCCTCGTCGCCACCACCCGTCTCCTACGCCTCACCCCCTCCGCAACGGCGACCCGAGTCCGCCTGGTCGCCTTCACGGATCCGGTCCTCGCCCCCCGCACCGTCGATCAGTCCTGGGCCCTGCTGAAAAGAGAAGCACACGCCACTGACAACGGCCCCCTGACGGTGGACGAATACCAGGTCACGGCCCTGGACACGGGCGAACAGCACACGGTGCACATCGCCGGCGACGTGGTACTCGCGGCCCCCGGCATCGAGCTGGAGGACTTGGAGACACCCCCGTCCGTGTTCCCCGACACCCCCTGAGGCGGCGGACCGCCTCAACCACCTCAGGCGGGCGGGGCGAACCCGGTCCCGCGCCGATCACCCGACTGCCCCTCCCGCTGCGGCGCAAAGGGCGCGGCAGCAGGCGGCACGGGCACGGACGGCGGAGATATGGGAGGCACGCCGGAGGCCGGTGCGGAGGAGGCGGGCACGGCCGACCACGCCCCCGGCGCCGCGCCCCCCTGCTCCGCCGCATAGCCCCGCTGAACCCGCTGAACCTCCCGGACCTGCCGCTCCTGCACCACCGCCGCCAGATAAGCCGCAGGCGGCACGCCCGGCGGCACCGGAGCCCCCGTCCGAGCCGCGAGATCCCCCGCCAGCCGCTCCGCCATGGCCCAGCCGACCTGCGGATCCAACTCCGGCATCCGCGTCAGGTACTGGCGCACGGCCAGCCACAGCCCGTCCGGCACCGCCGACAGATCGACCCCCGAGAACTGCCCGGCCAGCCAGGGCGGCGGCGGAGGCACAAAACCACTCCGCGTCTCAGGCACCCGCTCCCGTACGACGAGAGTGCCCGCGAAGACATCCCCGAGCCGCCGCCCCCGCGCCGACACCAGCGAGGCGATACACGCGATGACCCCGAAGGTCATCAAGATCTCGATCACGCCTATCGCCCCGCGCACCAGCGCATGCCGGAACCGGATCGGCCCCCCGTCGTCCCGCACCACCCGCAGCCCGCACGCCATCTTCCCCAGCGACCGCCCATGACTGAGCGTCTCCACCGCGATCGGCGCCCCCACCAGCACCAGCAGAAACGTCGCGATGGACAGCGCGAACTGCGCCGCCTCGTCCAACGAGGCGGTGGTCATCACCAGCACCACCGTCACACCGATGTACGCGGCCATGGCCACGACGAGATCCAGCAGCACGGCCAGCGCCCTGCTGGGCAGCCTCGCCGGGCGCAGTTCCAGCGCCACCGCCTCACCCGTCACCAGCTCGTTCACGCCCGCTGTCCTTCCCCTGGCCCGCCCTGAGAACGGCCAGTCTGCCAAGCTGAGGGCGTACCGCGCCGCAGTACGACAAGCTGACGTTCACGACAGGCCTCCGACGACCGGGCCGAACCGGCAGCCGCACACCCGAGGAGCAGGCACACCGATGGACCTCGACGTCTTCGTCTCCGCCCACCGGGCGGAGTGGGACCGCCTCGATGCCCTGCTCCGGCGCCAGCGCCGCCTGAACGGCCCGGAGATCGACGAACTCGTCGCGCTCTACCAGCGCACCGCCACCCACCTCTCGCTCATCCAGTCGAGCGCCCCCGACCCCCAACTGACCGGCAGGCTCAGCCAACTGGTGGCACGCGCGCGCAGTGCCGTCACCGGCACCCGCCGCGCCTCCTGGCGCGATGTCACGCGTTTCCTCACCCATGGCTTCCCCGCCGCGGTCTACCGCTCCCGTCACTGGTGGGTTCCCACGGCACTGCTGTCCACGCTCGTCGCGGCACTGCTCGGCTGGTGGATCGGTACGAGCCCCGAGGTCCAGTCCTCCATCGCGGCCCCCAGCGAGCTACGCGAGCTGACCCGCCCCGGCGGCCAGTACGAGACGTACTACTCCAGCAACCCGGCCGCTTCCTTCGCCGCCCAGGTCTGGACGAACAACGCCCAGGCCGCCGCCCTCTGCCTGGTCCTGGGGATCTTCCTCGGTCTCCCCGTCCTCTGGATCCTCTTCCAGAACATGCTCAACCTCGGCGTCGGGTTCGGCCTGATGTCGTCCGCCGGACGTCTGGACACCTTCCTCGGCCTGGTCCTCCCACACGGCCTCCTGGAACTGACCGCCGTCTTCGTGGCCGCGGGAACGGGCCTACGCCTCGGCTGGACCGTCATCGACCCGGGCCCGCGCACCCGCCGCACAGCCCTGGCCGAGGAGGGCCGAGCCGCCGTCGGCATGGCGATAGGCCTGGCCCTGGTCCTGTTCATCTCCGGCGCGATCGAAGGCTTCGTCACGCCCTCCGGCCTGCCCACCTGGGCCCGCATCACCATCGGCGTCGTCGCCGAGCTGGCCTTCCTGGCCTACGTCTTCGTCCTCGGCGCCCGTGCCGCCCGGACCGGCGAAACCGGCGACGTCGAGGCAGCCGAACGCAGCAGCACCGTGCCCACGGCGGCTTGATGTGCGTCGGGCGCCACTGACCTGCTAATCTCCTCTTCGCCCCAAAGGGAGCTGTTGACACGGCCCCTGCGGGGAGGTAGATTCGAACAGTTGCCTGGAGATGGGCGGAGACCCGTCCGGCGACCGTGCACAATCTATCGGCTTCCCAGAACATGGATTCCAAGGAAGCCCCCTCCCGATGAATCGGAAACGAATGGCCGGTCTGACCGGCTCAGAACTTCTGATAAAGTCGGAGCCGCCGGAAAGGGAAACGCGAAAGCGGGAACCTGGAAAGCACCGAGGAAATCAGACCGAGAAAAAGATCTGATAGAGTCGGAAACGCAAGACCGAAGGGAAGCGCCCGGAGGAAAGCCCGAGAGGGTGAGTACAAAGGAAGCGGCCGTTCCTTGAGAACT